>CAZTQO010000008.1:0-196534 GCA_964615655.1 uncultured Candidatus Obscuribacterales bacterium | reverse complement strand
ACTACTCAGGCGGGATACTTATCGCGTTAGCTGCGGCACTGCAGGGGTCGATACCTGCAACGCCTAGTATCCATCGTTTACAGCGTGGACTACTGGGGTATCTAATCCCATTTGCTCCCCTAGCTTTCGTTCCTCAGCGTCAGTTACAGCCCAGCGAGTCGCCTGCGCCACCGGTGTTCTTCCCAATATCTACGCATTTCACCGCTACACTGGGAATTCCACTCGCCTCTACTGCACTCCAGTCTGCCAGTATCCAATGCACTCCCAGGGTTGGGCCCTGATCTTTAACATCAGACTTAACAAACCGCCTACGAACTCTTTACGCCCAATGAATCCGGACAACGCTCGCATCCTACGTCTTACCGCGGCTGCTGGCACGTAGTTAGCCGATGCTTCCTCTGCAGGTACCGTCATATTTATTTTCGTTCCTGCTGACAGAGCTTTACACCCCAAAGGGCTTCTTCGCTCACGCGGTGTCGCTACGTCAGGGTTTCCCCCATTGCGTAAAATTCCCCACTGCTGCCTCCCGTAGGAGTATGGGCCGTGTCTCAGTCCCATTGTGGCTGATCATCCTCTCAGACCAGCTACCGATCGTAGCCTTGGTAGGCCTTTACCCCACCAACTAGCTAATCGGACGCAGGCTCATCCTCGGGCGGATTACTCCTTTTACCTCTCGGCATATGCGGTATTAATAGGCCTTTCGGCCTGCTATCCCCCACCCCAGGGCAGATTCCCACGCGTTACTCACCCGTCCGCCACTAGGTATTGCTACCTCGTTCGACTTGCATGTGTGAAGCACACCGCCAGCGTTCGTCCTGAGCCAGGATCAAACTCTCCGTTGCTAAAACCAGACTGGAGTACAGTCCGATTTTCAGATTGTTTGAAAGCCTACTCAAATTCTTGACAGGATTCGTCTTTGGCTATTCAGTTATCAGGGTTCAAATTCTTCCGCCGCAGCAGTTAACTGCGACTCGAATAACTATGGTATCAACTCCATTATTCACTGTCAAATCTGCAAGCTGCCGAAACTATGTTGATTTGTAGTTCTGTGAATAGAAAAAGCATACAGCATTCCTTAAGATTCCGACCACACAATATAGCTAAAGCTAGCAAATTAGCACTTTTTGGAGAATTCTTCCTCTTTGATTTTCCCGGAAATTTTTTGTGTACAAAAACGTTTGCAATCGTTTTCTTTCTTCCTGAGCGGCAGCTTATATAGTCCATGCTCGCAAGAGCGCAATCAGCCGAGAAGTGCTTAGCTAGCGGAAAAGAGCGTTTCACGCCAGAGCAGTTTCAGCTATGGCGATATTCAATATATGTATTTTGAGATCCTGTCTTTGCAATTGGTAAGAATTACCTGCAACTAACTAAACTAACTAACTAACTAAGAATGAATAGCTCACGCTAAAAAACAGCTTTCTACCAGCGAAGCTCTCTGGCAAGGATATTAGGCGAGTTCTTTTTGCGAGCCCCGGATATTACATATACTTTCGGACCCTTGATGCCGCACATAAGATATGAGTCGGACATTTTGCAGACCACTTCATTGCTGGTTTTTTGAACAGTTTTCTGGCCGTAAGAAGCCATGCTCGACGTATAAGAATTGAAGGCTTCTTGAGCCAGCTCGGGCTTGCCGTAGTCAGCAAGCAAAAGTCTGAGCCTTTCTGCAAGCGGACGCGAATAACGATAATCGGCATGGGCTGCACCGCGGCAGCGGTCAAGCAAAAGTGCATCTACGAAAGGCGCATTGCTGTAATGGCTTGCAGACTTTGAACCCATGAAGTATTTCTCACTGCCTTTCAACCTCTCGAAAGGCGGCAGGCTTGAAACCATCCAGGGCGGAGCCACTGCAGCCGGAAGCCTGGAGCTTATTTGATCGGCCAGTTTGCTCAAGCCTGACTTTGCTTCCTCGTCAGCATCTGCATTGCTAGAAAGAAAAACAAGCTGGTTGCCGCTGTAAAAGGAAATGCTGTTTTCATCCTCCGAGGAGGCCTGCCCCCGGACAAGAACAGTCGACGAACCCCTGCGCATGGTCGAGTAAGCACCGTAAGCACCGTCTGCGGTTTTGAAATGGAAAAGGTCAAGATTCAAAATAAGGCCCGAGCGCCTGAACTTTCTGAGTACTGCATCATTTAATCCATACTCTATAAGGATGGCAGCTGATTTGTCTCCGGCTACTTCTACTTGCTTACCCTCCGGATTTAGAAGCGAGTTGCCCGAAACCAGCAAGCAGAGCGGCGGCAGAGCTTCCCAGCCGGCAAGCTCAACTCCGTAGAGTAAGTTCAAGTCATTCTCAAGATTTGAGTTAATGCTTTTATGACTGCTTTCAGGAGCCGGCTTCTTCCTCTTGCTCTCAGCCCCCTGAGCAGTGGGCGTGTCCATCACTGCTGTCTGCTTTACATAGCTTCCTGATTCTTTAGTGGCTGGCTCGCTTTCCTGAGCTGCGACCGGGCAGACTGAAGGAGCAAGAATAAAAGCAGCAAGAAACCAGATGCTTCTTTTAGCCAGCTTTGATTTGCCTTGAGAGAACCTTTCCATTAATTACGCCCATTGCTCCGGTCTTGAATCGAAGAAAGGATTTAGTAGATCAAAACCCAGGCTAAAACCGATCTACAAAAACGATCTCAAAACGATCTATATGTATATGCAATCAAATTAGAACAAAGTGATTGTACCTGCTGAGGCAGCAATTAGCAGGGAAGAAAAGAAGAATCGCATTCTTCTTATTCTTATCGCGAGCTCATAATGCCCGTAACGAGAGGCTTCTTACTGACATCACCAGAGGACCGGGCAGAGTCAAATTCAATATACAGAGATGGAACGCTGAAAGAAAAAGCAAAAAGAAGACGGGCCGGACGCGGCTGGCGGGTGGTCCGGCTCATCTTCTTAATTAATCCGATCACCGGCTGGGGAGGGCGAGTGCTCCGGCAATCAGTTTGTTCTGGCTGGTTAATCAGCGAATTTCGGGTTCGGCTGATGTTTATAAAATAGCCGCCAATTTTGAGCAAATTTTGAACGAAAGAATTCTTCTTGAATTAAATCGAGACTGGCTAGCAGAAAACACAAGAAGCCAAACAAATAGCCGGCAGGTAAACTTGCCGGCTATGCACTCTCTTATCGGGTGTGGCTTTGGCTGGACTAATGTCTGGAAACCGCTTAGAGAGCATCGCTTGCTTCCACGCTTCTTAATATAGCGGGCAATTCTGAGGAAATTTTGAACGAGTCAGTTCTATTTTTTATTTTCCCGCCCCCGCGCAGTTCAGAAACTATTGGAAGCATCGGTCACAGACGGCCCGAAACTCATGATCATGCTCACTAAGGCTTAACAATGACAGTCGTGTTGATATCGCCACCAGACTTCTTTTGCATATAGCCCGGGTTCATAACTTCAATCGCATCAAGGTCCTGAAGATGCTTTGACTTACGCAAAGTCTGCTTTTTAAACTGGCATAGTCTGGATTTCATTCTGGGTTTCATTTCACTGTTCAACCTCAGTCACTCTTCTACACTGACACCCTAATGGGAGGAATGTGTGAGGGTGCGACCAGAACGAGCAGGCTCCGCCTTCGGAGATCCACACTCTATTTTCTGGGTTTAGCTTCATCGCAGAGGTAGCCGACCAGGACGTTCTTGTCTTGATTGACTCGCTGACCAAACAAGATCTCCTTATCACCGCTGCGCTTCACGCCAATGTCATGCAATTCATTTACAAACTGCTTATCTACAAGTTCAAGTGCCGGAATTGAGGGATTCTTAGCTCTATTTTCGGCATTTTTGCCTAGAAGCTGCCCGAGCAGTTCTTTGAAGTTGCCTACAGAATCTAGTGAGCTTTCTAATCCCTTGAGATTGGACTCAAGAGCCGTACAGCCTTTGCCCTGTTCCAGATTTCCAGTCCCCTGCTCCAGATTAGCCATTGTGAATCTCCCCGAATTCCTGTAACAGCAATATATAAGTTCTGGGTTTTCGAATCAGTAGACTTCCATTCGGTTTAAGACTGTCTAAATATGCAGTTATTCGGTAAAGTAGTAATTTTACCTGCTTTCGAGCCTGTACCCGAGCCCGTGCACAGTGGCTAGTATTGATTTTTCGCCGTCGACGGTGATTTTTTTTCGCAGAGTTTTTACGGCGGTATAAACAGAAAAAACCGAGGCATCTGATTCGGAACTCCAGACTCTTTCCAATAATGCTTCCTGGCTGAACACTTCATCAGGATGCCTCATTAAAAAATCCATGAGCGCATATTCTTTTGGTGAAAGCTGAATTGGCGAATCATCTTTTGTCAGTATTTTTGTGTTGGTATCAAGTGCAAAATTCTTGATTTTCAAAACAGTTCCGGTCATCGCAGAAGGTCGCCTTAGCAGAGCGCGTATTCTTGCGGCAAGTTCTTTTATATGAAACGGCTTGGTCAAGTAATCATCCGCTCCGGAATCAAGCCCTTTTTCTTTTTCCTCAAGTGCATCTTTGCCGGTTAGCATTATTACAGGCGTTTGCCCGCCAGCGGCCCGAAATTTCTTGCAAACTTCAATACCTGATTGATGAGGAAGCTGCCAGTCAAGAACAATCAGGTCATACTGGTAAAACTTCAGCCTTTCTTCGGCTTCTTTGCCGTCGCTAACTTCCTCAACTGTGTGTTTTTCAAACTCCAGATAATCAACCACATCGCTTCTGAGATGCTCGTCATCTTCAACAATCAGAATCTTTGCCATAACACACTTTCGTTAAAAGACAATCCGGAACCGCCACTATGATAACACTCAAACTCCATTCAGAAAAAGCAGACCATCTCAAAGGCTTTGGGGTAGCTCACTTCTATGCAGCCCTGTTTGACTCTACGCTAGCTTCTTCTTGAGGGTTTGTGCTTTCCGCTCCATGCATCCAGTAAACCAGTTTGCCCGCGACAAACCACAAGACCAGCGCAAACAAACCAAGCACTATGGCCAAGCCAGCGAACACGGTCAATTCTCCGGCCTTTTCTGCAAACACCCCAATATAGCCTGCCAGAAGGTTGGCGAAGAAGTTAATCAGGAACCAGACGCCCATCATCACACTGGCAAGGCGCAGAGGGGCCAGCTTCGTCACCATTGACAGACCAACCGGGGAGATGCACAGTTCACCCATGGTATGAAGCAGGTAGGCAAGTATCAGCCAGATCATGCTGGCCTTGCCGTGCGCTTGCTGATCAAACACCGCAGCGACCATAAACACGAAACCGATGCCAGTCAAAAGCAGACCCAGCATCATCTTGTGTGGCGTAGGCATGCCGCCCTTGCCATTCTTAGACAGACGCACCCAGAACATTCCGAACAGGGGTGCAAGCAACACGATAAACAACGGGTTCATCGATTGGAACCAGCCTGCCGGCACTTCGAACGAGCCGAGCATGCGGTTAGTCTTCTCGGATGCATACAGATTCATTAAGCCGCCGGCCTGCTCGAACGATGCCCAGAACAACATCACAAACACAAAGAGCATGAAAATCACTTTCAGACGATCTCGCTCTTCCTGTGTCAGAGGCGTGTGCGTGCCACCGGCTTGTGCCTTGGCGCGAAGGGCGGACGGCTGCACACCAACATCGCCCAAGAAACGGCGCGACAAGAAAATCTGAATTATGGCAGACAGGGTCATGCCGCAACCAGCAGCCATATAACCATAGCGCCAACCGTAATTGGAGCTTTCGCCTAGAGTTGAACAAACCAGCGGAGAAAAGAAAGCACCAAGATTGACACCCATGTAAAAAATCGAGAAGGCGCCGTCACGGCGGGCGTCACCCTTTGGATATAAGTCACCGACCATGGTTGAGATATTTGCTTTAAATAGACCATTACCGCAGATCAGTACGACCAGTCCAACATAGAACAAAGTCAAATCTTTGGCGACACTCATCGATAAGATGAATTGCCCGATTGCCATTATGATCCCGCCAATCACCACGGCCTTGCGCTGCCCAAGAAAATTATCGGCCAGCCATCCGCCAATCAGAGGGGTGAAATAACAGAACCCGGTAAACCAGGCATATAGAGCCAGCGCCGCTGAGTTGTCCCAGCCAAAGCCAGGATTAGCCGAGTTCGTTGCCGCCACCATGGACAGTACCAGTAGGGCGCGCATGCCGTAATAACTGAAGCGTTCCCACATTTCGGTGGCGAACAGCAGGTATAATCCTTTCGGATGTCCCAGAAATTCGCCTTTCGGAATGTTCAATCCGTCGCTCATAGAACACCATCCTCATTAGTTGGTAGTATTAGATTCTACGCCCTTCCAAGTCCGCGCGAAAGTCGAAAGGTTTAAATTGGAACTTTCTTTTCGATGTTCAGAATCTTCAATTTGCTCCGGCTCGATTTTGGCTGGCAGCCAATCTGCCTGTTTGATCTTGTGATCGGAAATTTCAACATGATAGAAGCAAAGCGAAAAAAAATGCGGCACTTTTCAGTACCGCACTTCTTTTCGCTTTGCTTCCGCTGTTAATCTTTGTAGTCTATGTTTGCTTTCTTTTTAGCTGCATCTTTAGTAGCGCTCAATACTATGTCTGCAAGATTGTTTTCGGCGCGGCTGAATCCACCGCCGCCTGCTGCTGAGGCACCATAAGAATAAGCAGCGCTTCGCTTGGCCCGTCTTAGCGGTAATGCCGCACGGGAAGCGGTGCTTGAAGCAAAGCCCGCACCAAAGCCTGCAGCTGCCGGTGCTCCGGCCATTTCAGCAGCCACCATGCCGCTATCGCCAGCTGCAAAAGAAGCTGACGGCATGGGCGAGGCAGCAGCTACCGGAGCAGCCATACCGCGGGCCATTAATTTGCTGGCGCCTTCTTTCCACGCGTCTGTCGACTTGCCCTCGACGCTGTACATTCTTCCTGCCGAGCTTACAAGAGTAGACCTGCGACCGCCGGCTTCAACTACTTCTTGCTTGTAGGTTAGAAACTCGGATTTGCCCTCTGCAAGTTTGGCTATTTTTTGAAAAATTGCATGCTCGGAGCTGCCGTTTGTCAGGCTGCCGCAGGCAACCGTGTTTATTTGAATACCCTTTGCAATTGCTTTCTTGCTCTCAGTTTCCCAGTTGTAATCATTCGGATAAGTATTAGGGCCGGCGTCACCAATTAAGAAAAGTAGTTTCACAGTTCTATTACTGTCGCTCCATTCAAGCTGATTAACTGCAGCATGCAGAGCTTCATTTACCGCCTCCGGCGTATCGCCGCCGCCATCAGCTTGCAATGACGAAATGTCTTTTACGACCTTATCGATATTATCTGAAAACTGAAAAACTTTAGTTACATATTCGTCACCACGGTCTCTGTAGGCAACAAGTCCTACTCTTATTTCAGGGGCCGGTTTGCTGCCTGAAAGCTTTGCGACTATTTCCTTGGTTTTTGACTTAACTGCATCGATTTCGCTCTGCATGGAGCCGGTCGTATCGATACAAAATGCCAGGTCAATTCGTGGTTTTTGCTGGGCAGCTTTTTTGGCCGCAGGCGCTTCTTGTTTCTCAGCCAGTACTTTTTCGTGGCTTATGCCATTGTATACAAGCAGGCTACCTGC
This sequence comes from uncultured Candidatus Obscuribacterales bacterium, assembly GCA_964615655.1. GTDB lineage: Bacteria > Cyanobacteriota > Vampirovibrionia > Obscuribacterales > Obscuribacteraceae > JAIEPM01. The sequence continues at coordinate 189,008 of CAZTQO010000008.1, read as the reverse complement.
AATAAATGCGGCGGTGCTCAGCAAAAACTTCTTTGACGGCATTGTTCTCTTTCCTTAAGCTCCAACTTTCTCAGTTTAAGCTTTCAAATTCTGAACTTCTGCCAGAAAATAACCGTCAGCACCCTGGGGTTAGCCCCAGTATTACTTCAGGTCTTCTTTTTGTAACGTCCCTTTACTATGGCGTCAAAAACCGCACCTGGCGCCACATATTCATTGCTTTTCATTACAAGCTCATAAAGATCCTCAGGAAGCACTCTGAGCACCGTCATCAAACCATGTACACCGCTTGCCCAGCTCTTGCGCATTCCCCGTGTTTCCCGGCGCCCGTTAATTTTAGCCATGGATTCCGGGCTCATTTCGTCACTCATCATCATGCCCGGCATTGCCTGCGGGAAACCGGGCACTTTCAAAGCGGGACTACTGAGTATATCCACCGGTTCCGGCGTATCAGGCAGGGCCTGGAAATAAGGGTTTGTAATATTTGCCTGCCTCATTCTCGGCCCGACCTGCCTGACCATATGATTCATCATATGGTGTGTCATATGACAGTGAAAGATCCAGTCGCCCGGATTATTGGCTATAAACTCGAAATCCTGAGCCATCGCCACGCCTACAAGCGTATTGTTCCGGTTGATCCAGGCTGATTCAGGAATACGCCCACCTTCTGTGCCTGTTAACCAAAAAGTATGCCCGTGAAAGTGAATCGGGTGGTGTTGCACGGGGCTGAAATTAATGAGGCGAACTCTTACTCGTTCACCGTGTTTAACTACAAGAGGCGTCGTAAACGGCCCACTGCGCCCGTTTATCGTATGCCAGTTCCAATCCATAATAGTCGTATCGTTAACAGTTGAGTTGGGCAAGATAAAAAAGTTCTGGTAAACAAGCGCAAAGTCACGGTCAACAGGCGGATCGTATGCAATCTTAGGATGAACAATAAAGAGTCCCATCATTCCCATGGTTTCTTGCATTGCCACATGAGAGTGATAAAAGAATGTCCCGGTCTGGTGCAATTCAAGCTCATAACTAAATGACTTTCCCGGCGGGACCAGATCCTGAACCAGTCCGGGAACACCGTCCATACTTACGTCAAGCTCGAAGCCATGTAAATGCAAACTCGTGGGTTCAGGTAAGTCGTTATGCAAAATGATTCGTACTCTATCACCCTGGTAAGCTTCAATAGTCGGTCCCGGCATACTGTCGTTGTAGCCCCAGATGTCCATAAAATGACCTGGCAGGAACTCTCTTTTTACGGCCATGCTGCGCAAATGAAATTCCTTAACTCCATTTACCAGTTTAAAATCCAGCTTTTTAACGTCGGGCACATGCACCGGCACTGGTGGCAAGCCCGAGGCACGTAAACCCGGAACCAATTTTCCCAGATAATGATCAGAGCCGGGCGGGCCGCCAAAGCTGGGCTTATAACGAGAGTACTGGCTGAATTCACCGGCGTCCTTTCCCGAATTCAGCGCCTTCTTTTTTTGCGGCTGAATTATTGCAGCGTCAGCATTTGGACCCAGAATCGAGCCGATGCCGAGTGCAGATCCGGCAGCTAAAAAATCGCGTCTTGTGTTTTTCTTTTCTTTCATTAAGCACCGTCTTTTATCTGGGTTTAGGCACAGCATCGATATGTCCGGGCGGATCGACACCAATAGGTGATTCAAGAGCACCGGTTAATACAAAACCGTTTATCGATATTTCGGCTTCGCGCATTGCTTGCAGGTGTTTTATATAATCGAGCCTTTGAGAGAAAAAATCTCTTTGAGACTCAAGCACCTGATTCCAGTCGGCTCTTGTATTTCTGTAGCTGTTCAGCATTACTATATAGCGCTTTTCGGACTCAGGCAGAATCACGTTTTTGTAAGATTCCACATATTGGCACTCGGTTGAATATTTTTTGTATTCTTCAGCTAACGCTTTGCGCAGGCGCAACTCAACAAGCTTGAGCTCGGCTTTCTGCCTTGAAAGATCAGCTTCTGCTTGTTTAACAGTTCCCTGATTTCGGTCAAACAGGGGAATGTTAACTACAGAAGCTGTAGCTCTTGATGCCCAGCCCCGTTCCAGTGCATCCCAGCCGTAAGCAGCAGAAAGAAGCAGGTCCGGGACCTTCTGTCTTTTTTCTCTTTTGACCGTTACTTCATCCGACCTGAGCTTAGCCCTTGCCTGTGCAATTTGAGGGCTGTTTTCTAAGAGGCGCTTTAAAGCCACTTCCCAGCTTAATTCGTTTGCATCAAGCTCAAAATTACCCGCCGGGGCTTTTATGGGCATTTCTATGCCGACAATTGCAGTGAGCTTACGCCAGGAGCAATCAAGCTCGTTCTGAGCCTCCATAACTTTCAATTTTTGCTTTTGCAATGAAACATTTGCCGCATGCAAATCGGCCCTGTTTGCCTGGCCTAAATTAAACATTTCTTGCACGGTCAGATACTGATCTTGAGCCGATTTCAGCATTTCCTTTTCTATGTATAGAGTTTGGTAGTCTGCAAACATTCTGAAGTAGAATGTTTTGACATCATTGCTTACTTTAAAAGTCTGGACCGCAACTTCCTTTCTGGCAGCTTCGCTTCTTGCTTTGTATTTGTTTCGGCTCCACTTGAGCTTGCCACCTAAAATAATTTCCTGTTCTAAAAATGCGCCCTGAAATTCACCGGCACCATTTCCTGGACCACGCAAACCCATAAGGTCGCCGTTGTAACCAAGTCCGGGATTAGGAAAAAGACCGGCTTGCAAAGCCTGTCCATCACTTGCATCCACATGAGCGCGGGCCTGAATCAATGTAGGATTGTGTTCAAGAGCAAGCCTTTCCATTTCAGGCAAAGTAATTGAGTTGACTCCGGGCTCAAGTGGTGAAGCCAGCCACTTGCCGACTCTGTCGGGGGCTATGTCTTTAAGCGGACGCGGCATATCCATCTTCATGCCCGGCATATTCATATTCATGCCCGGCATATCCATCTTCTTGCCTGGCATATCCATATTCTTGCCCGGCATATCCATCTTCTTGCCTGGCATATTCATATTCATGCCCGGCATATCCATCTTCATGCCGGGCATATCCATTTTTCTAGCAGGCATAGGCTCCTGCTTTTCTTGATAGCGAGCATGAACATTGCTGCAAGAAAATACAAGCAGAAGAGCCGTAAACGAACTTTTGAGAACGCGATTCAAAGCTTTAGCTTCCTTGCTGCCTGAATCTCAAATACTAAGCATCTTGCATGTTACACTATCGCGATCCGCCCGACAATAGGCAAGCTCCGTCAATGGCTGCCATCTTTCTGGCAATTTTGTCCTTGATCAAAATTATCCTGAGATCAAAAGGAAATTCGACCGAGTTTGCGATTTTATCAAGCAGTTTTATATCGCGATCACCGCTGAGATCAAACCCCATTTTTAACTGAATCCCGAGCACATACGAAGGGATATCTGCCAGATATCGAACTTTTCGCCTAGCAAGATAAGCAGATTTCAGTTCCTTTATTTCCAGAAGCACTTCTCTAACTTTTTGAACCGTTTTTTCATCCTGCCCGTGTGCTTCGAACTCGGTATTATCGGGCAGTTGCATGCGCTCAGCTTCCGCCTCATCGGCTTCCTGACCGAATGAATCAAGACGCAGCAAATACTTTTCGGCCTCGTCATATCGTCCGCTTCTTTTGTAATATGCAACTAAATATGAGCAAGCATCAGGAATCTGTGATACATCATGATTCATTGCCCGTTCGATATACGCAACTCCCGAATCATCGCCCCTGCCAATCATTTCAGAACCGACAAGCAGACTTGCCCATGCATTGTTAGGCTGCTCTTCTAATAGCTCCCGAACCAGAGGCATTGCTTTTTCTTTTCCTTCAAGCGAAAGATAGAGAGAAGCAAGCACAGGCAACTCATCTTTTTCAAGCTCGGATCTGGATTTCTTTTCTTCGAGATCTATGAGAACTTTGCGATTTTCAACGGTCTGACGATGCGCGATTTGCCAGCCCAGTCTCGAAGACTCCTGCCAGATTTGCGACAGGAGTTTTTTATAATCGGCTTCTTTTTCTGCAAAAAGCTCCTGGCCGGCCGTCATTTTGGGATTCAATATTTCCTCAAAAGGTATTTCAGCTGCAAAAATCTCCTCCCTGCTTTTTGCCGGATAGCCTGCAAACAGCAAACGGTCCATTAAGCTCGGATGCGTGTCTGATGTTTCGGTTTTGTATTGCAAATATTCCTGATACCACTTCCTGGCCTTTTCCAGGTCAATTGGAGTTTTGATAAAATCAGTCATTTGTTCCATCAAATCATCCGGTGCTTCTTCCCGGCTTTCTGTCGTCTTAGCGAGCCCAGCCCAGAAATTCTCGCCTAAATTGCGACTGAAAAGACTTAAAGAAATCAGGTCAAGACACTCGGCTTCAGCACTGGTAAGTTCAATGGCCATGCGGTCGGCTTCATATTCATGTTGCCTGCGCAGCACAAATGAATATGCAGCAAAGCGCGGCGCATACCAGTGAAAGAAAGCAAAGAAGACACAATAAAGCAGGGGAGAACCCTGTCTCAGGTTATCCAGAAGTTGAGAATACATGACATTGACAGTGTAAATCCAGGCACTCAGCTTGCCGTGGTTACCTGAAATATGCCCGAATTCGTGAGCCAACGTTGCTTTGAACATGATAAGCGAGCGCGAAGCCATCAACGGGTAACCGAGAACCAGATAATTCTTGGGCCAGCCAAGCACACCCAAGCGTGGAATCTGGCATACATAAGCGTTCATCTGGTCGTCTAAAAGCACCTCGTCAATTTGCACTTTTAGCCTCTCGGAAATCTCATCGACAAGCTTAAAGAGTTCCGGGCATTCCTTTCTTTCCAATTTCACACCCTGAGGTGGCGGATTTCGTACCCAGAGGCTATATAAGAGCACCGCACTTGTAATCAACAAGAGAAGCATGAGCTTACTGGAGCCATAAGAATGATGATGCGAATGGATCATGTAAACGAGCATTGAGCCCGTGCAACCCAAAATCAAAGCCACAACTGCAAATATAAACAAGCAGCCAATCATTGATTGAAAAAGAACTCGCTTTTTATAAGCGGCCGGGTTCACGTCATTTTCAAGGGCAGCTTTTTCAACCAGGCGATTGAAATCAAGTCTCGAAAGCTCGTGCTTCCGCCCCCAGCTTTCAATTGAATTCACTAGCGAATCAAACAATGGCTTACCTCATACCGGGATCATTTTATCGGGAGCATTTAATTGCCAGAACGCTGATATGCAGGCAGAAGACTATCAAATGCAGTTGTTACCGGGTTCTGTCGTCCGACACTCTCTTCAATAAGTTCGGCAGCGTCAGTTTTGTTTGCTTCGCGCAAGAGTTTGACCTTTAGCTGCAGGCAGTACAAATAAAGACCGGTTTCATTTGACTTTCTCAAAGTATCCACGGCAAGTTCGGCCTGCTGCAGTGCTTCGTCGTTTTTACCTTTTCCGGCAAGTGCCTCTGCCATAAGTGCGTGGTATTCACCCTTTGCTGCTGTCGATTTAAAGGCTTGCTTTTTGTATTTTGCAAGCAAATCGAGTGCTTCGCCCGGTCGCCTGTCAAAAACATAAACACGGGCAAGCGTTGCTATATGACCGAGCTTATTGCCATAAAACTGCAGCTTGTCTGCAAGCAATTTTTCTGCCTCCGCTGTTTTGCCACTGAGCGCTTCTATTACAGCCCGGAGATCTGTGAGTTCCTCCGCATCGTGCAGAACTTCTCCGGCTTTCAAGCTGGGAAAGCTGTTCTGCTTAAGAGTTTCGCTTGCCTGCTTAGCGGTCGCTAGCGCCTCATCAAGCTTCCCCCAGCTTGCAAGCGCACGCGCTTTTTCACCGGCAAGAAAAACTGAAGAGTCTGCATAATACGCATCCCATTCGGAAACCGGACGTTCATTAATGGCATCACTCAACATGCCCACACATTTCTCAAACTCCTTCTTTTTAAGAAGCAGGTTGGCCCGCTTTGAAAGCAATGCGCAATAGAGCCTGCGGAGCAAACCACGTTCACCTTTTAAGAGTTTCACGGCTTTTAGCTGATACGCCTCTGCTTCCTTATCCTTGTCCTGGCGGGAAGAAATATCTGCAAGCATCAGCAAAATTCTTGCATCTTCAATTTTGTCCGTAGATTCTTTCTTGATCGATTCGAGTATATCTCTTGCTTCTTTCAGCTTTCCCTGTTTCAACATCAGCTCAGCCAGCTCGATTTGAAGCCGGTTTTTGCCGGGAGCACTCTGTGGTCCACCCAGTTCCTGAACATATAGAGCCAGACGCAGTTCTTTTTCAGCCTCCATCCACTCAGCCATATGCGAAAAAATTCCTGCAAGCCCGTAATGCGCCATTGCCAGCACCTCATTATCGAGCGCAGAATCAAGATGATTCTTTTCTTTGATTTTTGAAATAGCTTCCCTGTATAAAGCGCGTGCCTCCTGGTCACGTTCCATCAGCCGCAGCTCATCTGCCTGCCTGAGCAATGCCAGCGCTGATAGCGGATGAGGCGCCCTGGGGCTTTCAGCAAATTTCTTGCCCAGGGTTACTTCGTCGGGGTTCTTGCGCTCAGGTGTTTTCCAGACAGCATAAACAACCAGACCAAGCAGCAGGGCAAGTATAACAAGCAAGCCGATTTTCAAATAGCGATCATCATCGATAACCGGATCTTCAGGAAGTTTTTGCTGGGCGAAAACCGTTGATATCGACATGGACATGGCTTTTGGCCTTTTGCCCTGCTGAAACCGAGCCAGATCCTGTTTGAGCAATTCGACGCTTTCGTAACGGTCTTCCGGTCGCTTTGCCATGCATTTGAAAACAATTTTTTCGACCGGACCGGGAATCTTTAGCTCCGGGCAGACTTTCTCGAAGCTCTGTGGTATTTCACCCACATGCTTGGACATGGTATCAATAATGGTATCACCTTTTAAAGGCGGGCGTCCGGCAATACATGCATACATAAGGCAGCCCAGGGAATAAATGTCGGCCCGAGCATCTATTTCACGACCCAGGCACTGTTCTGGGCTCATATAAAGCGGACTGCCGATAATGGCACCTTTTGCAGTCAGGTTCTGGATTTCCTGACCTGAAGCCGGAAGCAATTTGGCCATGCCGAAGTCTGAAATATGCGCAGTTTCTTTTCCCGATTCGTCGCTTGCAATTATTATGTTGCCTGGTTTTAAATTGCGATGAACAATTCCAAGCGAGTGAGCCTGGCAAAGTGCATCGGCAATTTGCAGAAATAAGGACCAGGCCCTTGGCAAACTCAGTCTTTCTGTAGCAAGCAACTGGGCAAGCGTTTGACCCTGCACATAGTCCATGAGCAGATAGGGTTGCCCATCGGCAGTTTCATTTAGCGAATGTGCCTTAATAATGTTGGGGTGGCTGAGCAAGCAAGAAGCCCGAGCTTCCTGCTCGAACCTTTTTAAAGTGTCTTCTTTTTCAATCAGGTGTCTGTGCAGGAGCTTAATGGCAAAAAGCTTGCCGTCACTAATTCTTGCGGTCTTGTAAACCACACTGCTGGCACCGTGACCAAGCGCCTCCAGAATCTCGTATTCGCCAGCCAGCTGCTCACCTATCAGTGAAGTCACGGTTTTCAGTCCTGTTTACTGCAATTTATCCCGATCCAGCCACTATATTATACGCGCTATCTAAATACGCCTGTAAAGTCCCGTCTGTCTGTCTTTTTCGGCGCAAGCCTCCGATTTAATCTGCTTGCACCTCCTTTGCACGCCGGCTCTTTATTCTGAGAGTTGGAGGAGTAAAGGCTATTTGAAAAGGAAAGGATCTGATTATGGATGGAAGGCAAAATCAAATAGAAGAGCATAAGGGCGAAGGCTGCGAAGAAGAGAAGCTGCAAGCAAAGCTCTCAGGCGACTGCGCAAATTTCGACCGGGATCTGATTAATGCAGACTCAGGGCAGAAAGCGAATCATCAAGATTTGCCCGAGCTAGAAATTTCTCCTGAGCATGAAAGCGGCATTGAAGACACTCCGGGCAAATGGATCTATAGAAGACCGGACATTATAAATGAAGGCAAGGTTTTCGATCTTGTAGAAAATTATGGAGAAGGTCTCGATTACAGGCAAAAGGGCATGCTTGAAAAAATGATCGATGAAAGCATAAACGGCGACATTGAGAAATTGAGCTGGGATCTTACAGGCGACAGAGAAGTTCGCGATGCTTTTGCAGAAATTCTAGAAAATGAAATGGGCGCCACGGTCAAAATTGAAGAAGGTGATTTGAGCCAGCGCAAAATGATTCTGAGCTGCCCGGCGCTGAATGGAGACTGCCAAATTGTTTTTGCCTGGCAGGGAGGGCTCAGACCCGCATTCGTCATTGAAAACGGAGAGAAAGTTACAAGCAAAACTAGATTGAGCGAGCTCTTTCAAGAGTTGAGCGCCAGCTTCAGGAGCAGGTACACAATGCCGAATCCGGCAAGGTAGTTCCATTCTATTGTGGGGGTGAGTAAATTATAGTGTACTTCGGGGTTCCGAGTAGGTGTACCAAGTTGCTGGTCCTTTGCCATGACGTTGAAGACGTCCAGCATCGACCAATTCAATCAAACGTAGCCTGATTGTACTCTTGCTTTCTCCTGTTAACTTATTGATGTCGGAGGATTTGAGGCTTCCATGCTCTCTTGCTAGTTCGAGGATACGGATTGACAGAGAAGGTAATTGCTCTTGAAGTATCTGTTCCCTTTTTATTTTGTCGTCCAATTTTGTTTTTTGTTGCTGCAAAGCTCTCAGAAAAAACTCGATCCATGGCTGCCATTCTAGATCCTGTTCTTGTAAAGTCTTCTGAGTTTTCCGGAGTGCCAAGTAATATTGTTCTTTATTGCTTTCAATAACACTCTCTAGCGAACTGAATGGAACATAAGAGTATCCCGATCTTAATAGCATTAGAGTAGTAAGACATCTGGATAGTCGTCCATTGCCATCTTTGAATGGGTGAATCGCAAGAAATTGCACAATGAATGCTGCAATTATTATCAAGGGATGAATTTCTGCTTTTTCCAGATATGTATTGGTTAATTGGATTAGTTCCGTCATCAGGTAGGGCGTTTGAAAAGGGCTGGCCGTTTCAAACACAATGCCGATTCTGTGCCCATGCTCATCAACAGCTTCGACATGGTTAGTAACTGTTTTGTAGCTGCCTCGATGGTGATCATCTTTTGTACTGTATTTGAGCAAGGTCCCATGGAGCTGTTTTATGTGATTTTCGGTGAATGGTATCTGTTTCCAGTTTTCAAAAATACGATCCATGGCTTCAGCATATCCAGCAACTTCTTGTTGATCGCGAGTCGTAAAAGAGGATGTTTTCAATCCGGACAGCAAGGCTTCTACTTCTTTGTCAGTGAGCGAAGCACCCTCAATTCGCGTTGAGGCGCCTACACTTTCAATTGTTGCAATCTTTTTCAGTGCCGCTAGTCTTTCTGGATGAATTTGCGACAAGGACCTCCAGGCTCCTTTGAACTCGTCAAGCTCACCAATCAGCTTAATCAGCTTGTGTCCAGGAAAGAAGTTTTCAACGGAAGACAGATTCAACTTCCATTCCATTTGCTCAACTCCATGTGCCAGTCAATTAATTGCTCAACTTGGATTGAGCAATTTCATAATCGATTATGACTTATTTTGACCGTATTTGGTCGATTTAATTGCTCAACTTAGATTGCTCAATTTCATGCTCGATTATAATCAATTTTAATCGTTTTTGGTCGATTTAAGTTCGATATCTACCAAACGCCATCGCTTTACAATAAGCTTGAGCTTTTCGTGATTTGTCAATCTATCATTGACAAGCTGTCTGCGTCCATTTATAATTGACACAAGCTTGGGGATTCTATGGCAAATCGCTTGCGAACAGTTAGAGAAGATAGCGGGATTAGCCAATCAGAATTGGCGCGAACGCTGGAAGTGAGCCGGCAGGCACTTAGTGCAATTGAAACTCTTAAACAGGAGCCGAGCCTGGCTTTAGCATTGAGAATATCAAAAGTCTTGAATGTTCCGGTTGAACAGATTTTCCTTGTTGAGGATGAAGAGATGGAAGCAGGCAGGAAACAAGGATTGACATTAACGAGGATTGAAAGACAGTTACTAGTGAATCAATATCAAATCTTGCAAGGTATACATGAGAAGGATAACCACCTCGTCAAGTACTACAAGCACCTGGAAGAGATCTTTGGGCGTGGCTATGAATATTTGTACAGAGAGGCTTTCGAAGATTTGTGGACTCCACTTCCAATAGAAATTTCAAAAGAAGTCCTTTCTATCCTCGACATGCACCGAGCAATGTTTTTATCGCTTGGAAGCAAGCCAGATCCTGCTTACTTGGAGCAAGTTCAGTTCAAAGGCTTTGACGGAAATAATGAAGGACAACATTTAGGGTTTGCACATTTCTTTTGTGATAACGGCGAGCGATACAAAGAGCTTCGGATATTTAATAGCCACTTTCCCACCCTGAAGCGGTACCGAAGAATGCTGGACGAATGGGAACGCATGGACAGAGCCTACCCATTAACGAAACCACAAATTGACAGCATCCTGGAAGCTGGCGATCTAAGCAAGTCAAAATAAGGAAACCCGCTCTGTGTTTTTGCCACATCCAGCTCCATCTCGTTACGACCTCGCGTATTAAAACCAGGCTGCCTGTATCCGCAATCAGCTTCTCAATCAAAAACCAAAAGCCGAACTGAGTTCCTCAATGTTTTGAAAGCGTTTTTTCTGGTCTGGTGCAGTTGCTTTTGCTACTATGCTGTCCAATTCCTGAGAAACTTTTGGATTTGCTTTTGCCGGGTGTGAAACCGAGATCGGTTCCGGGTCTTCGCCGGTCAATAAGTAATGCAGCGTCGCACCTAATGCAAAAATGTCACTCTGGCAAGTCGGCAGGCCCCTGAATTGTTCGGGAGGCAAATAAGCGTGCTTTCCTACTACTGTGCCGATTGTAGTCGATTCCTGCTCTTGTGCAACATTGAAGTCTATAAGTTTTAAGGTCCCATCCATACTCAAAATCAAATTGTCCGGGGTGAAGTCTCGATGAACTACAGGCGGTGCCAAATTATGAAGATAGGAAAGAATTTTGCACATTTGCTCGGCAAGAGCCTTTACTTGCGGCTCAGGGAGCGGCCCCTGTTTTTCCACAAGTTCTTTGAGCGAGGCCCCGTCAATATGTTCAAGAACTAAATATGCCCTGTGATCTTCTACAAAATAATCAAGCAATTTCACTATTTGCGGATGCTGCAGTTGTCTCAAAATACGAGCTTCATTTTCAAATTGCTCGAGTGCGCTTTTTCTGACGCTTATATCTACAAAAACAGGCAATATGAATTCTTTCAGCACCAGAGATTGACCGCTGAAGGCCTCCTCTGCAATATAAGCCTGTCCCTGGCCTCCCACACCAAGCAAATCACAAACCCGGTATTTGCCCTGCTTCAGCTTCAGACCTGAAACAAGCGGTTTTAATCTTTCTCTTTGAGGTGGGGCACTGAGTGCCTGCAGCCAGAGTTCAGTGTAACTGTAATCTGCAGGAGCAGAAAGACTCTGAAATACGCTTGCATCTCGTTTTACTGCCGGTGCCCAGGCTTTGATTGCTTTTAAGATCCATTCTTTGTCTTCAAACGAATCAAGTGAATTCAACTTGATTTTCAAATTTCCGGAATCGGCACTTTCAAAAACGAGCTGATCGTGCAAGGTGGAAGTTTTTCCCTTTGGTCTTTCGATTCTTATGTTTTGCAGTTTTGACCAGGAAAAGAGCGGTCCTGATACCGGCCTGCTGTTTTTGTGCTTCCAGGCAAAACGCAAGCCCTTTGCACTTAAAATCAAATGAGTAGGACTTTTTCGATACATTGTTAAAACAGTCCAGAATATCGCAAACACAGAAAACAAAAAGGCAAACAAGTAAATTTGTACGGGGGCTCCAGATGATGAGGCCGCAAGGTTGCCCGCAGTTTCAAGATTCTTATTAAGACCAGGTGCAACAGATGAGAACCAGAGAACCCTTGTTATGATAACGCCTACGATCACAAGAGCCGGACCCAGAACCCACATCAAAAAAAGTTTTAGCCCCTGTTTCATGCCTGCAGTGCTGAATCTCTGGGCGAGCCATCGCTCGATGCCTGCAAACGACCTGTATCTGAGTTCGAGATTTTCACCTTCTATAAAAGCCTGTTCTTTCTTGTCCGTAGCTGAAAGATCCAAAGCATGGTCGGACAACTCTGTTTTTAAAGTCTGGCTTGCATACAAGAAACAACCGAACTGGCTGACAAACCACAAGAAACCGAAAAGAGGCTCCAGGTTGAACAGAGCAGGAGACCAAAAGCCGATTAACAAATAGCCGCAGCCTATGAAAGTTAACCTGAAGTTCCAGTCTTTTCTTGAAGCTTTGTTTAAGAATTGATCTGTGCCCTTGTTGATTTTGCTGCCGAGATACCAGCAAGCGCTAACTTGCGTGGCAGCCCAGAGCATGAAAAACGGATCCATCATTCTTGGAAATGGAGGGGCCGGAAACACCGGTGAACACAGAAACGCAAGAATAGAAAGAAGAGCTACAAAAGCCGGCTTTGTTTTTGTTTCAAATGCTCGATCACAAATCTGGCATAGACGATAAAAACATGCAGTCCAGAAAATGTGCATGGGCAAGTGCATCATAAGTTGCAGGGTCGGGTTTCTGGGAAGAAACAACAAGAAAAGACTGAAGCAGAATACCCATAACAAGCCTTTTTTATAGCTGGGAAACTTGACTTGCGGGAGTTCCTGATCCGGCGCCTTGCTTTTGGGCGCGCTTTCACTAATCTGGGACTCTTTAAAGCGTTTTATCGTAGCTTTAACTGCTTCATTGTCGGATTCAACAATTTGTGATTTTTCAGATGCGGCAGTTTCTGCTTTGCGCAATAACTGCTCTTGAGCGCTGATCTCAGCGTAGAGTTCTTTCTTCTCATCTTCCTGTACAATCTTTTGATCGGATAATTTTTCATCCATGAGCTTTGTCTCCTTTCGGAGCATTCACAGGCTCTGGAATCTGTATACGGCTCATTCGATCAAAGCAGCTCTGCAAACTGCTAATGAGTTCCCCGGCTCCTGCAATTCGATCTTCTAGTTCATATGCAGTACATTTGCGTATTATTGAATCAAGTTCGTCATCAATATCAGGATCATGTTCTTTCGGGCTGGCTTCTGCAAGAGCTAAAGGATCTTTTCCTGTCAGTAGAAAATACATGGTAGATCCAAAGGCATACAAATCACTTTGCAGTACTGTTTTTCCTCTCAGTTGCTCGGGTGGAATATACGCCTGTTTTCCGACAATGGTTCCAGTGGCGGCGCCAACAAACTGGTTGGCAGCCCCGAAGTCAATCAGGAAAATCTCTTCCTTTGCAAGTACTATGTTGTCCGGAGTCAGGTCTCTGTGAAAAACAGGCGGATCCTGATTGTGAAGATAAAATAGAATCTCGGCTATTTTTATGCCCCACTCAAGAGCCTGTATCTGGCTCAGCGCGCCGTTTTCCTTTACGTATTGCCTGAGGTCGGGGCCGTTTATGTACTCGAGTATCAGATAATGGCGAGCGTCTTCAATAAAATGATCAAGGACACGAGCTATATTAGGATGCCTGAGGCGAGCCAGAATTTGTGATTCACGAACAAGCATTTCTTCTGCTTTTGCTTTTGCTGCCTGATCAGCCTTTTCAGGAACGACAGCTTCCTTAAGCACTACCAGATCAAGCCCCTTCTCCTGGGCAAGATAAATCGCGGAAAGCCCTCCGAAAGCCAGTTGCCTGATTACTTTCAACCTGCCATTTTGCAGAACATGATCGGGTTCAAGCGGCATGAAAGCAGCACTGGAGAATCGCCTTCTGAGCTCTTCTTCCCAGATCTGGGTATAACCGCTGTGACCGGCTCCGGATGTCTCGTTCTGCACCTGTTTCTGGAAATCAACCAGCTCGTTGCCTCGTTTGCAGTTGCTTCCCCAGAGTTCAAGAGCCAGGAAGAGCTGTTCGAGGTCTTTTGCTTTGAGGATTGCAAGATTGAGCGGCAGATGCGATCCTTCTTCGAAGCTTAACAATAGCTTGCCGCTGCAAACGCCCGAATTGCTGCTTGCAGCCGTGACGTTTGCAGCCACAACTTCATTCCAGAGCCTGTTTCTGCGGAACTTGAGCAGAGGTAGAAAAAACGGTGGAAATGCGATTCCGTCTTTCGACACATAAATGCAATTGTCCTCTGCAAGGGCCGTAAGCATCACGCTAAGCACTGTAAATGCCACCATAGACAGTGACATACCGATTGCCAAATGCAAGGGCACGGTTTCCGGGTGCTGAATGATTCTGCTGATAAGCATTCCTAAAGCAGCCGGTGCCACTATTGCCCAGAGCGGGAAAAGACCGCACATCATGAAGAAAAGCAAGCGTGACCAAGCTGTTTTGTAGGGTAGCTTTAGTTGAAGATCTGCCATCAGTTTGCTTCCTGCATATTGCTGGTTTTGCTTTCAATCTTTTTCTGTTTCTGGTTTTTCTGGTTTTTGCTCAAAGCAAGTTCCCGGCAAGCAGCTTTATAAAAGTAATCGTCGGTTGAAAGGGCTTTGCCCATAGTTACAGCATCCTGAGCATATCTTATTGAAAGGTCGATCTGATTCAAATGCCTGTAATAGTTTGCAAGCCTCTCGGCTCTGTACACGTTGTACTGGTACGCTCCGTTTTGCCAGGTTATATCGAGTGCTTGCTTCATGTATTTTGCAGCATTCTGGTAATCACCCAGACCTGCTCTGCATTCAGCATAGTCAGACTTGACGTTGGTGATTGTAGCGTTGGCCGGCCACTTGTCCCAGCGAGATAGTACAACTTCAAAAATAAAGCTTGCACTATTGTAAGACTTGATAGTTTCTGGTGAACGATTCTCACCAGGATCATTATCGAATGCCTGGTGAAAGAAAAACTCAGCCAGCTTGTACAATTCGTTCGTGGTGGATTCTGGGCAGGACTCCGGATGATCTATAACGGGTAACAGTCGACTCCGCCAGTCTATGGAATTAGCCTCTTTGACTGCTTGCTTAAAAGTATTCGGATCTTGTTCAGCCATACCAAGGCGGTAACGCAAGTAAATCAGCCGAGCCATAATTGTAGAAGGATTGGAATAACCAAACTGTTTGCCACATTCAGAATCGTATGCTCTGAGTACTTCCATGCATAAAGCCGGTTTAAGCGACTCAGCATATTTAATATGCATGTCAAAAGCTCGTGGATTTCTGAAGCCTAAGCGGTCTAGTGTGTACATATGAAAACTATTCAGGCCCGGACCTACAACTGCAGCCAGCACAAAAAGCACTATGGCAAAAATTGCTTCATTAAACGGCAGAGCGGGAGGCTGCTTTTTCTTTTGCGATCCTGATCTGTCGGCTTCGTCTTTTGCAGATACAGCATCTGTATTCGAGTATGATTTCCTGAACCCGCCTGCTAATGATTTGTCAACAAGGTCGGAAGCTCCGGCAGAATTCTCGCCAGCTTCGCCGCCCGATATTTCTAGTTTGATTTTGGATTCTTCCTTTTCTTGCACCCTGGCAGCCCTGTTGATTGATTCAGAGTAAGCAGCTTTCTCATATGCCTGCTTTATTTATTCCTCAAAACCATCTTGAATCAACTTATGACAATATTTTTGAGCCAAGCCGTTATTGACCGGATGAGACCAGCTCATTAAACCCGCTGCATTATTTTTGTTCGGTCTGCTTCTCAGGCTCGAACGCCAGAAAGAGGTGTGTGAACACAGCAACTGTAAAGGACAGTCCGTAAGCGAGCTCTAATTCCATGGCGGAACAAGCAAGTTAAGCGACAATGCTGGAGTTTTTATGAGCAGTAGCCGAACTTAAATTGAAAGACGTCGTAAGGCGTATGGCAAAGAAGGTAAACGACTGCAGGCATTCGCAAAGGACGTTCTGATCTTCTATCAATTTCGAAAAAACTGTGAATCCATCCACAAGAACAAATTGAGAACTGCCGAAAAATGACTGTTTTGCTAGTTGTCCCATATGCTTAGCAATTCTTGCTTATTCGCCTTCTGCGCCGGCGCTATCTTAGTCTTGCGAATATAACAATATTACGGTTAATTCGAATGTTGCGAATATTTCGAATAGATGGTATCATATGCATATACCCCAGGAGACAATATAATGCCAGCCTTAGCCGATGAACCATTGCTGCCAACAGAAAAGGACGTAAAAGTAGCCAATGAGTTGATTTCCAAACTCAATTCGGCCAAAGGTAAGCGTCGTCCTAAGTTCATGCTTTCAAACAGTAAAGGCGAGCAGATTGAACTTTCAGAAGGTGCTTTTACTCTTCTGGTAAAAATTTTGGAAGAGATGTCCAAAGGAAACGGAATCATGGTTATGCCAATCCATGCAGAACTTACAACACAACAAGCTGCAGATTTCCTGAATGTTTCCAGGCCGTTTCTTATCGGATTGCTTGAAAAAGGAGAATTACCTTTTCGAACAGTAGGCCGGCACAGAAGGGTTCGTTTGGACGACATGCTGAATTACAAGAAGCAGATGGATGAGCAACGATTGGCTGTTTTGGATGAACTTGCTGCACAAGCCCAAGAGTTAAACATGGGATATGGGCGGTGATTTTCACGCAGTTTGCGGTTATATATGATGCTTGTGTCTTATATCCAGCTCCGTTAAGGGACTTGCTGATGCATCTGGCTATGACTGGATTGTTTCGGGCTAAGTGGACCAATCATATTCAAGATGAATGGATAACCAGTTTATTAAGAACCAGGCCGGACCTTACGTTGACACAGCTGACGCGAACAAGGCAGTTAATGGATCTGCATGTGCTTGATGCGCTTGTTGAGGATTACGAGCACTTGATTGACCGCCTGGTTTTGCCAGACCCTGCTGATCGACATGTACTTGCAGCTGCAATAGCAAGCAAATCGAGTTTAATTGTGACCTGGAATCTAAAGCATTTTCCTGAGCAGTTACTCAAGCCTTATGGAACAGCGGCGGTTTCTCCAGATGACTTTGTAATGGACCAGATTGATTTGTCAGCTGATTTGGTTATGCAAGCTATAAGGCGGCATAAAGATTCGCTTCGCAGCCCTGCACTTACCTGGATGGAGTATTTGGAAAATCTTGAGAAACAGGGTCTTAGCAAAACTGTTACTAAGATAAAGGGCGAATTGCTGCCTCAGCTGGAGAGACAGCCAGAAGTGCGCGAGTAAGCTCCAGGAGGCTCGGAATTGAGAGCCGCTGAAATTGCTCGATCCCAGCGAACTTTGGGGAGTGGGATGGGCAAAAAAAACAACATGATTCCGTCTATACGACTGCCATGAGCTTGCTCTCTGGCTCAGGTATAACAAGTCAAGTGCTGACTAAGTAAGAATGAAAAATCCCTATAGAGCTTTATTCATAGCAATTGGAATCGCAACAACTATCGCAATATGTCTGTGGCTCTTCACCGTCAGCACCACTTGCGAGTCCAACCATTGCTATTTCAATTGAGCTCATATAGCCTGCCGCGAACTGCAAGCGCGCATTCGAATAAAGCATAAAGGAAACTATGCGATACCAGTGGATGACCGAGGAAATGCCTCTATGCACGAATTTGGACTTTATCTGATGCTTGGCTCATTCGTCTGTGTTCTGGGTAGCACTGCCTGGCTGCTTCTTGCTTTTGTAATTCCCTTTTTTGCGAATCTGATCTTCAAAGATAGGAATGAAATCAAAGTTCTGGTTCCCGGTATTGTTCTGCTCTTGTCTGTCGCAGTCCTTGTGCTCGGAGCCTTTATCGCGGCTGTATCCCCAGAGGCATCGGTAAGAATTAAAGACTGAAAAAAACTGTTTTTCTCTTACCGTTACACAGCTTCGGGCTCCAGAGTTCATGGTCAACAACCGGATAGAGAATCTCAGTTCCCCGAGCGCAGCGCCGCCTGATCCGATTCCCGAGCAAACTCTGCACGATACCAATCGATAGTTTTGGCAAGCCCGCTTCGCAAATCAACCTTTGGCGCCCAACCGAGCAATTTTCTGGCACGCGTTATATCAGGCAGGCGTTGTTTGGGATCGTCTTCTGGAAGCGGTTCAAAAATGATTTCGCTCTTTGAAGCGGTAAGTTCCTTGATAATTTCTGCAAGCTCGATAACGGTTTTTTCTTCGGGATTGCCTATATTCACAGGTTCGTTGTAATCCACTTCCATCAGTTTTCGAATGCCGTCAACCAGGTCGGAAATATACTGAAAGCTGCGTGTTTGCTTGCCGTCACCATAAGCAGTCAGCGCCTTATTTGTAAGAGCTTGTTTAATAAACGAGGACACTACCCTGCCGTCGTCGGGGCGCAAGCGAGGTCCATAGCAATTGAATATGCGAACAATGCGAGTTTCAAGCTTATGCTTTTTGTGATAAGCCATGGTAAGGGCCTCGGCAAATCGTTTTGCTTCATCATAAACCCCGCGCGGCCCAATCGGATTTACGTTGCCCCAGTATTCTTCCGGTTGAGGATGCACAAGCGGATCGCCGTAAACTTCAGAGGTGCTTGCAAGCAAATATTTTGCGCCCTTAGCCAGAGCCAGCCCCAGTGTGTTGTGAGTACCCAGTGAATTGACTTTGAGAGTTTCAATCGGCAAATGCAAGTAATCAACCGGGCTTGCCGGGCTAGCAAAATGAATCACCCAGTCGATTTCACCAATGAGATGAATGTGATTGCTTACGTTATGATGGATAAACTCGAAATGCGTATTGGATTGGTGATGAGCAATATTCTTGAAGTTTCCGGTAAGCAAATTGTCCATTACCAGAACATCGTGACCTTCTTCAAGTAATCTGTCTGCAAAATGAGAGCCGATGAAACCGGCTCCTCCTGTAACAAGAATTCTCACAAACCGATTCCCCTGTAAGCAAAACCGGCTTCAATCAAATCTGCCGGCAGCAGAAAATTGCGTCCGTCTATGATCAGGCGATTTTTCATGCTGCTACCGATAGCATTCCAGTCAAGCCTGGCGAATTCCGCCCATTCGGTAACCAGCACCAGAGCGTCGGCATTAGCGGCCAGCTCCTGCGGACTGGCAGCATACTCGACATTTAACTCCGGATGAAGGCGCTTGCAGCTGGGCATCGCAACCGGGTCGTAGGCCCTCACATGCGCGCCCATTTTGGATAGCTGCGCCGCGATAGTCAAACTGGCTGCGTCACGAAGGTCGTCGGTGTTGGGTTTAAAAGAAAGTCCCAGTAGGCCTATTACACGTCCTTTTATTATTTTCAGTTCTTCCTGCAGTTTCTTTATTGCTACAAGACGCTGATTCTTATTCACATCTATTGTGGCTTCAAGCAATGGAGTCGGCGAGCTGTATTCTTTTGCAACTTCAATTAGTGCATGAACATCCTTTCCGAAGCAGCTGCCGCCCCAGCCAACGCCTGCGTTCAGAAACGCAGTACCAATGCGTTTATCCAGTCCTATCCCGCGAGCCACTTCCCGGATATCGGCACCGACTTTTTCGCAGATACCGGCCATTTCGTTTGCAAAACTGATTTTCATTGCAAGAAATGCATTGGCTGAATATTTGATCATTTCAGCAGATGCAAGATCGGTAACCACAAACGGAACTATTCCAAAACCGGATGGTCTTGGCGCCGGCTCCGGTGCCGAGAATGACTGTTCAATGAGCGGGCGGTAGAGTTCGCGCATGCGCTCTATGGCTTCCTTATCGGTTGAACCAACTACCACGCGATCCGGGTAAAAAGTATCATGCAGAGCGCTTCCTTCGCGCAGAAATTCAGGATTGCTTAGCACTGAGAATTCCGGAAGTTCCGCTTTTGCACTGCGGGCAGGCACGGTTTGCATGGCCTGCATACCCTGCCGCACCAGCATCTCCACCCAGTTACCCGAGCCCACCGGCACGGTCGATTTGTTCACAATTATGCGTTTGCGGAAAGAATCAAGAGCCGCTCCGATTGACTTAGCAACTGATATCACTGCTGACATGTCGGGCTCGCCACTTGGCAAAGGCGGGGTTCCAACACAGATAAATATAATTTCGGACTTTTTCACAGCTTCGGAAATGCTGTCTGAAAATGCCAGTAACTCTGTGTTTCCGTGTGTTTTCAAAAGCTCGGAAACCCCGGGCTCGTAGAAAGGGCAATCACCGGCTTTCAACATTGAAAGCTTGCTCTTGTCAGCCTCGACAACTATTACCTTATGACCCAAATGTGCAAGGCTGCAGCTTGTTACAAGCCCCACATAGCCCGCTCCGATTACGCAAACTTCCACTTTTTCTAACCCTCTGAGGCGTTGGTGCCGCATCAATATTAACAATAAGCAGCCCTAAATGTCAGATAACTAAAGCTTGTGTTAGCGTCTTGTCACGCTTAAGCGCCTTGTTTTGCTTTAACGTTCGGGGAAGCTACATGTCAGAAACTGCAGTCACGGATTTTGCAAGAACCATCGCCAGGCTGCGGGCTCCGGACGGCTGCCCGTGGGACCGGGAGCAAGATCACAAGAGCCTGGCCCGCTATTTGCTTGAAGAAACATATGAAGTAATAGAGGCCATCCACTTAAACGAGCCGGAGAAGCTTAAAGAAGAACTGGGCGACCTGCTTTTGCAAATTGTTTTGCACGCGCAAATAGCCAGCGAAAATAATGAATTCGACCTTGAAGACATAGCTCGCGGCATTAACAAAAAAATGATTGCGCGCCATCCGCATGTTTTTGCAGAAAAAAAACTGGGAAGCTCCGACGAAGTAGTGGCGCAATGGGAAGAACTGAAAAAGAAAGAGAAAGAGTTCGAGAACAAAAAGCAGAAGACACTTGATTCAGTGCCTAAAGCCCTGCCTGCCCTGCTTAAATGTCTGAAAATCTCAGAAAAAGCAGTGAGTGCCGGGTTTGAATGGCGCAATGCCGAGGAACTCTGGGCAAAAGTCTTAAGCGAAATAGCTGAGCTGAAAGAAGCACTGGAGCTGCAGCCAGGCGAATACCGACAGAACGAAGTGGAGCTTGAACTTGGAGATGTGCTCTTTTGCATGGTGAACGTTGCGCGCTGGAACAAACTCAATCCGGAAGAATCGCTTTTGCTTGCGATAGACAAGTTCAAGCAGCGTTACCATATGATGGAGGAGCTTTCTAAACAAGCTCTCAATGAGCTGGACAAGGACCAGCTTGCTGAGCTCTGGGCAAAAGCAAAAATAGAAACAGACCGGCTGAATCAGACCACAAAAAACAATCAATAACGCAAGAAATTAAAAGAAGAAAGCAAAGAAGAAAAATAAAAATGATTCTATCCGCCAACAGCTCCACGCATATAAAAACCGGCGGCAAAAGCTATCTTTATTTCGGCGGCACCAATTATCTGAGCCTGGCACAGCGACCTGAGTTACTAAAAGCTGCAAACGAAGCATTTGCGACTTACGGATTCAGCTCCGGAGCCTCAAGACTGACCTCCGGCGAAAACGAGCTATTGCTCGAACTCGAAGACAATCTCAAATCATTTGCCGAATTTGAAGCAGCAATAGTATTGCCTGCCGGATTCATGTCAAATCAGGTAGTAGCCGAAAGTATAGCCGGCGACTGCGACGCTTTCATTTCATACCGCAATGCCCATGCAAGCATTAAAGCGGCAATTGCCCAGACAAAAAAACCTGTTTATTACATAGATGATTTCGCTCCCGCAAAAGGCGCTTCTGATCTCCTGTATTCACCTTCAACCCTGCGCAAGCATTTTTCATTGAGCCCAAAATCGGTGCTTGCCTTCTTTTGCGAATCACTAGACGCTCTTACAGGAAATCTTAACCCGATTGCAGAACTTCTTGCTTTGAGCAAGGATGGAGACTTGATCGTGCTTGATGAGGCGCAAACTTTTGGAGTGCTCGGCAAGCACGGACGGGGATTGCTGGAAACACTGGAAATGAAAGGTCCGAACTTTGAGGCTCAGGAAAGATTGATTGTCACAGGCACTTTCAGCAAGGCAATCGGGACTTATGGCGGCTTCGTGCTTGCAAGCAAAGAGCTGGCAGAAAAAATCCGCAGTGAATCAATTTCCTACCGTGGCAGCACAACACTTCCCCCACTTATTTGCGCAGCAAGCAGCGAGTCTTTGCGTTTGATCAAAAACGAAGCAAAATCGAACCTTGAACTCTTGAAGCAAAATATAGAATTTTTGAATAAGGTTCTTTTTGCGGCAGCTTTTTTTGACCAGGCGGCCTTAACAAAGTCGACTCCGATTTACTTTCTTGAAGGCTTCAAAAATCCGGAAGCATTCAGAAACTCTCTTGAAAAAGCGGGGATTTATATTCCATCAATTAGAAACTATTTCAAAGAAATGGCTCTTCCAGGTCTGAGATGGACGATTCAGGCAAGGCACAGCAAAGAAGATCTATTAAGACTTGCAGCTTGTTTACGCAAGAATCAAATTAACCAAAGCAGCAACTAGCGAACAAAAACTAGCGAACAAAAAAGATAGGAATGTGCTGTTTTTGCAGAATCGACACCAGTCTTTTTCGCTGGCGTTTGAAAATCCAGAGTGGAATTTCAAGCCGTTGTTCAGGACCGTGCAATATAAGCAACTCGGCACCTCCGTTGGCGTCGAGTTCAGCAAGCCGGATGCTGCGCCAGAAGACGGTTTTATAGTAAGTTTGCCCGCAGCTATTTTCCAGGACAAAAGTAAGCAGCTCGGGATCGAGCCTAAGAGTATAAGATGTGGCTCCGGCTAAACAAGCATCAGAGCTGGGCTTAAGCAAGCAGAGTGCAAGAAAGAAAACCGGAAACAAAATCAGGCAAGACAGAAGTTCGTTGATGCTCCAGATCAATGCTGCAAGCACAATCATAAGAGCCAGCAAAAGCCAGCATGAAAGAATCAAACATATACGTTTTACTTCCGAATACTCTGCTTTCTGCTCTCTTATTTCAAGCCGAAACTCTGAACCGTGAACTTCCTGTTTGATCATGTGCTGATACCTCAATTGCCGGCAGTTCAGCGTCTTTTTTCGCCGCCAAGCAAGTTATGCAATGTATACTCGGAACTCAGAAATTCAGATTCATGCTCCAACAGTCTTTTTAGTCTCTGTCTTCTCAATCCGAAGAGCCTGTTGTTTCTGCGATATGCAATCCCAAGTTTTTCCAGGCATTTTACCTGTTCGAGAAGATTAGCAGGAACATCACGCACCGGCTCATTTTCGAGAAGCCATTTCAAAGCCCCCCTGCAATCGCTGAGCACCTTAATTATGGGGCTGTCGACATAAGTGATTGAAGCATTAACACTTGTGCCCGCAGCATGATTGAATGTGGTCGTGTTCATAATAATCACCCCCTGCTTGATTTTGCAGGCTTCTGCCCTACGAACACCTGTGAATTTAATTTTCAGAAATGCCAACAAAACTGCAGCCGCAACTGCACGTTTCAAAATATAGAATCCTAATGCTATTATATCATGAGCGCGAATACAGCCGGGCATGAATTAATGAAGCAGTTTCGCAATCGGTATCGTATATGGTATTAACGTGAGCAATACAATCATATTCAAAAGCAGACTTTTCCCGGCAGACCCTGAAGGCGATCTGGAATATTGCAATGGGCAGCCGGGAAGCGCTCTTGCAAGCTGGCTTAAGGAAAAGCTGCAAGCAAAGGGATTCGAATGCGACTCAGTGATTCAGGAGGATTACGGCTGGGGTTTCTGGATCAAGAATGGTGACCTGACGGTCTGGGTGGCAGCTGCACATGTGGAAGCAGATAGTCAAAAAGATAACGAGGGTTTCATTCAATGGGCAGTAACTGCGCAGGAAGAAACACCATTCGGCTTCCTCAATCCCGCTTCCTGGTTCAAAGGAAAAAGGGGCAATAAACTTGAATCCGCGGTTTATGCAGAGTTAAAAGCAGCCGTCCTGGCCGAAAAAGAGATCAGCCTGATTGCCGAAGAATAGCATCCAATCCTTAAAAGAAGGGCTTGTTAGAGCAAGGGCTTGTTGCTTTGCTGCGCAAGTGAGCGATTCTCCTGCTCGATCGTCGGCCGGGCGCTAGTCTGACCTTTAATCAACTCTTCTTTCTTACCGGTCTTGGAAATTTTCAACGGTACGTTGCTGTCCAGGCTCAGGTCTACATATTCAATGTTCTGCCTATCTACGGTAGCAAGCACCGGCAAAACTGAAGAAAGTCGATTCAGACGTTTGGAAAGCATCGAGTCTGCGGCGCCCAGCCTGAGTTGCAGGTCGCCGGTTTTGACTTCGATGCAGTTCGCCTGCCGCATATCTACATATTCAACAGGATTGTTTGTTTGAGCCTGAATGAAGCTCACCCAGTTGGACCAGTTAGCAACATCTTTCTCATCCAGCTTTGTTTTTTCAGTTCCGTAGATCTTCAATTCAGGCTGATAAATACCGGGAAACTGGCTTAAAGGAATAAACCTTCCTGTTTGTGAAATCACCTCAGTCACCGGCTCCTCCGGCGAATGTGCAAAAGATGCCCAGGGAAATTCTTCCATTACCTGCACAATCAAATGCGGGCGAGGAAAAAGGTAACGGCGAACAAAAGCCCTGTGCACATCCGGAAGAGTCTGCACCTGCTCTTCAAGTTCTCTGGGATTCAGAGCATAAATAGGTTTTTGCAAACATGAATACAATGCCCTGCGAACCTGTTTGGCTGTGACCACCTGATTGCCGGCTACTTTGATATCAGTCTCAGGATCGGCAACACTCCATGATACTTTTAAAAATCCAGCAACGCCGGCAAAGAGCAAAGCCGAAAGAATTGAATAACGCAGAATCTGGCGCCTTGTACGTGCTATTCGCCCCTGCTTGCGTTTTTCACGCCGCCCCTTGATACGTCCCGCTCTTTCTTCCAGATAAACTTTCAGCATACTAAAATTCCAGCTCTCCCAAAATCGCTTGCAGGTCAATCTTGCCGTCAAATACGAATTTTGCCGGACCGCTTATATAAACATGCTTGTTTTCTTCTTTGAACTCAATTTCAAGACTGCCGCCTTCAAGATGAACATTTGCCTTTCGCTCGACCATGCCATGCAAATGCGCAGCCACAAGAGACGCAGCGGCACCGCTTGCACAGGCCTGTGTCCTGCCGCAGCCTCGTTCAAATACAATCACCGAGAGATCGCCTCGCGAATCGGCTTTGACAAATTCCACATTCACACCCTGCGGAAAGAGCGGATTCACTTGCAGCAATAAAGCAATTTTTTCAAGCTCGCGTTCATCGGCAAAATCATCACGAAAAACCACGCAATGAGGATTGCCCATGCTCAATACACTGATTTCGACTTCCTGCCCGTCAAAGAACTTCAGCGTCTTTTTAAGCAGCCCGGATTTCGTTTCGTAAGCTTCCGGATTTTCAAATGCCACAGGAATTTTTTCTGCTTCAAAAATCGGCTCGCCGAGATCTGTCTTAATTCGATCTTCTGACCGAAAGTCTATTTCAACAGGCCCTTTTCCTGTCTCCACAATGAACTTGCTTCCGACCCGCGTTTCTTGAAAGCCGTTATTTACTGCAAAAAGTGCAAGACAACGCAAACCATTGCCGCACATCACAGAGCTTGAGCCGTCACTATTCAGATATGTCCAGGAAAGCCTGTCGGCTTTGCTGCCGGCTCTTGCAATTATCAGTCCGTCGGCACCAACACCATAGTGGCGATTGCACAATCTGCCTGCCAGTAAAGCAAGCATTTTGGCTTCTTTGGCTTTCCAGCCTGGCTTGACTGTATTTAGAGCATCCTCAAGATTGGCTTCAAAAACCAGCAAAAAATCATTGCCGAGCGCTTGCATTTTGCTGAAAGCCAAAACGCTTTTGCCTGCATTTGATTTAAGCCCAGAGTCAAGCTCTGAATCGACCATCACCATAATGGACCCGAGAAACTAACCCGCTTTTTGCCTTAGCACCTGTTCACGAAGATCTTTTTAGTAATCAACGCCACTGAGATTATAACCAAGCTTGCTTGACATGACGCAAAGCTTGACATTTATTCACCTCGCAAATTCAAGAAAAGTGGGACTGCTCCCATCTCTGATATAGAATTGTCGCTTAGCAAAAGCCCTATCGGAAGCTCTGGTGAATCATGAAAATATTTATTTCTTGCGACCTTGAAGGTGTAAACGGCATCGTGCATTCAAGCCAGACACAGCCGGGCGAAAGCGGCTATGAACGGGCAATTGCACTGATGCACAAAGAGCTAGCGGCTGTTGTGGACGGCATATATTCAGCAGGGGGAGTAAGCGACATATTCGTTGCCGATGCGCACTGGGACGGCAGAAATCTCAGGCACGAGCTTCTGCCCAAAGGCGTTATTTTGAGCAGCGGCTGGCAAAGACCTTATTCGATGATGGCAGGTGTTTCTGGAAAGATCTCAGACAATCAATCGATTGAAAAAGGTTTCGACGGCGTGTTTTTCGTGGGTTACCATGCACGCAGCGGGGTTGCCTGCGCCGTACTCAGCCATACTTACAGGGCCCAGGTCTTTCTTGATGTGCGACTCAATGGCGTTTCAGTAGGGGAAACCGGACTTAATGCAGCACTTGCCGGACATTTCAATGTGCCGGTGGCTTTTTTAAGCGGCGACGATGCCGCCTGCCGGGAAGCAGGGGAGCTATTGAGCTCGATAACCTGTGTTCCTGTAAAAACAGCCATTTCAAGATATTCAGCCTCAATGATGCCCCAGGCAGAGTCACTGGAAGCTCTCAGGCATGGAGCTCTGCAGGCAATGGAAAAGCGGGATTACTGGAGCATTTTCTGCCCGCCTCGCCCGTCAACACTGGCTTTGACCGTTATTGACCCGGCGATGGCCGACGCGATTGAGCTGCTACCAGATGTCAAGCGCACTGATGACCGTACGGTTGAGTTGAAACATGATGATTTCAGCGTCCTTTTCAGGCTTTTTCTCGCTTCAGGCACACTTGCAGCCAGCCGTAGAGATCCTTATTTTTGATTAAATTTTGCCAATTTAGCTCTTGACATGAAGATTGGGGGCTTTCGCCGGGTATTTAGAAACTGTCAAGGAAATTACGCAACTGTGGCTCTTGCAGCCGTGGGACGGTCGCTATGTCTATACCAAGCCAGCCAATGGACGAAGGTCAAATCTATCCATCATCATCTCAGCAGCTCTCACTGAAACAACAGGTGATTGCTTTGAGCCAGTCTTATCCCTGCCCTCGCTGCACTCCCGGGGTGCTTGAACCCTATGGTCATACCGAGACCATGATGTGTTCGAACTGCAACCGCTCTTTTGTCCCTCTCAGGGGCGGAAGGCTGCTTTTCCCGGCAAACAGCCTCGGCTGGAAGATTGCCCCCACATTCTGGTGGGACGGGTATCGCTGGCACTGGGGCGGCACGACCGCCACAGCCAAACAGCTGTCGATTATCGTCCTGTTAAGCCTGCTACCTGTGCTGGGAATCGCTGCCTCAGCCAATTATTTCCACTGGCCAATCAATAATGTTTTTTGTGACGCCTGGATTCTATGCCCGATCGTGGGACTAATTACCATGCAATTAATTTATGCCTGCTGCTGGGACTTCGAGTTCTATACCAGAAGCAAAAATAAATCCTGATTATTAAGTCGTTTTTGGCTGGGTTACGAAGAGCCTGCGCGGTGCGCCGGCTCTTCTTGTTATTCCTTAACTCCAATGAATCAGTTCAATAACCGATTCAGCTCAAAAACTAAATCAAATGCTGAATCAGCCCGAAAGCTCCCAAATGCTATATCAGCTCGGTTCTGTCAATCATTGCTGTCAATGCCTGAGCAGATCTTACGGAGCTGATATGTAACTGAGTTGATATGGAACTGAGCAGATAAGTCACTGATTCATTTAGATCTTCATTTGCATGTTAGTCTCTTCTTTCAGAGAAATTTATGGATAAAAACAATTTTCAGCACCAGCCGGTAATGCTCTTTGAGGTTCTTGAACTGCTCAATGCAGAAAAGGGCTCGGTATTTGTCGATGCAACCTGCGGCTTATCCGGACACCTGAAAGAAATAGCTTCTCGAGTCAGTCCTCACGCGAGAGTCATTGGTATAGATCAGGACTCATATGCCCTTGAAATTTCAAAAAAAAGACTTGCCGAAGCTGGTTTTGATTTCAAAAATCCAAGAATAGATCTGGTTCAGGGAAACTTCGAGGATATACAAAAGATATGCGCAAATCTGGGCGTCGACTCTATAGATGGTGGCATTCTTGCAGACATCGGAGTTTCGTCGATGCAACTCGACGATCCCGGTCGTGGTTTCAGTTTCGTCAAAGATGCGCCCCTGGACATGCGAATGGACACCAGACGAACTACGACTGCTGCAGACCTTCTTAACACGCTTTCAGAAAAGGAAATCGCAGATATATTGTTTCGATATGGCGAAGAAAGATTGAGCAGGGCGATTGCACGAAAGATTGTGGCTGAAAGACCGATTGAAAGAACAAGCCAGCTTACAGCTCTTGTAAGTCAGGTAATCGGAAGAATCCAGGGATACAAACGCGTAAAGGACGACTCACACCCGGCTACACGAACTTATCAGGCTTTACGAATTGCTGTAAATGATGAATTAAATGCATTAGAAAATTTCCTTGCAAGCTCAATTAGAATTCTTGCACCTGGCGCCAGGCTTGTTGTCATAAGCTTTCACAGCCTTGAAGATAGACTCGTTAAGCAGGTTTTCAAGAGATGGGAGTCTGAGTGTGTTTGCCCGCCGAAACAGCCAATCTGCAACTGTTCCAAACAAAAGGAAATAGAAATTCTGACCAGAAAACCTTTACAACCTTCTCAAAAAGAAACACTTGCCAATCCCCGGAGCCGTAGTGCTAAACTACGAGCGGGGGAACGTGTGGTCCAGGAGGCTTAGATGCCAGCAGCGCAGCAAGCGATCGACACCGATGCATGGAACACAGGATCAATGTCCGTGGCTCTACCACCGATGGTGGCACAGGGATTCAACTCTGAATCAGTTCAATCAAGCAAACTAAGTGAGCTGCCCGACTGGACACCTCGAAGCATCACCAGGCATGTTCCGCTCCTGGTCAAATTTAATCGCTTATTGCGGGCTATTTTAATAGCCTGCTGCGGTCTGGCACTTTTAGGATACGGGCTCGATGTTGCTGCTTCATCTGAAGTAAGCAAGCTACAAGAGCAAGCAAGAAGATTAAGCGAACAGAACACGGAGCTTTCGGCACAGTTATTGAGAGCGATTTCCTTCCAGGGAATCCAGGCAAACGTTGTGGGAAGAGCAGGCTTGCGGGTGCCCGAACGAGTTATTATCGCCCGGGAAGTGAAACCGCAGGCGGTGCAAGAGTACAAGCCGCGCAAGCACTACTTGCCGCTTTACTCAGGTTATTAAAACAGGACGAGGTAAATGGCGGTTCGACCCCGGGAATCTACGCCAAATAGATATGCTGCAAAACGTAAGCAGCCGCGCTCGCCGCTCTGGCGAATTAGAGTCTGGCAACTCTTGTTAATAGCCGGTTTGCTTGCGATTGCCGGACGACTGTATTACTTGCAGATCATGCGTGGTCCGGAATTGACGCGCAGAGCCGAGCTGCAACGAGAGAAAAACAATCCGCTTATTCACAGGGGTGCAATCACAGACAGGCACGGATTACCGCTGGCTATTGACACGACTCGCTACGATGTTTTCGTCCACCCTGAACTTTTGAAAGTTTCAAAAGAAGAAGCTGCAACAGCATTTGCCCGGGTCTGCCATAAAGACCCGAAAAAAATAGAGCGCCTGCTTAAAAGCGAGTTCCCTGTTGTAACAATCGCGCTGCATTTGAACCGCGAAGAAATTGAAGAACTTCAGCGCCTGAACTGGCCGGGAATCGATATTGTTCCGCGCTCATTCAGGCATTATCCCGAAGCAAAACTTGCATCACACATACTCGGCTATGTAAATATGGACACCAAAGGACAGGGTGGTGTCGAACAGGCGGTGGAAACTCCTCTGCAGAGCACTGGTGGTGTAAACCACCCGCAGCTAGACGGACGCGGCCGGGAAATCATAGTCGGTAATACAACGCCTCAGCTCGAAATTACACCACCCATGGGTCGCAATGTTGAGCTGACCATCGACAATTATTTGCAGCACCTGGCTGAAAAAGAGCTGACAGCCATGTGTGTTCATTCACAGGCTCTAAAAGGCTGCGCGATTTTGTTAGATCCGCAGAACGGTGAAATTCTTGCCTGGGCGAATTATCCGAACTACGACCCCAACGAATATCACAAATACGCCTATGAAACCACAAAGAACTGGGCAATGGTCGATGTTTATCAGCCCGGTTCTACATTCAAGATTCTGACAGTCGCTTCCGCGCTTGATCTTGGCGTGATTAAGCCCAATTCGGTTTTTTATGACAACGGCTATTTGAATGTAGGAAATCGCACGCTGCACAATCACGAGCATGGCGGTCACGGCGCCATCGACATCCTTCATCTCTTCATCCATTCATCAAATGTGGCTTCTGCACAAATAGGACTGATGATGAGTCCGAAACAGTTTTACGAAAAACTTACTGATTTCGGAATCGGCAAGAAAACCGGCATTGAACTTGCAGGCGAGACCAACGGTATTTTAGTTGAGCCAAAGTACTGGAAGCCCATCGACCAGGCAACCACAGGCTTCGGTCAGGGCATGGTTTCGGTGACGCCGCTGCAACTTGTAAGTGCTGTGAGCGCAGTGGCAAACGGTGGCATCAGAGTGCAGCCTCATTTGATCAGGCGTATTTATGACCCCAAAACCGGTGTAACAGAAAGATGGACTGAAGCACAAAAGACCAAAGTAATTAAGCCTGAAGTTGCACAACTGGTTGCAGAACTGCTTGGCAAAAATATTGCAATGGGCACTCAAATAGCCGGCAAGGTTCCAGGTTATAAGGTAGGCGGCAAAACCGGAACTGCACAGAAGGTCACAGCAAATGGTAGAGGCTATATTGCAGGCGCAACCATAGCATCCTTTGTGGGCTTCCTGCCGGCAGACAACCCGCAACTTGCTTGCATAGCCGTGGTAGACAGCCCGCAGACAGATGGGCGCTGGGGAAATACGATTGCCGGTCCGGTCTTCAATGCTATTTGCATGGAGGCTGCCAGGTATCTGGGCATTCCTCCCTCAGAACGGATAGAATTAAACTCGAAGAAAAACGGTGATAACAGCCTAATACCGCCTTCAGTAAAATACGCAAGCGAAATCCAAGCAAAGGCCAGTGCCGTTGACAGGCGATAAAGACAAGCGCGAACTTAAAGAAACCGAGCTCAGTGCAAGCGAAGTAAAACTGAGCAAGGACACCGACGAAATAGACGCAAACGAACTCATACCAGCCAGTAGCAGCGCGAACGAAGCGAGCTCAAATCCTGTCGAAACTAAATCAGGCAAAAAGAACAATGGTCCCAGCATGGGCAAAACCTTCGGACTGGTAGCGGTTCTGACGGTACTCTCAAAAATAATAGGTCTGGTGCGTGACATAGTAGTTGCCCACGCATACGGCACAGGCATTGTTGCAGACGCATATAACTACGCCTACCTTTTTACGGGAAACATACTTATTTTATTCGGCGGGCTCGGCGGCCCCTTTCACTCCTCTACCGTGGCGATTCTGACTGGGCGCAAAGAAGATAAGAACGCCGGCAGCCTGATTCTTCAAATCAGCTTTTTTACCTTTTTTGCGCTGCTTGCAATCACAGTCATTGCGGTTCTTGCCGCGCCATTTCTTGCGTCCCAGAATCCTTTCAGTTTGAAAATATTTGATGGGCTTCCACCTGTTTTCAGTTCATGGCTTCAGAATTTCGGAGACTACAAAATCGTAGAAGAACGCCTGGCACCGGATTTGAAGCACTGGACTCCGGACGCATTGAAAGAGCTCTTTAAACAGCAGATGCTCGATCAGTTCATAATCATGTCGCCCCTGATTGTGATTTCAGGCCTGGTTGGAATTTCATACGGCGTTTTAAACGTATACAACCGAATTTTCTGGCCCTCGCTTTCACCGGCCATTGCAAGCGTTGCCATCATAGTTGCGGTATTAGCTTTCAATGACCCTCAAACAGCAGTTTACAGCGGCATCCCGCTTGCAATCGGTACTCTAATAGGCGCAGTAGGCCAGCTAGCAGCCCAAATACCGGATCTAGCAAAATGTAAGCTCGGGGGTAAGTTAAGTTTGCTGCAGCCTCAAGAAGGATATTCTGATTACACTGCGATGCTCTGGCCTGCAGTATTCAGCACTTCGGTAGGCCAGCTCATAGTTTATGTTGATGCATTTTTTACTGGTGCACTGGGTCAGGGTGCCTGGACAGCGGTTCTGATGTCGAACCGGCTGGTGCAGCTGCCTCTGGGAGTTCTTTTAACTGCAATGCTGGTTCCAATTTTGCCTCGATTTACCGAGCAAGTGGATGCGGGCCGCATAGATGATCTAAAAGAAGAGTTGCGACGCTCGCTGCGTTTTCTCTGGTTTCTGGCGCTGCCGCTTACCGCGCTTTTTCTTGTGATTCCGGAGCCCATAATCAGGCTGCTTTTTGAAGGTGGCCAGTTCGACAAAAACTCGACTGAAATGGTCACGATTGCACTTGTTTTTCTGGCGCCGTCAATCTTCTTTTATGTAGCCAGAGATCTGATGACCAGAGTTTTTTATGCGTTTAAAGACTCCAACACTCCTTTTAGAGTTGCTGTGATTGCGATTTTTGTAAAAGCAATATTAGACTGGTATTTTGTTTATCACATAAAGCTCGATGTGCGAGGCATTTCACTTGCAAGCACATTAATTACTATACTCAACCTCAGCCTGCTTACAGCTTTTCTGAAACGGAGAATCGGCCTGCTCGGTTTTTCAAAACTGGTAAAGCCGCTTGCAGTAATGTTATTTGCCTCAGGACTCTGCGCAGTGAGTGCTTATGCAATAACATATTTCACCTGCTCGGATCAGGCAATTCAAACATTTGCCAAAACCATACCTGAACTTTCAGAACAGGCAGCCCGAATAGTGCTTTTCTTCGGGGTCGGACTGGCCTCGGCTGCCGGCGCGTTTCTATATCTAATTTGCTGCATAATGCTGGGGCTTGAAGAGCCCGGCATGCTTGCCAAAAGAGTTCCTGTATTAAAGAAGCTGGTGCCAAAGAAATGATCCGGCAAAATAAACAAGCGCGCCAAAAGAACCATGATCTTTTATTGCAGGCAATTTATTTCTACGCAATCACCTGCGTTCTGATTTCAATTCAATCAACTAAAGCGGCGCCCTCACCGG
This sequence comes from uncultured Candidatus Obscuribacterales bacterium, assembly GCA_964615655.1. Classification (GTDB taxonomy): domain Bacteria; phylum Cyanobacteriota; class Vampirovibrionia; order Obscuribacterales; family Obscuribacteraceae; genus JAIEPM01. Next base: position 155,863 of record CAZTQO010000008.1, on the reverse strand, counting down.
CAAAGAAAGAAGCAGCAAACAAAAGTCACGAAAGCATGCTTCCTCAGCCGGCAGCGGAACTCGGAGTTCTTATCTATTGCAACAAATATGCAGAACGCCTGAGCAAATGGCAGGTTAAAAAGGGCGATGTCCTCACTCTCAAACTGGCCCGCAACGGCATAAAACACCTGCGCCAGTATTTGCTGAAGGGCGGTATCTCATTAAAAGGAATAGATGCAGCTGAAGCAGAAGTCGATGACAGCGGTCTTGAGCTGATTTCAAAGTTCAAATCACTTGAACTACTCAATCTTTCACATACTTCAATCACAGGCAAGGGCTTAGCTCTTTTAACTCGATTGACGGCTCTGAAAACTCTGGATTTAAGCAATACCGATTTAAGAAGCAAAGACATTGAAGCAGTTTCTAAAATGCAGTCTCTTGCTTACCTCAATCTTTCAAGAACCGAAATAGACAATGATGCGATTGTTATTCTGAGCAAGAAAAACAACTGGAAGGGTTTGCGCTTTCACGGCACTGAAACCGGCGATCAAAATCTTGCTCTTTTAACGAAAGCAGACTCACTTGAGCTGATTGATTTTGGAAGCAGCAAAATAAGCGAAAAGGGGCTGGCTGAACTATGTAAAATCAAAAATTTGCATGTACTCGAGCTCAGAGGAGCAAGGGTAAAGGACAGCTGGCTTCCGCATCTTTTCACGCTAAAAAATCTGAAAGAGCTTGACCTTTCACAAACAAAAATAAGCGACTCTGGCGCCTGCGAAGTCCTGAAAAATATGCCGGGTCTGCAGGCGCTTTTGCTGAAAAATAACAAGCTGAGCGCAAACTGCATAAGCGCTCTTGCTTCAGCGATAGCAAAAAACTCTGCTTTAAACAGTCTGAATCTGGCTGATACGGAGAGCCTCAACTCTAAGAGTTTTACTGCCCTTACAAAATTCAGCCGGCTTAAGTGCCTCGACCTTTCAAAAACAAGTTTTGCCGATAATGATATGAAATCGCTGAAATCGCTTAGCGAGCTTGAGCAGCTGAACCTGGCAGCAACAAAGCTGGAGAATCCGGACTTTTCAGTTTTTGTACCGTTCAATAAGCTGAAAGTATTGAACTTGAGCGACACAGCAATTGGTGACCCGCCTTTAGTGGCGCTCAGCAAAATAAGCTCACTTGCGGCCCTGGAGCTAGACCAGACACAGCTTTCTAATGCCTCGCTGAAATATTTTCACGCGATGCCGGCTCTGAAAAAACTGGATATTTTTGGAACAGGCATGAGCCTGAAAACTGTTGAGAAATTCAAAAGAGCCCATCCACAGATAGAGCTGACTTTTTAGCTACAAAAAATAACTCAGGCAAAAGAATTAAGGCAATCTGGATGGCCTTAAGAAGGATAATTAGGACAGCAGGCCTGTCGGAAATCAAATGAAAGAAACAGACCACAAAGTTGCCCTGATTCAGATTCTGCAAATGGCCTATTCCGGTGAGAAAGCAGCGGCATTTGCATATGCCGGTCACTGGCGGGCAGTATGGCGGGACGAAGAGAAGAAGTCGATTGCAAAGATAGAACAGGACGAATGGGAGCATCGGGCTCTTGTAGGAAAGATGCTTCACGAGCTCGACTCAGGACCACAAGGCTGGCGCGATTTTATGATGGGCACTATTGGTAGTGTCATTTTTCTTGCCTGTTTTGCAAGCGGCTGGTACTTTCCCATGTATTTTGCAGGAAGACTGGAACACGCAAACGTGCACGAATATCTGGATGCGGCAAAACATGCAGAAGCACTTGGGCTCACAGGATACGCAAGCGATCTTTTGCGCCTTGCTGATGTGGAACTATCACATGAAGACTATTTCAAAGAGCGCGTGCGCGGACACTGGCTTACTCCACTGATGAAAGTGCTATTTGCCTGGGGACCGGAAGCACTTATTGCGCAGGAAGAGCCATTGGGTATTAAAGAAGAGCCAGGCAACTAGGCGCTAATTTTAAGAAGAAGAAGAAGAAGAAGAAGAAGCAGCTTCGGAACGCAATCTATAACCTACCCCGTGAACGTTTTCAATAATTGACGAGGAGCTGTTGCTGTCAAGCTTGCTCCTGAGACCGTTAATACAAACACGAACTGCAAGCGGCGAAGACTCTGACTGCGTAGGCCAGACATGGTCTAAGATAGCCTCGGCACTGAAAACCTCTTTAGGATGCCGCATCAAAAACTCAAGCAGAGCGCGTTCTTTTGCCGTAAGCTGAACCGGCACCCCCGACTTTTTCACGACCCCTGTTAGCGGGTCCAGGCTCACATTGCCTGAGGATAAAATTGTGCCCACAAATTCAGCCGGTCGCCTCAACAGCGCCCTCAGCCTGGCGGAAAGCTCATCAGGATGAAAAGGTTTAGTAACATAGTCATCCGCTCCGGATTCCAGACTTTCCATCTTTTCACTCAGGTTCGGTTTGTTCGCCAGCATCATGATTCTGGTTCCGCCCCCGGCAGCCCGGAACTGCTTGAGAATTTCGATGCCTGAAAAGCCCGGTAGTTCCCAGTCTAGAATAACAGCATCGAAATTCTCATTAGACAGGCGTTCAAGCGCCTGTTTTCCATCGCTGAGGGTTTCCAGCAAATGATTTTCCGAGCTCAAACAATAAGTGATCAGCTCCAAGATCTCAAGATTATCTTCGACAATCAGGACCCTTGCCATGCCGACCCTCAATACGACCAATCTTATTTTAACTCGCTATGAGCAAAGATCAGCGCATATCCCCGGCAACGCGCAGTCAGCGGACGAATTTTTGAAGCGTTGTTCGGTTCTTTGAGGCGTTGTTCGGTTCTTTGAGGCGTTATTCGATTTAATAATTCAGTTATGGCTTGCTTTAAGCTCATCATCATTCAGGTAGTCACCACCGAAGCGGGTATAGTCATTTACCAGAGTACCCACAGCAGTTGCCAGTAAGATGATCGCCATGCTAGTTACGAAGGTCATAAGTCACCTAATCGGAGCCGCAGACACTCTCTGCAACTCCAGTTTCCAGATTTTGAACCCCTGCCTTTACCTATATGATGACATCGAGCCTACTAAGGATTGGTTAAGAGCAGCCATTTAATAAAGATCTGCGAAGCTTCCGGGCAAAACTCCCCGTATCACAAGCACAGCTTTCTTTTGCGCTTATTATTGGCCCTGCTCAAGTAGATTAAGACTACGTCCTTCAAAGTCCAGCTGGGCAAGCCTCAAGTTCCAGTGTCCCAGAGACCTCTGCCCTTCAATTTTAAGAAATGCAGTTTGCTTCCGGCCTTCAAGAGCTACTAAAAAGCTGGCCTCACCCTGGGGTCCTTCAAATGCAACATGTGCATCTTCAAGCTGGGCTGAAACAAGCTGGCCTGTCAGCTCCCCGACTCTTGGATCAGACTCGGCCTTTTTCAATACTTCCCTGTAAAACTCCTCTGCCTCTTCTTTGCCGTTCGGCTCTCTTTTTTTCCAGCGATTTTCTTTTCGAACTGCGGCGACAAGCTCTGAAATACGCTTTTCAGTGGATGCTATTTCCTTTTTCACCTGCTTCGATTCGATTCTCAAGCGCTCAAGACTCTCTAATTCAAGTTCGGCGCTTTCAAGCTCAGCTTCAGCATTTCCTGGCTTTCTGCTTCTGACAAAAAGCCGGCCGTGCCCGCGAGGTCCGTATACGTTAATGCAGCTTTCAGTATAACCATTCCTTCTGACTGCCTCGGGTTTGCCTTCGACTCTGAGTGGATAACCAAGTGACCTTGAACAGCGCGGGTCTCTTTCTGCCTCAGCAAGGGCATAATTGCAAAAGCGACGGTGATCTTCGAACTCTTTTACAGTTGACACAATCGGATGCCATTCTGATGAAATTCCCCAGCCCAGTATGCCAACCGGAACAACAATAATGAAAAACCCGGTGGCAATCCAGAGCCCCAGGCCCCAGGCAGCCCATTTTTTCTGACTGCGATGAAATGCTTCGACACTATCCCATTCTTTGTTCGACCAGGCCCACTCATTTCCCTTTGCACCCAGCACAAACATCATTACAAAATGAATGCCGGGTATCAAACTCAGGAGCGAAATCAGAGTGCCGTTGCAAACGCCCCAGATCCAGGTAAGAAAGAAGGCGCCCCAGTTCCAGCCTCTGACTTCCGGCGGAACATCCTTTTCACTACCTAAATTTACCTGGAACGACACGTATAAATCAACTTTCTGAAAGTCCTGCGCAGAATTATACACCTATGACATTTCGTTCCGGCATGGCAGTTCGTTCTAGTTTTTCTTCTTATTTTCCTTGCTGCTGTGCTTTGCGGTCGGCTTATAAGTCACAAAGCTTTGACTGTGAGAAATCACTCTAGCCGACTGATAATTCACGCATAGTTCCTTTTTGCAAATGTTCTTTTGCCAACAGAAAAGCAAGCGCTATTTCTAACGCTCGCTTCCTGTTTCTGCCTGATGCCGGGATCTTCAATACATATGAGTTGCCTCAGTATGTTTGAGTTGCATCAGTCCAGGTCTCAGAGTTTGTTTTTTGCAAGAGCACAGCCCTCTCGGCTTTGTTCTTGTGCAGTTTCCAGTGATGGTGCTTGACTGAAGGCGTTGCCAGAGCATTTGCATCATTCAATCTTTGTGCCATTTCCAGATTCCTCTGGCTTACCATAGCATCATTTAGATTGACGTTGATGTTGTACCCCTGAGCATCGGCAGCCAGAGGAAAGATTGCCAGAATTGCCACCAGGGTTAATATTGCTTGAATCTTCATTTTCGCTTGCCTCGCTTTCGATGTTTCTATTACATCAAAGAGATATGAAGGATTCGTGAGGCTATTTGTGAGGGAGTTGTGACGAAGTTGTGAGTGTGCGTCTGATTACGAGACTGATTAACAACTCAGGAAGCGAACTGGGGCTTGAGCCTTGAGACCGCAATTTGAATGGCGTCTTCATCATTTTGTTCGATCGCAAATCTAAGATACTCGGCAGTAGTAAATGTGGAGTCAGGATATTTCTTTTGAAGAACTTCAAAGCCGCGCCTGGTCCTTTTCCACGATATTGCATTAGGCTCGTCGAAAACATTTTCTTTTTCGCCCGGAGCACCATACCAGCGAGAGTCCAGAAAATAAGCAGCTTCAAAATAAATACTGTAAAAGTCGGGATTTCTAGCAATGCCTTCTTTAACGATCTTGAAATACTGCTCTTTTGGCATTGAGCTACCCAGACCGATTCTTTGCTCAACTTCTCTAAGTGGTCTCCATTTTGCCCTTGCAAACGGCCGGATAGTTTACTGATTCCGGAACGGCAGAAAGCAAATAGCGTTGCCCGGCAAGAATCCAAAGAATTTTGGTCTTCAGCAAAGATGGCGAAGGGACAATTTACTGCTCCGGGAGCTTCTTGTTCTTAATTCCGCAATAAAGATCGCAGTTCTCTTTATCGCCGCTTAGCTTATTGCCGCTTTTATCAACTGTTTTCACCGCTTTTATTTGCGAGCCGCTGCTTTCTAAAGCAGCTTCTTGCCAGTCTGGTTTGACAAAGTTCTTTGATTCAAAAAAGACTCCGAAAGCCACCATCGAATCAAGAGCTTCTTTCTCCGGGTTATCGTAAACGGCTGACACCTCATAGTTTCTGTTTGCTTTGAGTTCAATTCCTTCTTTTGAAATTATCTTATCGATCTGCACAAGCTCGGGTCCGTGCTCGTATTTTGTTTTCACATTAACGTTGAAAACATCGCGCTTCTTAGAATTACCGAGACATTCAGAAAGCGTAGCTCGAACACAGGCCGGATGAACATGGGTCCAGACAGCGTGTATTGTCCGGTCCGCAAGAGTCATGTCTCCGGCAACCCCGATACAGGGCACCGCGTATTCATGCCGCCCCGGCGGCACGGTCCAGTGCCCGGTAAGAGTTCGTCCTGCCGGATCTTTGAAGGCCGAATCCGCCACCATATTAGGTGCGGCGACACCCTGCGAAATTGCCATACATGAGGGACCATGATGCTCAGGCACTGGGCTTGCCGCGTCAATTTGCACGGTCACATACGGGTTGTACCAGTGCAAAGCTTTAAGTGGTTTTTTCAGCTCCGAGTCTTTGCTGAAATAAAGAGTGCAGAGGTGTTTTATGCGTCTATGTTTATCGGTGGTGCGGTTTGCTGCCTGAAAAGTAAACTTCCACTCTTCATCGCTTGCAAGCGGAACCGCGTATCCTTCCGGAAAATAAAATTCAGTCTGCCCCTGCGTAAGTGTGGTAACTCTTTCGTTGCCGGTGCGTTCGAGTTCAGGAAAGACAGTAAATCTGCTTACTTGATCCACATCAAGATTCATATGACAGATGAATTCAGCAGTCGGCATTGGCCTGTCATTTTCGTCGAGCACTTCGAGTTTTATACCGCGAAACCATAATAGTTCTCTTTCCTTGTCGCCTGTGTCTGCAAGCCCTTCAAGATCGCATGGAGAGCCATTGCCGCCTGTCGAGTTTTGCATGGATGGGGCAGGAGTACTGTTGGGAGTGTCGAGATAAACAATTCTTGACTCAGGAATTTTCACTTTGCCCGATGCAAGCAAGTCTGAAATTCTAAATTTTTGAATTGCGTATGGTCCTTCCATAGATCTGTACTTTTTGTGCAGATCTATCGGTCCGACTTCAATAAGACTTTGATGCCAGCCGTTTTTTTCCAGCGTGTCAGGAATGCCATTATTTTCGGCACCTTGCAAAACATCTCCTGTACCCTGAGGGCAAACAGCAAGAGTTGTGGCACTCTTTGAATTGAACAGAAAGACAAATACCGCAAGTAAGGCTGCAAAAAGAGCGATCACAAGACCGCTTCGCCAGCCGGAGCTTCGCCATGACAGGAGTTTCATATCATCAGCCTGGAAAGAAACTGCGCACAACACATTATTTCAGAGATCAAGCGGCTCTGCTTTATCAAAGTATCAGCACAGGCGTTTTGAGCAAAGTATTTAAACAGTTCCTGAACTACTCAAAGCATGCATTGTCCGAAACAAGAACGATGGCTCAGGAGCCGCTTGCTTCCGATGCATATGCATTTTGAACAGGAAACTGATAAACAGTGCCTGCTGTTCTTGTTTGAGGATGTCTGGGGGTGGTCTCAGCTTCAGGCATTTTTGAAGAACTACGTGAGCTTGAGTTGCGCATCATCCAGGAGCGAATTGCACAAAGCAGGCTGGCACCAGCAAATGCCATTAGTAAATGCGGACCTTTGAGCGAAGCCATTGCGATGCAAGAAGCCATCACTCCCAGACCGACCAGAATGGTACGGAATCCGGAACTCATGGTGGAAGCTCCTAAAGACGATTTTCGATTAAGACAGTGGATATACAATACACCGCGATTGCATATAGCGGCCACTTGGAAAGTAAAAAAACTTGGGAAATCGCATTAAAAATAGATCGCGAGCATCAATATCCGTCAGTGGACTTATCTGACCCTGAAGGCGAAGATCCAGGAGGTGCTTGCCCTGACTCCGATTCAAAGCTATCACCCCCTGCTTGCCCGGTGCCACTTGGCGACCCTCCTGCTGTCGAAGAGCTGCCCCCCGTACCGGGAGCGAGTCCTTTCAGCTTGTCGCTTTCCCAGCTGCTTCCATCAGCATATCTGGCAACTAAAACCCGGATCATTACTCGGGCGGTTCTTGGGTCCACCTTATCTCCGCGCCATTTCGCTGAAGCAGTGGCTCCCGGAGCGAGCTGATGGCCATCGGGCGCATGAAAAGTGCCGCGAATATTTTCTTCGCTGTCTATGTAGCCTATTTTGAACTTGACTCCCGAAACTGTTCTTTCGGAAGTATTTTTGTAGTCGATATAAATCCGGCAAGCCATGGGAGCGCCGATTGGATCAATTTCAAGTAGAGTTTTTGCAGAAACAACTTGTACCGGACAGCCTGATTCCGTTTTAAACTGATTATCTAGAGCGCGCAGTTCTTCAGCTGTAGCAGCTTGAAAAGTCATAAATAGGAGACTGCCTGCCATGTTCAGCACGCAGATAAAGCGTCGAATCTTTGTTCTCAGCATTGCACTTAGCCTCCCGGGGCTCTTTGCCTGGCAAGTAAATTCTCAGGACAGCCAAAGTCAAGAGAACTTTGCTTTCACTATCTTACACAGCAACGACCTTCATTCGCATGAAGACTCCTATCTGGAACACGGAAAAAATATTGGCGGCCTGCCGAGGATCGCTCACTTAATAAAAGTAGCCAAGAAAAAAAGCGACAAGGTGCTGGCAGTGGATGCCGGTGATTTATTCCAGGGCACAGCCTATTTTGAAGAGTACAAAGGCGAAAGCGATGTCGAATGCTTGAACAAGGCCGGATATGACATCTACACTCTCGGGAATCACGACTTCGACGAGGGCTCTGAGAATCTGGGCAAGCAAATGAAGCTTGCCCGTTTCGACGTAATTTGCAGCAATCTTGATGTATCAAGCGAGCCTAATTTAAGCAAAGTTGTAAAGCACTCGGTTGTTAAGAATATCGGAGGTCAAAAGGTTGCCTTTATTGGCGTAATTACTCCGGCATTGAAACAGCTGGCACCCAGGCTTGATGGAGTCAAATTGCTGGCCACAGATAAAGAATGGACAAAACCGGTTGAAGCAGAAATTGCAAAAGCCAGAGAGGAAGGCATAAACAAAATCATTCTGGTATCACATTGTGGGGTTGAGCCGGAAAAGGAGCTTGCAGCTCTTGACGATGTCGATCTGGTGATCGGCGGTCACTCGCATACAAGATTAGACAAAGCAATTGTCGTGGATCACAAAGACGGCAGTAGAACGATGCTTGTGCAAACAGGCTGCTACGGACGGGCACTGGGAAGGCTGGATCTGGTTTTCGACAAAGACGGGAAATTGCTGTTACCAGAATCGCAATACAGATTGATAAACATCACAGACAGAATTTTCGAAGAACCTGATTTGAAGGCTTACGTTACAGAAAAGGGAAAACCTTTTGAATATTTGAAAAAGCCGCTGGTGATGGCAGAACTAAATTTCGACAATCGTTTTTCCAGATATTCTAACGACTCGCCGATGGGAGATCTTATTTGCGACGCCTTATTCGATGCCGGTATCGAAGATGGTGCCACTATTACACTGCAAAACCGGGGCGGTATTCGCGGCGGATTCGAGCAAGGTCCAATTACAATCGGGCGCGTAAGAGAAGTGCTGCCTTTCCAGAACAAACTCATTATTTCAACAGTTAGCGGCAGCACCTTACTCAGGGCCCTGGAGCACAGCGTATCAGCCAAGGGCGGCACAGGCGGCCAGTTCTTCGACGTGCACGGCCTTAAATTTGCCTGGGACCCCAGCCTGCCAGCGGGGAAACGCATAGTCTTTGCATATGCCCAGAACAAAGAAGGCGCTTACGAAAAAATCGAAGCAGCTGATTTGTATCGCATCGGGGTTAACGACTACACTTTTAAAGGCGGCGAAGGCTACGACTTCAAAGATGCAAGAGACATTAAGGACACGGGGCTACGGCTCTCAACCGTGATGGAAAATTATCTCAAGAAAAAAGAAAAGATAAGCCCGGCATTGCCCAGCAGATTTTTGAAGGTTTCAAGCAACCTGGCCCAACGAAAAACCGAAGATGGCGAAGAGATCATTCATGTAAGTTATCCGAGTCCGGGAGCTGATCTTTATGTGCTACAGGGAAGCGGTGAAGGTGTCAGTTTTATGAGCAAACTGGGTGTCTTGCCTTTAGAAAACCCGCAACTTAAGGCAAGTAAAAAAACTGATTCTGAAGGCAAACTGACTCTAAGTGTCAGCGAGCTGATGCCGCCTGCAAAATCAAAAACCGAAAAAAGCAAAGGCGAAAACCTTTTTGTCTCTGTGCTCTTGAAAGCACGTGAGAAAGACGGAAGCAGCATCAGCCTGGTAAGCCCGCCCTTCAAGATACGCTGAAAGTCAATTTTGACTGCAAGAGTCTTTTCTTCCCCGCACTACCAGTGGTGCTTAATTGCGAGCAAAAGAAACTTGCAAGTTTCTTGAAAGTTTCTTTTGCAGACTCCGCATCAAGTCTTAAAAGGCGCTAATTTATTGAGCTTTCGGGTCAGCTCCCTGCGGTTGCAAAGATGGACATTTTCTGAAACCCGGCTCATATACAGGCGTTTGCTGTCAGAGAAAAATCAGCTCGCGCTCATAAACCCGCTTGGCAACTGCGTTTTATGAACCAGGACTAATACAAATTGCGTGTTTCCCGCACTTAAAGCGGATCTCGAGAAAAATTCTCTGTCGACAACTGGAAATCGCGCGTATATAGTCAAATGTTAAGAGAATATTTCATGGTTGATTGAAAACCAGTTAAACACCGACCGCAGGAAGAGTCGGTCTTGCTTTTATGCAAGGGAAGGGAGGCTAGGTTCATGGTGGAGAATTTTGCGCTGGCCGCAAAGCTCGATGCGAACGCATCTGCTGATCAAGATAAAGACGCGCTTATTAACAAGCTGGCACGCGAAATGGTATCAGCAAAAGATGCGCTTTCGCCTGCTGCCGCTCCGGACAGCTTGCTTGGCCGCTACGGACTTGTGACTCTCAAAGGCATCGGCAATGTTCCTCAAGGAATGCTGCACGCAGTTGAGGATAATATCAACAACCCGTTAAAAGCACTGGAGACAGTGGCAAGCGCAGCAGCGATGGGCATAGTGCTCAAGACAGTTTTGCCTGAGGCCGGACCAGCAGGAAAGATAGCTGGCGCCGCCCTTGGTGCCTACTTCACTTACAAATCAGCTGAGCCCGTGATACAGGCATATAAATACGCCGGTCAGGCAAAGAGCATGGTCGATATCGATCTTGCAGCAACTCATCTCGGTGACATCGGCGGCTCGTTCATAGTCAATTCAGCTATTGCTGCAGCCGGTTATAAATTAGGCGCAGCCGGGGCAGAAAGAGTATTGCTCTCAGAAAAACTCGACGGATTTGCAAATGTAAAACAGGCTTTCTGGGATGGTGTTTATAACAAAACCAGCAGCCTGACAGGCCGCCTCACTGATGCAATCGGAATAACAGGCAATATGGAGCCTGTAAAAACATCAGGATCGCTGTCGCTTGATCCAAGAGGCTCGAGCAGATACCTGCCATCAGAAAGACCGGCACCGCCTCCTGGTGTCTTAAAAGGCGAGCTTGATACAAGCGCACCTATGGACATCACTGTGCAGCTCAGATCGAAAGCCAGCGACCTTACGATGGACCGAACTCTCAAAAGAATCGCTCTTGGTAGGCAGGCACCACTTTCAGACCAGCAGTTCATGGACAAATTCGGCGCTTCCGAACAATCGCTTTCAGAGCTTTCAAAATTCGCTTCAAATAACGGCTTAAAAATTAGCGAGGCCGACCTTCGTTCAGGGCGCGTGGTTTTAAGCGGCGAAACCGGAAGCTTTGCCAGAGCCTTCCAGACAAATCTCAGTCAATATGATTTGCACGGTCTATCGATAAGAGGACGAGAGGGCGCATTAATGGTCCCGAATTCACTTGCAAATCATATTGAAGGCATCTACGGAGTGGACAACAGACCGCAGGCAAATTTCTATTCAAAAGTACTGGGATCGGCACCACAAGAAGCGCCTAAAACGACAGGCAGCGGCCAATCGAATAAAGTTGCTCTCAGAGCCGAAAATCCCGCTCCCGCCCCGGCAGAGCCGGCGCCAGCACCGATAGAGCCTAAAAAAGCAGGCGGTTATATGCCAAATGAAGTTGCTGACGCATATCAATTTCCACAGGGAACAACAGGCAAAGGGCAGGGTGTTGCAATCATCCAGCTGGGTGGCGGCGTTGATATGGCAAACGAGCAGGCCTATTACAAAGCCCATGGTCTCAAGACTCCGGACATAAAAGTAATCAGCGTAAACGGAGCCAAGACCAAAGCCGGCTTCGACGCCGCAGCCGACGGCGAAGTTTCTCTGGATTCGCAGGTAATCGGTGCGGTTGCGCCAAATGCAAAACAAGCACTGATATTTGCTCCCAACAGCGACCGTGGTTTTATCGACGCTATAACCCGGGCAACTTTTCCTGAAAAAGGTGAGAATCCCAACCAGGTAATAAGCATCAGCTGGGGAGCCCCGATGGAATCATGGACCGAACAGGGCCGGCGCGGCATGAATCTGGCCTTTAAGAAAGCAGCGCTCAAAGGACTATCGGTTTTTGCAGCATCCGGTGACGACGGCGCAATCAATGCTTCTCCAAGCCGGACCTTCCAGGTTGATTACCCGGCGGCAGATCCGTATGTTACCGGCACCGGCGGCACCAGACTCACAATTCAGAACGGCAAAATCGCAAGCGAAGTCGCATGGAACAATGGTCTGGGCCGGGGCGCAGGCGGTGGCGGCATCAGCCCCGACCCTGTACCCGATTATCAGGTCGGCCTAAAAATGCCTGCTAATGCAAACAAAACTGGCATTCCCGGAAGAGGCGTACCGGATGTTGCAGGAAACGCAGATCCTGTTACTGGTTACAGAATCAGAGTCGGCGGCAGCGAGAGCATCATAGGGGGAACCAGCGCCGTATCTCCATTGTATGCAGCACTTGCTGCAAGGTTGAACGAAGGGCTTGGTCCCGGAAAGCAGGTCGGCTTCATGAATCCCTTCCTTTACAAGCACGGAATGGCCGGCACTGCAAAGTTCTACAACGACATTATCAAGGGCGACAACAACGGATACAACACCGGCCCGCAATGGGATGCTGTAACAGGCTGGGGTTCATTAAACGGAGAAAAACTCTTGCAGGCATACAAAGGCGAGAATCTGCCCCTTAGCATAAAGGCTCTTTCGATCATCCCGCAAGAACTCAAAACATTCAAAGACGTGGTTCCGATTCCGTTGAACGTGACCATGCCAGAGCTCGAAAACAAGAAAACCGGCTAGAACCGGAACTGAAGACTTATCCTGCAAGGGAGCAGCAATAGGGGTAAAACCGGCGGTTGAATAAACTGCCGGTTTTTCTTTTTTTGTATCAAGCACTCACGTTGCCGTCACGCAAGCTGATCAATATAAAAGCATAAAAGAACCTGATGGCAGGTTAGACAACGGAGGACAATACAATGTATACAAGAAAAAACCATAACAAGAAGAACGAAGAATCGAAGAGTAATTTGCACTGCTTAGACTCAATCGTTTTACTTTCTGCAAGCGACCTGAAGAAGAAGACAGGCGGCAGCAGTTTTGATAAAACGATGAAAAAGATTGGCAAGGACATCAACAATTCGGATCCTTATGAAATCTACTAGCAGCTAAGATAAGGATTTCTTCCGAAAGAACAGGACATCAGGACTTGCTGTTCTGTCCTTCCGGAAGTTAAATTTACAGGAGAGCAGGAATTCACTTCCCTGCTCTTCTTTGCTTTTTACTTTGAAAGATATACACAATTGCGGCCCAGGGAAGTCTCTTCACGCTAAAATTCAGCTGGACTCAAACAATGCAGAAAAGTATCGGAAGCTGGAAATTAGTGAACAAAACAATAGACAAATTCACAGGAGTCACTTCACTCAGGTACATTCCTGAATTCGAGATCGAAAACGCCTTTCACCTGGCTCAGGTCAGAGTTCTGGACGGCTCTGCAAAAGTTGCCGAGAATCCGATAACAATATTGATGAACCCCAGAGCCGGCACACATGGACTGGAGCTGCCGCTAAGCAGAAACGAAATAGCAAAGCAGCTTGATCCAGTTTGCATTGAGATTCATATGACGCTTGAAATAGGGCAGCTGATTATAGGCGCCGTCAATGAACAGGGAATTTTTGTGTCTGGGCTTGTGGAACTTAACTCGACTCCGAGCCAGATGCTAACAGCAATTCTTCAGATCGAATCAGGACAGCAGCTGAAGTCTCTGCTCTTTTGTACCGGGCCAGAGACTTCAGCAAGCCCAATACTAAAGCTGCATAAGGTAAGTGCTTTTGCCGCAAGGATCGAAGAGCGTTCTCAGATCACGGAAATTTCTGCTCCCGTCTTTCCTAATCTGCTCGACACCGAGTCCGGGCAATCAATCATCAAAGGGTGTTCCCAGCGCCCTCAGGCGGAGGATCTTGCCAGATTGGACGGAACTACAATTATCTTGACTCACATGAACAGAAAGTTCGAGCCAGAGCTCTGCAATCAAGACGTTTTAAGAAATCGCTGGTCTGAACCCGGTCGGCTTGCAGATCTGCCGGATTTCAACGACCTTCCCCCCAGACTTTCCCAACCGGGTTATTCCGGACCACTCAGTATTCTGCGTCTTGTCTACCGGGAAGCTAAGTTGGAACTGCAGCCGTTGAGATGTTTTGACACAACCTGCAACATCATGCACGCCTGTGTAGTCGGCGGCAAGCTGGTGCTGGCGCTCGAGAATTTCCTTTACGTCATGGATTCACGCGAAGCAGAAATTTCTGAACTTAGTTTCAACAAAAACAATCAGAACATGATTACAGATGAATGGATGGTATATATTCACACGATTTTTCCAGTTGATGATCAAACCTGCATCGTCTCATGCACATCGGCAGATGCTGTCTTGTGGGTAAACATTCCTCAGCGAAAGGTCATTAGACGCTGGCGCTTGCCTGACGAGCCATACGGACGCAATTACAAACTTGAGCCCGACTCCGATCTGCATGCACACGCGATAAACAACAATCACCAGTTAGGACATCTCAATTGTGCAAATTCAGACGGCAATGGGGGTTGCGTGGTATCAGTGCTCGGACAGGGCGACATCGGCCACCTTGACGCCGCAGGCAGTTACCGCCTGCTTGCCACAGGCTATATCGGCTGCCACGGCGTGCGTTACTCACTCGACCGCAATTACATCTATTTTGTTTGCAGCCCGACCGGTCAACTCTTGCGCCTTGATTCAGCTGCGGCATCAGGCACTTACGGTCCCGCCAAAGAGAAGATCGCTTTAGAAAGTCTCTGGCTGCAGGATGCAGAGCAGATAACAGATGATGTATTTGTTTTTGTGCTGGCAGATCGCAACGAAATCTCGATTATAGACCTGGTTAAAAGAACGGAACTGGCCAGATTCGAATTTTCCGCTCTCGGTAAAACAGCGAAATTTGTGCACGTTGTAAGTGACAAAAAAACTTCAAAGTTCTTTTTGTAGAAATTCTCGCCTCTAACCCACAATCACCTTCGGTCTTTTTTCCGGATCAGTCTCAGCCTCGCGCAAAATCTCCTCCGTAAGCGATGCTGTTTCGCCTTCGCCAAAGAAAATGAACTTCAATACATACGCAAACGGATTACCTTCTTTCCAGCCAAAATAAGCATGCGGGCAAGTTCCGGTGCGATCACGCAGATAAAGCAGCATCGCAGCAATAGCATTCGGCACTGCCGCACATTTGCAACGCAGCACTTTAAACTCGCCGATATAATGTCCAGATATGTCCAAATACTCATCGGTAAATTCGGAAGGATCAAATACCTGAACTTCAAAGAAAAAGAAAGATACTTCGTCTCTGGTGACCCTATGCACCGTCCTTGTTTCGGCCTCTTTCTGCGCATAGTCGTCCTTGCCTGGCCTGTGGGCAAGAAAGCATATCTGCCCTTTTGAACCTGAAAGTTCTTCAATGAACTTTTCGGCGGTTTCATCCAAACGTACGTTCTTAACACGCAGTTCAAGTGATCTTGCCATTCTTGAAAGCAGCGAGAATACAAGAATCGCAAAAATAAAAAACGAGGCGATTTGCAAACCCTCAGGACGCTCAATCATGTTTGTTATTGACGTATAAACAAAAACAAGCAAAATCGCAGCGGAGATAGATCTTGAGCGCAAAGACTTTTTCCAGTTTACAATAAGTACGGCAAGTGCTGCCGATGTGAAAAGAACCAGCAAGCCGGTTGCATATGCACCGGCCTGAGCATCAACATCGGCCTTAAAAATAATGGTAACTGCAAATGCAACCGCCGAAAGAAAAAAGACCAGGGGCCGATTGGCCCTTGCCCAGTCAGGAGCCATGCCATAGCGAGGGAGATATCTAGGAACCAGAGTAAGGAGCCCGGCCATAGCTGAGGCACCCGCAAACCACAGTATCAAGATTGTGGAAACATCATATACGCTTCCAAAGCCTTCTCCAAATAGCTTGTGGGCAAGAAAAGCTAAAGCTCTGCCGTTAGCCTGGCCGCCGGATGCAAATTCCGCCGGCGCTATTAGCACCGTTGTGGCAACAGATGAAGTCATCAGAGCAATCGACATGATTAGAGCTGACGTTAGAAGCAGCTTTCTTGTATTTGCAATTCTCACAAGCGGCTCATTCAAATTATCGTCATCGGCGCCTTTAACCAGCGGCATAACAGCAACACCCGTTTCAAAGCCGGACATTCCCAGCGCCAGCTTGGGAAATAAAATCATTGCCACAAGAAGCATATCCGGAACCCCAGGATATGAAGTAAAAAGCTTTTCTTGCCATTTAAGCAGAAGTTCCGGATGAACAGAAATTTCAGCCATACATCTGACTATCACGGCTGTATTACAGACAAGATATGCAAAAACGATTAGAACAGCCAGCCCCACAACTTCTCTAAAGCCTTTGAGAAAAATGCCGGCAAGAATAGTCAAAAGCACAAGCGTGACACCAATCTTGCTGGTTAAATACGGCGCAACAAATGGGTTCTGGAGCATGTGTGCAGTAGCATCTGCTGCCGATAAAGTTATTGTGATTATAAAGTCGGTTGCAGCAAAGCCGAGTAATACGAGTATCAAGATTTTGCCGGGCCAGCCGTGTACCAGCTGTTCCAGCATACCAATACTGCCCAGTCCGTGGGGGCTGTGTCTTGCTACCTGGAAATACAGAGGCACAAGGCCGAAAAGCGTAACCAGAACCACAACCAGCGTTGCAATCGGTGACAATAGTCCTGCAGCCAGAAACGCGATGCCGGGCTGGTAACCAAGTGTAGAAAAATAATCAAGCCCGGTAAGACACATGATCTTCCACCAGCTGTCCTGGTCTTCGGGCTTTCTTTTCAAACCGTCCGAAAGTCCCGCAAAAAGCCAGCGCTTAAATCGGTTATCTTCTGCCATCTAGCCCCCGGCTTTGAGCTCTTTTTCTCCGTTTACGACCATGACCAGCTCAAGGAGCAAGCGTTTCATTTTCATTATTTCTGCACTAAGTTGCTTGAGCATGACCTTTCTTGCTCTGAGCGTATCAATAGAAAGACCTTTTTTTCTCGGCACACTTGCCGTCAATACATCGAGTTGTTCCCGGTTAGAACGGTCATTGAAATCAGGTATATTCGCATCTGCTATCCAGCGATCTACAAGGACTTCGAATCTATTTCTCTCGTCCTTGCTGCCGGGCGGTACCTGCTTGAAAAAATCCCATACCGTGTCAGGAAAGTCGACATCATCAGTTACCGGATAACCAAAAATTCTGGATAACATATTCGGCTGATCTTCAGAAGTGCGTGATTTGCCTTGACTGAGTTTCATGGTCCAGAGCGAAGCAATCGAAGGCACCAATCCTGCCGGAATGCCGGTAATTCCCGAAGGTATCGAGAAGCGGGGCCTAGCAAAACCGGGAATAGTTAATGCCTCAGCGACGGCCCAAAGAATACCGTTGCTTACAAAAGCGGCTGTGTTAGTGCGATTCGTCATTCGCTCCCGTTCGTCTATATAGCTACTCAATATCTCATCGTAGACCTGCAGTTCAGCATCTATCTCAGCAATAGTAAAATCGACCTCAAAACAGGTCTTTACAATTTTGAGAAAGGCCTTTTGCTTAGCTTCCAGAAGATCCTGACGGATGCCAAGCCTTTCGATACTGCCTGCCTGGCTTTGACTCATTGCAGCTTCAAGCGAATCGATTTCGTTTAGCAAAGGCGTTAGACCTATAGTTTTTGCCAGTTGCTTTGAATTGGCAGACAAATCCGGAGTATCTAAATTAACGCCCGTCCTCAATATCTGCCTTGGAAAGTTCAATGAGTTTGCATTTGCTTCCTTTCTGCTTCCAGGTTTGGGCAGCCCGGCATTAGCCTCTGCCGGAAAAGAGACCAGCATCAGAATTGCAAGTCCTGCAACACTGAATTTTGAAGCATTTAAGACTGAAAAAGACATTCTTGTTTTAGGGCCCGTATGAATCTAAATTCGTGGAAAGTCTAGCATGAATTGAGAACTTAGGAAGCTTCTTCGATTTCAAGCAAGCGCAAAAAAAATAAAAGTCCCGACCGGAAATGCTAACAAGCCGATAAAAGATGTGGTGATAGAAAAAATCCGGGTGGTATCTGTGAAATGAGGAGGAGGTTTCAGAGCTCAGACTGTGCACAAGTTCGATAGGTCTTAAGCAAAGCCTCAAGATTCTTTTTAGTACTTTGTCGGTCACTTGAAAGATTTCCCGCATATATAATAGCTCTTTCCAACCAGACACAGGACTCGTCTGTTTTATTTTCGGCAAATAACTTAGTGGCGTGTTTTCTGGAGGCTATCAAAATCCCTTCCAGTGCTGGCTCAAACTTTGTATCTATAGCCAGCAATTCTTCAAAAACGTAAAATGCTTTTCCGCAGTCGCCACTATTCAGCAGTCCGATTGCTCTTCTGAAGAGTGGCAGAAACAGCTTATCCTGATTCTGGTAAAGAAACAAAATTGTATTGCAATCTCGATAACTCAACGATTCTCCACCATCTACAGGATACATACAATCCTCCTTAAAGGGGCTGTGCCCTGATATACCTAGTGCGTGCCCCAGTTCGTGCAGGCAAATTCCTCGCATTTCATTATCGCCATAGACTATCCCATTTGCCTTTGTCAACACGACAATATTCATTTGTTTGTATTCATCACCTGCAGGACCATAGATGGTTAGCCCGCTCCACTTGCCTTTCTCAAGTTTATTATCTCGGTAAGCACTGAACCGCACACAAATGTTAGCTTGTTTTCTTTCATTCACGAACTCGAAGCGCACAAGATTTTTTGATGCATCGGTCCAGCTCCGGCAAGCTTCTTTCAAAAGCTGCAGCGTTCTGGGGCGATAACCTGGCACGTTCTTCGCCGGCTCAACAAACACTTTGAGTGGCATTTTAGACTGTGGCCATATATCGAGGTTCTGTTTAGGCAGATTGAAAACATAGTCAGTACAATAAGAAGAGTTGTCCTTTTTTTTGCTTTGCGACTTTATTGCGCTGCTATTCTTAACACGAACAGTTTTCTTCTTCCCCGCTCCTGCCAGATCTGCAGCCCAGAGGCAGCAAGGATTTAGAGCAGCAAACACAATGGACAGCAATGTCAGAAAGGAAATCAACGAGGCAAAGCCGGCTCCGGCACGGAGCAATTTTGGTAGTATAGTCATAGTAAATTCCAACTCTTAGAACTAAACTGACTCTAGACTCTAATTATGAAAAGCTTCTGAAAATTTTCTGAAATCCAGTCGACTACGATAAGTGTTCTTATGCAAGATCTCCTTGCCTTTCTCTCTGTTCCGCTAGTTATTGATAATATTGATGAAATTGATTTGCATAAGCAAAGAAATTCTTGAGAGTGTAAAGAGGTTACGGCTATAGAGGTTACGGCAATATTGACTAGTGCCTGCAGGATCTGCTTTCTTTTCTGCATTGCTCTTTTATTGAGCGCTTGCGCTCTTCAACCGCATGCCAGAGAGAATTTGGACGCAGGACTCTGGCTTACAGCTCGCAAAGACTCGCGCAACCAGGCAAGAACAGAGATCCCCGCTAAAATGAACGAAGCGCCCGAGGAAATCTGGCATGAGTTCACAGGGGCAGAACTGGAATTTGCACAAGACGTTCATATCCAAAAGGAGGACGCAGTGCTTGTACTTGCCGGCACGGTTCTGGAGCTCAAAAACTGGTCCGGCAAAACTCTCTGGCAAAGAAGTCGAATGGGCATAAACCGTATCCTGCAGATCGCAGACTTCGACGGTGATGGTAGCAAGGAGCTCTTAGTCGGTACGGATGACCGCACTGTCGTTTTACTTGATCTGGAAAGCGGCGGCGAACTCTGGCGCTGGCAATCCGAACCGTCAAGCTTTATTGGGAGGCGACCGGCAGAAGCAACAAGTTTTGTTGGTGGCTACAAATTTTACCGTACGAATAAAAACGGACTGCGATTTATTTGTTTTCCTACTTATTCGTCTAAAGGATACTGTTTTGATTTTTCAGAAAGTCTCAGAAATCCCAAATTGCTATGGGAGCACAAGTACAAATATACGGCAGGCCCTGGTCCGGCGATTATCTTGAAAGACATGGATGGCGACAAGAAGCCTGAAATTTTGCTGAGCGGCAGAACTTCTTTGCTTTATCAGGCTCTAATTGATCTGGAAAGCGGTCTTGTAAAAAAGGAGACTCTTTATGATCCACAACCCGGAGCACAAGAACAATGTGGACGTCCTTATGGTTTATTCAAAGCAGTTAGCCTCTCAGACAAAGAAGCGCCCTGCCTGGCTCTTATCTCGTGTCAAGTAGAAGAGTTTATTGCAATTTCCGGTTTGCGGCCTGACGGTGAGCTTGCCAGACGCTGGGGTCATTTCGTAGAAAAAGACTGGCCCGAAGACCAGCTTGAACTGCGACCACAACTAAGTTCATTATGCGATCTTAGAGGCAACGGAAAGGTCGAGCTTGTACTGGGATTTTTTGATGGCAAAAAATGGCAGACCCTGATTATTGATCCAAAGAAATCTTTCGATTCAAAACGGGCAAGTCTGAGCGGTCTATATTTCTGGGGAGCCTATGATCTCGATGGCGACGACATTCCTGAACTTATTGTCAGTAAAGAAAGCAGGCGTCGCGTTTCAAAACGAACGACCCTGCTTGCCTTATCCGGAAAAACACTCAAGCCGGTCGCAAGCCTAAAAGACGCGCAAGTTTTTACTTCAAGCGATTCTCAGCTTGATGATGACACTGCTTTTGGTGCTAATCGCAAAAGCCCGGTTTATCTGAAGACAGGCAACGGAAAGCGCGGCATTCTCGTTGCCAGAAATAGAAAGCAGAAGCAATATGAGACTGCCTTCTGGGGAGCAGCTCCCGGAACAAAAATCAGCACGCAACACATTGCAGGCCCTGGTTTTCTAAGAGCCGACTTCGGCGCTGGGCACCTGCTGCTTTCAGATTCTCAGGGTTGCATTCAACGATTCGACGAGAATTTGCGCCCGCTTGGTCCAAAGCTTCAAACCCAGGGGCGTAGCTGCCGCCCGTTGTTATGGCGTTCAAAGCAGAAGCGCGAATTGATTGTCGACTTTGCAAACGGCACTTTAGTCGGCGGAGTGCCGGATCTTTCCCGCGGCGAGGGTTTTAGCAATAACTGGCAAGTGAGCGCAAAAATGCCGGCCTGCCACATTGATAGTTCCGGGACTGCCCGGCTGGCAGCCGCCGACCCGAGCGATCCGGAGCATCCGGCCATTCTAATTTACACGGCTCCTATTTCGACTGGATCAAAATCGCAGCCGCTTCGAATTCCACTTTCAGATCCACCTTATCTGGGTCTTCTTCCTTTTGCCAGAGACTTTCATCTTTTGGTTCCGACACAAACCGGAACACATACGATGGTACTTTACTGTTTCGACTCCACGGGAAACATGCTCTGGAAAGATGATCAACACGGCGCCCACCCACATATGCCGGCCGCCGCAGATTTGAACGGCAATGCTAACTATAACGTGATCGCAGATGATCACGGGGTGCTTCGCATATACGATCAATCAGGAAGGGTAATATCAGAAGACAGAAGCATAAACGCTGCTTATACTTTGCCTGTTGTAGGAGAAGCAGGTTCCGGCGGCAAAACCTGCATACTCAGAGCAAACGGAAGGTCTGCTATGAAGCTTATGGATGCAAAAGGCAAAATGATCTGGCAAAATGAAGTGCCTGATTGGAAGCATTATCAGTGCTTATCGGCGCTTGCGCGCAGCGCCGATAATAAGTGGAAGATAGGCAGCCTCACAGACAGCGGCGTCTTTGAATGCATTGACTTTTCAACAGGAGAAACAAAATGGTCGCTTGATTTAGATTCAAGACCTGCCGGCACATCAATAGTGGCAGCCGACCTGAACGGAGATCGGAACGACGAGTTTATTCTCGGACTTGTAGATGGACGTCTCATATGTTTAGAAGAGGAATACGGAAAAGGCACGATTCTCTGGCAAAAAGAGTTTGACGCGGAAGTCGCAAACCCGATAGTTGCAGATCTCGACGGCGATGGTTTTGCAGAGATCATAATAAGCACCGGCGACGGCTATCTTCGCGTTCTTAAACATCGGACAAGAAAGTAAACGCTTCATCCATGGCGTTTTTTCTTGTTTTCTTTTTCTAAATTTTCCACGCGTTGTTCTAAAGCCGTAACACGCTGGTCGGTTTTAGTATGACTTTCTTCAGATTGAATCAGGAGCTCGGAAATACCGTTGAGTTTTGACGAAATTTCAGTACGGGTCTCAGCAAGTATTTCGATTGTCTGGTCAAGGCGCTTGTTGGTCTGGTCAAGGCGCTGGTTGGTCTGATCCAGGCGCTGGTTGGTTTGATCCAGGCGCTGGTTGGTTTGATCAACTTTTTCCGCCAGTTCCGTCAATCCTTCCCTCATTTCTCCCTTGAAGGATACAAAGCCTTCCCTCATTTCTCCTTTGAAAGATGCAAAGCCTTCCCTTATTTCTCCTTTGAAAGATGCAAAGCCCTCTCGCATTTCATTTGTAAAAGACGCAAAGCCCGCTCTCATCTCTTGCCGGAATGCGGTGATCAATTCATTTTCAGGCGTTGACATGGCTCTAAGACCTCCGTACCTCTACATTAGAATAGACGTCGAAACACTGTCAAGAGTTCAAGGTTTCAAGATGATCCAACGAAGATTTAAGCTCTGCTGTTTTTCTTGATTCTTGAGCTAGGCTATTAGAGGCGATGATTCTTCAATATCTTTGAATTTTACACTCTCCGGCAGCTTTATATCAGGCGGCAAACCAATGGCTCCGTCGTTTATACCCAGGTAAAAATATGGCGAGGGTAAAATCGGCTGATTCTCTTGATAGCGGACAGTGCCGCTTTCCCAGTCAACTGCAATATTATCTTCTATCTCAACAAATTTGCCGCCGCTGTCGCGGTGCAAATACCATTTGCCACGATCTTCGTGAAAGGCAAGCGTGTAGCCGTTTGATTCAATTCGGTCTAGCTTTCCATCTGTAAAGTGAAAACTGCTCTGCCCTATTGTTTTTGTTTCTTCGTTTTTTCTTTCTTCGGCTCGCGAGCCGCCTGAATCCGAATCACTTGCAATAGAATCTGTCTTAAACGGATCATTGAACTCAAGAGCCTCAGGTTCTCTTCCGCCTGGCTCCAGGGCGGCGCTATTATCTCCGGAGACATTAAGCACCTGTTTATCGAGTCCTTCAAATGCTTCCTCAAAGACCGCCGCACTTGAAGCCTCCCTTGCACCCTGCAAGCCGGTTTGCTCAACAGGGTAATGCATTTTAAGCGCATCATCCATAAATACGAACCTGAAAGTCCGAAAAGAATCTGGTAACTAAGTGCCAATATACTCAAGCAAACTAAAATTGTCCGGACTGATTTGTGAAAATTTCGTGCAGGCCCCGGCTCTAAATAGACTCCCTTTATCAGGAGAATCTATTGACCATACGCATGCCGGCAAGGGTTTCATCGGTTCCAAGCTCAACTCTAATCTGAATTAAAGAGCCATTCTCATCAAGATCTACATAAACAGGAAAGAAGCCGTCGCCCCAGCTGGTCATAAATCCACAGCAGCGAGACGCGCCAAGTTCAATTTCGCCGGCTTCATTTTCATGCTGAGAAATATTTCTCAGCATGCGCCAGTGATCCGAATGAGGTCTGAAATCCGTGGCAGCTACAATATGATGCAGTTCCACATGCTCCTGGACTTCAAGCGCAAGCTCAGCCAGTTCGTTTATGGGCTTGTCTACAAATCCGTAAATTGCCCCTTCAAGATGCGGTGCATCAAATTTATTAACCAGGCGCATAGCATCTTTGCCCCAGAATACGAAATCTGCAAGACCGTCAATGCTCTCAAGATGCTGCCATTTTCCGGCTGCTTCAAGATCGCAGAACATAAGGCGAGCCATATCGACTGCCACATGCCCGACCTTTTTGCTTGAGGCTATTTCAGCTTCAGGTAAAAGCACAAGCATGATTTCCCGCCAGTGTTCTGCATAATCACCATCGCCCATAAGCCTGCCTTCAACCCGCAGTGCTCTATCTGTTGGCAGACCGCTTATAGCTATTGCATGGATTCCATGCAAGAAAATCTCGGCTGCAATTTCACCGTTTATAAGTGCCTGATCTACACGGGTTCTGGGCGGAACTCGCTGCGGTAACTCGACTAATTTAGCCAGAAAGCCGGCCGCCTGAACCTCGCTTCTGAAAGCCTCAAGAATTTCAACAACGCCATGCCTGGGTATATCGTAAAGATAAAGCGGGTTCGGTTGCCGGTCGAACTTGCGCCCGGCTTCAAACGCATCGACTCCTTCGATTTTGAAGTCTGCGCCGTTATTGGCCGACTTAAGAGCTTCTTCGGATAAAATCCCTGAATTGATAAGCGGCGGTTTGTCATGGGTCCAGAGATCCATGATGCCGAAGTCGATCAAAAGGACCTTGCCCGAGGGCGCTGTCACTTCACCGAGTAATTTTCTTTTGGAATCTTGAGCCGGCTGCATTTCTCTAGTGAATGTGGATGTTCGCTTCTTTGCGATACTCCTCCATTTTGTCCCATTCGAGAACTTCAGGACGTTTTTTAGTTAGCTCGTTCCAGGTTATATGCGGGCGACCGGTTTCAATCGGCACCATGCTGATGCAATCATCCACGGGGCAGACTTTTGAGCAGAGGTCGCAGCCAACACAATCTTCTTCTCGCACAACCGGCTGAAGTGTTGCAGTCATTTCGCCATTTAGCTTGAGACTCTTCATATCTATACACTGGTGAGCAGCGTCATTGCAGGCAATGTAGCAGAGATTGCAATGTATGCATTTATCCGGATTGATGCGCGCAACGGTCTGGAATCCGAGATCGAAATCTCCGAAATTGGAGATGCGAGGCAGCGACTTGCCGATGAAATCGTTGCAGGTCTTAAACCCTTTTTCGTCCATCCAGTTTTCCATGCCTTCAATCATGTCTTCGACAATTCTGAAGCCCCACTTCATTACCGCAGTACAGATTTGCACGGAAGTGGAACCCAGAAGCATGAATTCAACGGCGTCACGCCAGGTTTCAATACCACCTATACCGGATATAGGCAGACCCTTCTTAATTACTTCTTCATCACCGGCGACCGCCGAAAGCAAGTGCAATGCAATCGGTTTTACAGCATAGCCTGCATATCCGCCGTGACCGCCTTTGCCTCCAACATTTGGCTTGATTTCGAAAGTGTCGAGATCGACACCCATGATGCTGTTGATAGTATTAATAAGCGATAAGGCCGAAGCGCCACCGCGAACCGCAGCACGAGCAGGTTCCACAATGTTGGTAACATTTGGAGTCAGTTTTACTATAACCGGCTTTGTGGCAACTTCCATGACCCATTCGGTCACCATGCAGGTGTATTCAGGCACCTGCCCCATAGCTGCACCCATGCCGCGCTCAGACATGCCGTGCGGGCATCCGAAGTTAAGTTCAAAGCCGTCTGCGCCCGTGTCTTCCACACGTCTGACAATTTCCTGCCATGCTTCTTTTTTGGATTCGACCATTACAGAAACAATAACAGCGTGATTCGGGAAGTTCTTTTTGGTCTCTTTGATTTCTCTCAAGTTGACTTCAATCGGGCGGTCGCTTATGAGCTCAACGTTATTGAGCCCGACTATTTTCTGGCCTTTGTAGTCGATGGTTCCGTAGCGGTTGCATACGTTTAAAACCGGCGCGCCGATTGTTTTCCAGACAGCACCTCCCCAGCCCTGCGAAAAAGCCTTCTGAACTTGATAGGCAGAGTTTGCAGGCGGAGCTGAAGCCAGCCAGAACGGGTTCGGTGACTTGATTCCACAAAAATCTATTTCGAGATTTGCCATCTCATTGCTCCTTAATTCTCTACGTGACCGGGGAAAGTACAGGTTCTATATGTTTTTCGTTTGGCGAAGGCGAGCCGACAAGCTGCCTGTGAATGGCCGCTGCGGCAACTTTGCCGTCCTGCACCGCAGCAACTGTGGATGCTTCACCTTTGCTGCGAATGCAATCGCCGCCTGCAAATATTTTAGGATGAGCTGTGCGCTTATTTTCATCGTCGACTTCAATATAGCCATTCTTGCTTGCTTTTACACCAAATTCGGCAAGCTTGCTCATGAACTCACTGTGTTTTTTCTGGCCTATTGCTTTTACAAGCATGTCGCAGGGAATCACAAACTCGCTTCCTTTTGCCGGCACCGGAATTC
The DNA here is from genome assembly GCA_964615655.1 of uncultured Candidatus Obscuribacterales bacterium. GTDB lineage: Bacteria > Cyanobacteriota > Vampirovibrionia > Obscuribacterales > Obscuribacteraceae > JAIEPM01. The sequence continues at coordinate 129,623 of CAZTQO010000008.1, read as the reverse complement.
TGCGCCCGGAATGATCAGGCTCGCCGAGTTCCATGCGCAGGCACTTCAAGCCCTCGACCTTGCCGTCTTTGCCTATTACTTCGACCGGCTGTGTAAGGAACATGAAGCTCACACCTTCGCCTAAGGCAAAAAGATATTCAAAGTGATAGGCGGGCATTTCCGCTTCCGAGCGGCGATAGATAATTGTGACTCTTTCAGAGCCCAGGCGTCTTGCAATAGTTGCACAGTCTATGCCTGTGTTTCCTGCTCCAATTACACAAATACGATTTCCGAATTTGATTTTGTCGAGTTTCTCGACTTTGGTTGCTTCAATAAAATCAAGCCCGTCAACAACGTTGTCCAGATCTTCTCCATCAATTCCCAGATCAGGAACCGCACCTAGCCCGACGCCTACAAAAACCGCATCATATTGCTCGACGAGATCTTCGAATTTGACATCTTTGCCTACAGTGCACTCAGTTTTGATTTTTACACCGAGTTCTTCGATCATTTTTACTTCGGCAAGGCTTACTTCGACAGGTTCTCTAAATACCACAATACCGTATGTATCGAGCCCGCCCGCCATTTTCTTTCTCTCAAAGCAGGTTACGTCAAAACCGAGCTTTGCAAGCTCGCCTGCACAGGAGAGTCCTGCAGGTCCGGTTCCGACTACAGCTACTTTAAAGCCGTTCGGCTTTCCGGCAGAGAAAAACTTGACGTTCTTTTCCTGGGCATAGTCCATGGCAAAACGCTGCAGTCGGCCGATTGTAATCGGCTTGCTGTCGTGCCGCATAACGCACGCCCCTTCGCAAAGCTCCTCTACCGGGCATACACGAGAACAAGTCGCGCCCAGCAAATTAGCTTCCAGAATTCTTTTAGCCGAGCCTTTGGTATTGCCGGTGGCAATTTTTCTTATAAAGGTAGGAATATCGATATGAGTAGGGCATGCCACCATGCATGGTGCATCATGGCAGTAAAGACAGCGGTTGGCTTCAAGCACCGCCTCTCTTTCCGTGTATGGGGGATAATACTCTTGAAAGCGCTCTTCGAGAGTCATTTCCCATGCTTTGTACTTAACGGGTTTATAGTGCTCGGCCATTGAGACTTTTCCTTGGTTGATTCTTTGTCTTGACGTAAAAAAGGCGTTGCAAGTTTTTCAAGGGACCGGCAAAAACCGGTCCCTTGAAAAACATCTTTAAAGTTTTACCAGCTCTGCATAGGTCTCCGGTCTTCTGTCTCTGTAGAACTGCCAGGTATTGCGAACCTGTTCGATCTGGTCGAGATCGAGATCTGCAACTAAAAGCTCTTCTTTGTCGCGAGATGCCTGAGCGACTATTTCGCCTCTTGGATTGCAGAAATAGCTGGAGCCGTAAAATTCGCCGATGCCCCAGGGAGCTTCAGTGCCGATTCTATTGATTGCCCCGATGAAATAGCCGTTGGCAGCTGCATGGGCAGGCTGCTCCAGCTTCCAGAGGTATTCGGATAAACCGGCAACTGTAGCTGAAGGATTGAACACGACCTCGGCGCCATTGAGACCGAGTGCTCTTGCGCCTTCCGGGAAGTGCCTGTCATAACAAATATAGACTCCGACTTTAGCGTATCTGGTTTCAAAAACCGGATAGCCTAAATTGCCCGGACGGAAATAGAATTTTTCCCAGAATCCGGGGTTTACCTGCGGAATATGGCTCTTGCGATATTTGCCCAGATAAGTTCCGTCAGCGTCAATTACAGCAGCTGTGTTGTAATAAACTCCGGTCTGTTCTTTTTCATACATCGGCACAACGATAACAATGTTGTTTTTCTTGGCGGCTTCCTGCATGGCCTTTGTGGTCGGCCCGTTTGGAATTTCTTCTGCCAGGTCGTACCAGCAGGGATGCTGCTCGGCACAGAAATAAGGACCATTGAAAAGTTCCTGGAAGCAAAGAATCTGGACACCCTTTTTGCCGGCTTCGTCAACCAGCTTCAAATGCTTGTCGAGCATGGCTTTGGCTATTTTGCCAATTGTTTCCTTGTCGGACCCGCCAGCGGGCGAGACCACATCATTCTTAGTTTGAGTAATTCCGCAACGTACTGTGCGTGGCATCGGTGGGGTTCTCCTTTTTTGTGATCGTGTTCTTTTTTAAGATCGGTAAGTTCTAATGAAACAAATCTAAGTACGGGAGCCTACTTTGGATACGGCTTCAAGTCCTTTGCGCATCGCCTGCAAGCACTGGTCTGCATCAGCTTTAGTGACGGTCATCGGCGGTTTCAAGCGTATAGTATTACCCCAGAGACCACCCTTACCTATTACCACCTTATTGTCTTTGGCGACTTCGACAATTTTGGCACACTCGGTTGGCATCTGGGCTTTATTTTCAGGGTCGGCAATTTCAATGCCGAGCATCAAGCCCTTTCCTCTGATATCACCAATGATCGGGAAAGACTTTTGCAGTTCTTTCAGCCCGTCAATCAAATAATTTCCGACAACCCTCGAATTCTCCTGCAGCTTCTCTTCGATTACCGTGTCGATAACAGCAAGAGCAGTGGCTGTCGATACCGGATTGCCGCCAAATGTATTTATTACACTCTTTTGTTGCTTGTCTGCGATTTCGGGTGTCGTAATGCAGGCTCCAATTGGCAGCCCATTGCCCAGACCTTTGGCCATGGTCATCATATGCGGTTGCACGTCCCAGTTGCTAATGCCCCACATATGCTCGCCAGTACGGCCGAAACCGGTTTGAACTTCGTCGGCAATAAACAAGACTCCATATTTGTCCAGGATCTTTTTCACTTCCTGAAAGTAGCCATCAGGCGGAGTAATAGCACCACCCACGCCCTGAATCGGCTCGGCTATCATAACAGCGGGTGCACCGCTTGTTTGAGTTTGAATCACACGTTCCACATCTTTTGCACATTCAAGACTGCAGTTATCCGGTGTTTTCTTGAACGGGCAACGATAACAATAGGCATTTTCTGCAAAAGCAATGCCGGAGGCCGGCATGGTCGCCTGCCTGTAATTGTGATTGGAAGTCATCGAAGTCGCCAGATGCGACTGACCATGATATGAGTGTTTGAGCACTATAACTTCGTGGCGCCCCGTAGCTATGCGGGCCATGCTTATAGCCGTTTCGTTTGCTTCGGTTCCCGAGTTTGTAATGAAGCTCTTGCTCAGATCGCCAGGGCAGATTTCCGCGAGTCTTTCTGCCAGATCAACCATTGGCTGAGTTAGAAAAATCGTTGATGTGTGCTGGAGAGTTTTAAGCTGCGCAATAGTTGCTTCCGTGATTTTTGGATGGCAATGACCAACTGAAACGGTAACTATCCCGGCAAACATGTCGAGATATTCTGAACCATGCTCGTCATACAAAAACTGCCCCTTGCCGCTTACAAAATGAGGAGGATCAGCATACAAATGCTTGAGACCGGGAACCATGTACTTATCGCGTTTTTTCCTGAGCTCTTCGCGTCCCAACGGTTTGTTCACGGTTCCTCCAGTGATTTTGCTTACATGATTCAACACAGTTTAAGCTCGCAAGCAAAGTCAAGGGGATGATGTCCTGACGTATGTATTGCTTACCTTCACCTAAATTTACAAATAGTACCTATACAGATATATAGCGTCAAGAAAGACAGGTTAATGCTGCTTCATCTTTCGCCAGCGTACGACTGCGCACCGCTGGTGGTGGCGGTAGATCGACCGGCAGCAAGTGACAGAAGGAAAGCGCAACTCGGACTTACTTAACAGGCCTTCTAAAATTAATAGCTTTGCCGCAGTCTTCCGGAAGCAAACCGTGAATATCTGTGCAGCAGCCACCCTGTCTCTGACTGTGAAGCTCTTGCATCAAAGCCCTATACAGTTCCTTGACACCCTCTTAGATTCGTTGATAGGATACGAAACTGTACTGCTAAGCGCCCGTAGCTCAGTGGTAGAGCACTCGGCTTTTAACCGATTGGTCGTGCGTTCGAATCGCACCGGGCGCAGAGTTTTGAACGGAGGCTTTCAAGCCTCCGTTTTTCTTTGCCTGATTGCCTCTTTGCCTGCCGGCATCGCTACGTGATCTTGATTAAGCCGGCTTTATAAGTTCCCAGTTTCTAGCAGATTACCAGGGAAAATTAACACGGACATAAAGAGGAACACCCTGGCTGCTAAGTCCGCCGGCAAAATCAACCACACCGACCTGCACACCCCGTTCTTCCACAGACTGGGGGTAAAGATACAACGCAGCGCTGAAGCTTGCAAGTCTTGCATGCTTTGTTAGACCGGGGCCGATCCAGAAAACCGCCTCAAGACCCCGGGGTGACTTTACCGGATGGTCGAGCTCGAAATATTTCTCAAGAAGTCCGTCGTCACTGTAAGGCGGCGGCTCATCCTCTTGAATTACCGTATGACTCGACCAGCGCCACAAAACCAGGTCAGAACCTGATTTTTTCAGAGTTACTTTCAACTGAGGGAACCAGTCGTCATGAGTAAGTGCTTCACGAAAAACAGCCAGTCGTCCACGCGTGAGAAGCGGGCGATCGATTAACATCTGGCGTCCGACTGCATCTATTTCGTCCATTGATTACCTCCCGGGCTCTGAAAAGCATATCACCTTGAGTGCGCAAGTCTTGAGAAGCGTGAGATAAGATGAAGCGTGAGTTAAGATCAAGAGTAAACTTGAAAAGTTCTTTTATTTAGATAGATATGAGCGGAAGACAAGTTCAGACAATTCTTTCAATAGCAACACTGGCTGCTCTGCTTTGCATGCAACAGCCGGTCCGTGCCCAGGATGACATCGACGAAGATCACCGGGCAAGAACCCTGGCGGTACTCAACTATGTTACCGGCTGGAGCCTGGATTCGGCTGGTTACCACCCCGCTGTCTATATGCTTCTCGAAAACATATCAGGCAGAGACCTGAGCGGTGTCACCATCAAAATGCAGGGCAAATTCACAGACATTCACACGCTTGAGCCGTCGACCGCCAAACTGGAGATAAGACGTAGTTTGAAGCCGCACCAGCAGTTTCGAGTCGCCCTGGTGGCGCCCAGAGAATTCGAGCTGCCCAGAGACACGAATTTCTGGCCGGTAATGGAATGCAAAGCCATGCTGAGAGCCGGTGATGTCGGTGATGAAGGAACTGAATACCTGCTTGTAACACGAGTGGACCATAGCACTGCCACGCAGGATGATGCTTTTCAGAAATTGAATGAGCTTACAAGCTTCAAGGGCAGCTCACATAGCTCGACTCACCCGTCTCATCATCAGCCCCATAGCCACACGGCTAGCCATAACCCTGCTTCCAGCAGCCAGCACCCGCAGGCGCCAAAGGGCTTGAAAGCAACAGCCGACAGAATTAGCAGTTCGCAGCTAGTAGCGCCTATATCGACTTCCAGAAACCCTGATATTTTCAGCCAGAAAGCTCTGCCTGGGCTCGGGGAGGACTTTTACAGTTTCGAAAAGGCTTTTGGATTGCCGCTTGCAACCGATGCAAAACGAAAGGATTTTACCTGGGCTAAATTCAGGCAGCAAGCAAGCAGCACCGAGATAATTGTGGGCTCGAAAGAGCGCAGCGGCAAGGCCGATCTGATTGCTTTCTTAGTAAGCAGGGACTCTGTCAAAAATGAACAGGAGTTGATAGATAAGTGCAGGCTTTTTGCCGGTTTGCAAAAGAACGTAAAGGCCGGACCGGTTAGCAAATCTGTTCGCTATCTTCCCGCCGGCCGGATCGAGCTCATGAACTCGACAGCCGCCGGATTGAGAATCTATACAGTTAGCCTCCCCGATAGCTCTTCTAAAAAAGGCATGCGGCTTGTGATTATTTCAAGGCTGAGTCAGGAGCCTGACGAGCTATTGCGCAACCAGCAGCCAGGTAATGAAGTGCTTCAAAGCCTGCCGCTTCAAGACACGGTCGCGCACTGAACCTGAAAGAATCTGAAAGAACATGCTTCAAGATTATGAACTAAATTTATTTTCCCGGCGGGCAAGCAAACGGGAAAACCACCGCCCGGGTTGGTGTTCCTCCCATTTCCCTGGAGCAAAAAATAAGAAAAATAGAAACCGGAATATATATAATTCCAGGCAGTAATTTCAGCAGACTGGATTCAAACCCCGTTCTATCCATATAATTAAGCAGGTGCAAATTAGCTATGCCCATTGCATTAGAAGAAAAAGCAGAAAAGAAAGACAGCGTTCCAAAAGGACACGGACAGGGGCAAAGCGGTCAGCAAAATTCAATGATCGACACTCTTCCAATTAAACTCGTAATGCTGCTTGCGGCGCCTTACCTTGCCGGCAGAACAGCCGGAGAAGCGCTTGCCAAGGCACATAAAATCTACAAAGAAAACCGCTTTTCCTCAACCATAGATATTCTGGGCGAAGACGCACGGGTAAACGACGACTGCGATAGATCCGTGGAAAGCTACAAGAATCTGATTGATTTGATTGCGGCAAAACCAATTGAAGTAAGCGACCCACTTAAACAAATAACTGTTTCGTTCAAGCCTTCTATGTTCAGCATTGTTTCGCCGGCCTCGACAGATCCTCAAAAGCAAAAGCATCTGGACCTGGCTTATGAACGTATTGAAAGCATCGTCAAACACGCTCTGGATAAGAATCTGAGAGTTACACTCGAAGCTGAAGACCATAGCTGGACCGATTTTCATCTGGATACTTACGAAGCACTCATAAATAAGGGTTTTTTGAACTGCGGTACTGTAATCCAATCGCGTCTTTTCCGAACGGAAAACGACATTGAACGTTTTGACGAGCGCATGAGAGTGCGCATGGTAATTGGCATTTATAACGAACCTGGAAAAATCGCGCTAACAGAAAAGCCTCAGATGAAACAAAAGGCTGTTGAGTTTTCCAGAGAGCTGCTTGCACGAGGTGTTTATGTGGAGCTGGCCTCACACGACGAAGATTGCATGTCTTCATTCATCACTGACGCGGTGCTGCCGGTAAAAGCAAAAGCAAATCAGTTTGAATTTCAGCATCTCCTGGGTGTGCCCAGAAAAGAAATTCAGATGGCTTTTGCAAGCGGCAAATTTTTCATAGCCTTGGCTGACAAACTGCCTGCTCATGCCTCAGAGCAGCTGGCGGAACTGGCTTCCAGAGGCGTATTGATGCGCATGTACCTGCCCTTCGGGAGCGACAGCGTGGCAGGGCCTTATTGCAAGCGGCGCTTAAAAGCAAATCCAAATATGATAGGCTACGGAATTAAGAATCTGTTGCATATTAAATGAGCGAGGATTGGGTTGCTAAAAGCCGACAAACAAGGAGCATTTTCATTGTTTGCTCTGGCAGTTCTGTGCCTTGCGGCATTTTTTGCAGCTGATTCAATTTGCAGCCTTGTAGAAGTCAATTTCCTGAAAAGAGAAAAGAAAAATCCTCAGCAACAGGCAATCAGGCAATCTCAGCAAATAAGCTGGGTACCTGCCATTTATGCAAGCGCCGAGGCAATCAAACAGAAAAGAGCGATAATGTGCTTTTTCACGAGCAAAAACTCAGGCGCCTGCAGAATTCTCGAAAAGGAGCTTTTCAACGATCCGAAAATTGCAGAATTCATAAACAACAATTTTGTAGCGGTTTTTGTAATCGATGATCCGACACTGCCGGATACAGCACCGGAAAAACAGGTGATCAATACCTACAAAATCAAGAACACACCTGCCCTTATAATTACTGCCCCGGACGGCCGCCTGCTTGCAACTAAAATCGGCAGCTCACCCACCGCAGAATATCTCAATTTTCTGGAAAATCACGTGGCAATTACAGGCCCGGCAAATGACCGCCCCATAGATTAAGAAGCCTTCAGGCAAGAAAGCTCACTGAAACACTTCCGCTGTTAGAATTGTTCCGCTGTTAGAATTGTTCGGATGAGAGAATAGTTCGGATGAGAGAAAAGTTCGGATGAGAGAATCGCACTACCAGCATATCGAACCCAAGAAACGCCATAGCCAGGAGATAGCGCCCCAGGGCGTTCTTGTAAGAGCAGTCGTGGTGCTTGTCCTGATCCTGGGAATTACCGGTTCGATAATTTTGCTGAGCGATACTTCAAAAATTGAAAATCCTGAGGCAATTAAGGCAAGCGACCTACACATATGCCTGAACCAGCACAGCAGAGAATCCCTCAGTGAGGTGAAATCAGGAAATAAGGTATTTCTCAGGCTCACCCTTACAGGTGTTCCGGTTCACAGGCGCATTCCGATGCATGCAAAATGGTTCGACCCTGACGGCAAGATTTTCCATGAAAACAACTGGCATACGCACCTGAGCAAGAGCCATCGCTGCTACACCCACTGCAAAATCACAATTCCCAGGGGCGCAAGCCTGGGGCTGTGGAAAGTAGAAGTTTCAGCTGCCGGAAAGGATCTGGGCACAAGAGAATTCAATTTAATTGATTGAACAAAGCAATGAATTCATATTCTATGTGTTTGCACTCGGCTCAAGCGCTTTCTTCAATTCTGTCAATATCTTTTGTGCCTTAAAAGAATTGCCGGGAGAGCAAACCAGGAGCTCCATGAGAATAACAGGGCTGTAGCCCGAATCAAGACTGCGCGAAAAATTGAATTTCAACTCTCGCTTTACCATTCCTTGAACCAGCAGTTCTTCCTCGAAACAAAGAGATGCTTGGAAGCTTCCCTTATCATCGTTGCAGCTCACTTTTGAGGGCTTGCCGTTGAGAACTTTCATTGCAGTTTGTTCCAGAATTGTCTTTAGCTCCGAAAGCTCTGAGTTGAATGCAAACTTGTGTTTGTGCTTTTGCATTTTTATCACAGAAATCTCGGCCTCGTACCAGAAGAGGGCATAGAAGGGAGCCGCAATCGCCAGTGCAAATGCGGGCAGCCCGAGAATTTGCTTGAAATATGGGAATATCTCCAGAATTTTGACCTCGAGTATCAGCATAGAAAACATTATCGCCATGAAAGCAATAAAGCCTACAAAAAATCCATCGCCCCCATTGTGTTGATCTTTTTCTACCAGCCTGTCAATCCAGAGCACTACGCTCTGAAGCATTGTCGGCTTGAATACGCTGAATTCAGATTGCAAATTCACGCTTCCTGAACTGAACTCAGTCAGTTCTGGTTGCAGCACAACGGTCTTGACGCTTTCGTTAGGCTTAGTTGTCTTTTTCGCCCGTTCCTGGTCGGCGGCGTTTCTAAATACTCTTAGGTTGTGTTCAAGAGTGCCAAGAGTTGGCGAAGCAGTCGCCAGCTCTACGGCCTTGAGTGAGATTTTCTCAGCTTCTATAAATTCTCCCAGGCTATAGAACCTGAACCCAATATCGTCCATCAAGTCCGCTACAGTATGTTGGGCTTGTCTTGCAGTGGTACTGTTTTTGCCAAAGTAAAGCAGCACTTGCTCCAGCTCTTTTACAAGCTTGGTGTTGCAAAGATCTCGAAGACTTTCAATCTTGGCCTTATCCGACTCTGCTGATTCCTTTCGAATTTTCTCTGCAAGACTTGCAAATGACTTAAGAAAGTCTCTTGCAAGTTCTGCCTCAAATACTTCAGCAATTCCTGGCGGCAATTCGCTGCTGTTAACTATTTCGATTATTCTCACGGATTTTTTGTGCTCATGCTGCTTCAGAGCGGCTCCGCCAGCAGTTAAAAGAGTTCGCCAGAAAATATCAAAGGACTGCTGCTTCAATTCATCAAAATCATCGTCCGAAGCCCGGGGCTCAAATCCTGAGTTCAGCTCCAGCTCCTTCTGATACTGCCAGAATGCGTGGTTTTGAAGCAAGCTGCTAAGCTCTTTCATCAGCTTGATCCATGCGCGCTTAGCTGCAAAATCAGGATCGCTTTGCGTAAGATGCGAAATCTCCGCAATCAGGGAGTCATGAATGCGGTTCAAATTTCCGGCGTTTCCATGACTTCTTCTCTTTTTTTCAGCCGGGAGGTCTAAATCAGTCCATGAGTTCTGCGCGCTGAGCCTTTCTTTAATTCGCTTTTTTTGGCAGCGCAAACGATTCTCCAGTTCGTTGCTATCAGCTTTCGCACCCGAGCGGCATAAAGTACCGTTTCCTGCTGAGCGCAGGGCGCAAGCATTAAGCTTAGCCAGGTTTGCAAACTGCAGCATCGCCTCAGACACCTGCTCATAGGAAGCAGAGCTCGACAATTGCAAGAGGTAAAAGGCATTAGTTCGAAAGCTATCAAGCTTGATGTTTTTTCTACCAGACATAGTGCTCATTCAAGCTCCCTCCTCAATATCTTTTTCTGTTTCCAGCAACAGCCTCATCGCCTGACTGCTCTTCGTTTTTAGCGCATTCAAGCCAGTTCTCTTCAAACATATCCTCATCCAGATCATCATCAAAATCGGAGTTGCTATTTTCATGGCGTCGTTTTCTTTCCTCACTTACAAACTCCAGATCAGCAATCTTTTCGAGCATTTGATTTTTCACCGCCATGCAGACCAGGCTTGCTTCGTCTGTACTAATGGGCGGGTCTACATCCACAGTCCATTTACACGCAATCTTCGCCCCTCCGGTTTTCTTATTGGTCGAAACTGTTATGAACACAGTGATGTTGTATTCAATTCTGCCGTGAGGCACCATGGTTGCCAGTTCACGATGGCAATAATCAGCAAAGTTGATTGAAGCGATAATGCGTCCTGAGTAAGGTTCGTCTTGTTCAATTCTGAAAGCACGCGCACGATAACGAAATCTGCGCAATGTATCAATGATACAAACAAAGGTATCCATTTTTGACAGCTTGCTTTCAGCCTGAAATGACTTTATGGCTTCTTGCAAGCGTCCGCGTTCTGCTGAACAAAAAATCCAGACAAGTAAGCTTGAAAGAACACCGCCTTCAACAGCAATTTGAATGGACCGGGCAAAAAAGACCGGCATAGAACCAAGCGCCTCGAGCCTCCATTGCATGAAGAAGATATAGGTCAGCGTAATTGCAAACCATGAAATTGCCTGTCCCATTAGCGATATCTCCTGTAATCCTGAGCGTCTAATAAACGCTGTTTGTAGCGAGTTCTTTCGCCGGCAATGCGAGCCATATTCACAAATGAACTAAGAACGGCACTAATGCAAGAAAATACAAGCTTAAAGGCACCACCAACAACCATTTCCGGCTTTATCCCAAAAGGCTTAGCAAAAACCGCGACGATAAAAAGAAGCAAAACCAGTTGCGCGATACCGGCGCCAATAAAATCAAACATTGCTATTTCTCCTTCTATTTAGTCGACTGTGTTTTGCTTGACTTTGCACAGGCGAGCTGCCGGTCTGCTTGCTTGCCTGCATTTGCCCTGACTGCCCCTGCCTCCGGTCTGCGAGCTTTTGTTTTGCAACAATCTGGCTCAAAGACCTGGAAGACAGGTAATGAAAGAGCTGTGAGAGGCAGGTGAATATCAACAAAAAAATGCTGCCAATAAGCGAGGATAGACCGCCAGCGATAGGCGCAATACAGTCGCCCTTGCATCCTGCAAACGCTAAAAGCAGTAACAATGCGGCTATGCCGACTATGAACTTATCTATTTGAGATGCTAGTGCTGATTCAAACATTCATCTGTTCCTTTTCTATTTCCTGTGTTAACTATCAGCCAATGCGGCAGCAGATCAGCTGGTAAATTTCCTAAGAGGCAGCTGGAGAATCACCAGCCCTGTCATAGGCGCCGGGCGCAATTCTCGAGGCAATTACAGGCGCGAGCTCAGGCATGAAAACAATAATCTCGCCATTTGGCATCGCAAGTATTTCCGATGGGTCCATCAGTCTTTCTTTAACATACTCTTTGCGGTAGTCACCCTGATTTCCGTCGACAAGTCGCCCATGTTGTTTTTCACCCAGGCTCTTGCTCAGCTCTTCTGCAAAATCAAAGTAATTAGGTCTGAAGAAAACACGCGTAGCCGGTTGCGAAAGAAACAGTGTGCCAGCCTCACCATATACCTTGCGAAGCTGCTCGGTAGCCTGAATGCCAATCACACAACCGATGCCCCTGTTGCGAACCACCGTAAGATAATCAGGCAGGTCAGGCACATAACCATAATTGGCAAACTCATCAAGCATAAACGATACCGGCACTGCGAATTTCCGGCTTAATACCCAGTCGAATACGAAGCCCAGAGCCAGCGCCGCGAGGGCTTTCCACTCAGATCTATGCACTTCTACTGCAAGATACAAAGTAAATTGCCGCCTGGGCAATTCGTCAAGATCAAAACCAGTAATCTCGGTTAGCTGGGCTACTCGCAAATCCAACCAGAGATTAAGCCTGTTGCGCAAGCCACTAAGAGAATCTCTCAGCACGGTTTCCGTATTTGTGTTCAAAAAACAGTCGTATTCATTAATGAGCTCATCAATACAGCTTTCGGCGAAAATATCGCCAATTTCAGCAGCAGGTTTTTGAAGCATCCTCCTGATATGTCCCAGATCAGCTCCATCGCCAAGCTGAGCTTGCTTGCCGCTGCGCTTTGTAGACACATACCATAGAAAGAGCGAGAGCAAGTGAGTTTCCAGCCTTTCAAAAAAGGCTTGTTCTGAAGAATTTTTTCGTGGATCCGGATTTTCAGTATTGCGAATAATCACACTTGCCACATGCATTGCACTGGTCAAATCCCAGACAAAATCCACTGGATTTATTGGCGTGCTGTTTTCCAGATCGCCAGGGTTGAAGTAAAAAATTTCGCTACCGGCAGCCGCACGAATCTTTGCAGTAGCTCTATACAGAGGCGGAAGTGTTCCCTCGCCGGCAGCAGCTTCTGTGATAACTGCCGAGCGATGAGGAAACTCAATAAGGTTGGGAATAAATATGCCCGTGCTTTTGCCACAGCCAGTAGGTCCACAAACAAGCACATGCTTGTGAAAGTCTCTTGCCGGCAAGGTCAAATAAGAGTCATTCAACTTACCTAAAACGAAAGCGGTGTCTTCAGGAGCATCTAAAAGGCTGTCCTGGATAAAACCACGTTGTCGCAGTTTATCCTCCTTGCTAAAAGCCGCCCCTGTTTTTTCAGGCGAAGGTGGCGTAACTCTGCTCAAACGTTCCGCGACTTCGCGCACTCTCCTTTTGCAGATGCCTGTGACATCGTCGCTGTTTCGCTCAAATGCCGAAACATATACCTTTTGATACTCGCCTGCAGCTTGCCAGGAAATCTCCAGCTCAATTTCGTAATCGCATTTGTAATTTCGCTGCCTTACGGTTTCCCTTACAAACGCAGAGGCGAAGCTTGAGGCTCTATTTACTTTGACATCCTTGTAACCAAGACCATTTAAGGCCTCCATGATACAAATGCGAACGTCATCAACGTTTCCGATCATTTTTACCATTTCTTTCCATCGACTTGCCATTTTTATATCTCCCTATCTGATTTGTGTTTCCTTTCTCAGTCAGCGCCCTCTCCCCACGGACGAGCCGGCACTCTGACCGGCCGAACGCCCCGACGATGCCGCTCCGGCAGATGCCGAGCGCGTTGTTGACGCAGCTGATGCCGAGCGCGTACTTGACGCCGTTGATGCCGAGCGCGTAGCTGCTGCGGTTGATGCCGAGCGCGTAGTTGCAGCAGCTGATGCCGAGCGCGTAGTTGCTGCGGCTGATGCCGAGCGCGTTGTTGACGCAGCTGATGCCGAGCGCGACGCCGTGCCGGCAGCTGATGCCGAGCGCGTTGTTGACGCAGCTGATGCCGAGCGCGACGCCGTGCCGGCGGCTGATGCCGAGCGCGTAGTTGCAGCAGCTGATGCCGAGCGCGTTGTTGACGCGGCTGATGCCGAGCGCGACGCCGTGCCGGAAGATTTCGATTGGCTGGTGCTTGCAGAATACGAAGATACTCTTGCGTTGCCGGACTGGGCACTTGCGCGCGCGTTGCTGTTTGCGCTTGACTGTCGCACTTGACTTTGCGCGCCTGTTTGTTTTGCACCGGCGGCATATGAGGAAGCTCTTGTTTGAGCTCCATTGCTTTGCGCTGCATTTTTTTGAGCAGCGCTTGCGCTTGTAGAATTTGCCTGTGCGCTCGCCTGTTTTGCCCCTACTGCATATGATGAAGCTCTTGTTTGCGCTCCGTTTGCTTGTCCTGCATTTTTTTGAGCAGTGCTTGCGCTGGTAGAATTTGCCTGTGCCCCAGCTTGCTTTGCCCCTGCTGCGTATGATGAAGCTCTTGTTTGTGCGCCGCTTGTTTGTGCTGCATTTTTCTGGGCACCAGTGGCTTGAGAATTGGTAGCTTGCCCCTGCTTTTGCCCTGCAGTCTGACTCTGCTTTTGGCCATTATTCAAGCCCTGAGCTTTGACTGCCGGAGTTTGAGCCTTTGTCTCCATTTTCGGGTTGACAGCCTGTCCGTTTTGTTTTTGGGTTTGATTTTGAGAGGCGCTTTTTGCTTGTTCTTGCCTTTCCGCTTCAACCTGTTTCTGGTTTTGATCATGTACGCGCCCCATATCTCGGGCAGTTTTTTCGGCATTACTTACCTCTCTTTGAATGTCTCCCTTTTCTTTGTTTGTAGGAGCATTTTTGGCAGTTCCATTGCGTAATTTATCAACAAGAGCAGCAAAGGTACTTTGCCTGTTTGCATCATTTACGGCCTGCTTGTCCGCAACTTCCTTTTGTACTCCTTTATCGTTCTTGAAAGAACCCAGTGCTTTGTCACACCAGTCCTTTGCTTCGCCTAGCAGCCCCTGAGCTGCTTTAGTTTTGGCTCCGTGCTCTGCAAGGTTCTCATTTCCAGGATTATTTGTTTGGCCAATGTGTCGATTCTCAACACGAGCATCTGCAAATGTTTTGGCCATGTCTTTAGATTCCATGCCATTAGCAGTGCTATTAAACTTTTCCAGCACAGCATCCGGGAGCTGGTTGAAGTTTTCCCCAACTTGATTGACATAGTATTTTTGGGCAATGCCATTTGCGCCCCGGGCTTGCGCTTCAGATGCGGTGTTTATAGACTCCTGCAAAGATTCCAATTTTGCTTCAAAATTTTTCGGGTCGACATTTTGAATTTGAGTATTTAGCCCCTCTGCATTTGCTGCTTGTTGCAAGTTGGCATTTTCCGACACCAACTGGGTCTGGCGATCCTGAGCAGCATCCATTCTTCCCTGCGCCTTGTCTGCCCTTTCCGCATTGGTCAAAGCCGGCCCGGCTGGCTTAGCAGCTGCCGCTGCTGCCTGAGCTGCCTGGCTATGGCTATTTAGCTGCGCGTCAGAGGAGGCCGATAGGTCTTTGACGACTTGGGACTCGGCTGCATTGTCTATTGCTGTTTGATCCAGAAAGCCTTTGTTGTCTATAGCGCAGTTTGTGTGCTGAATATGATTGCCACGGTCAATTACGTTGTTAAAATCAACACCGGTGCCTGCAGCAGCCTGGTTAAAAAATCCGCGCTGACCGGTTGCAAGCTCGGCAACTTCCACATTCATTTGCTTGATTGCAGCAGCCCGGTCGCCCTCCGAAATGTTCTTGTCATTTCTAAGCTCTGCAATTTTTTCATAGCGCTGATTCATTCGTGTAAGCGCTTTTCTTGTATCTGACATTTGTTCTTGAACCTATTTCAAAGAAACATAACTACCCACACTTAAATCAGCAGATAGCCGCATGAATCAATTGGCATTTTTCCTAAAATCACGAAAAGGAAAGCAGGCAGATGGTGCTCTGCCTGCTTTCTTTCTTAATTCAGGAGCCTAAACTATTGCCAGGCTTACTTTTCTTAGTTGGCTTTCGTCATCGATTTCATTTAGTACAACATCTTTCCCTAATAGTTCTCGCAAATCGCTCATTAACCAATTGTTTTCATTATAATGAGGCAAGTGCCCTTGCACAGAGAAAGTATAGGTTTCACGCTCTTCATCTAATGCTTCTTCCGGATCATCAAGCCAAATTTTTTCGTATCCGGCCAGCTCAGTAAGTTTGAGAATGTGAGCTCTATAAAAACCGAGATCGGAAAAAGCAAATAACTTGTCCCAATACTTCGCTCTCCTGGGATCATCCTCTGTGAGAAAAATGATGTCGATATCAAAGTATTCGTCCAATTCAGGCTTTTGCTCTAACTCTTCAATCATCTCTTTCAGTTTTGCCGCATGGAAAGGCAGCTCTATTTCTGCAAATCTGCGAACAAGACCTGCTGAAACGCCAAAGGGTGAATTATTCAAGTACCCACCAAGTAATCTTTCAAAACTAAATAAGTAGCAGCATGCTTCGGAAATAGACGCCTCATCGAAGCCAATCATATTAATCGCACTTGCAACTGCTTCATGGACTTCTTCTCCTGAATTCAACTTACTCTGAACTAGTTCAACTTGTTCGTTAACCATGACAAGCAAGTCTTTGAGCTTGCTTATTTCATCTGTTCTTCTAGACATATTACAAATTCCTCAACTTGGTCTTCTTGCTGACAAAAGCTCAGAAAGACTCACAGCGCTAGCAAGCAACTCTGCTTTTTTTGCTTCTGGAATACAAGACTCTTCTACAATCGCGATTGGCAGATTGCAAGCCATATAGAAATCTGAGTGCAGATTGATCCAGTCTACTAAACCAAATTCAGCTTTCGGAAAAACCAGAAGCAGGATTTCAAGTATATTGCCGGCCCAGTACGTGCCATCTGCTCTGCGAATAAGGCAAGCATCTTCGACATTGTTTTTTTCTAGAATCCATTTTAGATACGCGCCCTTGCCATGCAAACAACCCTGGATGTGGTTTAAGTCACTCAGGTCTTTTTTGTCTGTGAGTTTACTGATTACATCTGTATCCATGGGATAACTCCTGCTTCTTCATTTTCTCAATACCTTCGACCAGGGTGATTTCGAATTTATTATACTAGCAAAGATGATGGCAATCTGTCTGGACCCAAAAGGAGATGTCCGGTCCTAAGGACGAACTCCGGCACTTATCATCAACCCTTTAACGTACCTGACATTTGTGCAGTAAGTGATTATGTTTGAATCTTCTGGTCCACCCCACAAGAGCGCTACTACCTCACCGCGATTGTTAAGCACAGCACTGCCGTTGCTTCCAGTTTCAGCAGGATTGGTAATTTGAACTATATCACCATCTTTGTCATTGGATATCACCATCTTATCGCCGTCTTCGCTACGGCGGAAGCCACTGATATTGCCCCTGGTGAAGGTGCCTTGCAGTCCGAATGGTGAACCAAATACATAAGTCTCGTCACCAACCTGCATCGAATTGCCATCAGCAAGAGGCAGAGGTGAAACTCCGTAGCCGCCGCCCTCAACTGCAAGCAGCGCAATATCGTGCTTAGGATCTCTGGCAATCACACTGGTCACGCGTAGCATTTTTTGTGCGCCATTTATATTAAGCACCGCAATAGCCACGGGTTTTCCTTCTTTAGAAATTAAGCCATTTACCAGAGCACTGTTGGTTGCAATGACGCCTTTGGCGACAAAGAATCCAGTGCCTTGCGCTTCCACAATTTTTGGCGCACCAGTTTTTGGATCCTTTTTGAATTTGGCAAGATTTATCGTTACAGTGCTCTGGTTGGCTGTCTTAATAATTTGTTGGGTATTCAGCACCGGCCGTGGCGCACTTAGCAAGGGCGAAGAAAGACTCAGTGAACCGTATCCAAGGTTTGAATATAACAAGTTCATTTCGTTAGGGCTAAGTACAGGTGAAGTTGGGCTCTTCAAAGAAGTGTACGGATTGTTTTGCAATGAAGCATATGGGTTGACTGACTGTTCCCATGGTGAAGGATGTTTGCTCGAAGAAACTCCCTCAGCCCGAACAACCGTGTTAAGCGACAGTGCGGAAAGAAGAAGCACAAGGGCTGTTTTAACTGATCTGGTCATTTCAAACTCCTTTTGATTAGCCTATGAATTTCATTGCTTACCTATTCATCTTCCTTTCTGATGCCGTTTAAGCTAATGGCATAAATACCAAGAAAAAGAATACCTGCTTGCTAAATTTTGACGTGATTCTTTAGGCTGGGGTCTAGGAGCAAATGCCGGAGCTTATCAGCAGTCCCTTTATATATCTGACATTAGTGCAAAAGGTAATTGAGCCAGATTCTTTCGGCCCGCCCCACAGAATTGCAACCACCTCACCCTGTTTATTGAGCACGGCACTACCGCTGTTTCCATGATCGGCGAGATTAGTTATTTGCACAATGTCACCGGTTTTGTCATTGGGAGACAGCCATTTGCTTGTTGCTTCGCTGTTACGAAAGCCTGAGATGTTACCCATCGTGAATGTACCCTGAAGTCCAACTGGACTGCCATAGACATACGTGTCATCGCCTATCTGCATGGAATTGGCATCTGCAAGCGGCAGAGCAGTAACTCCATACCCCTTGCTCTCAACTGCCATAAGCGCCACATCATGCTCGGGATCACTTGCAATAACTTTCGTAAATTTCAGTACTTCCTGCGCCCCATTGATATTGGCTAAGGCAACGGCCTGAGGCACGTCATCCAGTATGATCATTTTTCTTATAACATGACAATTTGTAGCTATAACTCCTGGAGCAACAAAGAAGCCGGTTCCCTGACTTAGAACAACCTTCAGCTTGCCGGTTTTCTCGTCCGGCTTGGCTTTCTTGACACAGATAGTGACTGTGCTGCGGCTTGCAGTTTGAACTAATTGCTGAGTGCTTAGCGCGGGACGTGCTTGGCAGAGCAGCGGCGACGAGAGCGACGAGAGCCATCCAATTTTGGATCTCAATGCAGCATTCATTGCAGCTTGTTTTGAGAGATATTCGCTAAATGTCGGCACGGTGCCATTCAACGAGCCAGTGGCAGGAAGGCTCCCAATTGAATTGAATCCTGGCTTTCTTAACGAGAGCCCTGGCGTGGCAAGTGAGCCGAGCGAAGTTACTCCCGGAAACGTCGGTGAAGCGTTGGGAAAACTGCTTCCCATAAGCCCGGCATACTGAGAGCTGGGAACTCCCTGGGCCTGAGCAGCCGAATTAAACGCCAGTGATGAAAGAAGAAGAAGCATAACTGCTGATTTTTTCGATTTACTCATTTTTGAGGCTCCTTTGAGAATTAAGCGTCAATCGCTTTACCTCTTAATCATCCTCATCAAGCAGCCCTAAGCTAATAGCAAAAATACCAAAACTAATTTGGGTAAAATGTCCAATACCAGGACTGAGCGCGGAACGCAGAATCATAATCCAGGTCCGGGCAGTTTATACTTCTAGTAAACCAAAAGCGGAAGTCTCCTTGTCAGGAGAAATTCAGCTATAACGCAGGAATTACCTATGAGCAGCAGGCAGAACAACGACCTTAAGGTCATGATTGCAGACGACAGCAAAGAAGAGCTTGATTTCTTAAGAGAAACACTCAAACTCTTTCTCCCGCTTGAAGCTAGCGTGTATGAGTTCCTGACCTTAGACTCTTGCATGAACGAAGCAATTCGCTTGCAGCCGCAACTAATCATCATGGACAATTGTTTTCCGGAGAGTCCTGAGCTTTCAGGGTGCAAGGCCGCAAAAGAGCTATGGAACAAGTGTTCAAGCACTTCGATTTTGATTCAATCCGGCTCGGCCTCAGATAGCTTTCTGAGTTTTCTGGCTGACGCTGTACCATCGACTGCCTCCTATGGTTTTTTGTTAAAAAGAAACTCTGCGGACTTTTTAGAAGAGGCGGTTAAATGCTTGCTTTCAAAAGACTGCTGGTATGACCCGGAAATATTCTTTCCCCAGGTGCTTGAACTCAGGAGTGAGCAGATCACAATAGCCGAGGCTGCAAGTATCATTTTGTGTGCATACGGGCTCAGCCCTGATCAAATTGCAAAAATGCTCAGAATCAGTCCTGAGGCAAGCAGATTGCGACTCAAGTCTCTGGCAGGCAAACTTTTGAAAAATCCTGACAGCACTGAGATAGAAACTGTGCAAATAGCTAAAGCGGCTGTCAAAGACAATGTTCTGAGCGAAGCTCTGCTGGCGGAAGCTGAGTCGTTTATCAAGCGGCAGGCGCGCAAGCACGGCATTAGCTTAGACTCCAGTATTTTCGAATGAGATCTTCATAGTTAAGAGGAATTCCAATGGCAGAGGACCCTGAGGCATCTAAAATATTGAACACCGAGGATGACAGTCTTGATTCACTTGAGCCTTCTGTTGATGACTCAAAGATCAAAATTGAAAATAAGCTGAGCAAGCGTAAGACTCTTAATCTCGACAAAAGAATCAGCGAGCTTGAAGATGCTCTGGCTATTAATGAAAGTAGACTGGGAGAAGATATCGCCGCAATTGCAAGCGACATTTGCGATCTTGCAATCCAGTATTTTGCAAGAGCTGCAACAGCCGACAGAAGAGACAAAGGCAGGGCAGATCTGGAAAAAGCTCAGGAGCTTTTTTTGCGAGCACGTAAAATGCAGGATGAACTTTATGAAAGCCAGCATGCAGGCATTGCAAATACATTTGTTCACCTGGGAAATTGTGCCCGAGATCTGCGCAATTTCAAAGAAGCAGAGTCTTATTACAGGCTTGCAAAAGAGCTAGTTGAAAGATCCGAAAGAGAAGGGAACCCGCTTGCAGGCAGAGCTTTCTTTTTTGAGAATTATGCTGAGTTTTTGAAAAAGGCAAGCAAATATGAGGAGGCTGATTATTACCTGGGCATTGCAAAAAAACCTGCAGGAACGTTGTACAAGAGCTTTGAAGAGCAGAAAAGAAGTTCTTCACAGGGAAGAGGTCGCTAAAATATATGAGCAGCGCATCAGATAAGGAAATATACCAATCTCTAATGAGAAAAATGCTGGTTGCCAGATACGATAGTTCATTGAAACTGGCAGGCAGATTGCACACAAAAATTCTTGGTCAACTGAATTTATCAGTTCTGGGCCCCTTGCGTTCGCAAGATAGTCCACGTCCGGAGCTTAAAGAAATAATCAAATCATTGCAACAGATTAGCAATCAATTGAGAGAAATTGAAAACGAGCTATATCCGCCCGCTTTAAAAACAGGCTCTTTCGAGATTGCCCTGGAAGAACTGCAAGAAGACCTTATCGAAGAGCTTTCAAACGAAGAGGACATAGAACTTAGCTTTGAAATCACAGCTTCCGTTTCAGAGCTATCGTTAGCCGGATTTATTGAATTCCATTGCCTTTTGCTCTTGAAAGCACTCTGCCGCAAGATACATTCACTGAACTCAGGCAGTGCTCAAAAATATAGATTCTCGGCAGAAGGCACCTGGTTCAAAGTGGAACTGGAGGCCCAGAACTGGCAGGAAACTTTTGACTTTAACGAGAGTGAATCGGAAACGGGGCTTTCGATACTTGATTTACTAAGAGTCCTGGATGCAGAAAAATTTGAACAGAGCACTCAAAATGGCACCCTGCATATGCATTTTCAGATAAAGGCTTGAGCACACCCAGAGCTTGTAGCTTCTCACAAACGCTTGATTGCAATGGCCGAATTTAAGCCTTGTTGCAGCCCAGGCTGGCTACTACAGCTTGCCTTGCCTTGCGCAAGTGCTCCGGAGCAATCGGGCTCTTTGTATTTGCCGCCTGCAAAGCAGCCTGATTAACCAGCAATGCGATGTCGCTTGCGGAATAGTCCACGAGGTCATCTGCCAGGGATTTCAGAAATTGAGAATCCGGGGCTTCGATTTCGCGGGCAAGCGGTCTTCCTGAAAGGTGCATTTTAAGTATCGCTCTGCGGCTTTGAGCATCGGGTGCCGGAATTTCAAAATGAAAGTCCAGGCGCCCGCTTCTGAGTATTGCCCTGTCTATTTTGGAAGGCAGATTTGTCGCTGCCACAAAAAATAAGCCACGCTTGCTGCAAGATTCAAGTGAAACAAGAAACTCATTTACCTCTTCAGCCTGCATATTGTGCATAAGGTCTCGGCTGCCGGCAATTGCTTCGAACTCGTCAACAAAAACCAAGCATGGAGCCTTGCTTTCAGCTTTTTCAAATACGCTTGCAATTAGTTTGCTTGATCCATGCATGTGGACGCTGGAGAGCTTCGAAGGGCTCAACTCATCAAATTTAAATCGCTTATTCGGAGGGAGTTTCTCTGGACTAATCTCGAGTGCTTGAGCCACTCTCAAATTTATCTCCTCCGCAAGTGCTCTTGCAAGATAGGTCTTGCCGCAACCAGGCGGGCCGGAAAACAAGATGCCATTGGGCGGGCTTATTTTATAGCGTTCCATGGTTTCGGGATCTACTATCGATCTTACAAGCGGATTGATAACAGACTCACCTAGTTCAGTAAGCAGGGTCTTAAGCCCGGCAATTCGAGCAAAGCCTTTTTCTTCTGCGGTCTGGCTCGGGTTTTCATTTGTCGAAGATTTTCCTCTTTCCTGGAATCCGGGTTTGCATGCAGAAACATTTCTCAAAGCAGGAGAAATCGAACGAGCAGCATCTTCAAGGTGCTTAATTGAAATTGAGCCGGTTCCCTGCCTGAAAGCTGCCCGGCAAGCAGTTTCTGAAATCAAGCGCAGATCGCTTGCAGAATAGCCTTCCAGCTCACTTGCCAAGTCGTCCAGTTCGTCCATGTCCTCTAGCGGTCTGGAACTAAGATTGAGCCTCAGTATTTGCTTTCGCGCTTCTGCATCCGGAGGCGGCACAAAAACTGCAAGATCAAGCCTACCGCTGCGGCGCACAGCTTCGTCCAGTTTCTCAGGATAGTTAGTGGCAGCAAGCACAATGATATTTTTTGCAGCAGCTGTTTCAAGCCGGCTCAGCAACTCATTGATTTCCTCATTTGTGTGCTTCTGATGACCCGAGAGCTCATCGCGTTTTGGCGCCAGCGCATCAAACTCATCAAAAAACAAAACACACGGTGCACTGGCAGCGGCTTCCTCAAATATATTCCCAATTTTTTCAACAGCCCCCCAGATATACTTGCTTGCAACTGCCGATGGTGTCGCTTCCATGAAACTGAATTTCTTGCTGCCCGCGGGTAAACGCAGGTTGATTTCTTCAACAATAGAACGAGCTACGAAGGTTTTGCCGCATCCTGGTGGACCGTAGAGCAAGATGCCGCTCGGCAGCTTTAGACCAAAGCGGGCAGCCTCGGCAGGATTTGCAAGCACACTGATAAGTTCATTTTCCAAAAGCTCCTTAAACTGCTCCATGCCACCGATTGCGGCAAAGCCTTTGCTCTTATGCAATTTTGTAGAGCTGAGCGTTCTTATTGGCAAACTTTCGAGTTCTGCAAGCACAGATCTGAGTTCAAAAAACGACTGGTCATAAACCATCTTATTTACAAGCAAAGAGAAATTGCTCGTGACCCTGCGATTGTATTTGCAGATCATCAGCTCATGCCGTTTCTTAGCACCGGCGCTTTCGGCACTGGCAAATTCAAAAAGGGTTTTGCCGCATGACTCAATAATCCGGCGTTCCGCATCCATAGACAATTCTCTTGATGCAAGCATATTGAGCTCCAGCTCAGAGTCATTTTTGCTCTTGCAAACAAAAATGCAAGCAGGATCGAAAACAGGCTCGATACCTCGGGCAAGCATTGCTTCAGCCCGGTTTAGCAAGAGCCCAGCCAGCTCAGTTAGGTAAGCGGTCGGATCATCGCCAGAGATCGACGCTTCATCAAGCCCCTTGCCCGGAACTTTTATGACCCTTACTAAAAGCTCTTCTCCTTTTGCAGCGGGCAGGCTCAATTCTTCTAGCACTGTTGTATTCTTAGAAGCAAATTCCATTTTCTCCAAAAATGCCGAAATGCCATTTTGCTTTCTCAAGAAGCACTGAGCCAGCAGCTGGTACTCTTTGTTTTTTTCAAGCAAATAAATCTCTTGCTCATTTGCCGAGTAAATGCAGCACCTAGCGCAAAACGAGCCCAGCTCGGTGTTTTGCTTTAGATAGCGCCCTTTGATTTCTTTTTTCTTGTCGCAAATAGCCATTTTCTTACTCCTAGCATTTTATGTCAGCAAGCAATCTGACACTTGTATCCAGATTCTCTCTTCCGGTATTTGTGGTTCTAGGCAATTCCCATAGTTTCTCTACAGCTTCCCGCAGTTTCGGCAAATTATTTGCTCTTTGTGCAGCAAGCCCATTGTCTATGAAATGGCTTGCAAGATTTTGATTCTGGAATTCATGCCTCAGTTCAATGAGCCTGGTCAGCCTCGAAGACCAGTACCAGAATTTGTTGTAAATCAGCCGGTAATGCAAACCACTGAGCGCTATGTTTACCCTTCTTAAATCCGGCAAGTTTTTTCTGGAAATGGCACTCTTTCCTTGCGCTAACAAATTAGACAGTTCCGAACTGGCAGATTCGTTTGCTTCACTGTTCAGGCACTCGTTTATAGAATCTGTCCAGATATTAAAATCGCTTTCTTGCTCGGCAAATTCATCTTTTTTGCCCAGCTGGCTGTTTACCTTGCTCAAATCAGCTTTTAATGCTCTTGCTTGACTCACAAGTTTTTTTGCTTTATCAGGATCGAGCTTAGCCGAATCGAACTCGCCGTTAACTTGCAGTCGAAGCTTCTTGAGCGAGTTTCTGACCTCTGAGATTCTCTTGCTTTGAGAGAACTCTGCTGCTTGCTCCTCAAGTGAATCAAGCTGATGGTCCATCTCATCAAGATCAGATGCAAGACCATCAAGTTTGCCAATCATGCTTTCCTCGTCACGCTCAGCAATGAAAACCGCATCTGAAAACTCTTGCTGCAATAGCGGAATATATGCCGACACGTGCATCAAACGACTTTCGTCAATACTTATAGAAAGCTCAATCTCTGTGCCTTCAGGAATGGACCTGTCTATTTCTTCACTGGCTATTTGCAAGCAGCCTACAAAGTCATTAGCTTGCGGGTCTTCCAATACCTCTCCTTCCCATATTTTGATGCTGATTCTCTCATTTGCTTGCTCAGGCGAGAGACTGCGGTTGGCCTTGTATATTCGCTCGGTGCTGCATGGCAATAACACTCCCCTGTTAAAAATCATGTCGAGCTTGCTTCCTGATGAGAGTGCCACCTCGCAAGATATGCTGTGGGGCAGGGGAGGGCGTTCAAGCACCAGACCATGGCGGATGCTGAAGCTTGACGGTTCACACTCAATGATCCGGCCTTTTTTATCACGGCAACTAATGTCAAACTCGCAGGTTTTGCCGTTTAAGAGCTTCAGCAGTACGGGAGCAGCCTCCGCACTTACCGGTATCCAGCCACTATCCCAGTGACCTGAACGCGAAGAAATGCGTATTGAATCGGCCTGGTTTTTCTGGCCGGCTTCGATTTTATACCAGAGCTTAGACTCGGGAGTAGAGCTTACCGAATTGTAGGCCAGCCCGAGTTTTACTCGCTCGTTCGAGCCTGACTTCTTAGACACCGCAACAGAGCTGGCTTTCGATTCAAGCGTCGCTGCCCATACTGCAGCACCGCGCGCAATTGCCGTCATCGGGTCTACGCTCAGGTCGATTTCCACACCAAGCTCGTTGACCAATAATTGCCGCAGCAAAGGCATCTGTGTCGGCCCGCCTGCAAGCAGGATCTTGTTTATGTCTGCGCTCTTGAGACTCACTTCACGCATCGCTTGCCTTGTAATCTCAATTGCCCTTTTAATCAAGGGCTTTGACAATTGATCAAGCTCTTCACGCGTGATTGTGACTTCACCGTCATAAGGAATCTCTTCCAGATCATCACCGAGATCAAAAAACTCCACCAGAACGTCTTGATCGATACTCAAATCAATTTTTGCCTGCTCGGCTTTTAGATGAAGCCGTTGCAGCAAGCCGGCAAAAGCGGCCGGATTCTTTGCCGGATCAGGCAAAGTAAAATTCTTTCTCAGAGCTGGAAGCAGCTTCTTTTCTACGATCATCCTGTCGAGGTCTTTACCGCCCAACTGGTTGTCGCCCCTGTGATTCAGAACCTTCAATTTTCCATCACGAGAGGAAACAATTGCGACATCGAATGTGCCACCACCTAAATCAAATACAATCCATTTTTGATTTTTCATTTCAGGGCTGATGCCATATGACATGGCCACGGCAATCGGTTCTTGCAAGAGCGGGCACTCTTTCAAACCCGCCAGTTCGGCGGCTCGTTTTGTAGCAGCACACTGGAGTTGACCGAATGCCGCCGGCACTGTCACGACAGCCGACTCGACCGGCTCACCTGTGCGCCTTCTTGCATCATTCAATAGCGACTTAAGCACTTCTCCCGATAGCTCTTCGGCAGACCAGGTTCTTTTTGAGCCCTTGAAACTTTTCAAATCCTTCTGGCCCATCCAGCGCTTAAATTCCGAAGCAACACTTTCCGGACTTTCGAGTATCGACTCATAGGCTTTGCGCCCGACCCTGACAGTACCATTGCGTTCAATCCGAACCACAGACGGGGTAACCAGCATGTTCTCGTTGTTTGCAAAAACAGTGATTTTGTCGTTTTCAGACCTGGCAATACATGAATTTGTCGTACCGAGATCTATTCCAAATGAGATATATTTGCTTTCCATCATTTAATTCATTCCTATGTGATTTCGACTCTTCACTGTGAGCAGGCGCTCAAGCCAGCGCATATCGGCGCTGGCTCGAAACTGAAACTCGATCTAGCAAATCTTGCAAGTTATTGAAAGTATCTTTAACTTTACGACCGCTACAAGCAAGTACTTCTCTCACTACATTTGCGATTCTGAAATTGAACATTGTCTGGTCCTCCATGAATTCGATAATTCAAGTATCGACCAGATGAGCAGGTTATTTAATCGCAAAAATACCAAGCCTATTTTTGGAAAAAACCAAAAAAAAGGGTTTAATTCCCATTTGATAGTAAAAATACCAAGAGGCTCAGCTAACTCACTTGTAATAGAATATAGTTTTGTAGAACGGTTAAGCTCCTATGACAGACGAATCTGCAACGATTCGAAAGGCTGAGCCTGGAAGGCAGCCGGACGAACAGCCAAGCAGCCAATTGAGTCAGGCCAAAACTCGACGCGTAGACAGTCGAAGCAGGCTGCTCATAGGGCTTGTAATCGGTCTTCTGGCTGGAATCCAGGCAAGTTTTCTGGCAAGGACCTTGAGCGTGCTGGATGCTGACTGGCTGGTAAATCTTTACAGCCTGAATCAGTCGCGGCTTAAAACAAAACACGGACCTGGGATAACAGTTCTGTTAATCAACGGCAACATTCACAAGCCCCGCTTCAACGAAGGTCTGGCCAGGATGATCGCTGACATTGAGAATGCCCGGCCGGCAGTGATCGGACTGGGCTTCGACCTCGATACGCCCGTGGGAGATGAGCTAAGAGACCAGTTGCTCGGACAGCCGAATATCGTTGTTTCTATGAGCGAAAACATTTGCAAGCTCATGGACGAAATCAAGCCCTACTGGAGCACGGTCGACTTTTCACAAAGATTGGGCGCCTTTGTCAGGCAATTGCACAAATCAGGCGAATCAATGCCGCCATTAAACGAAGACGAGGATCTCAAATCACTTATCAGCAGAGTTCCGGACAGCTGGTGGCCTGCTGCTGCTTATTCAATGTCACGGGGCGAAGCCAAGCTCGAGAAAGAGGACAATGCCTACATTTGTAAACTGCCAGGACCGAGAGCAACCGGATACAAAGATTTCAGCCAGGCGGTCGTTGAGCTCTATTACCTATTGCAAAATCGGAATTCACCAGCTCCAATTTGGAACTCGCTTATAAATTATGCCGTTCCAGCACCTGAAGTTGTTGTGCTCAGCAAAGATTCGGAAAGCAGTGGTGGCATAAAACTCAAAGCAGACCAGATCAAAGATCGAATTGTGATTCTGGCATTGAAGGGCGAAGATCGCTGCTTGATGCCTCCAAACAAAGAAATCGAATCAGCGATCATCCAGGCTTACGCCATAAACACCAGGCTTTTGAATGCGGACATACATATATCACCACCTGAGCTCTCTACTATTTTCACTTTCTTGCTTGCTCTGGTTCTGGGCCCGCTCTGGCTCCTGAATTCACACCGTTGGCGCATTCTATCATTTGTGGCTTCAGTCCTTGGAGTAGTGGTATTTTCAAGTCTATCCTTCGGCTACTCTGTATTTCAAAGCATAAGTGCTCCACTCTTCAGTATATTATTTACGTTTCTGGGCAGCACCGGCCTTTACTTCGTGCTTGACTTAAACCAGAAACGAAAAGAATTGCTTGCAAGCAACCTGGATCTGAGAAACACTCAGTCTAAACTGAGACAGGCAGGACAGAACTTGACAAATGCTCGTAATCGAGAAAGAAAGAGTCTAAGACAAAAACTTCACACTAGCTTTGAAAACAGACTTAACGCCATCATCCGCAGTGGCAAATCCGACGGGGATGGAAATATAAAAGTACAAAAACGGATACTTACAGAAAGCCTTCACGAACTTGAACGCATTCTTCAGGGACTTTCACCTCTTGAACTGGAAACAGGACAGCTCTATGAAGCATTGGAAAAACTTGTTGATGGAATGAACGAGCTGATGATTGAAGGCGACAGGGAGATGACCTTTAGAATCGAAGACAAGAGTGAAGGCAGAATAAATGAGCTGAGAAACGAAGTACAAGAACAGATTTACTGGATGGTAAGAGAAACGTTCAACAATGCGGATAAACACTCTGATGCAAACGAAGTGCTCGTTTCAATCGAGCTTGTGGACAACAAGTTTATAATCAGCGTTATAGATGACGGAAAAGGAATGGGTGAACCGGACAAAGACTCCTCAGGTCTTTTTGAAATCAATAACAGGGCCGCTGAAATTTCCGCAGAACTTGACTGGAGTAAGGGCAAAGAATCTGAAAAAGGACCGGGAACTCAGCTGAGGATAACCCTGAATGCACCTATCTAATAGCCGGCGACTTCATACTTCTTTGCTCTTGATTCTGGCTCTTTTGGAGTTTCCAGCATTTTCTGCGCAAATACCTGAAGATTTTACTTCAAGCAATCTTCCTTTCAGCCTTGCATCACTTTCCCGATTGAAAAAGCAAGAAGAAAAAGGGCAAAATCTGGCAGAGCTTATGAGTTCCCTCTTCAAGACTGAGGAGTTGGAATTGCTTGAAACTTTGCTCCAATATCAGAGCATGAGACAAAGCAATGATCCTGAGGCAAAATCCGCAAGCTACAGAAAACTGATGATCCTTTATCTTTTGCAGGGTCTTTACTATGAGGCAGCAATTGCCTGCCAGCAAATGCTGGAATCAAGTCCCAGTTTAGAAAACGAGCACGGCGCTCCAGAAACAATTGCATTTTTTCGCGATTTCGAAAAGCGAACAAAAAGTATCGGGAAGAGAATTGACCTTTGTTTCAATCAACAAGAGCTGAAAAAACACTTGCTTTCAATCTCCGACATAAAGCAGTTGGGTAGCTCCGTCAAAGGAATCAATTCCTTTGCTCAATACCTGGCATGGACGAAAAGCAGACAGGGAAGGTTTCTTAACAATGAGATTAGTTTGCGTTTTCCGGAACTGCCTCCTAAATCGCAAATCAACCCGGCAACACAAAGTGCTCCGCATAGCTTCCAAAAGAGCATCTGGGAATATTCACGGCTATGTGACTCCTTGCACGGTAAAACAAAAGAATCTATAGAAAGAATCTCCGAAACTGCCAGAAGAGTGAGCACACCCTATATTGCGGCCCAGGCCGGCTTGACCATAGATCCAAAACTTGCCCTTGAACAATGTCGCCTGGCACTGCAAGATTCGCTAAAAGACTCCGGCAACCTTGAAACAGAATCGGTAGCTGAAGACAGGCGTGACTATGCTGAATGCCTTCAGCGAAACAAGAAAATTGATGAAGCAATCGAGCAAGCCAGTTTATCCATTGAAGCAATGAAAAAGCTAGGCTGCAGCCCGCAAAAAATTGCAGATCTGGAGCGGTTTATGGCATCGCTGTATTTTGAACGTGAAAACTACATTCAAGCAACAAAGTGTTTGCAGAATGCGCTGGGTTTTTACCAGAGAGTCCTTTCTGCCTCGGATTTACGGCTGGCCGCCTGCAGGATAGAACTTGCAAGAGTTTACAAAACAGAAAACCTGCACAAGAAATATGCAGAGATGAATGTGAAGAAGCAGGCTGAGTTGTTTTCGAGCTCCAATTTCATTGACGAAAGTCATGCAATGAATGCACGAAACGAAATGGCAGCAGCTTACGCTTGCAATATGCTCGGTCAGCTTGAGAATGCAGAGCTTCATTATTTGCAAGCTGCAAAAGAATACAGGCTGGCATACGGTTTAACATGTCCGGAGCTGAGTCTTGTCTGGCGTGAATTGTCCAAACTGTATTCAAAGTTTGCATTATATAAGCAGAGCGAGAAAATGCTTCTAAGAGTACTGGAAAGAGACAGTGCGGTCATGAGTCAGCATTCAACAGACGCTGAGTTGCTGCAGTTACAAACCAGAGAGGTGCAGGATTTAGCACTACTGGCCGATCTGTATTACAAATCAGCACATTATGATGAATCAAAGCAGGTCTGTGAGATCGCTCTCAATTTGCTGCCGCTTTCAAGCAGCAAACAGCTCGAACTCAAAAGCATTCTCAGTCTTACACTAGCCTCTATATTGAATCTACGCGATCAAAATCAAAAGAAGGCCGAGGAGATTTCCCGCAAAATTCTACTGTCCCTTGACTCTGAAATAAAGAAAAGAAAGCTGAGCAAGAGCTCCGGCAGTGTTCAAGATCTGGAGTATCTAAAAACCAGAACAACAGATTTTCTCAGAAATATAGAACTTGACGCAGGAAAGATAAACCTCAGCATAGAATCACTTGAAAAATCCAGAACGTTCTCAAAGAACACATTCGGCGAAGAAAGGCTCCTGGACCTGACATCAGAAGCAAAGATCCTGGAACAGCAGGGCGACTCTGAAGAAGCTAAGGCCCAATACAAGAAATATTACGAGAGCTGCCTTACTAGTTTCGGGGCAGCCGATCCCGACACCTTAAAGGTCTTGTTTCTTTATTGCCACTCCCAGGGGGCGAGCGGACTTAAGGAAGTCGAACGGCTGCTGAGCAATAACATCCAGGCAGTAGAAAAGCTAAAAGCAATTAGAATGCCCGAGTACAGTACAATGCTTAGCCTTCAAACGCAGCTTTATATTGCAACAAGGAGAATTCCTCAGGCCAGAGCCACGCTCCGGAAATTATTGAAGCATCTTGAATCTACGGTGGGTGTGAATAACAAAGCATATGCCGATGCACTGGAAATTGCTGCAGATCTAGAAAAATCAGACAAGAATTTCCAAAAGGCTGAAAATTATCTTGCGGCTTCCTTGCAGTTGCGCAAAGAACTTTATGGTGTCAATTCGATTTTTGTAGCCGATTCTAAGATAAGCTACGCGAAGCTGGCTCTGGCAGAAAACAATTTGAACAAAGCAGAGAAAGCTTACAAAGAAGCACAAGGAATTCTAGCAAAGTCAAAAACTGCCAAGTCGCTCAAAATGGCCTCATGCTGGGAAGGACTTGCTGGAATATACATAAGGCAGAACAACTTCGATCAGGCAGAGGCCGCACTCAAGAAGCAAGAGTCCCTTTATGAAGAGCTGCTGGGTTCCCAGCACCCGGACCTGGCAGAATTTTATCTAAAGCTCGGAAACCTTTACTTGCAAATCGTGAAAATGAACTCGGCAGCCAAGGCTTACTCCAAGGGGCTTTTGATAGCTCAGAAAGACAAAAAGCTTCTAGCAAACGAGCTGGATTACAAGATAAAGCTCTCTGGCCTGCAGGATAATCCAGAAATCGCAATAGCTTTTGCAAAGGATGCAATTTCAAGCTGGTGGACTAAAGGGGGCACAAGCAGAGCAGGCGCATTAGTCTTGAATTATTATGCCGGTTTGAAAGCTCTGGATCCAAAAGAGAGATTGAGTGCAAGCAAGCTCGGATTGGCGATTCTGAAATCTGGAGCAAAGCAAAACGCAATCAATTCCATATTAAAAGACTTCAGAGCCGGTCGAAGATTCTCTTCTGTCTCGGATAAAATTGATGCTCTTGGTTCTGCACTCGATTACCAGGGCGCAAAATGGCCTGCTGAACTGAGCGGAGTTCGGGATCAGCTTATAAGCACGATGCTTAGCGCCATGCAAGAGCTGGATCGCAGAAAAGCTGACGAAACACTAGCTCACTGGAAAGAGATCATTAAAAAGGAAGACAGTACTCTTGCCCGGCGCTTGTCTCTAATTTCATTGTTTTCCACGTATTACCTGAATCAGGGTAATTATGAGGAAACGAAACACTGCTACCAGGACGCGCTTTCATTGTGCAAAGACCAGGCAGCCTACTATGATTCTCTGCTATTCCGTCTTGCACGCAACATGGCGATTTCAGATCAAGACCCGAGAAGGCGCTTAAAAGAGCTTGAGGAAATTAAAGCGAAACACGCAAAGAGCATTCAGTCCCCTTCAAACAATGTGTTATGGGTTATAGACATGAACAAAACACTTTTTGATTGTGGCAAACTTGCTGATGCTCGTAAACTGCTCAGAACAGCTACCGGCACTATTAATTTCGCTGAAGCTGAAGATATGTATCTGGCGCTTGTCAGCCTGAGATGTAATCTTGAGTTGCTTTTTGGAAACTACAGGGAAATCGAGCACTTGCTTGACAGTACTTTTGCCAGGCTGCGAAGTTCTAAATTTGCCAATGATTTTTCAAGAAAGGAAGAACTCGTAATAATCAGAAGCAAGTGCCTTATTCAAGAAAAAAAATTCAAAGAAGCCGAGGAATTCTTAAAGCTCAGTCTCTTTGAGGCTAGCCGGTCAAGTACCTGTAAATTTGCAACCCGTGCTCAGCTCTTACTTGAGCTAGCAGATGCATATAAGAAGCAAGGAAAGGTAAAAGAATCCGAGAACTGTTTGAAGAATGATCTCTTAGGGCTGTTAGTTGCAGCAAAGAGCAAGGACCGTGACTTATTGATCTCATGTTATGAGAAACTGGCTCACATTTGCATAGAACAGGGAAAGATGCCGGAATCACAGCATTATTTAGAAGAGTGCCTAAAGCTGGAAGCCTCTAATCCTGATAAACTTGCATCTCCACGCAGGCTGCTTCTGTTGGCCACGTGCCTTAAAGAGCAAAAAAAATACGAAGCATGCTATGAAACTAGCATGAAACTGAATTCCAGATGGGCAGGAAATGCGCCTGATCCGCTTGGACCGGGAGGTATGACCTATGCAGAGTATCTGGAATTTCTTTCAAGACTGGCTCTAGAACAAGATCTGCATCGCCGGGAGATTTCAGAAATTCTAAAATCAAGCCTGCCAACTTCTCTGGATTTTTCAGCCAAACTAAGAAGAGCCGAGATCGAATCCGAAATAGTTGGGTTTGTATTGAAACATTTCGGCAAGAGCTGGAGCAATCTTGCAAAAATCCAAGATTCTCTGGGATTGAAAGCTGAATCGCAATATTCGATGTCCGTTGCCAGAAAGTTTGCCGGAGAATTTAAAGAGCTCCAAAAATAGTTGAGCAGGTTCACGAATTCAACAGCACTAATTAATGCAATCAAAATACGGCTTACTGAATCAGTGGATCAATCCAGCTTTCGCCTCTTAAAGCAGCGTCAGTTGCGGCAAGCAGGTCAGCCTTGCTTGCTCCTTTCACTACATAAGCAAATCCGGTGCCCTGCGGCCGAAATTTTTCAAAGCGGGCCAGGTCTCTTTTACGATTGCAGCTGCTAACTACAATCACAGGCATTTCAGGAAACGCAGACCAGATATCGGCTGCAGCCTTATCGCCATTTACAGGCGGCATACTGAAATCAAGAAATACGGCAGCAGGTTTGTGTTCCAGAGCTTGTTCCAATGCTTCACGCCCATCTCGTGCTTCACAAACCTTCTGAACGTCCAGGCAGCTTTCATTCAGAACCTTTTTGAGCTCCGACCGGCAGTGCTCTTCATCATCGGCAATTAAGAATATCATCGTCCTACTTTGCTAAAAACACTGTATTCTGCCGGCTCAAGCATCCCTCAACACTACGAGCTCAGTCCCACTTTTGAGTTTACTCTTTCAAGCCCTGATGTGTTTGGGAAAAATACCAAAGACATCAGCCTCCCTGTTTCTTGCTTGCAGAGCTTTCCAGATCGGACATCAGCCTTTTGAAAGCATATTCTCTATAAGCCTGCTGCTTTTGCAAGAGTTCGCGGCTCAGACTCTTGATTTTTTGATTGGCCTCGTTTATCTGATCCTCGGTACTGTCTATGATTTTGCGATAACGCTCATTTGAAGCCCCCAGGGTTTTCAGATTCTCCCGGGCACGAGCCTGATCTTCAGTATATTGCTTAAGCAGGCGCTGTTCTTCTTGAAGTTCTTCCTGCTTGCGCTGAAACTCCGAACGCAATTCCATAAGACCTTTGAGATAGCGCACAAATGCGTCATCCACAAAGTTCTGCCCGCAAAGCCAATCGAGGCGCCCCATGTCGAGGTTGGCAGGTTCGCTTAACCAGATTTGTTCGCAGGCTTCGGATTCTTCTGCCACTGCCAGATCAAAGGCTTTTTTGGCTTCTAATTCAAGACGGAAGCGATAAAAACTCTGGGTGGTCTCGCTGGGCTCCGTATCACTAACAAGCTTCCAGCCCTGGGCCAGAGGGTGCTCCACATAAACGATTTTGGCATGCTCGCTTAGATTGTCCATCTGATAGGTTTTCTCATTGCGAAGGTGATAATCGATATAGAGAACCCCATTAAGAGCGCGCACACGATAATAAGGTCGCGATACGCTTTTTTGCCTTACTACAACCGGACAGGCCTGGTCGATAGCATAAAGCAGGAAGCGCTTATCGTCAGGTTTCACTGTATCAAGCAATGCCTCACCAGCATAAATATCACCTTCCATAACTGTGACCGGACCACCCTCAAGAGTAAGCCCGGTGCTGTTTATAAAGCGAACCGCAGCATGAGGAAATTTTTTATTTTTTACTTCGTTATAAAGCGAGATCCGCTCACCTTCGATATCTTGCTGAACAATCGGCAAGAGTGCCGAGCTGTTTCGAGGAATGCTTACCGGTCTGTTGATTTTGTACTCGAATAACTCGCCTTTTTCGCCGCCATCGACACCGAGAGCCTGCGAGATTCCCTCGGCAAACATACCGGCAACAGATGCTTCGTCGGCTATATAAGCACACTCTTCTAATGAATCCATGCCTCCCCAGCCGGCGCTTTGAGCAGGGGCTGCACAGGGCACGGGCGCCTGCGCCACAGTTCTGGCCCTCAGGGAACCTGTAGATTGCATTTCCTGGCGTTTGGCCTGGGCTCTTTCTGCCACAACCGGTCCGGAAGACTGGTTGCCCTGAGCGGCAATTCGCTGCCGCATTGGCTGAACCGGCTCATATAAAGGCTGTATGAATGAAATCGGCGAGGCGCTTACAAGCACAATCTGCACCTCGTTCCAGTCTTCCTCCTGAACATTGTCGACAATTGCCATGCCCTGAAGCAAAACGCGCTCATCATGCATAACAAGCCGGTAGCTTGTTTTCCAGATCGGGCAGGGTATTGAATATGCAATTAAAAGCTCATGCGCCCCAGGTTCCGAAAGCGAGACTTCAAGAGATTTGCGGTCCTTTTTCTTAGCGTTCTGGAAAAGAAGCTCGAGTTGCTGCTTCAGCTCTTTTGCCATGTTTTCGTCATCAACTTTGATTGCCGAAATGGAAGAAATTGGAATCCGCCTGAAATTGCTGTCGGCAGTATAAATAGTTAACTGCTCGTCTTTTACAATCGTGCCGTCTATGATTTGCTGGCTGAAATCCTGCCCTAGAACCCGACCGCTGACTGTTTCGCCCGAAACACTTAAGGTAACAGGAATGCCTTTCATCTGGCCTATCAGGTCATGCAGGCCCTGGCAGTGAGATATGTTGAAACCGAATTCCTCAAGCCGGCTCTCCAGTGTTTTGGATGAATCATAAGTGACGGCGTCGATTCTTTTTCCACTACCTGTTAATGCAAGCAGGCTCTTAAGCATGTCGTCTATTTCGCTTGCTTCGCATACGAGATTTATTTTTGCAGGTCCTTCTACTTTGCCGCGGCGCTCGAAATAACCAATGCCGTGCTTATAAAGAACCACTTTTGTAAGCCCGAGCGAACTTGTACTTGCGCTTTCCATAAATAACCCCTTCCGGACCTTTGATTACACAGGGGCCATTATGGCACCCGGGCAAAATTTGTGCATGAAAGCCGCTGGAAGCAAAGAGACCATAAATTAACTCTGCTTGCGCCATTCATATCCGAAGACGGTCTGCGTAAGACACCAGGAGTCCTTGCTTTTTGGATCCATTGCAAAAATCATATTGTCGTTTCTGGCAATCACTACATTGGTCTCTTTTGCACCAGGTAGTGTCATTGAAACGGAGAATTTGCTTCCGTCTTGGCGAATGAATTCAATACTTGAGTTCCTGAGGTATCCATCATTTGCCGGTGTACACATGGGCTTGCCGCTAGCGTCATACATCGGAACCAGCACCTTTTTGGGATCAGGATTGCCGGCTCTCAAAAGAGCATCTGTTAATGGTCCGGTGACCTTTTCAAAACAATCATTCACCAGCTGGGCAAAATCAATTGCATCAGGGCCTGTGCCTACAAGCGGATTAACAATACCTTTGTTACTCAAAACATCTATGATTTGTTTCACCTGTTTGCTTTTGTCCAGGTACTGATTTCCACAGGCAATTCCTTCGTGAGCCCCGTTTTCCTTGAGACCTCCGTCTTTCTTGGAGCCGAACGTTATGAAACCGCTTTCTTCGCCAAGATTCATTGAAACTTTTGGAAAGCCTTCAGGCAATGAAGAGTTGCTTTTGTCCGGCAGATCGCCTCTTAAAGATTGATCCGCGGCAAAAGCTTGATTTGAAAGGACGCTGCTTGTGTTTTCAGCTTGCTCTGCCCTGCTTTCATATTCGTTTCTTATTTCCATTTTCCTTCCTCCGAGACCAGCAAAATCAGGTTACGACAGAAGTTGGATAAAGCCCGGACATATATGTGGCAGTTTTGTGAAACTGCTGTAAATTGCTTGGAAGCTTGCTTATATGTTTTTACAATGGGGAATAAGAGCAGGGGTAGAAAGGGAAAGGAATGTGGGATTCAACCTTACCCAGAAGGGACTGATTATGGTAATTGTCCCGCTTTTGTTTCAAGTAGCCTTTGCAGGAGCATTAATCTTCCTGCTCAGGCAAGCGGAATCAAGCGCTTTTCAGGAATCACACGCCAAAAATGCCATTGCCCAGGCCGAACGAATCAGAGACTGCATTTATGATGCTGCCGATGCATTAATAGATTATATGTCGAGCAAGCGGCAAGAATCGCTGGAGTCTTATGAGCGATTTGTACAAGCTGTTCCTGATGAAATCAGATCTCTCAGGCGTCTGGTAATCGACAGTCCAAAACAACAGGCCTCTTATGCCCGGGTAGAGGCCGCAGGAAACCGATTGCTGGAGTTTCTGGAAACAGCCCGCATAGCAGCAGAAGATTCAAGCAGCGGTCTCTTTTTTTTGAAAGCCAGGAGCTTACGCCGCGAACTCAGAACCCTCTCCGGTGAATTGAAAACCGAGCTGTCGCGCTTCGAGGAACTAGAAAGAGGGCTTGAATCGACAGGCTCAAGAAGCAGCAGGCACTTTCGCGACTTGTTGCACAATTTCATAATTGCCGCAATCGCGTTAAATATCTTGCTTGCTTGCCTTCTTTCAGTGTTTTTCTCAAAAGACATTGTAAGGCGTATTAAAATTGTGGCTGAGAATTCAAAGCTGCTTGCAGCAGAATGTCCATTGCAGGAAGAATTGAAAGGTAATGATGAAATCAGCGAACTCGACAACGTATTCCATAGAATGGCGAAAGTTCTAAGCGAAACAAGAGAAAAAGAGCGTGCTCTTGCTCGCTTGAAACAGGAGTTTCTGGCTATGATCGCTCATGACTTGCGTACCCCGCTGACTTCAGTACAATTTTCAGTCGAGCTTGTAAAAATGGGGGCATTTGGAGAGGTCTGCCAGGAAATTTCCGACGAGCTGAGTATTTCAGAGCGCAACGTAGCGCAAATGATCAGGCTGATAAACGATCTTCTCGATCTAGAAAAGCTGGAAGCAGGCAAATTTACCCTCAGCCTCGATGAACAAAACATAGATACTGTGGTTTCAAGCGCAGTTAACATGTCGCGGGCATTTGCCAAGAAAAACCAGATCGAAATAGAAACAGAAACTGAGGCAGCCGTGCTTAATCTGGATAAAGACAGATTGACCCAGGTGCTGGTCAATCTGATTTCAAATGCAGTGAAATTTTCGCCTCATGGCTCAAAAGTATCAATCGGAGGGCGAAAAGAAGGAGCATATTACAGGCTAGAAGTCACAGACAGTGGAGCAGGGGTACCGGAAGAGCTCCATGACAAGATTTTCGACCGTTTCGAGCAAACAAAAGTGGGCAAAACAAGCAAACATAAAGGAAGCGGACTTGGTCTGGCTATCTGCCGCTCGATCGTCGAAGCTCATGGCGGGAGAATCGGAGTGCTCAATAGAACCGAAGGTGGCTCAAGCTTCTGGTTCACGATTTCGCTTGAGTGCCGCTAGATCCTTACAAACCTGCTGGCAGTGCTAACAAATATTCCACAAAACTACCCATCATCTGTCCGGATTCAGCTCTAATATTCGAGCATGCCGGAAACAAGAGGGATAAAACGATGGGTTTCGAACAAAACGACTTTGAAAGCTCAAATGAGAAAACCAGAACTGACGAATTTATTGGCTCTGCTCAAAGCGAAGCCTGGGACTCTCTCGACAATCTCAAATCCGGACTCATTTCCGGTCTGGACACAAGCAAAGATTTCCTGCCTTCCCTGACTCTCATAGATCAGGGAGGCAGTTTGAAGAACGAAAAGCCCATGTCTAATTTACCGCAATCGCGGCATGGCGCAGAAGGAGCAGGCAGCGTACCGGAAATACAATCCTCAATCAAACAGGAACAAATAGACGCTAGCGAAACAAGCCAGGATAGTCCACCCAGACCTGACTCATTACCAGAGCCTAAAACAGCACCGGAAAACAATGCAAGGCCTGAATCAAATTCAAGAGAAAATGAAAAAGCAGACAAATCAAAAGAGGCAGTGAAAAAGGACGAAAGCAAGAACAGCGATACCAGAAATGAAACCTGGCCAAAAGAGGCTCAGTTGAAAGCTATGATGTCTCTTATAAAGTTCGGTGACATGACCAGGGAAGATGCGGCAAAGCTCGCTCTTGACGTTGCACGAACAGACCCAGCTCAGGTTCGTAACACGGATTTGTTGAAATTTGCTCAAAAGCATGACTTGCACAAAAACTCAGAGTTCGTGAGAGAATTCGAGAAATTAGGCGGGGCTGGAATTGACATTGAGGACTACGCGTCAAATCACGAAGCTTACATCTTAGGCAAAGATTTTCACGAAAGGTACAAAAATGCAAAAACTCCGACCGAGCTGGCAAACAAAAATCTCGATGAATCGCGGGAAGCTTCAAGGTTTAATGCGCCAAAAGGTAGAGAGCTTCTAAGAGAAGCAATGAAACTGGACGGCAACATTGTGAAGAGCGACAGGTTCATTGAAGCAGCAAAAAAGTCCAATGCTTATCGTGATCCACATTTTGTCAAGGCTTTTGAAAAACTGGGAGGCAATGTTAACAAGCTAAGAGCACAATGAGCTGATTGAAAACTGAGAGCAGGAAAAAAGCAAATACGGAAAATGAGAAACCCGGGCGAGAAACCCGGGCGAGAAACCCGGGCTTCTTTGTGGAAGATTGTTCATAACCATTCCATAAAAAGGCTTGCTTTCATGGCTAAAATCTTAATTGTCGATGACGATCTCGATCTCACCGGGCGGCTTGAAAAATGGCTGAAGTTCGAACATCATCAGGTGGAAACCGCACACTCAGGCAACGATGGACTTGAACTCATGCTTGCCAACCACTTCGATGCAATAATTCTAGACTGGGAAATGCCCGGGTTAAGCGGGCCGGAAGTATGTAAGGAATACAGGAACAAGAATGGCAGCTCTCCTGTGATCATGCTAACCGGAAGAGCTCAACTGCCTGATAAAGAAAGAGGTTTTGGAGCCGGAGCTGATGACTATCTGACCAAACCTTTTGCGCCGAAAGAGTTATCCCTCAGAATAACAGCTGTTTTGAGAAGACCGGCAGGCTTAAAAAGTGATGTACTGCAGTGCGGAAACCTCGTACTCGACCCTGCCAAATACCTTTTCTGCAAGGATGGTCTGACTATGGATCTGATGCCCCTTGAGTTTTCGGTAATGCAGCTTTTGATGAAACACCCGGATGAAGTATTCAGCTGTGATGCTTTACTGCAAAGAGCTTGGCCGGCAAACAGCGAGGCTACTGACGAGGCCGTTCGTGCGGTGATCAAACACTTGAGAAAAAAGCTGGACAGGAAAGACAGTCCCAGCTTGATCAAGAACATTCACGGCATGGGCTATAAACTCAATGTCGACAGCGCATGAGCCCGCCGATGGTTTATAGATACCTTCCGGTCCCCATCTCAGCTGTTTTGAGTATGACCCTATTTTGTTCATGCACTTCAAGCATTCAAAGCCTAAATCGACAATGGGAACAATACAGGCTTGATGGTGAATTTGAAATCAAGTCAAGAAACTTAGCGCGCGCAGAAAATTATTTGAAAGCCTCGCTTGATGCAATCGGAAATTCACCCAATTGCGAATTGCGGGCTCTAATTTCACTAAACGATCTTGCAAGGGTGAAGTTGATGGCGAATGAGTTCAGACAGGCAGAAAAATACAGTCTTTCAGGAATCAACGAATGGCAAAAGCTCAAACGGCGTTTCAATGAATTGTCGCAAATGAACAAGCTTCTGGCACAGGACGAATGTTTGCAATCGTACATGCTTCTTTCAAGTTCGTTTGCCGGACAGCAAAAATTTGAAAGCTCTGCCATCACTCTCGAAAAGGCGCTGCTGCTATGCGACACTTACTCAAAAGCTGGCTTAATGACAGGTTCAAAAGCAGGTTCAAAGATAAGCTCAAAAGCTGACACGTTCAATTCTATAAACAAAGTACGAATCTTAAAAGAACTGGGTCTGGCAAAACAAAAGCTCGACAAGGAAGCAGATGCTGACCAGGCGTTCAAGCAGGCTTTTTCCGCCGCAAAATCTGCAGGACTACCTGCTGCTATCCGGCAGGAACTGGAGCTTGCTTACAAGAATATTCTTAGTGAAAGAGGACTCAGTCTTTCTCAAATAGATAGAATCCTGGCTGCCAGCTCAGGCGAAACACAAGCCCGGGGATACCATTACCGGCTCTGGTTGAAGTCATATAACAAAGCGCACGAAATGTTGAATAGCATGAGCTGGAACGAGTCGCGGATAGAAGCAAACAGGTGCCTCAAAATAGCAGTATCACTAGAGAATGACCGCATGCCTGAAGCACGCACAATCGAATTGATTGGAAAATCATTTTCTTATCAGGGTGATTTTGCAAATGCACGCAAAAATCTGGACAGATCTTGCAAGCTCGTTGATCTCGCAAGGGGAAAGGATTCAGGCGAGGCCTTATGGGCCGTAACTTCCGCTCTTGAACCTTACTGGGAAGAAAAAAGGCTTTTTGAGGCTCGCGAGTTGATAAATCGCAAACTTGCTCTTACAGGAAAACTTTATAGCAGAGACAATCAAAAGTTCACAGAGTGCTTGATATTGCAGGGGGAGCTTGCAAGAGAAATGTCAGACTTCAACAAAGCACACGAGTATCTACAGGAGGCGCAAAACAGGCTCGAACGTTTTAAGGGCAAAGGCACAGAAACACAAGCTGTGGCAATTTTTATGCTGGCTCAAGTTTATTCGAGGATGAATGAATTGGAAAAAGCCGAGAGATTACTTGCCGAAGCCAGGTCGTCCTGGGAAAGAAGCGGAAAATACCGCGACCCATATGCATTGCGCACAGAGTTCTTATATGCTTACTGTCTTGAAAAGACCGGCCACAAAAATGAAGCGCTGGCTGTAATTAAGCAAGCGTCAAAGCAGATACCTGAACCAGCAAGAAAGGACTTCTTCTTTGCCGAGAAGGCATTTCAATCTTAGAAGCTGCTGAGGCGAATCCCCCGGCCCGGCTTCAGCTTATTGGGAGTAGAGCTTTGAAGATAGGAAGGCACAGCCGATGGTCTTGCCACATCAAAGGGCTCGCTTGATACCCATGGAGAAGCAAGACGGGTACGAGATGTAGTTTTCTTTTTGTTAGCAGAATTATTCTCAGTTTCAGCAGCAGCAGACACTTCGACACTGTCGAGCTCGTCTTTTTCGTTTGTAGACTTAGCATCCACAAGATAAATCGGAATCAAACCATCATCATTCATAATTAGCGCCTCTTGCCCCGAGGCTTCCTGCGGTTCAATCCACAAAAAGCGCTTTTTTGGGAAGCACCGGAACCCAAATATTCATTGTCCGCG
This sequence comes from uncultured Candidatus Obscuribacterales bacterium, assembly GCA_964615655.1. Classification (GTDB taxonomy): domain Bacteria; phylum Cyanobacteriota; class Vampirovibrionia; order Obscuribacterales; family Obscuribacteraceae; genus JAIEPM01. The sequence goes on along the minus strand of CAZTQO010000008.1, from coordinate 87,537 downwards.
CTGCTTTCAATTTGCGGTTTTAAGAGCGGTTTTAAGAGCGGTTCATGAATCGCTGCAAGAGATAGCGCCTTCCTCCTCGGCGCTTGCCTTCTCCTGAATCTCAACTTTGCCTGTATGGTCCTGTCCATGCTTATGCAATACAGGAGTTTTTCTTCATTGTCGAAACCGAAATCCCCAACCATATTCTTCCATCTCCCGAGAATTCATTTAGATAAATGCCCTGCCAATTCTTCGGATCGTTCAATTAATCCTTTATTCAAGCTAGTCAAACTAATCTTTTGCCAGGCGCTTAGCCCTTAAGCGTGAGCTTGCAAGACGCCTTATATATATATCGCCATCTGCGGCAAGCGTCTCGAGTATTGAAGGCAATACCCAATCTTTTCTTGCTACCATTAAGCGGACATAAGGGTCAGCATCTCGCGCCAGTGCGGCAAATGCCGCAATGGGCGCGTGCAGATTGCTGATCACCGATATTTTCACATCGGAGTTGGAATCACGAGACATCAGGTGCAGGGTTGCCGGATGGGATGAGGGATTCGCGGCAACCCGCATCCTGACTTCAGGTGACTCATCGGAGGAAAGCTTTCTCAATAAATCCGGAGGCGCGTCGCAATTGGATGCGACATAACCGCGGACAAATGCACTTGGACTCTGGGCAAACTCAGCAAGAGTAGCCTCGTCCACAGGCTCGGCCTGGATAAGTTCGTTGTTTCGAACCAGTATTTCGGAGTCTTTGGTCAGAATATCTCTGGCAAGTTCCGGAGCCCGGCGATTGTCAGAAACAGACTGACGAACTCTTTTTTCAATGTCATGACAGAGCATGATCAAAAGATCCGGTGAGAGGCTCTCGTTTCTTGCAAGCCAGGTCCTGACTTCGCTTGATTCATCAAGAGCGAGTTTCATGGCAGCATCGGCATTCAGTTCTTTTGTGCGCGCAAGTGCTACCCGCACAACTTCTTCTGGGTCTGCAGCCATTATAAATGAAATTTCCTTTGTACGGTTTTCATTTATAGCCAGAAGAACTCTTACCAGAATATCAGGGTCCTTTGCGAGTTTCTCCATGCTGTCCAGAGGAGCTTGCGGATTGCCCGCGACTTCTCTTCTTGTATATACGTCCTGGTCCTCGGCAAGTTTCCGTAATACAGCCTGCGAGCAGTCGGTGTTTGCAGCAACCAGACGGCGCACCGAAGGCTCGCTGTCATCAGCAAGCAGAGCCAGTACCACATGCGATACCGCCGGATTGCGGGCAACAGCTTGCCTTACCATTAAGGAATCATCTTTGGCCAGCTTCAGCAAGGCCCCTTCCGGACACTGTGGATGGCCGGCCGCGTGGAAGCGAGCTTCCATGACACTGTCTTCAGCTATCGTTTGAAGTGTTTCGGCCGATGCATCGGGGTTGGCCGCAACTGCCATACGCACAGCCGGGTCTCTTTCCGCACTCAACTGATGAAGAATTGGTGCCGACGTGTTTGCATTTGCGGCAACCGTACGCCTTACAAGCAGGTTTGTGTCGGCAGCAAGTTTGTCGCATGCCGCAGCCGGAGTATTACGGTTGCCTGCTACTGTTTGCCTTACTATCGGATCTCGATCGCGCGAAAGAAAATCCAGACAATCGGCAGGAGTCTCCGGATGACCGGCCACAAACTGCCTGATGCTTTCACCTGAATTAAGAGCCAGATACCAGAGCCCTTCGCCGGACAGCTCGTCCGATTCTTCAGAATTATGTTCAGCATGCTCCTCGTCTATGACGCAGGACAGCCCCTGAAAATTTTTATTTATTTCAAAGAGCTCCTGATCGAAGCACCATTCCTCAGGTGTCCGATGTCTGTCTTTGAAGTCGAAAATGGATGTTAGAAACTGTTGAGAAACACTCACTAGAGAAACCCCGCCCAAATGCCTTAAACCAAAATGCCATTAAAAGCCGCCCGCCAGATTTAATGTCAAGAACACTGGCAATAATGCTGCAAAGTTCAGGTGCAGTCTAGGGAGAATTTGTTCATCTGAAGCGCCTGGCTCGGAAGCTGAAGCCCCTGTAAGCAAGCCTCTTTCCCAGAATATGACTAGAGTTCGGGTTCTGGAACTACTAAAAAAGCCGCCTGAAATCCGGCTCAGCAAGACAAAAAGTCCTTCGCCTCCATACGTATAATCCGCAGAAACACGCAGGCAAAAAACTCATCTTGCCAGCTTGTTTGCCTGTTCGCCTGCATGATAACTGCTACGAACCAGCGGTCCGGAAAACACATTTGCAAAACCCATAGACATGCCAGTTTGATGAAAACGTGCAAAAGTATCGGGGTGTACAAAGCGTTCCACAGGCAAATGATTGAGTGTCGGCTGCATATACTGGCCGATGGTTACAAGATCCACCCTGGCTTTTGCCAGGTCTTGCAATAAAGTAATCACTTCCTCGTCTTGCTCCCCTAGCCCGACCATAAATCCGGATTTGCTCACAAAGCCGGCTTCTTTAGCCCTGGCTAACAATTCAAGACTGCGCTCATATTTTCCCTGGGGTCTGACTTTCAGATATAGCCGCTCGATTGTTTCCATGTTGTGATTGAGCACATCAGGACGAGCTTCCAGCACTGTTTGAAGCGCATCCCAGTTGCCGCAGAAATCAGGGATCAGAACTTCGATTTTTGTCTGCGGGCAGCGTTCCCGCACAGCTCTGATAGTTTCAGCCCATACCGAAGCACCGCCGTCTTTAAGTTCGTCCCTGTTTACCGAAGTAATCACCGCATATTCAAGCCCCATGATTTCAACGGCTTCAGCCACTCTTCGGGGTTCGTCAAGATCAAGTTCAGTTGGTTTGCCGGTAATGATGTTGCAAAAACCGCAGCTGCGGGTGCAGACATTTCCCAGGATCATTAAAGTTGCAGTTTTCGATGACCAGCACTCACCTCGGTTCGGGCAGGCCGCCGATTCACAAACCGTGTTCAGCCTGTTTTCTGTAATCAGGCTTTTGATGCGCTTATAGCCCTCACCTGTAGGCAGGCTCACTTTCAACCACTCAGGTTTGGGCTCTTTTTTGCTCCTTGCTCCGAGTTCTACAGCCACCGGGCTTTCAACCAGTTCTTTATTCTTCATTTAGATTTCCGCTCTACAACACCCGGGACTCATGCCCTTTTCAATCTGTTCTGGATTTTGACTTTAAAACGACTCATTTGCAAGAGGGCTCGGAGCCTATGTTTTACAAGGCTGAATCCTTCTTTTATTTTTCGTTTTTACTACCTATAAATGTGATTCAATTGTAACGCAAAGTAGCTGCAGGCAAAAGCAGCTTCCTTATCGAGAAAATCGTCATTTTTTCTTTGAACTAACAGGACTATAAAACATGCCAAGAACAGAAATTGAGCTTCCTTACAAACTTGAGTATCTGTCCATTCTCAACGAAAAAGGGGAAGTGGACAGCAAGCTCGAACCAAAACTCGATGCAAAAAAGTTGAAAGATATGTATTTCTGGATGCTTTATGCAAGACGGGTGGATGAACGTTTGTTAAAGCTCCAGAGGCAGGGCCGAATCGGAACTTTCCCCCAGGCATCAGGACATGAAGCCATCAGTCTCGGTTCTGTTATGCATCTGGGAAAGTCTGACTGGCATGTTCCTGCTTACAGAGAGCTTGCCGGTTTTCTTTATAGAGGCTGGACGCTCGAGAGCATTCTCATATACTGGATGGGATACGAAGAAGGGGCAAGACCGCCGGAAGGTGTCAACGATACACCGATTGCTGTTCCGATTGCCAGCCAGTTGCTTCATGCTGCCGGAATCGGCATGGGCATGAATTTGCAGGGTGATAAAAGTGTAGTAATGACATATTTCGGAGACGGCGCCTCATCTGAAGGCGACTGCCACGAAGCTCTCAATTTTGCTTCCGTATACAAAGCTCCGGTTGTGTTTGTTTGTTTGAATAACCAGTACGCAATTTCAGTGCCGCTCTCCAAGCAAATGGCTAACGAAACAATTGCGCAAAGAGCAATTGCTTACGGCATGCCCGGCATCAGGGTAGACGGCAACGATGTGCTTGCAGTCTGGGAAGCAACAAGGGAAGCTGTGGAGCGAGCCCGCAATGGCGAAGGACCTACGCTTATAGAGGCTCTTACTTACAGGTACACTCCTCATACAACCGCAGATGATCCGACTCGCTATCGCTCGGACGAGGAATGCAAGACCTGGACTGCCAAAGAGCCCCTTATACGTTTTGAGAAATATTTAAAAGCCAAAAAAATCATGAGCGCCGACGATATGAAAGCTGTCGAGGCTGATATCGAAGAGCGCATAAATAAAGCAATCACAAATGCAGAGGAGCTTTGCAAGCAAAGCCCTCTAAATGATCCGCTAGTAATGTTCGATCATCTATATGCCAGCCTACCTCCGCATCTGGTCGAACAAAAAGAAGAACTGGCAAAGATCCTGGGAATTGACACCAGCGAAAAAAAGTCTGAAGAAAGCGTAGTAGCAGGGGGTGGCAAATAATGGCTGAAATGAATATGGCAAAAGCGATTAACCTCGCTCTGCAAGAAGCGATGGAGCGCGACAATCGAGTTATCGTCATGGGCGAAGACGTTGGACCTGATGAAGGTGTTTTCCGTGTCACCGAAGGTCTTCATGCCAAATATGGAGACAAACGAGTTATCGACACTCCGCTTGCAGAATCAGGCATCGTCGGTACAGCAATCGGCATGGCGCTTTACGGTTTGCGCCCGGTTGCTGAAATTCAGTTTTCCGGCTTCGAATATTACGCCTACCATCAAATTGAGATGCATGCCGGACGCTACCGCAACCGCACACGCGGCAAACTTACGGTGCCGATGGTACTGCGTTGCCCCTCGGGCGGCGGAATCCGCGCAATCGAGCACCACAGTGAAAGCCGTGAAGCTATTTATGTCCACTCACCCGGCTTGAAAGTAGTGATGCCATCCGGACCCAGAAGCGCCCGCGCCTTATTGCATGCAGCAATTCAAGATCCGGACCCGGTGATTTATTACGAACCGAAAGCACTCTACCGCTTATTTAGAGAAGAAGTGCCCGACACGATCGAAACACTGCCAATCGGGCGTGCTCAAATAGTTCAGGAAGGCAAGGAAATTACACTCATCTCTTATGGTGCCACCGTACGAGCGACCATAGATGCAGCTGAAATTCTTGAAGACGAGGACGGAGTCAAGCCCGAAATCATCGACCTCTTGAGCGTAGCACCGCTTGATACCGAAACAATCGTAAACTCAGTACGCAAAACCGGACGTGCGATTGTAATTCACGAAGGACCGCGCAGTTGCGGTGTGGGCTCTGAAGTCGTAGCCAGAATCAATGAGAATGTCCTTGAATACCTGGAAGCACCGGTCAAGCGTGTAACCGGCTTTGACATCCCGATTCCATATTTTGCCCGCGAAAAGGCTTATTTGCCCGACGCCGACAGAATAGTTTCAGCGGCTCGCGAAGTCCTTTCATTCCAATAGAGCTCTGGTTTCTCGTTCATACGTTCATTCAAAACAAACTCAATTACGCAGGAGAATAGGGAATGCTGTTTGAATTCAAACTTCCAGATGTGGGGGAAGGAATCCACGAAGCGGAAGTTCTGGCAATAAAAGTCAAAGCAGGCGAAATGGTAAAAGAATACCAGCCTATTTTTGACGTTGAAACCGACAAAGCAGTGGTAGAAATTACTTCACCGGTCAGCGGCCAGGTAGAAAAAATCCTGGTTAAAGTTGGTGAAATGGCAAAAGTCGGCAACGTGATGATCACATTCAACACCGAAGCAGGCGGCAGTACAAAAGCACAGGAAAGCCAGTCCACAGCAGGACAAACAAAAGCAGCTGCTGCTCCAGTTACTAATAAACAAGCCGGCGATTCACAAGCCAGCGGCAACGGCAGAAGCAACACTGCTGCGACTCTTGTTCAGGATGCCTCGGCAAGAAGCCAGGAAATGCCGGTACCTGCAGCTCCAGCCACAAGAAGACTTGCCCGTGAGCTTGGTGTCGACATAAAGATGATCAGGGGTTCCGGACCTGCCGGTCGGGTTTTGAAGGAGGACATCAGAGCATACGCTGAAGGTGTGCCTTCAAGCGTGAAACAGAGCGCAAGCCAGCCGGCAACGCATCGCCACAGTCCTGCCCGAACGCAGCAAAATATACGCGGCGAAAAAACAAACGATGACTACAAAAAAGAGCCGCTTGTTATCGGTCCTTCTGAGTTGCCTGATTTCACAAAATTCGGTCCGGTAGAAAGACAGCCCTTGCGTTCCCTGCGCAGGCGCATCGCAATAAACATGTCTCAGTCATGGAATCATGTTCCGCACGTGGCTCATTTCGATCAGATAGACATCACAGATCTTGAAAAATACCGGGTCAAGCACGAAAGCTCCGTCGCTCAAAAGGGAGGCAAACTGACGCTTACGGTACTTGTGCTCAAAGCAATTGTTTCTGCTTTAAGAAAATATCCGCAGTTCAATTCAAGCCTGGATGAATCAACAAGTGAAATCATTTATAAGGGCTACTACAACATAGGAGTTGCAGTGGCAACTGAAAGAGGCTTGATAGTCCCGGTAATAAAAGATGTAGATAAAAAGGGCATCGTAGAGCTTTCAGTCGAACTTGCAGATCTGGCGACCAAAACCAGAGACGGAAAGATAGAACTCGAAAGGTTGCAGGGCGGTACTTTTACAATAACCAATATCGGAGCAATCGGCGGCACCGGCATGATGCCGATGGTAAATTATCCGGAAGTCGGCATTTTCGGCATGGCAAAATCCAGATTGCAACCGGTTGTGCATAACGGCGAAATTGTAGTGCGCAACATACTAAATGTAACCCTCTCATTCGACCACAGAGTAGCCGATGGAGCAGAGGCTGCCTTTTTTGTCAGGCACGTATGCGAGTGCCTCGAAGATCCATTCAAACTTTTGCTGGAGGCATAGTAAATGGTAGTAGGAGAAATGGTGCAGGAAACCCAGCTTGTCATAATAGGAGCTGGTCCGGGAGGCTATACTGCCGCACTGCGAGCTGCGGAACTGGGCATCAAATGTATGCTGGTAGAATCGATGCCAAAGCCGGGGGGCACCTGCTTACACGTTGGTTGTATTCCTTCAAAGGCTCTTTTACACGCCGCCGAAGTTGTGGGTGAAGCTAAAGCAGCAGAACAGTTCGGTCTGGCATTCGGCAAACCCAAAATCGAAATCGAGAAACTGCGCCTCTGGAAAGAAAGCATTTTAGATAAGCTTTCAGGCGGCATCGCCGGCAAATGCAAGAGTGCCGGTGTCGAAATAGTAAGAGGCAATGCCCTGTTTAAAGACAACCGCAACGTGCGTGTGGAAGCCGACGGCGAATCAGCCGTAAGAATCAAATTCAAACAGTGCATAATCGCCACCGGCTCACGTCCTGTTATGCCGAAACTCTTTGACATAGGCTCGGACAAAGTAATGGATTCGACAGGAGCACTTGCACTTTCGAATATTCCGAAGTCACTGCTTATTGTAGGCGGCGGTTATATCGGTCTTGAAATGGGCACTGTCTACGCCGCTCTTGGAAGCGAAGTAAGCGTAGTCGAAATGACCGATGGCTTGCTTCCGGGCGTTGACAGAGATCTTGTCAGACCACTTCAAACACATTTGCAGTCTATATTTAAAGCAATCTACTTGAATACAAAAGTTGCCAAAATAGAAGACACAGGCAAAGAAATAAAAGCTTATCTTGAAGGTGGAAAAGACATACCGGCAACTTTGAATTTCGAAAAAGTGCTGGTTTCGGTTGGCCGCCGGCCAAACAGCGATAATCTAGGTCTTGCTGAGGCTGGGGTAAAAACCGACGAGCACGGCTTTATTATCATCGATGAAGAATGCAGAACATCTGAAAAACGCATTTATGCAATTGGTGATGTTTCAGGACAGCCGATGCTTGCTCACCGAGCCATTCGCCAGGGCATTGTTGCCGCTGAAATAATTGCGGGCAAGAAATCAGCTTTTGATAATCGCGCAATTCCTGCTGTTGTGTTTACCCAACCCGAAATAGCTTATGTAGGCCTTACGGACAACGAAGCAAAAGCACAGGGGCTCGAAGTTGCAAGCGCCAAAATGCCCTGGTCTGCAAACGGCAGGGCACACACACTTGCCGAACCCACTGGTCAAACAAAGGTTTTGTACGATCCGCAGACCACAAGAGTTCTGGGCGTCGGGCTTGTAGGACCACGGGCAGGCGAACTCATTTCAGAAGCTGCCCTTGCAATTGAAATGGGGGCGGTGCTTGAGGATCTGGCAGTTACGATTCATACACATCCGACCCTGTCTGAAACCATCATGGAGTCAGCTCAGTCAGCACTCAGCCGTATTGAAAGGCAGGCTAAAAGAGAAGCAAGCTCGGTTTCCTAGCTCAGCGCCCTGCTTCTAGTTATTAAAGAAGCTCCAAGAACGAAACCACATACAGTCGTCATAAAAGAAATGAACTGCAACTGGACTTTCTGAATCTCCAGAACAAGAGGCTTGTTTAAAGAGGTCAGTTTAGGAAGAAGATCGTAATACATCTGATCTTGATGTCCCAAGAAAACACTGACTATGTTTTGCAAATACTGACCGGCAAGAAACCCGGCAACCGTGCAGGCTAAAATGATTGCAAAATAAATGAGCAAGAGTTTGGCGCTCATTAACAAGCTCCTTCAGGCAGAATCTGGTTTTAGAAGAGATGTTATTAGACATAATAAGGCCTGCTCTCTGCTCTGAGATCGGACCGGAGTCACCTGAAGATCATGACCCAGGTCATGGTCTTCGTCATAATAGGGCTGAAATGCGCAAAATTCGGCTAAAACGCGGCTAAATGAATTCAAAGGCCCAAGTTAGCTTCCTTTCAAAACTCTCAGAATTATTTCAAACTCCTTCCATATGCTTGGTAAATCGAGGATGAGGAATCGGATTATGAATAGCAAAATGAAAGCCCTGCGCAGCCTGCGCAATTCAAAAGGACAGCTGATGGCATCGGTTGATTTGATGATTTTGATACCAGCGACGCTTGTTCTACTTCTATTCTTGCTAAATGCCGGCGTCGCCATGTACTACAAACAAAAGGTTGCTTTTATTTCAATTGAGGCAGCACGCTATGCCGCCGGACTCTCAGACCCCAACACTGCCGCTGCCAAAACAACAGAGTTTGTCAAAGCACTGGTAAGAGAAATGGGAATCAGCTGCACAGCCGAGAATGTTGAAGTCAAGAAAACCTCGCTGGCCGGGCGCCCTGGAGCCACAGTTAGAGTTCAACTAATCGGTCTTACTATGATCGGAAACGGTTGGATTCTTCCCTCGGTAATTCCTATGGAAGACACTTCCAGCGCTTCAGATATATTCGGGGGAGCCACCCTAGCACAGATTGCCATCAAAGTGCGCCCAAAAGACGATAACAATAAGCACCAGTATATGTATTTGCCCGCCGTAGCTCATGACGATACTATTGAGCAGTTCTGGGGGAAAGGCTTGAGGCTGAAGCGTGAAAAAGATGCCGGCAGATTCGACCTGGACAATGCCTTTGACGACTTTGAAAACGCAGTTGACTAAAACTTACTAAAGCTGCCAGATGAGCCATGCTGACAACCACAAAAAGAAGCAGATCAAGCTTGTCTTTAAGGTCTCAACGTTATATGCTGTGGAGACCTTTTTTGCGCCCAAATATAGATATTAGAGGCGATCTCTGGTCTTGGCACCTTTTTGGAGGATGGAAGATGGCAGTTACACAAAGCAGCGCGGTGAAAACATGCGAGCTATTAATCGGTGGGAAGTGGGTAGCCTCTAAGTCGCAGGATTTCAGCAATGTATGGAACCCCTCCACAGGTGAAATCATTGCCAGAGTCCCAATGTGCAAAGCCGACGAAGTCGACCTTGCCGTGCAGGAAGCCCACAAAGCATTCCCTGCCTGGGACGACACGCCGATTGTCGAGCGTGCAAGAGTGATGTACCGTTTCAGAGCCTTGCTTGAAAAGCACTACGAAGACATCGCAAAGTCAGTATCAAGAGAACACGGAAAAACACTTCCGGAAGCAAAGGCTTCGGTCTCAAGAGGCATGGAAGTTGTAGAGTTCTCACTGGGCATTCCCAGTTTGATCATGGGCGAATGTATGGAAAACATCGCCACCAACGTAGACTGCGAAACAATGAGACACCCACTGGGTGTTTGCGCCGGTATCACACCTTTCAACTTTCCGGCAATGGTTCCGCTCTGGATGTATCCAATCGCACTTACCTGCGGCAACACCTTTATCTTGAAACCATCTGAAAAAGTACCGCTTACAAGCATGATGATTGCCGAGCTCTTGAAAGAAGCAGGTCTTCCCGATGGTGTGTTCAACATAGTTCACGGCGGCAAAGACGCAGTCGATGCGATTCTCGAACACCCGCTTGTAAAAGCCGTTTCCTTTGTTGGCTCGACTACAATTGCAAAATACATCTATGAAGTGGGCTGCAAAAACGGCAAGCGCGTACAGTCTGCAGGCGGCGCCAAAAACCATATCATCATCATGCCGGATGCCGATATGGATCAAACCGTGCAGGCTCTGCAATCGTCAGCTTTTGGTTGCGCCGGCGAGCGCTGCATGGCAGGAAGCCTTGCAGTGCCTGTGGGTGAAGCTGCTGAAGAACTGATTCCAAAGCTGGTAGAATCTGCCGGCAAAATGAGAGTTGGACGCACAGACCTCGACGTCAATCCTGATATGGGTCCGGTGATTTCAGCAGATCATCTCAAGAAAGTGAAGTCACTTATTGATCTGGGCGTCAAAGAAGGCGCCGATCTTGCCCTTGACGGCCGCGAAGTAAAAGTTTCAGATGGTCCGAACGGTTTCTTTTTGGGACCGACGATTCTAGATAAAACCAACGCAGAAATGTCGGTGGTGAAAGAAGAAATATTCGGACCGGTATTGAGTGTGGTGCGTGTCAACACAATTGAAGACGCCATAGACCTGGGAAAAAAATGCCCATACGGAAACGGCGCTGTTATTTATACAAACAGCGGCAGATCCGCAAGACAGTTTAAGCGTTACTTCAATGCCGGCATGATCGGCGTCAATGTCGGCGTACCGGCACCAATGGCATGGTTCCCGTTCACCGGCTGGAATGCCTCATTCTTCGGCGATCTTCACATACAGGGACGCGAAGGCATTTCCTTCTACACCCAGCAAAAGATGACGATGACCCGCTGGTTCGACAGCAAATCGCAAAGAAAGTTCTCAGACCCGATCTGGAAGGGCAAGAACTAGCATAGCAGGCTGGTGTTAAGGAAAAAAACTGAAAGATCAAAAAAGCGCCGTTCAGAAAACGGCGCTTTTGCTTACCAGCCACTTCAATATCTTCTGCGCTCTCGCTCCCGGTCACTATATTGACTGCAGCAATTGCCTTTATGCTCGTGGTGATCACCTTTCTCACGTTCGTCTTTCTCGCGATCACGATCACCCTTATCACGATCACCATGTTCTTTTTTCCAGCGCTCGTAATCTTCGCGATCATATCGGTCTTGATGGGGTCCGACAAAATTCGGAGTTCTGGTTATGATACCCGGTGTGCGTCGAATCTCGCCATGAATGTCGAAAGACCAGCCCGGACCGCCAAATGGAGACCTGTCGCCGTAGTTTCTGTAGAAACCGGCTGGCGGCATGATTGCCATATACATAGTAGTAGTTGCAATTCTTGGGTTGAACGGCGGCGGTGTGCGCGGACCGATCGGGGGCACACGCAGTATCGATAATATGTATTCACCAAGTTTCGGATTCTTATAGCCCACATAGCCTGAAGCAAGTGAGAGCCCGGTGTCGAAAGTATAGTCTCCCAGAGTCTCTTTAGTTGTAATCAAGTTCTTTCTGAAGTTAGCATCACTTTTCCATGTATCTTCAACGGCGTTGCTGAAACGGCACCATCTTTCTTTGTCATTTAGAGTATCAAGCACAAACCTGGTAGTGAAATAAGCGCCAACCACAAGTGCGGCTCCGGTGCCCAGCCTGCCTGTTTTGGACATGGCTGCCAGAGTGCCGCCAATAACTATTGAAGAAGCAATCTGTGGAATATGCTCTGGGAGATTTGCAATACCATCAAAAACGCTCAGACCGATGCCACCACCAATCATCATTGCTTCCCTGCTGATTTTTGAAGCATAGGTTTCGCTGTTCGGATCTGTTTTCAAAACATCGCCGGGATTAGGAAGCACTGGTCCTCCCGGAGGCTGCGGAATTTTGTGTTCTCCCTGCTTCCCAGAATTATCCGGCGGCGTAAAAGGCGGTCTGGGCTGCCCAGGTGCGCCAGGTGCGCCCCAGGGGCTCTGCCTGGTGGCATTCAGATAAATATCCGGATTCAATGAAATGCCGCCGCCATTTTTTGTAATTGAAATTGCGTCCTTCTTTGCCTGCTCGAAAGCCTCTCCAGAGAGTCCATTTAGGGCCTTAACCTGACTGTCGCTCTCTGGAGCCGAGTCTTTTGAGCTTATCAATAATGATGATTCTGGAGCAGTCATTTGTATCTTTATCCCACTTGCCGGGCGCACGCCTGATTTGGCTACAGCCGCGGCTTATTCGGCTATTTCCAGCCTAGGGGAATATATATCCACTGTCATCTAAGAAAACGTTAGTTTTGACGCACTACGTGTGGAAAACGCGTAGAAAAACACGCTTTATTGCTTCCAACTCATCTGTTTTTGGGCTATTTGGGGCCGGAATGTCATATAAATGAGCTGCTTTTCACTCTTTCTTTTCGTCCAATATCTGGGATAGAGAGCTGTGATCGTGCATTATCTTCCAGCCCGTTTTTGTCCTTGTAAAAACCAGGCTGAAAGCACCGGAAAGACCTTTGTTCTCGGGCATTTCCAGTTGCCACCGGCCCAGAGTCAGCGCATTCTTATCACCAAGCTCAAAAAACTTGAGTTCTGAAAAAGCAAGTTTGCCCATGCTCTCCCGCTTATCACCGTACTTCTTCAGATAACGATCTTTTATGTGCTCATATCCCCAGACAAGATTTCCGGCTGAACTGTAAGTGGTATCAGGCGAGTTAAGATAGCCGCTCATAAAGCCATCGATATCTCCGCGATTCCAGGCATCAGCCTGCTTCTTCAAGAGTTCAGTAATTGCCTTTGAGACCTTCGAATCGGCCTTATTATTTCTGGCTTGCGGTGTCGGTTCTGCCGCCAGGCTCTGGCTGTCAAAAAAAACAAAAGCCGCAAGAAAGAAGAGAAGCATCAGAAACAGCTTCCCGGAGCGGGAATTAGACTCTGAGCACACCAGATCCGGTATCACTCTTATTTGCCGGCCTGTGCCGCCACGGTCTGGGCTCCAACAAGCATGGTTTCGTTATAGTCTTCCATTTGCTCGGGCAAATGAGACGGGTTACGGGTTGAGTAGAGGGCGATATTATGCGGCACCGGACTGAGTCTTTTGGCGTTGGCTACAACCGGATTCGGGCGCACTACCGCTTTTGCAAGTCCGAGTTTTTCAAGGATCCAGATAGCCATCCAGGTAATATCGACTTCTTTCCAGGTCATTCCGTGCCGGGCCGATTTGGGCATGGCATGATGATTATTGTGCCAACCTTCACCCACAGCAAGAATCCCTACCCACCAGACATTGCGGCTGTCTTCACGTGTGTTGAAAGTGCGGTAACCATGTTCTTTCATATGACAGAAAGTGTTGACGAACTGCGTGCTCCAGAAAACCGCAAAAGTGGCTGCTATATTTGCAAGCGTTGCAACCCAGCCGAAAGCCAGCAAGATAATCACGCGAGCAACAATATTAACTACCAGGCACATCATAGCCTGGTCGGCCGTGTGGCTCATGCCCAGCCGTTTGTAAACCGGGTCATCGGTCATGTCGGTGCAGATTTTCTTTACTTCATCGTCCGATTGATATTTGTGCATTTCAAACATCCACTTATAGAGTGCATGCGTGAATCCATCTCTGGGCGAGTGCGGGTCGCCCGGCTGATCGGATTTGAGATGGTGCAGGCGATGGACAGCCACCCATACAATCGGCGAACCCATAAGGCAAAAATATCCGCCTGAAACAATCAAATATTCAAGCCACTTCGGCAGCTGCAAGGACTTGTGAGTCAGGAGCCTGTGATAACCAAGGGTTATTCCACAACCGACATAGAGATAGGTTGCAAAAAAGGAAATGACAGCAACTGCTATCGGTGATTGAAAGATTTCCAAAGGTGTTTCTCCCGGCTCCAAATATTTCAGGTCATAGTAGCACGTGACAGCCCCCGGACCTCGTCCTCAGGACTGATCAATAAGATAATCTGCGGGTCGTCCATATAAACGCCCTCTCATATCGTCGGCATGACCTTCAAAGCAACTCGCAGACTGGGCTCTCAAGCATCACAATAACGAAACAGACTTCATTCATTATAGCCGCGATTTAATCCCGTTTAAGAAATATCTCTTATTCTTGTTACGAAGCAGTTTGCCGTCTATCATTTGCCAGGCAAATTGGCGTGCTTGCGCTAATATTTGATTTCACAAGTTACGCAAAAGTTTGGAATCTTTCTGTGAACGAAGTCAAAAATAAAAAAGGGAAGAGCTGCTTGCCGGGGGCATCTGCGCTTCTGAAAATGATGTCGTTTCTTTTTGTCTTTCTATTTTTATTCAGTTGCAACCAGGCTCTCGCTTCCGATTTATTAGCCTCCTCTCAGGCAGAAGCTTCCAGCCAGAAGCCGGTTTCAAAAAATCTGCCCAGGGTCAAAATCGGGCTGGCGCTTGCAGGAGGTGGAACACGCGGTTGTGCCCACATCGGGGTGCTCAGAGTCTTCGAAGAAGAAGGTATACCCGTTGATTGCATCTCCGGAACCAGCATCGGCGCAATTGTCGGCGGACTCTATGCCTCAGGTCTTGAACTTTCTGAAATCGAAAAACTGATGACCTCAAAAAAACTCATGCATGCTTACCAAACGGTGCCCCTTGCTGTCCGTTTTGCAGTGGTTCCCATCTTTTTTGTGGCGCATATTCTGGGTTGGCATCCATATGACGGACTATATGCAGGAAACAAATTCGCCAAGTTCATCAGAAATTCCGCCCCGGAAGGGTACCGAAAAATAGAATCTTTCAGAATTCCATTTTCGGCGGTAGCCGCAAGCTTACTCGATGGCAAGGCCCATGCCATCAAAAGCGGTGACATAGGCAAGGCAGTGCAGGCTAGCTCGGCCATCCCTTTTTTGAGGCGCCCGGTCGAAATAGGCGATCAACTTTTCGTAGATGGCGGCATCGTGCTCAATCTTCCCTGTGATATGGCAAGAGAGCTGGGCGCAGACTTTGTGATCGCAGTGGATATTGATGATAATCTTCAAACGATCGAAAAAAAAGCTTTCCGCAAAATCGGCAGTGTTTCTCAAAGAGCAATTAACCTGCAGCTGTCATCACTTGATTCCTACCAGCATGAAAAGGCAGATTTTGTAATTCATCCGGATGTAAGCGGCATCCAGCTATTGGACGGCAAATCAAAAGACGCATTGCGTGCAATCAAAGCAGGCGAAGACGCGGCACGCAAATTGCTTCCTGAGTTGAAGAAAAAAATTGAACAGCATTCGGAATCTATTTTTAAGCAAACTAAGAACACAAGAGATCCGGCTTAACTATGAGCGAAAGCAAGAACGAAAACGGCGGGCAAGGTGAAGAAACCGAAGGCGCGAGCCCGGCTTTGATGCCAGAGCCTGAAACAAAGCCCGAATCGGAAATGAGTGCAGACGAGCATCAGCTTGCCTGGTACAAAAACGTATATCAGGGTGACAATGTTCCACAGTTGACTTTAAGGGCGGTAATTATGGGCGGTCTCCTGGGCTCGCTCATGGCTCTTTCGAATCTATACACGGCTATCAAGCTCGGCTGGCTCTTCGGCGTGGCTATTACCGCTTGCGTACTTTCTTTCACAATCTGGCGAGTCTTGCGTTTTGTCTTTCCGAGTTTTTCCCAGATGACGATTCTGGAAAACAACTGCATGCAATCAACCGCTTCGGCAGCAGGTTATTCGACAGGCTCGACTATAGCCACGGCCTTCGGGGCTTATCTCTTAATCACCGGCAAACATATAGACTGGCAAATCACTGCTCTCTGGACTTTGATCACTGCACTTCTGGGTGTAATGCTTGCAGTACCCATGAAAAAGCAAATGATTAACAAAGAGAGGCTTCCATTTCCGAGCGGTATTGCGGCAGCAGAAACATTGAAAAGCCTTTACGGAGGTTCAAAAGAAGCTGTGTACCAGGCCTATGCTCTGGTAGCAGCTATGGTGGCAGGCGTCGCAATCGGAATAGCCAGCAAAGGCGATTATGCCTGGCAAAAGCTCATCAACTTCAAATTACCGGAGTTACTCCCATTCAACTGGACAATTTCCCGGGTAAAAATTGCGGATTTTCCTGGATTCGGTTTCGAGCCGAGCCTGATGCTAATAAGCGCCGGAATGATTGTGGGTCTTCGAACTTCTTTTTCAATGCTTTTAAGTTCCTGCATTCTTTACCTTTACTTTGGTCCATGGCTCATGCAAAACAGTATCATCGCGCATCCTGCCAAACTGATATCAGGCTGGGCGCTCTGGGGAGGCACTTCGCTCATGGTGGCCTCGGGGCTTACATCATTTGCCCTGCAGTGGCGAACCATATTCAGAGCTCTGGGCAGCATCAGAGGCTCTGCCGAGACTGAAAGCACAATGGCGGCCGTGGAAGCAGTTGAAGTGCCTACCCAATGGTTTCTTATTGGTGTGGTTCCACTTGCAATCATATTTTCAATTCTGATGTATGTCGCTTTCCAAGTAAATATTTTGCTTGGATTGCTTGCTGTAATAATGAGCTTTTTCCTGGCTCTTGTTGCCTGCCGTGCTACTGGTGAAACAGACATTACTCCGATAAGCGCGATGGGCAAAATTTCGCAGCTGGCTTTTGCGGTCTTGAGCCCGAACAACATTACTTCGAACTTGATGGCCGCCAGCGTCACAGCCAACACAGCCAGCGCTTCAGCTGACCTGCTTACCGATCTCAAAAGCGGCTATTTGCTGGGCGCCAACGCCAGAAAGCAATTTCTCGCTCAGCTTTCCGGCGTTTTCTTCGGCACCATTACGATTGTGCCGGCCTGGTTTCTGATGATACCGGACAAAGCAACCCTTGAAGCTTACAACCCGCCTTCGACTACAATATACAAAGCAGTAGCAGAAGCACTCTCGCACGGTATCGGCGTGCTTCCGGAGACAGCACGCCTGGGGATTCTGGTGGGCGCCCTGATCGGCATCGTGCTTGCTTTAGTTGAAACAAACTATCCAAAACTGCGAAATTTTGTTCCGTCATCAATGGGACTCGGTCTTGCCTGGGTGATGCCCTTTCAAAACTGCCTTTCCTTTTTTATAGGAGCTTTAATAGCTTACCTGTGGAAAAGGTGTCATGCAAAAAGCGCTGATCTTTATACGATACCGCTTGCCTCCGGAGCAATTGCAGGAGAATCACTTGCCTGCGCTTTCATTGCCATTATCGATGCGCTTCCCAAAGTTACCCCCCAGATTCTAAAAGCCCTGGGATTGAAAGCGTAAATGACAGAGAGCCCCGCCGGCAGATTCGCTACTTGATCTTCTTGCTATATAATTTTAGAATGACACGCTCTTAGTTGAAGCTCGGAACCACAGCTAGCATCAGAGAGTGAGAGATGCTGCCACAAGCCGAAAAAAAGAAAGTCACTAAGTCGATAAGCGAGCTTGGCCGCCGGGTTACGGCTGCCGATGTGTCGACAAAAACCGGACTGCCCGTGCTTGTGGTTTCACAGTCGTTGAATCAGATTGCCTCAGAAACAGGCGGTCATATCCACGTGAGCGCAGCCGGCGACGTTGTTTATAGTTTTTCACCAGGCTTTTCAAATACCTACTTGACTCAGGGCCTAAAAAGAGTGCTTGAGAAAACCGGCGAAAAGCTATTTAAACTGGCTTATTTCATGCTGAAAATTTCCTTCGGTGTCATGCTCATACTCTCATTTTTCATTATCGTGCTCACTTTTTTTGTTTTGTTTTTCGCAGACCGCGGGCAAAACAATAAGCGCCCGAATAAGAAGAAGCTCAGCGCCGAACACAGATTCGATTTTCTCAATTATCTTGTGATGCAGGACTTCTTCTACTACCTGACCAATCCAAACCCGCCCGTAAAATACGACTACAGGCATCCGACCGTAAGAAAGCGCAACAAGCCGAACTTCTTGCTCGACTGTTTTTCCTTTCTTTTCGGCGACGGCGACCCCAACGAAGGTCTTGAAGAAAAACGCTGGCAATTGATTGCAAAGGTGATAAAGCAAAACAACAATGTGATAACAGCCGAACAGCTAGCACCGTACACAGGGGCCGACCCGAAAAACGAAGACGCAGTTCTTCCCGTATTAGTCCGCTTCGACGGCAGACCGGAAGTCACTGAATCGGGCAACATCATATATAGATTCCCCACACTGGCCGTTACCGGAGCCGATGCCGCGGAGTTTTCAGACAGGGACGAAGAGACACCGCCTTATTTGAAAGAGTTTCCACTCAAATTCACCGAAATAGATCAGAGTGCGCTCAAACCTGTTTATTTTATTGCCGGGCTAAATTTTGCCGGTTCCTGGTTTTTGTGGATGCTTCTTCATGCTTCAAAATCAGCCTCGATCCAGATACTCTTCACTTCGCTTGTGGTTTACGGCAGCCTTTTTCTGCTCGTGCCATTTGCCCGCTTTCTGAGCCTTAATTTTTTCAATCAGAGGATAAAAGACCGAAATCTCAAACGGCGGCTTGCAGCTGAGGCTTTACTGGCTCCGTCGCCGGAGCTGAGAAAGAAAATCACAGAATCAAGAGAATATCGCATGAAAGACATGCTCATAAGCGAAGGCACAATTGTTTATACAACCACTAAGGACTCTCTTGATCAGGGCGAGGAAGACGAGCTGGCAAGTAGATTCAAAGTCGGCGAGCAAATTGATGCAAGACCGGAAGAAACATTCGACGCCAGCCCGCATAAGCAAGATTAACGGCAAAACACCTGCGTGTTTTCACTTTCACTTTTCTTGCGGAGCTGTCAAAAGTAAGTTCAAAAGTATGTGAAAAGACTCGGCATCTAAAAGCCGTCCGTAGTCGATCATATGTTTCAAATAGCGACGATCAGCTTTGTTCAAACTTCGCCCGCCTGCAAGCATCTGCTTGCGAATCAGCCTGGCACTATATTTAGTTATTGGTTCGTTCAATGCAAACATTGATTTCATCTCTTTCTTCTGCTCTAAAGCAGGGGACTCCATGAGCTCATGTGATGCCTTACAATAGCTTACCGGCTCGTAAACGCTCATTGCAGCGAATGCCGGCGGCACACAAAAAACGTTCATGGTCAAACACCTCCATTTAAGTTCTTCCGTTATTCTGCCCTCGAATCCGGCAAATAAACCCTTATTTTGAGCGCGCCGTAAAGCGCGCAAGAAGCTGACAGCAAGCCGCTTTCAGCAAATTTTCACCGCCCTCTTAATCAACTCTTTAGGATTGTTTTGCGCAATTCACAGGAGCGAGTATGCAAGTTAAAATACTCATGTGTCAGGGCTTGCAACAGGAAAAAACTTTGGATCCGATAATCGGCTCGATCATAGACGAAGACTTCCAGATAGAAAGTATTCTTGGTGCCGGCGGCTTGAGTACGGTTTATAAAGCCAGGCAAGAAGGCTTAAACCGCATGGTGGCAATAAAAGTGCTGCATCAGAACGTACTTGGTGAAGAGGAGCAAATACTTCGATTTGAGCAGGAAGCAAGAATACTTGCGGAATTAGAACACGCTCACATAGTCAAGTTACTCAGATTCGGAGAGCTTTCCGGCAAGCGTCCATATATGGTCATAGAATATCTCGAAGGAAAAACTCTTGATGCTTTGCTGCAAGAAAAAGAACTCAGCTGGCAGGAGGCTGCCCGAATTACAATTCAGTCCTGCAATGCAGCAGGATTTGCTCACAGCAAAGGAATTGTGCACAGGGATCTGAAGCCGCAAAACATCATGCTCTTGAGCCAACCGGAGCCTAATTATGTAAAGATCCTGGACTTTGGTCTTTCCAGAGTAAAAATGGACGGAAACACTATTCAAAAGCTCACAAGAACCGGAGCATTAATAGGAAGCGTGCATTATATGAGCCCGGAGCTCTGTCAGGGCCGAAGAGCAGACGAGCGCTCGGATATATATTCTCTTGCCTGCACTCTTTACGAAGCTGTAGGCGGCAGAGCACCAATGAGCGCCGAAGATCCGATTTCAGTGATAAACAAACAAGTAAACGAAATGCCAGAACCCCTGTCCGGTCCGAATTTCAATCTGAAAGCGAAAGTTCCTGCAGCACTTGAACTGGTGATTTTCAAAGGTCTGCAAAAGGATCCAGAAAAGAGATTCCAGACCATGAAAGAAATGGAAAACGCTCTTGAGCTCATACTTGAAGGGCGTGGGGACGAGCTGAGATTTCCCGGAATAGATATAAGAAGGACAAAAAAGAAAAACAGCAAGCAAGTCTTTTTTATGGCTGTTTTTCTTTTCATTGCAGGATCGCTTGCCTTTTTTGCGCCTCTCCTAATGCACAGGTCTGCAAAAGAAAAATCGGTCAATTTGAACGGTAGGGAAAGGCGACAGGAACGAGCCCTTAAACTTGTAAAGGAAGCAAAGCAACTCAAAGAGGCAGGAAAAAAACTGCAAGCACGATCGCTTGTCAGACAGGCACTTCTTTCTATCTCCCGTCCGGAAAACAGCCAGACAATCACAAAAGAGGCAGCAAAAGCCGATCTGGAAATACTGAATGAAGCTGCAGAAATTTTATTGAGCCAGGATTCAGAGCCGGAATCTTTCAACAGCAGAGAACTAAGTGCAATTGGCTTCAATGACTTGCAAGTATTAAGCCAGAATGAGCAGACCGAACTTAAGGCAGCTCTGGCAAGGATTTTTGCATATTACGGTACTACAGTCGATGCATCAAGCAATTTCATTCCAGCAGCGCAGGAGTACTCGCGTGAGAAGGAAAGCTCAAAGCTTGAAAAGCTAATTCAGGATTTCAAAGGCTCTCTTTTGAAAAGAGAGCTGGCTGCAGACAATAAGATCATGCTCGAAACTTCAGTAAAAATAGCAAATTTGTATTTGCTCGATGCAGAAGACAAAAGACAAGAAGCTCAAGAGCAGCTAAGAAAAAACGAAAAATTAATGAAGGCCGAATTCGCGGACCTGGCTGACATAAGGGTTCACGCCTGCTTGCACGAGCTTGCTCGCCTGCAATGGCAGCTCGATCTTAAAAAAGAAGCGGAGAAGAATTACTTTGAGTTGTTGAAATTAACAGAAAGCATAGACAGGCGTTATAACGGTTTTTACTTTGCTATGGCAAGCGAACTGGCAAACTGTTACAAGAAAAATGATATGCCAGAAAAAGCAATAGCGGTGCTCAAGAAGGCAGAAGCTTTTTACAAAAACGCAAATGACGCTTTAAACGAAAACTTATGCCGCAAAGAGCTTGAAAAATTCGAATCAATACTTGTGCAGAAGAATGCCGCCAAAGAAAAATAGCTGCAAAATAAACCGCTATTTCAGTCCTTTTTCCGATACGGCTCTTGCAATATTCATAAACAAAGAGACCCCGGACTCAAGACAGCGCTCATCTATTGTGAAGCGAGACGAATGAGGGTTGTCCATTCCCCGCCCGTCGCCGGCAATACCTAGACCGAAATATGCACACGGAATATACTGAGTGTAATAAGAAAAGTCTTCAGAAAACATGCATTTTTCCTGGCTCTCTACTTCTATTCCTGCTTCAGAAAGCAAGGTTTTTACTCGCTTGCATAAATCAGGATCGTTGATGGTAACAGGTGCCGCATTTTTCAATTCAATCGCCGACTTGACTCCGTAAGCCATACTTAAACCCTCTACAAGCTGGCAGATTTGTTCCTTGAGAGACTTGCCATTAAATAGCCTTTCGTTTATGCCATAAAAAGTCCGGATACTTCCTTTCAAAACTATTTTTTGCGGTGCCACATTAGCCTGATGGCTGGACCAAGTTGAGCTACTGATACTCAAGACTGTCGGGTAGGCAAGCAAGTCAGTCACCCGGGAAGGCAGCCGCTCCAGCTCCAGAATCATGAGCGCGGCAAGCCCGGCAAGATCATCACGTTCATGCATCTGAGCCGCATGGCCGCCCCTGCCGTTAATTTCAACAGTTATATTTGTTGCTCCGGCAAGTGCCGCACCTTCCACAAGCGTGTGCTTGCCTGCCGGCAGCTTCGAAGCACAGTGCTGAGCAAAGACAGCCTGCACGTTCAATCTTTTCAAAATCCCGTCATTTACTATATCGTCAGCACCGCCGGCACATTCTTCTGCCGGTTGAAAGAGAAAAACAATTTTGCCTTTGAGCTTATCTCTGATTTTGATCAGTCGCTTTGCAGTTTCCAGAAGCATCGCCGTATGCGCGTCATGACCGCAGTTGTGCATGAGTCCTGAAACAGTACTTGCAAAAGGCAAGCCGCTTTCTTCTTCACAGCCCCGGGCATCCATTTCGGCCCGAAAACAAATGCAGGGCCCATCGGCACTTCCATCAAGCACTGCAATAACGGTAGTGGGAGCAGACTCGACGCTGAGCAAATCCTTAAAGCCGTATTCCTTAAGCTTGCTTCTTATGAACTCAGCTGTTTTGAATTCTTTCTTCCCCAGCTCCGGATGCTGGTGTAAAAAGCGGTAAGAGTTTTGAAGCTCGCTTGAAACAGCCCTATCGCCTTCGATCGCTCGGCTTTCTGCATAAACAGGAGCCCAGGAAATACTAAGGAGAGCAAGAAAAAACACTGAACGAAGTGTAACTGAACAAAGAATGACTGAATTTTTACAAGCTGGTAGAAAATAAACTGATGACTCAAACACTGCCACCTTCCTCTTGCTTCGGTCTTGTGATCAGGTCAGCCAGTGTATCAGCAAGTGAGTTAATATCCATAGGCACAATTTCTTTGCCTCGCAAGAGTTCTTGCTGAATCAAATGAGCCATTAAAGAACCGCCGACCACACCGGTGAGTGCCTGCGTATCCCTGACACGGAGCTCCGGGTGCATTTCAAAATAGCTCTGAATAACCTTCATTCCGTGAGAGTAAACAGTCTGAAAATAGAGCCTGGCAAGCTCCGGAAAACGTTCGGATTCACCAATCACAATACGAAGCAGCGCCAGATACTGTTTGTCCTGCTTGCGCATCTGGACAAAGTCGCGCATCAAATAAACAAACTCACGCGGACTCAGTGTTTGTATTCTCTCTTGAAAGTTCTCACCGAGCTGGTTTACGGTAAGCTCTTCGATGATGGCTTTAAAGAGCTCGGTTTTATCTGCAAAATGGCTGTAAATCGTAGCCCTGATTACCCGAGCTTCATCCGCAACTTTTTGCAAAGTCGTAGCAGCATAACCATGCTTAAGAAAAACTTTGATCGCAGCCGAAACTATTTGCTTTTTCTTGCTGCGGTTCGAGCCGGGAGAAGAGAACCCCAGATCCTTATTTTGTCCTTTTGACCGAGCAGATGTCACGAGCTAGATTCTGTCCCTATTCCCTATTTGTCCCACTCATTTAGTTTATATAGCCGCTCAAAAAGCATTGCAAATAAATGATTTTTGATAACCATACATACATGCATGTATGGTAAGCTTTCAAAAAGTATAGCAGCAAAAGATCGCTTTCAAAAGAAATGGCTATTGACAATTCAACACAGCAAGCAAAAGCAGAAAGCCCGGCCGAAAGTTCCGGCAACGCTAATCAAGGGCACGGCAAAGGGCCACTCATTATATTGTTATTGCTCCTGCTTTTAGCAGGCGGCGCAGCCTGGTTCTTTCTGGGCAAAAAACCTGAAAGCACCGAAGGTATTTTGCAGACAAGCGGTCGAATCGAAGGTTACGAAACCGATCTGGGCGCCAAGATCGGAGGCCGGGTTGAACAGGTAATTCAAAGAGAAGGAGAGCTTGTAAAAAAAGGCGATCTGGTTGCGCAAATAAGCGACGACGACATTCAAGCTCAACTAAGAGAAGACCTGGCAAACATAGAAAAAGCAAAAGAGCAGGTGGAATCACAGCAGGATAAATTAGATGTTCTTGAAAGCCAGATCAAACAGAGCGAGTTGAAGATCAGCCAATCGAAAGAAGACAGCCTCGGCAGGATCAGGCAGTGGGAATCAAATGTGGCTACAAATGAAGCCATGCTTTCACAGGCGCAATCAGAGTTGATTAAATCTGAGGCGGATCTTGAACTTGCAAAAACGCGCAAGGACAGGTACCAGTTTCTGGTATCAAAAGAAGCTGTAACCAGGGACGAATACGACCAGGTTGTTAACACTTACCAAACAGAAAAAGCTCTGGTCGAAGCCCGAAAGGCAAGCGTCAAAGCGTCGGAGAAGGAGCTGAAGGCGGCTCATGCACAGCTGGCTGTCGCCCAGTCAAGTCGTCTAAACCCGCAAATCGAAATGGCTCAAAAAATTTCGCTTCAAAAACAATTCTTGCAGGCCAAACATGAACTTAGGCAAGCAGAAGCCGAAGTAGCAAGCAAAATTGCCCAGAGAGATCAAACAAAAGCAAATATCGCCTACCTGAAAATTGAAAGCCCGCTCGACGGCGTGATTACCGCCCGAGCTGTTGAACCTGGAGCCGTTGTAACAGCCGGACAAACAATAGTTTCGGTTATTAATCTCAGCCAAGTATATTTACGCGCCTATATTCCGGAAGCTGAAATCGGCAGAGTTAAAATTGGTCAAAACGCAAAAGTATTCCTCGATGCGTTTCCTAAAAAGCCGTTTGAAGGCAGGGTAAGCCAGGTAGACCCGGAAGGATCATTTACACCTGAAAATATATACTTCAAAAATGATCGCGTAAAACAAGTATTCGGAATAAAAATAAGCATTCAGGAGCCAGGCGGCCTTGCCAAACCCGGAATGCCGGCCGACGCACAACTAATTCTGGATTGACAAAAATGCTTGCTGCAGAAATAAGAACTAATGCTCCGGAAGAAGTACCGATTGTATCGGTGAAGGCTCTGCAGAAAAACTACGGCCGCTTTGAGGCCGTAAAAAATATTGATTTTAATATCAATAGCTCGGAAATATTCGGGCTGATTGGACCGGATGGCGCAGGAAAAACAAGCATCTTTCATATTCTTTCAGGCATCATGAACAAAAGCAGCGGTGATGTATTTGTACTTGGCAAAACACCTCAAGAAGTGAGGCTGGAAATAGGATACCTGACTCAGGTTTTCTCACTTTATCAAGACCTGAGCATCGACGAAAATCTTGAATACGCTGCGCGAATTCGTGAAGTGAAGCATAAGGATTTTGAAGAACGCAAAAACAGATATCTCAAAATCATGGGACTTGAAAATTTCAGAGATCGCCTTGCCGGTAACTTATCCGGCGGCATGAAGCAAAAGCTGGCGCTATGCTGCGCACTGGTTGCCAGGCCGAAATTGCTTTTGTTGGACGAGCCGACCACAGGCGTCGACCCCATCTCGAGGCGTGATTTCTGGGACGTTCTTCAATCAGTAAGTCAAGAAGGCGTGACCGTAGCGGTGGCTACGCCCTATTTAGACGAAGCCGAACGTTGCAGCCGTATCGCACTTATTCACAAAGGCCGAATTTTGCAAGAGGGCACTCCACAGGAACTGAAAGACAGGCTCGGACTCAAAAGACTCGAACTTCGAACTGAAAAGCTCGAAGAAAGATACGAAGAGCTCGAAACTAGCCTTTTGAAGAAAGCAACTGCTCCAGGTAGCAGCATTATTTGCGATCTGCAGCTATTCGGTGATCGAATAGACGTGCTTGTCGAAAACATTGAAAAAGGCAAAAATGAGCTTGAGGCGATGCTTAGCTCAAAAGGCGAGAGTTATGAAATCGATGAAGAAGACGCAACTCTGGAAAATGTTTTCGTTGCAGAAATTGCTGCCTATGAAAGCAACATCGACCTGCCATTTCCCTTTATTGCAAAAGAGAAGCAAAATGGACAGGCAATCGCAGCCGAATCCATAAGCAAACGATTCGGTCATTTTCAGGCCGTCAATAATGTCAGCATTCAAATAAATTATGGTGAAATCTACGGACTGCTCGGAGCAAATGGCGCAGGTAAAACCACAACCATAAAAATGCTCTGCGGATTGTTGGACGCAACAGGCGGCACAGTAAGCCTGGCCGGAAGAAAATCAGATTTGCGTAGCGTGGCTTTGAGACGGCAAATTGGCTACATGAGCCAGAAATTTGTTCTATACAACGACCTGAGCGTGCTTGAAAATCTGAGGTTTTACAGCGGTACCTACGGGCTTTCAGGCAGCCAGGCAAAAGAGAGAATTGCCTGGGCTCTTGAAACATTCGAGCTCAGGGGCAATGAGAAAACCATGGCGGCGGCACTGCCAGGCGGCTGGAAACAGCGGCTCTCATTTGCAGCTTCGGTATTGCACCAGCCCTCGATCATATTTCTTGACGAACCGACCTCAGGTGTAGATCCGCTTGCACGAAGGCAACTCTGGAATTATATACGCCAGTTTGCACGCAATGGCGCAGCCGTTTTAGTAACAACTCACTTTCTGGAAGAAGCCGAGCACTGCGGGCGGCTGGGCTTCATGGTAGACGGAAGATTAGTTTGCCAGGGAAGCCCCAGCCAGATAAAAGACGAACAGCCGGGCCTGCTCTTAGCGCTCAAGGTAAGCGACCTGCACCGGGCTTATTTAACCCTCAAAGAACATTACGACCACTGGCGTGTTTCAATTTTCGGAGCAGGTCTTCATCTGGTAATCGAGCACCTTGACTTAGAGTTGCCGCAAATCAAGAACTTGCTTGAGAAAAGCGGCATAGAGCTTTACTCATTCAGAGAGCTGCAATTCACGCTTGAAGATTCATTCATTGGAATCGTCGAGCGCTCAAAAGAGCAAAAAAAGGGAGCAGCCTAATTTGAGAATTCTGAAGCGAGCATTTGCACAGACACTGAAGGAACTCTATCAATTTAAAAGAGATCCGTTGACAGTGGCGCTTGCATACTTGCTGCCTTTTGCTGCACTTATTATGTACGGCTATGCAACCAGGCTCGAGGCAAAAGACATTCCGGTTGCTATTGCCAATTACGACTCAGGAAAACTCTCGAGAAACTACATTGACGTTATTTGCGCAAGCAGGCAGTTCGTACCTGTGGAGTGGTCGGGACGTCATGTAATGGAACCGTTAGACGAAGGGCGGGCAAAGGCAAGCATTGTGATCCCCCCGGATTTTTCAAGAAGGATAAAATCAGGCAAGCCTTCAAACGTTCAGATATTGATCGACGCCACAGATGTAAACAACGCCCGCATCATAAAAAACGGTTTCATTGCACTTACAAATGCGTTTCTTGCAAAGGAAGGACTTCCGCATAAAACGCCGGAGGTGCGACCGGCGATCAGGCTCTGGTTCAACCCCGGACGAAAAGAAGCACTGCATATAGTGCCCGGTGCCATCGCGCTTGTTACATGGATCTTTCCGGCACTGCTTGCCGCATTTGCAATGGTAAGAGAAAAAGAACAGGGTACTATTTTGCAGCTTTACGCTTCAAGTATTACGGCATTTGAACTTATTGCCGGCAAAGCGATTGCTTATTTTTGCATCGGCTTTCTGGAAGCTATTCTGGTTATCTCCGAAGCCATTCTCATATTCGGAGTTCCATTTGTCGGCAATCCGATTGTCTATCTTTTCTACACGGTTCTTTATGTTTTGAGTGGTGTCGTATTCGGGCTCTGGGCAGGCACACGCGCCACAAACCAGATGGCCGCAGTTCAAATATGCGCCATGGTCGGTTTCCTGGGTTCAATGCTTCTTTCAGGCTTCATTTATCCGGTAAGAAACATTACTTATCCCGTCTCGCTTTTATCTAATCTGGTGGCAGCTCGCTTTTATATCGAGGCATCAAGAGATGCATTTGTTCGCGGCGGCGACTGGCTTGCACACTGGTACGTGCCTCTGGTTCTGGCTCTCCTAACTGCATTTTTTCTCATAGCCGGTGTTGCCGGTATGCGAAAAATGCAGCTGGCTAAGTAAGGAGGTGATGGGCGTGCTCTCAAGCGGATTTAGAGCCCTCTTGGTCAAAGAATTCTTACAGCTTTTGCGCAATAAGCAACTGCTTGTGATTCTTGTAATTACCCCCATGGTCCAGCTTCTGGCATACGGTCTTGCTTTGAGCCCGGAAGTCAAACATTTGCGTCTTGGTGTTGTCGACTATTCAAATACATCTTTATCGCGCGATTTGCTTTCAGCCTTTGTTTGCAATGAACTTTTCGACCTTGAAAAAAGCAATAATAACGAAAAAGAGCTGGCAACTCGCGTGCGCGACGGTCAGCTTGACGCCGGGCTTGTAATTTCGCCTGAATATGCAAGAGAACTAAAGCAAGGCAAACCGAGCACAGTTCAGGTCTTGCTCGACGGAGTCGACGCTAACACGGCAGGGATTGCGGCTTCTTATGTATTCCAGATACTTTCTCAATACAAGCCTCCCAATAGTTCCCGGGAACCTGCGCCCGATTTTGTAAACACAAGCGCGACTTTTATGTACAACCCGGGTCTGGTTTCAGCATGGTTTTTCGTTCCCGGTGTAATCGGCATGGTTCTGAATATTGCAGGAATTCTCGTATCTTCGGCCACGCTTTTGCGCGAAAAAGAAACAGGCACTTTAGAACAATTATTAATGACACCTGTTAGTTCTGCAGAAATATTGATTGCAAAGATCATCCCGCTGCTTTTCGTGCTTTTCATAAATATAGCTGTGAGCGTCTCAATCGGCATGGGCATATTTCAGATGCCGTTTCGCGGAAATCCAGTTTCACTCTTTGTGATTTCGCTGCTTTATATATTCGTTGTTATGTCAATTGGCATCTCGCTTGCGACTATTTCTTCCAACCAGAGACAGGCGATGCTGGTTTCCTTTTTCATAACCATGCCGGTAATCCAGCTTTCAGGCGCACTGGCACCGCTTGAGAGCATGCCTCCTTTCTTTCTCAAATTATCGATGCTGAATCCACTGCGCTATTACATAGTCTGCTTAAAAGGCGTATTACTAAAAGGCGTCGGGCTCGACGTTCTCTGGCCTCATGTACTCGTTCTTTTCTGCTTTGCTTTTCTGCTTTTGAGCATAAGCGCTTCCAGATTCAGAAAGCAAATGGCCTAGGTGAATGCAATGAAAAATGACTCAGAAACAAAAACAAGAGCCGGATTTTCTGCAACGCAAAAGCAGTTAAAGGCACTTCTTACATTGCCGGCTCTGTCCCTGGCGATACCGGCACTTCTCAGCGCATTAAGTTCACCGTGCCAGCCGGCATTCGGGCAAGCATCTGGGCAGCCCGCACCAGCTCCTCGTTTATCAGCATCAAGCCCGCCGGACGTTGCAGCTGAAGACCAGAAATACGATTTCGACAAAGTGCAAATTGCCGCACCCAAACTAGAGGCGCTAATATCTATTACAAAATCAATCGACCCTTATAAGCTAGATGCATCAGGAACAAAAGTAGTTTCGCTAGGCGAAGTATTGAGAACTGCTGTAAGCCATAATCTAGATATTAAGATCTCAGATCAAGATCTCAAAGCAATGAAGTGGAATCTATTTTCGTCTTACGCAGACTTCCTGCCTACGGCCAGCCTGGCTTACCGCTACCAGTATCTGCAGGGTAAGCTCAATATCCCGTTTTTTTCGAGTTCGGGTGGCTCGGGCAAAATCAACAGCCCCTTCATAATTGCAAATGCCGGCTTTACTTACTACGCTTACAGAGGCGGCAAAATATTAAATACCGCGCTGCAAAACAGAAACTATGTGCATGCTTCAAGCTATCGAGAAAAAGCCACTTTAAGCGACACATTGTTTGAAGCAACAAAACGATATTTGAACTTGATCCTCTCAGAAGCGATTCTTGAAATTCGCATACGAGCAGTTGAAACATCGGTGGCGCAACTGCAATTAAACGAGAACCTGCTTGCAGGCGGCAAAGCAACAAAGCTGGATGTGCTGCAGGCACGCACCCAGCTTTCTTCAGACCGGCAAGAACTCATAGACCAGCAAATTGAAAGACGTGTGGCAGCAATTTCACTTGCCGATCTCCTCAATATAGATCAGGGCGTTGATCTGACGCCGGCAAACAGAACCCTTGAGAAGCGCGCTCTCGTAAAGGAAGAAACACAAGCATCGGCTCTATTAAGAACTGCAATTGAAACGCGCCCCGAATTGAAACAATTCAAAGAACTCTGGCTTGCAGCAAAAAAACAGGCAAAAATAGATTCTGCTAATTTGCAACCGAGCATGCAGTTTTTCGGCCAGGTATACGGCATCGGTGAAACCTTAGGCAATTCTTCCAGAGTAGCGAACTCTTCACTTAGCCCGATCACCTTGAGCCAGGTAAGCCCGGGCACTCCCGGCTCGATTCCCGTGCAGCGCCGGGTCTCAAGGCAGATAGCCCCTCTATATACGCTGGGTTACGGTCTCAACTGGAACTTTGCCGGCATGGGCGGTAGTGACTTCGGCAAAATCGAATCTGCACAAGCGAAATCCAGGCAGGCAATGCTTGAGCTGAATAAGAAGCTCAACACTGTAACAGCCGAAGTAAGAGAGTCTTACCTGCGTTCGTTAAGCTCGGCACGAAAACTCGACGAAACCAAAGCCAAGGTGGAATCAGCTGTAGAAGAACTGAGGCTTGCACAAATAAGATTTCAACACGGTGTCGGCAAAAACATAGACGTGTTGAAAGCGCAGGAAGATTTCACTTCGGCTTTGATTGAAAATGCCAGGGCAATTGTTGCATTCAATATTTCGCAGGCGCAGTTGCTCAGAGATACAGGCATAATTTCAGTAGATAACCTGCTAGCAGCGGCGCCGCTTTCTCTAAATTGAAGCTTTTGTCCTCGAAAAATTACTGTCACTTCTTCCTGTAATATCCTGGAAGGAAGATACTCATGAAGAGAACTGGTCGAGTTTCAGGGACCTTCCTGCAATTGTTAGCGTTTTGGCTTTCATTATGTCGCTTGCCCGGCTGTCTTTGCAGAGCTGTCCTTGCAAAACCCGGCATGGATGACCTGCTTAACGGCGCTTCCTGCGTCCGACTAAATGTTATGAAGTGAAGCTGTAACATGTTTCAGCATCGGCAAGAGTGTGGAGTGCATGTTTAATGGATAACTGACGCTGAGTTCCTTAAAGTACCTGACACCTTGTGCCGATTTGCCCAGAATGGTTCTCTTATAGTTGACCTTGTTTTCTGTATCCACGGAGACTATTACGATTGAATCTGAATTGCGTTCTTTATGAAGCACCCTTCGGTCAGGGGCAAAATGCGTCTCCTCGGCATACAAATAATCCAGATCAAGGGGAGTACCGCTTTCGGCATCTTCAGCTTCGCTTGCACTGGTGCTGATTAGAACCTGCTTTGAAGAGTCCTCAAATGATGGATTATCGTTAACTTGCCGGAAATCCACAGGAAATTCGGCCGCAAAACAAAAATCAGTGTTTTCAACCTTCCGGTAAGTTCGAGGGGTAGTCTTTCCACTGGCTGGCGGCAAGACAACTACTCTTTTCGCGTCAGCCACCGGGTCAAATGTCGACTGATTAGCCTTCTTAAAAGAAGCAGCCATGCGCCGGTCTAAACCGGAAAAAATCTTGCTTCTTGCGTCAGTGTATGAGAGTTGGAAGGTCAAGACTTGCGAGTTCTTGACTATTACCTTAGTCAACAGATACCATTGTCCTCTCTTGCTGGAGATTATGAACCAGTCATCCGAAACTCGCTTGTACAAGATCTCCTCACCTGCATCCTGTTTCTCCTTAATTGTGCTTTTAAGGACAGCCTCCAGCTTAGCCCCTTCTTGCAGTTCTCCAAAAGTGCGAAGGCAGGCGCTACCGTCCCTACTCTTAAATTCCTGCCCGTTACCGTCAGGGCTTTCTCCTTGCATTATCAGTGCGCACGGATACCTGATGCTAAAATCAAATTTCATGTTCAGATAGTCCCAGAATTCATCATAAGAACCGGCAAAGTCGGTCTCTTTTAAATTAACCGGAATACCGTGGGGGTTAGGATTCTCCGGAGGCAGTGAAGCTTCAGGCTCTGCACTTAGAGTAATGGCATAAAAGCCTCGCTTCTGGTTTTTTGCATTGCACGACCATGATGACGGATCACTCGTTCTAATCAGGTAAGTTCCAGGTTTCAATATACGATCAGGGCGGCAACGCCAGAACAGCCCCGGCAGCTCAGATTTGGAACCAACAGGCTTAGCCGGGCAGGAATCAGCTTGCCACTTCCCCAATACTCTGGCATCCTCACTTTCTATCGAGATGAAACCCGGAGCAACACCTCGGCCTTGGTTATAGTGGTAAGTTCGTAACTCCAGAATACACGCTTGCTTCTTAATGCGAATTCGACTTGGATTTACCGGACCTGCAATTACAGGATCGGTATTAAAGTTATTGATCTTTACTTCTTTCAAAAGCGTACTTGCCTGAGCTGCAATATTTGCAACGAAAACTATAGTGACGATTGCAATGCATTTGCAGATTCTTGTTCCTCGCATAGCGATACCTCACTTCAGAACTCACTTGACCGTCAAGCTTCCAGTTTTGCTTCACTATAATCATGAAACAAAAGGAATCTGCCGGCATCTGCCGAAAGAGGTAAATTTGCTTTTCAGAGTAGTTTTGGACCACAAGCAACAAATCAGCCCGAGACCTAATTCTCAAATGGATTCGGATAGCTCCGGTGCTTATAAGCCCCCTCACCCAATTGAGCCGAGTCTTTCATTAAAAATCCGTTTTCCAGATCCTCAGCTTCGAAAATTTCCTTTTCATGACCTTTCGGCACAGGAAGAACAAGATCCAGATAGGGCAGAGTATTACGCGCGGCTTCACAGCTGTAATCAAGCAAAATACGCGTATCGACAGAAGCACTATCATGATCTGCAATCACTTGCTTGAACGCAAAGTTCGATAGAGCATCATCACTAATATATGCTTCTATTTTCGGGTAGGGAGCCTTTCCCATGTGCTCGCTTTCGGCTTGCAGTCCGGGACCCTTGCTCAATATTTTTTCGAGCTCGTCAAAATTCTTCGGTTTTTCACTGGCTTTTTCCAGTGCATCCTTTACTGTTTCGTTTTCCATCATCGCCGCAAATAGTTCTTCCTTAGAATAAAGATCAGTCAGATTTACTTTTTTGCCACTCAGCTGATCCAGAGTCTCGAAGCTGTGCATGTTAGACGGATGCGCAGCACCGGGACAATAAGACTCCCGGTCTATTTGTGTAGTGACAAAGGTACCAAATTTTGCAAGTTCTTTTGTTTGGGTATCAAGCGAGCAATCGTTCTTTTTACCTGCACTATTACTCAGTTCCAATAAATTCAAAGCTTCTTCTTTTGCAGCCTTTGCATCTTGTAACTCAGGCTCACTTTGTTCAAAATTAGTCATTTACTTGATTTCCTTTTTCCTTGAATTTACGGGTCTGCGTCGCTTACAAAGGCAAGACTAAGGCCGGAGTATGAATTTATTCCGGAAACAGCTGTGTATATTTCGTGTAGGCGCTACGTACTCTTACGAAGTCCCTGCAAGCGTCAGTAAGAATTCAACGCTTGCCGGACCATAGCCTGTTAATTACAAATACAAGAGAGGCACTGCTTGCAACTGCCACCAGAGTAAGAAGCACGGCTTGCGACCAGCGCCCATAAAGAAGGCTGCCTAATGCAAAAAGCGCGGTCCAGATAAGAGTGCAACCGGCTGTCCAGCCTGCCAATGCAAGAGGAAAACTCTCATGGGTGTCGTCCGGCTCATTTGCAGAAAGCCCCGCTTCAAGCTTTACAGCTTTCCAGCCCGGACCAAAGGGTTTGACTTTGCGATAAAACTCAATCAGAGTTGCCCTATCTGTCGGGGCAGCCACAAATGCAGTAACGAGCCAGCAAACTGTTGTAATAACTACAGTCGCAAGCAGGCTCATATGCGTACCTATTGAAATACCCCATTTATGCAAAATCAGAATCAGAAGCGAGACAGCAAATGAGCTCAGCATGGCTACAATCTCACACCAGGCATTTATGCGCCACCAGAACCAGCGGACTAAATAAAGCAAGCCGGTGCCTGCACCAATTTGCAATATTATGTCGAACGAATCTTTAGCCGATTCCAGAAAGAAAGTCAAAATTGATGCAGAAAAAAACAGTAGTATTGTAGCCAGCCGCCCCATCCAGACATAGTGCTTTTCACTTGCATCCGGTTTTATAAAACGCTGGTAAAAATCATGCACCAGATAAGAAGCTCCCCAGTTGAGATGGGTAAGAATGGTCGATGAATTGGCAGCTATCAGTCCGCCTACCATGAGCCCGGCAAAACCGGCCGGCAGAAATTTGAGCATGGCAGGAAAAGCTATATCATGACCGAGAAGTGTGGGATCTAAATTTGGAAAGGCCTTTTGAATGTCTGAAATTTGCGGATAAACCAAAAGTGAGGCAAGCGCTACCAGAATCCAGGGCCATGGTCTTATCACGTAATGCACTATGTTGAAAAACAGAACTGCGCCAAGCGAGTCTTTTTCTGATTTTGATGCAAGCATGCGCTGGGCGATATAGCTGCCGCCGCCTGGCTCCGAGCCGGGGTACCAGACGGCCCACCACTGAACACAAAGAGGCATGATAAATACCGCCACTGCCAGGTCCCAGTTGTTTGCAAAATCAGGAAAGAAATTCAAATAGTGCAGTGTGTATTTTCCATCCGGCGACTGAAGCGCCGGTGACAATTTTTCTATTAATACGCTGAGTCCTCCAACATGTTCAACTGCAAAATAAGCAGCAGCTATTACTGCGGTCATTTTAATAAAGAATTGAATCATATCGATAACAAGCACGCCCCAGAGCCCTGAATAAGTAGCAAAAGCCAGATTCAAGACCCCACAAATAACAAGCGTTTGCCAGCGCGGCATCCCAAAGAGTATTCCGGCAATTTTGCAGGCGGCAAGATTCACGTTTGCCATAATAATGCAATTGAACAAAGAGCCCAGATATATCGATCTGAATCCGCGAACAATGCTTGCAGCCTTACCCGAATATCTCAGCTCGTAAAACTCAAGATCGGTCATTACACTGGAGCGCCGCCAGAGCCGCGCAAAAAAGAAAACAGTAGAAACACCGGTGAGAACAAATGCCCACCAGCACCAGTTTCCTGCAACCCCCTGCCTGCGCACTATGTCTGTTACCAGATTTGGAGTGTCGCTTGCAAAAGTCGTTGCCACCATCGACAATCCGGCAAGCCACCAGGGAACGCTGCGCGCCGAAAGAAAAAACTCCTGGCTCGTTTTGCCCGCTCTCTTGCCGAAAAAAAGTGCAGGCAGAAATGAAAGCAAGAGCGTCAGCGCCACCACAAGCCAATCTATGAACTGAAATTGCATTTCTTTCCCTTATTACTTGACAGCAGGACTGAAATTGCTAGAATGAAAATATCTAATTATACAAAGGAGAATTGAATCATGTTCCTCAAACGACATAACTAGCGGCAAGAAATGGTGGCTGAAACAGGTCACACGCTAGCTTGTGGGAACGTGAATCAATCAAATTTCCAATTCCATCTCACTGATCCGGTTCCTGAAAGAGCCTGATTTTGTTTAGCACCTTATTCAGAACATCCGTCTCTTTGCCGCTTTTCAAAAATGTAAGTGGAAAGACGCGTATCGATACCAAGCAGCAAATGCTGCCTGATTTGACACGCGCAAAATAGAAACGGAGTATTTATTTTGATTACAAATCTGGAAAAACACTTTGCAAGAATCGGTGCCGATATAAGCATCTTCGAAGCACCTGCAAGGCAACGTGTTCCTGTTTCCATAAACATCGCAAGCAGAAGAGGCAGAGAATTTTTCCAAGTACAGATTCGCAAAAACAGCGTATTTGAAATCGAACTTTCTGTGATTGAACTGCAGCGAGCGGATCGGCACTTGCTGCTTCTGTCCAGGCATCTGGACAGAAACGGTAGCCTGCTGGCAAAAGATCACTTCCTCTGCGGCTTTGACGAAAGACATTTATTCGTCGCCTCGGTCGATGGTGTATCAACAGTGGCGCAAGCAAAAGCTTCACTGAAGCCGGCAGAAATACTCAGGCAAGAAGTAGGCATAAGCACAGAAAAACGTAACCGCCGCAAGAATCAAATTTTCAAGCGGCAGGGTGAGTGGTTCTTCGTGCCTGCAGACATTGAGCCTGACGCAAGCAAGATCCTCAGGAACGAACCACTTGTAAGGGGCAACGGCAGCAAAGCACACATAATGCAATATGCCGTGCGCACAGGCGGCGAGCCTGTAAAAGTTTGCCGCCGCTATCCAAATGGTGTCACAATCGCCGAGTACAAAACTTTGATTGCAAAAGACCCATCTCTGGAAAACCTTCCCTGGCGCGATATGCGGCGCAATCCGCAAGTTTATGCAAGTGGAAGCGTAAGGCACCTCGACCATGCAACCCTGGTGCTGAACGGCTGGTACCGTGTTTTCATGAATAGAGAAAAGCGGGCTGAAGCTGTTGCTTTTCTTGACTGAAGACAATGCAAAGAAAAGACAAGCAGAGCAGGTGATGAATGCATTCACCTGCTCTGGGTCGATTTGAGCAGCATTGACAAGTGACACTTGTCACGTTAGCGCAAGCAAGAAAAAATGAAGAATCAATCATCGTCAAAAAAAGGTATGTTAATGCTTGATCCGAAAACAGAGTCCTATTTTCGCCTTAGTACTGCAGCCGCTGGTATCCAGAAAATCGAGGCGCCAGCTATTTTCGCTTGACTCCAGACGGCCGAATCCTGGAAAGACTCTGTCTGCAAATGAGTCCTTTAATTCCTGCCGGCTCTGAGATTGCCATTCCCTTTTAGTGTCAACTCTATATCCATCTTGTGAGTCAACAGACTTACTTTTGAAGTTTGAATCACCGTCCAGCGCCGGGCCATATAACTGATCGGATTTAGATGGCTTCAGCGAAAAGTCCGTATCTAGTTTCAGCTGAGGATCAAAACCGGTAAGAGCACGTTGTGCTTCTTCCTGAAACTTCTCAGACCTGGTTTCATTTTTTGCAGCAACTTGCTGCAATTCTTTAAATTCAAAATCCATAAATAGACAACCCAGAATAGCCAAACCCGTCAAGATTATCTTTGTACACTCCCTACCCTGACAATACGGAAATTACGAGCGTATAAATTATTGCGGCTTTGTGCAGACAATATGGTTTTTATTTCTTGCACCCCATTTGCACTTTTCATTTTTATGATGCTCCATATTCTTTCTGATTTACAAGGAGCCTGAAAATGGAAGAAATGTGCACCCCGGCAAAACTGGCCGAAAGACTGGATTCACTCTCCAAAGACCAGAGCGAAGCACTGGACTTCCACAGAGCAGTTTTTGACTGTATACAAAATGAGCATCCAAGCGATGCAACTGCAGAGCTGCGAATGGAGCGGCTTAAAGAAGTCGAAAAGCTGGAAGAAAAAGACATGGGCTTTGATCTTGAAATCAAAGACGACGGGCAGATAATCTACTCGCACAAAGACGACTGAGCAATTTGAGCAATTGCTGACTTCAGTTTTAGCGACCGGCTCTTAGCGACCGGCTGTAATTTCGCTTGCTTCTTTTTTCTTGCCGATAATAGTAGCACCGCCCAGATATGAAACAAGCACACCCGGAACTTTAACGGTGCCGTCTGCTTGCTGGTAATTTTCCAGAATTGCAGCAAGCGTTCTGCCGATTGCAAGACCGGAGCCATTTAAAGTATGTATGTATCTTGGTTTGCCGCCGTCTGCCGGGCGATAGCGCAGATTGGCCCTGCGTGCCTGGAAGTCACCGAAGTTGCTGCAAGAGCTTATTTCGCGGTACTTGTTTTGAGCCGGGAACCAGACTTCCAGGTCATAACATTTACGGGCTGAAAAGCCCATGTCACCTGCACAAAGCAAGACACGCCGGTACGGAAGCTCGAGGGCTTCAAGAATTGCTTCTGCATCCTGAGTCATTTTTTCATGCTCGTCATCCGATCTATCCGGATGAGTGAACTTAACCAGCTCCACTTTGTTGAACTGGTGCATTCTTATATAACCGCGGGTATCTTTGCCGGCAGCCCCGGCTTCTTTCCTGAAGTTAGGTGTATAGGCACAGTGATGAATCGGCAGATCTGTTTCTTCCAGCACCTCGGCCCGATATAAATTAGTTACCGGCACCTCGGCAGTCGGAACTAAATAAAGCTCTTCGTCTTCGGCCTTGTAAAAGTCGCCTGCAAATTTCGGCAACTGGCCAGTGCCTACCATACAATCACGGTTTACTAAGATAGGCGGAAAAACCTCACGGTAGCCTTTGGCTCCATGCAGGTCCAGCATGAAGTTCATCAATGCGCGTTCGAGTTTGGCGGCCATATCAAAAAGAACCACAAAGCGTGATTCTGCAAGCTTGACACCACGCTCGAAGTCTAAAATGCCAAGTTCGACCCCAAGCTCATAATGCGCCTTTGGATCTTTTATTTCCGGAATTTCGCCCCAGGTTTTTACAACTACGTTTGCAGTTTCATCAGGTCCGTCGGGCACGCTGGCATCCGGAAGATTCGGAATTGAAAGCAAAAGATTATCGCGCTTTTCCGTACACTCTTTCAATTCAGGTTCGACAGTTTCGTTTTTCTTTTTCAACTCTTTAGTCTCAGCGCGCAGCGTTTCCATTTCTTCTTTGGGAACCTTGCCGCTTTTGAATTGCTCTGATATTTCATTTGAACGCCTGCGCAAACTCTCCCATTCACCGGTAAGTTCGCGCACCCGCTTGTCAAGCGCGACTAGTTCAGACACGGAATAATCACCCTGACGCCTGTCCAGGGCTTTTTGTACTTCTTCAGGATTATCGCGAATTACTTTAATATCGAGCATTTCTTAACTCACTAAATTGAACTTTGACAACTCTTTCTTCGTTTTACTTATTAGAGACTGTTTTGACTTAGTAAACAGTTTAGCCATGACTCCGCAAATCCCCTTTTGAACTGGAGGAAAGAAGATGAACGAAGACTATGGATTATACCCCAGTCAAGTGGCACAAAGGAAGCTAAAAAGCCTGAACGCAAAGCGAATTGCAACAGAGGGCGAAGAGAAAGCGGTAGCTTATTTGATTCAAGAAAAAAATTACCGGATTGTCTGCCGCAACTACAGAGCAGGCAGAACTGGCGAAATTGACATAATTGCCCTTGAACCCGAAGGCACGCTTGTTTTTGTCGAAGTAAAAAGCAGAACAAAAAGAGAAGCAACTCAATTCGGCATTCAAGAGCTTGGCTTTGATGCTGTTTGCCGCAGGAAGCAAGAAAAAATACTTGCTGCATCCAGAATTTATCTTGCCGGTCTCTTATCAACAGGCATACGCTGGCGTTATGACGTGATCGTGATTACCAGCACCGGTGAAAGCAAGAGCGAACAGCAATTGAACCATGTGGAGAATGCTTTCTTCTAACACTACCTGTAGTATCACAAACGGCCCGGACTATGATCAAGAGGCTGCCAAGTAAGACTTGCGTTTACTTTGTTCACAATGAACAGATATTCAAATATGAGGCGGTCTCAACCCCTACAAATGATTCCAGCCTGCTTATGGACTATATAGAAAGTGTACGTATTTCCACCAGTGACGCGGGAAAGCTTGCCTGCTAGCCTATCATTGGAAGCAAAGGTTCGAACCGGGGTTTTCAGCGGGGTTTTCGTTCAACCTTACCCTTTCTAAAAGAAGGGTGAAAGACAGTCAGTTGTGAGTTAAGGAAGAAACTGTGATCAACTACTTTTTTCGCAAAAAAACAGAAGAGGCTTTGAGAACTCCAATTATCAGGAAGTCACAGGCCGTTCCTTCAGATGTCTGCAAAAGAGCCGTAGGGCTTTTCCCTGATAATGCAAACCGGGTTTATGACCCAAAAGACACAGTAACTCTTAGATTCCATCATTTGCTTATTAGCCTTGAAGGCGCCGAACGAACAGGCTGCCTTAAGATTTCGTCCCATCATGCAAAGTCCCGCTCAGCGATTCTCTTGTATCGTGGGCGTGTGGTCGGAGCGGTCTGGGGTCGCAAGTTCATGCAGGGACAGTATCTGCATGAAGACGCTCACAAATGCGCAATGTCAGACCTGGCAACCCCCGGAAATTTGCTGGACGCATATGAACTTCCCGAAGAGCTTGTTCTTGCAGCAGCCTCATTGTTTTATGGTCAGACTTTAGATACTAATAACGGGCAAGCTCCGGCGGCGATGCTCGAATCTGCAATTAATTCAATTATTCGCTCAGGACTGCCAGGTTGTGTTGTTGTCAACACATCTAAGGAAGAAACCATCTGTATCGTTTACATAGGCAACGGCAAAATCGCAGGTGTCTTCAGCGCCCAGGACGGCTGGACCCATGCAAATGCCGAATCCGCAAAGCGCTTCCTGCAAGGAAAAGAATGCAGGGTTCATGCTTCAGTTCTGCCGCTTAGCGAGAATTCTCATGTGGGCTTCAGCCTTTCAGGGCTGGCAGACCGGGGAGCATCTACAACAAGCAACGCCTACCTCGATTTTTCACCACCCTCGCCTTCGGCGCAGGTCAGAACTCCTTCAAGAGAAGCTGTTGCAGAGGCTGTCCGCCAGCATCGCGGCTCCAGAGAACACGCACGGCCTTCCCGCAGCTACGCCCGGATTTAAGCCGGGTTTAAGCCGCCGCTGAAGTCATAACTTCTCAAGCGAATTCGCTTGAGGTGGTTTTTGACTTGGCCGGATTTGAATTGTCCGTGCCTCAAGTTGCCAAGCCATAAGCTCTCCGCACAAATTTCTAAACATGGGTCTAGCGGAAGCTCAAAATCGGCGATAATTGTCACTCAGACATTATCTTGCCGGATCTTACTATGAAAAGACCTGATAATTCGGCACCTACACCTAACACCGAGATTCGCCCGCTGAGCTCTCAGGTAAACGAATCAGGTCATCTGGTAATTGGCGGTGCGGACGTATGCAAGCTCGTAAGTGAATTTTCGACACCTCTCTGGATCATTGATGAAGCTACGATAGTGCAGGGGGTCGAGTCTTACCGGCTCGGTCTTCAAGATTATCCGGACTCTGAAATTTTTTATGCAGGCAAAGCATTCCTATGCCTGGCCATGTGCCATTTACTCAAGAAGCTGGGACTGGGTCTCGATGTTGTTTCCGAAGGCGAGCTTTATACGGCTTGCAAGGCCGGAATCGCAGCAGAGAAAATTTGCATGCACGGAAACAACAAGTCAAGGCAGGAACTAAGAGCCGGGCTTGAATACGGCGACGTGCTCGTGGTTGTGGATAATCTTTCCGAGCTGTCAATGCTATCTGAGCTTGCAGCATCTCTCGGTAAGAAAGCACGAATACTCTTCCGGGTGATACCAGGAGTGGAGCCTGATACTCACCAGCATATTAAAACCGGCCAACACGACAGCAAATTCGGAATTGCGCTTTCTGAAATTTCAGAAGCAGTTTCAAAAGCAATGAGCATGGATACCATCGAACTTGTGGGATTGCACGCGCATATCGGCAGCCAGGCAAAAGAAATAGAGCCTTATCTGGATAATATCGACATTTTTGCGGAGCTGGCATTGAATCTCAAAGCTGAACTTTCATTTGAGCTTCGTACTCTGGATGTCGGCGGCGGTCTCGGCATCAAATATTCGGAAGCCGACTCGCCTGTCAGCAGCACCGACTGGGCAAAAGCCGTAACTGAAAGAGTAAAAAATGCTTTTGCCGATAGAAAGCTGGCACTACCGCATTTAATGATCGAGCCGGGCCGTTCGATTATCGGTCCAGCCGGAGTGACTGTATATAAAGTAGGCCACTGCAAACAACTTCCTCAGGGAAAAAGATTCATTTCCGTAGATGGAGGCATGGCCGATAATCCCCGGCCAATGACATATCAGTCGGTTTACACAGCCTGTCTGGCAAATCGGGCAAATGCCGCTCCAACAAAGCATCCTCAGACCATTGTCGGAAAGTATTGCGAGTCAGGCGATATAATCATAAAAGAAGCCTATCTGGAAGCAGAATCAGGCGATTTGATAGCCATCTTCGGCACCGGTGCCTACAATTTCAGCATGGCGTCAAATTATAACCGCAGCCCGCGCCCGGCCTGCGTGCTTGTCGCTGACGGAATCGCAGAGATTATCGTCGAGCGGGAAAGCAACGAGGATCTGCTTAGAAAGGACAGAGTTCCTGACAGGCTTTTGAGGTAGGAATGGAAAACACCTGGCATCAGCTTGCAAGCTTACTGCAGTTTGCCTCAGGAGTGAACACCTGGGAAACTGCCAAGGTTGCTGTCCAGATCACGATTATCTTGTATGTAATCATCTGGACCTGGCGCCGGATAAGAGCCACGCAGGCTGAGCGTCTTGTAAAAGGCATAATGCTGCTTACTACTTTCTGGATTGCCTGCCATATGCTCGGGCTTACGATCATCACTGCCATTATGCGCGAAATGATTCCGGTCTTGTTAATTGGTGTGGTAATTGTTTTCCAGCCGGAACTGCGCAGAGGCCTCGGTTATCTGGGTCGCACCAGATTTCGCTTCGACCTTTCGCTTTCCGACAGCCAGGATGAAAAGGCCCAAGATGTAATCGAACAAATAATTCAGGCCGTGCGTGAGCTTTCAAAAAACAAGACCGGCGCGCTTATTGTGGTTGAGCCACCCGAAGGCGAACGTGACTATATAAGCCCGGGCACAACATTGAATGCAGAAGTAAGCGCCAGTTTGCTGATTTCTATATTCAATTCCAGTTCACCACTGCACGATGGAGCT
This sequence comes from uncultured Candidatus Obscuribacterales bacterium, assembly GCA_964615655.1. Lineage (GTDB taxonomy): Bacteria > Cyanobacteriota > Vampirovibrionia > Obscuribacterales > Obscuribacteraceae > JAIEPM01. The sequence continues at coordinate 44,825 of CAZTQO010000008.1, read as the reverse complement.
GTTGTGATCAGGCAAAATAGAATTATTGCTGCTGGCGTAATTCTGCCGATGACGGACAGCACCAAGTTGAGTTACCGCTACGGCACAAGACACAGAGCAGCGCTTGGACTCTCAGAAAAGTATGACGGGCTCTGCATCGTCGCTTCCGAAGAAACAGGTGCAGTGTCGGCAGCGAACCGAGGCATGCTGGTTCGATACAACTCTGCAGATGAACTTGCAGACGCATTGAACTACATGTATCACCAGATGCCTGACCAGAAGCTGGGCAGCCAGACTCCGCTTCAGGCGTTTTTACAGATCTTCAGCAAAACGAGCGTCCGCACGAGCAAAGAAAGTCCACGAATTCATGCAAGCGACCATCCCCGACGCAGGGCCGGAGACTTCCCGAAGGATGATGGTCTCGACCACTCAGCTGGTCAGAGCCAGCCGCAAGCAGGAGATCCGCATGTCAGCGATTCGCATGCCAGCGATTCGCATGCCGAAGATTCGAGAGCCGAAGATTCGAGAGCCGAAGATTCGAGAGCCGAAGATCTGGCAAGCGAACTGGCAGCAAGAGCTGATGATTTGCAGGCAGAAAACCAGGCAGAAACTACTTTCTGAGGATGATATTTTTTTCTTCCGGCACAACCAGCTTAAGATCTTCACGCAAGTAGGAATCGCCGCGGTAGTTGTGCCCCAGAAACTGGCGCTGCAGCTCCTTTCCCTTTACGGACATTCGGTCTTCTGTTTGACCCGTGGAGTGATTTTTCATCGCAAAATCAGCTCCCGCATGCGTGTATTTGTAATAGCTCGGATGGATATAAATCAACCGGCCGTCTTTTGGATAATCTGCTTCGTCTTTTACCTCTTCTCGGCTTTGATATTTTCCTTCAAGGCGCAGAGGCGAATTTCTCGACTCCAGTTCTTTGTTGATTGCATCAGCCAGTTGCTTCACAGCCTCCGGTCCTTTGCTTGCAGCCTGCCTGAAAGTATCCTCGAGTCTTTCTCTTTTGACACCATAACCGAAATCATCATTGCGTAGTATGAGATCAGCCGCGCCCTTGCTGAGCTTTTGCAAATCGCCTTCATTGAACTTCTCTTTCGGCGGTTCTACTTTGTCTTTTTCAATTCCTCTACCTGTAGAATCAAAAAGATCTCTCAAGTCAAACTTTGGCTCGTTATTTTCAGGGGACTCATTATCTTCATGGGGCTCAATTCCATGATGCCAGGGACTCTGGTCGTTTATTTCCATATCCATAAATATAAGTTTCCTTCAGGTGTCGTAGAAACGAACAACTGAAAGCCAGCAGCTGTATCTACACAAGACCTGATAATTTTGACCGACCAATATCAAAAGCAGAGATAAAATTGGAATGGCACTTCACTGATTTTTCACCTTGTCCGTGCGGTCCAATTTAAAGGCTTCCAGGGTTCTAAAGCCTTGATATATAAGCCTTCTTAAACAAGCCGATTTGATTTGCCAAAAAAATGCCACATTTAAGCTTGTATACGTAATTTTCCCACTGACAGCGGCATGGCTGATGAGAATAATAGGCTGCATGGGTTTCAAATCAGCAAAGGAAGATCTTCTCTTGCCGATTGAAGGTTGAAGAATCAGGGGATTGGCTAATATGTTCAATAGAGTGCTTAACTTAGTATGGAAAATCGGCTATAGCAGCAATGCCGAGCAGAGAAGAGTAAGAGCTTCCGAGTCCAAAGGCAAACAATGCGAGTTTTGCTATGCAACAATTTCTTGCCATAAGAAGGTCTGCAAAAACTGCTATAAGCCGCTTTCACAGGGTCTGGCCGGCGAAAAATGGGTGAGCCAGGAGCTAAAGAGAACAAGTTCGAATCTTGCAGGTCTCGATAGCGTCAAATACAACAACTCAGGCTCATACAGGCTCCCGAGCGCAGCAAATCCCAGGGCAGTTGCAAGCTAGAAATTGAGACCATCAGTTGGTAGAAGAGTTCTAATAATCTCAAAAGAGAGCCATGATAATCTGCTTGCTCACAGGGCATGCTATCTCAGGGCAGGTTATTAAAAACAGTGGCTGCAGCAAAGATTCTTCTGGTTTTTTCCGATACAGGCGGCGGCCATCGCAGTGCTTGCGAAGCTATCAAACTTGCGATCACGGAAATCTGCCAGAAAAACAGCTACACTTGTCCTGAAATTCTTAGCCAGGACATCATTGAAGAGAGTAATGCTGTAAACAGACTCTTTGCGCACGTCTACAACAACCTGCTCAAAAACCATCAAGACTGGATGAAATACTATATCGCGCTAATAGAATGGATCAAGCCGAACGAATCCAATCTTGCATACAAGATCTCTGCTACTTACACAAAGAACCTGATTCTTGATATTGCCCCGACTCTCATTGTTTCAGTGCATCCGATGGTGAATCATTTTTTGGCCCGCTCATTGAATGAACTGGGTTTGCACCAGAAAATCAAACTTATTACCGTGCTTACAGATCCGAACTCAAACCTCTGGACCGGCTGGGCCTGCCCGGAAGCGGACCTTACAATTGCACCGAATGACCTTGCAAGAAACCGCCTTATTCAGTTTGGTTTAGATGCATCAAGAGTAAAAACCATCGGCATGCCTGTAAAACCGGAATTTCTCAAACCGCCGCGTCATTCAAGAGCCGAGCAGCTCGAGAAGCTCGGTCTTGATCCTGAGAGAATTACAGTAACAATCACTGCCGGCTCCGCAGGCGGCGGCAACATGCTCAAGATTTACCAGGCACTTGAAAAAACAGAAAAGGATTTGCAAGTGCTTTTTATAACGGGCAAAAACAAAAAACTGCACGCAAAAGTAAAACAAGAAGCCGCCGGCTCCAGGCTTAAAACAGCTGTGATCCCATTTACAAACTCGATGTCCGACGCCATGAGCGCCTGCGATTTGCTCGTTACAAAAGCAGGCGGACTCACAACATTTGAAGCAATCGCAAGAAGGCTGCCGATGGCGATAGATCTTGTAAGCACACCGATGCCGCAAGAAGCAGGCACGGCAGAGATGCTTATTGAAGCAGGGATTGCCCGGGCAATCAAGAATCCGCAAGATATTCTGGAGATTGTAAAGGATCTGAGCGCCCCGGCACAAAAAAAAGAGATGACACTGCCTGCGGTGCATAATCTCGACAATGTGGATGCGGTCTATGAAATAGCCTCGACAATTCTGGATTATTGCAAGCCTCTGGCGCCTGCGGAGCAGGGCTCTTAGCGATGGGACTTGTCCCCATCGAGTCGGAATTATGAGTAAGTTTTCTTGAGCCCACTACCAAGGGCCATGCATAATCAGAAGCGGGGTATTTAGTGAGGTTGTGTCGTGGAGTTTTTGCCGGGGGGCGAGAATGCCGAAAGTCTAAACGAGAGCTTTGAGAAGGGCTCGAGCCTTGCTGCAAACCGGCTTCTTGAAGAAAGCGGTCTGCAGAATCCACCAGATTCAGAGGCTCGAAAGGCCGGGCCGCAAGACCTGGCAAAGAATCAAGACAAGACAGTTTCGAAGCCTGAAAAGGCGCAGGCTGGCGACTTAATACCGGGCAGGTTTATAGTTAGCCTCAAAGAAGAGCCCGGCATAAGAGCTGCGCAGAAGCTGGACAGCCTGCTTGCCGGGCTTAAGCTTGACCCTAGAAACCAGCCTGACACCGTGATTTACCGGCACGCACTCAACGGCTTTTCTGCACAACTTACAGCAGCTCAAAAACAGAGCCTGGAGAATGATCCGGCAGTTGAATTCATCGAGCAAGACAGGGTTGTTAGCCGTCCCCAGGTACAGAGGCACAGCCTGCTTGCGGCGCCGCACAAAGAACTGCCCACCGGTGTCAAACGTATCGACGGGCATCTGAGCAAAACAGCTAATTCCGGAACAGATGTTGATGTAGACATAGCTGTTATAGACACCGGTATTAACTTAAAGCATCCGGACTTAAACGTGGTAAAAGACAAGAGCTTTGTGCCTGGTGCTAGAAGCGGAGACGACGACGACGGTCACGGCAGCCACGTTGCAGGAATTATAGCTGCACGCAAAGACGGACACGGTATCGTGGGCGTCGCGCCTGGAGCCAGGCTCTGGGCTCTAAAGGTTCTGGACAAAGACGGAAATGGCTCCTGGTCGCAAATTATTGCAGCAATTGATTATGTAACCGAACATGCAAAGGAAATCGAAGTAGTAAACATGAGCCTCGGTGACAGCGACAAATCCGAAGCGCTGAACAGGGCAATTACAAGATCTGTCGACAGCGGTGTCACCTATATAGTCGCAGCAGGCAATGATGCACAGGATGCGTCCAAAGAAACACCATCTGATCATCCGCGGGTGCTTGCGGTATCAGCAATTGCAGACGGCAACGGCAGAGGCGGCGGCGGTTTTGATCCAAAATGCGAGCCTGATGAAGTCGACGATACCTTTGCCACATTTTCAAACTTCGGCAAAAACGTAAAAATCGCTGCACCGGGAGTTTGTATAGAATCAGCATCAATGCGGCAGGGAAAGAATGCAGACAGGTATGAAGTAATGAGTGGCACTTCAATGGCTGCGCCACATGTTGCAGGGGCAGCCGGGCTTCTAAAAGCCCGACATCCGAACTACAATCCGGATAAAGTAATGGATACTCTGATAAAAAACGGCAAAAAGCAAAGCGATCCGGTCTACGGTTTTTCCGGAGACAAGGACGGCTATGCAGAACCGCTGCTTAACGTCAAAGATTTATAAACAGAGCTCTTAGAAATCAGTTTATTTCAAATACTTACTTCAAATATTCAAATGCTTCGTTCAGTTTCTTTTGAATGGCCGGATTGCCGGCTTCGCTCATTCTTGATACAGCTTCGAAAACTGCTTTTAATGCACTTTCTGCTTTTGAAAGTCGCTTTGAAATTTCGTTGTCGGTTTTGTTCAGTTGATCGATATGATATTTGACATCAAACTCTTCTGACATCGGACCTCCTTGCAACAAGAGCTTCCCGCGCAGACGACCGCCCGCACAATCACGGCAGTATATCAAAAATCCAAGCTCAAATTCTGGTATTAACGGCGCTTTGAAGGCGGCTCAAAAATATCGAGACGCGGCCATTCTTCCGGGAGTATTTTTCCAGGATTAGGCGGCCATTCTTCCGGGGGTATTTTCCCAGGATTAGGCGGCCATTCAGGCAATCTCCAATCCGGCGGTCCCGGAATCCTGGGGCTATTGTCAATTGGAATGCCACAGCCATCAACTCGTTTACCGCTGTTTTTGTCATACAAATCGATGGAGATATAGCCGATATCCTGAATTCCAGCATGGCTGTAATCTGTTTTGAGCCTGTAATTAGAGCCCAGTTTTTCAAGTTGTTCATTTAATGCACTTGTAAAGTCCAGCCCGCCGGTACCCTGCTTTACCTTACTAAAGCTCTCATATTCTTTCATTGCCAGACTCTGCAATTTCGACTTTGTTGCTTCATCAAGCTGCCCGTCTTTTGCGTTTACAATCGAGTTTGCAAGCTCCTCAATTTCCTTTTGATCACCACGATAGCGCAAGCGATCTATTCCCAGCAAATCGGATAAATCAAAAGCTTCATTCAGAAGCATTTGCGTAGCATTATCGCTCTCAGAACTATCCAGCTTTTCAGACAGGTCGGTATTGTCGTCCTGCGTCTTGTAATAATCCGAATTCAATTCATGGCTCATTTTCAGTTCCTCCCTGCAAATCCAGCCAGACCGCCCGAAAGAACTTATTACGCTCGTATCTATACGAGTGCAATTTCACCTGGACAAAAAAACCGGGGCTCTAAAAAAGCACCAATATTACAAAGCCCGATATTACAAGTCGCTTTGCCGACTAAGAATTCAAACCAGGTTCAAGCCAGAACTTTTTTGAGAGCGTGAGAAAAAGCTTCCGCTTCCGGCTTGCTGAAGTAATGCAGCGAAGCCCGGATAGAAACCGGGCTTGGAATAGTGCGCAAAATAAATCCTTCTTTCTCCAGCGCTTTTACAATATCAGTTTGAGACCTGTTTTCTATCTTGAAAGAAAGAAGCCCTGAAACGCCATTGCTCTTGCATCCGCCTCTAAAGCTCAGTCCGGGGATTTTTGAGAGTTCCTCTTTTAAGAAGAGCGCGTTTCGGCTTATGAGCTCATAACGCTCTTTAGCTGAAGCAAAATCATTATGTACTTTTATCGACTCGCATAAACCAGCTAAGAGCGGAAAGGGCGCCGTAGCAACTTCTAATTTGGAAGCATCACTGGCAAAACCGGTGGGGCTGCCGTTGCTGTCAAACACCGCTCCCCGCCAGCCTGCAAAAGTCGGCTCCACAGAATCTATGGCTTCAGGACTCAAATATAAAGCTCCGGTGCCTTCCGGACCACCGAACCATTTATGCCCGGTGATTGCATAAAAGTCGCAATTGAGATCTCGCAGATTTATATCAAGCACACCCGCAGACTGTGCACCGTCTACAAGAACCTTCACATTTTTAGACCGGCACAGTTCGGATATTTTTTCTACGGGCAGAACCCTGCCTGTATTCCAGAGCACATGGCTGAGCATTAATAAACGCGTCTTCGGCTCCGCTTCAAGCGAGCGTTCTATTGCCGCAAGAATTTCGTTGTCATCATCGAGTTCGGCAATTTTGCAAATTGCAAGATTCAGATTTTTCCTTTTGCACACCTGCATAGCAGCAAGCATCACACCGTTATGTTCCGAATCGGTAGTTAAGAGCGTTTCGCCGCTTTGAAAATCCAGCCCCCAGAGAATAATGTTGCAGCCCTCAGTCGCGTTTTGCGTCAGGGCAAATGAAGCAGGGTCGCCGCCGAGTTCTTCTGCAAGTACCTTTTTTGTACTTGAGACCTGCTCGACAATCCATTGAAACATTGAATAACTCAGGGGACCATGTTCCTGCACAAAGTCATATGAGCCGCGAATTTTCTCAATGCTTGAAGCAGGCATTACGCCCTGGGCGCCGAAATTCAAATAACTCTTGTTTGCAAGCGCAGGAAATTTTTGTCTTTGCAAATTCAGCTTATTTTTTTCGAGTAATATATTGTCCTTCATAACATCTCGAGAACAGGCTCCGGAGCTCTTCAATCCAGGGCTGCTTCGATCTCCTCAATTATTTTCTTTGCGGCATCTCTTCTGTTCTGAGCTGCAAGTATCGGCCGCCCAACTACCAGATAATCAGCGCCTTTTTTGATGGCATCAAAGGGCGTATTTATCCGGCTTTGATCATTTGCTTCCGCCCAGGACGGTCTCACTCCCGGTGTAACCACAGTAAGGTTCTTAGCGAATTCGGCTTTCAAGGCCGGCAGTTCTTCAGGTGAGGCCACAAGCCCGCTTATACCATTTTCTTTTGCAAGTCGCGCCAGGCGCAAAACATGCTCTTTAAGCCCGTCTTCGCAAGCAAGCTCGTTTTTCAGTTGGGCTTCGCTCATACTTGTAAGAACGGTTACGGCAAGAATCAAAGGCTCAGTCAGCTCCGGATTGAGCGAATGCTGTTTTGCAACGGCATCAGCGGCGGCCCTGAGCATAGTGCTGCCGCCACTTGCATGTACGGTAAACATGAAAACACCATGGGCAGAAGCAGCTTGCGCGGCCTTAGCGACTGTATTGGGGATGTCCAGGAACTTGCAATCCAGAAAGATTCTGGCACCCGCATCTTGAAAGATTCTTAATATTTCAGGTCCGTAATGTGTATAAAGCTGCAGGCCGATTTTAAACACGCCTACATAGTCTTGAAGCTCGTCAAGATAACGACGAGCTTCATCAATATCTGCGGTATCTACCGCCAGAATCAGGCGGTCGCGGGCTTTTGTCCGGCTTTTCTCGGCCTGCACGGTGTTCTTCCCCATGAGCCTGTGCTTTCAAGTAGCTCAGGGCCGCTTACTCGGACTTTCCGGCTTTTTCCAGCTTCTTGTAGCGCTTTACAAAGCGGTCTACGCGTCCTTCCGTGTCCACAATCTTTTGCTGACCGGTGTAATAAGGGTGGCAGCTGCTGCAAATTTCAACCCTTATCTGATTTTTGGTTGATCCGAGTTCAACCTTGTTGCCGCAAACGCAGACTGCGACAACTTCACCATACTTCGGATGAATACCTTCCTTCATCTCAAACCTTCAATATCTAAACGAAATATCTAAACGAAAAAAGCGCCGAAAGACGCAAATAGATATCTTATCAGAATTCCTTTGCTATGTAAATTTGCCTGCAAGCTATAAAAAAGCTTCCTCAGGGTGAATTTATAGGTTGCCTGATTTCTATTCCCTCACCGGGAGTCATATTCAGCCTTTTGCCTTCAACGTTCAAATACACGGGCTTCCTGCCGGCCACGGCCCTTACGGTCCGGGAAACTTGTTCCAGGCGGGTTTCAATTGAGTCGATCCCGCCCCCGGAAGCAAAGCGGCGCGAAAGATTGAGTTCAATGGCACCATTTTTTTCTGAAAGTCCAAGCAGAATGGTTCCACGTGGAATTTCGCTGCCTAGCCCCCTGCTTATTTCTTCAGTGCTTGGACCGGCAAGCAGGCACCTGATGGCGTCTTCCAGTTTATTCGTGGCAGCCAGGGCACTCCTTTTCACGTTTACAAGACTCAGCTCGCCATTTTTTGAATGCACAAAACAGACCTCAGTCTGCCCTAATACCGGTTTTGAACTCAGATCCTTAAGTATCGTCCTCTGGAACGAACAGGACGAAAGCGAGAAAACCAGGGTCATTAAGAACAAAGTAGCGGAACTTCTTCTTGCAAACATAGCGTTTTCTTTCTAGCTTCTATCTAGCAATCGAGCAGTTTACTTTTCACTCAAACGGGTCGGAGATTTTTTCTCTGCCACCGGCTTTGGTGCTAACAACAGTTTACCTGTAAACTGCAAACTCTGCTCGGAAAGTTTCAATTCATTCAAACGAAAAGCATGAGTGTGCCGGTCGAACTTTCCCAGATCAAGAAGCGGGTTAAGCAAGTCCTGGCTGAATTTTGAGAACTCTTCCGGATCGTTGATATCGTCAGAAGCTACTTTTACATCGTCGAGCATGATATATCGCTCTTTTTCAAGACCGGGCATGGCGGATATATCAAGGCAAACACCGGTATTTTTGGGCGCACCGGCCGTTATCAGCCACGTGTGTATTTTTACCTTGCCATTTTCAATTGTGACTTTCGGATCAAGAACCTGCAAATGCTGATCGCCGAGCCCCGGCAATTGCAAGCGCAAGAAGTTGAGTTCGCTTGCTATTTTCGGGCTTTGCAGCGCACGCGACACATCTTTCTCGTCTACCTCTCCTTTAACTGCCACCATAACCGGTGCAGTTACTCCTGCGGCTCCTCTTCTGTTTTTAAAGAGCCTGAACTGAAGCGGCGTGCTCGTTTCAAGCTCAAGATCTGCAAGCGGCACTTTTTTATAGGCACAGTCTTTCAGACTGAGTTTCACAGATTTGAACTTTCCTGAAACACAATCAGTAAGGCTATAAGCCTTGATCTTAAAGCTCGGATGCCCGCCAAGCACTATTCTTGCAAGCAAGCTGCCTGTAATGCTCAGACTTTTTTCAGTCAAAAAAGTCAGACCGCTGTATTTTTGCAATGCCTGGCTTGTTTTGCCGGCGATCTTAAAAGGAGGCGGAACCTCGCTTTTTGCGTCTTTGTTTTTTGCGCCTTTGCTTGAAGCAGCTTCCGGAGCCGGGGCCAAAGCCGGAGCCGGGTCTGTGCCGGCAAATGCCGCTGGCAAGAAGAGCTGAAGAGTCAGCAAAGCGCCCGCAAATCGAAGCAAAAATTTTTGACTGCTTAACATTAACGAAATCAGATAAACAACTATCCAGCCGATTCAACTTGACAAGCATATCAGAAGCAAGCGTTAACTTACAGGCAGCAAAAATAAGCCTTTACTCAGAACTCTAGTGGGAATTCGCCCTTCGAGCAGAAATTTCCATCTCGACTGCAAATTTCAGAAAGGTCTATCCATCATTAAGAAGCTGAACCGGAGCCAGATCCTCTCATTTTTTCGTTCAGGGCTTCTTTCAAGAGTTCGTTTTGTTTCAAAAGCGCTTTCAAATGCTCGTTGGCAATTGCAAGTTCTGCCTGCAGCTCTGCCACTGTCTGCTCGTAGGTGACACCGGTAACCGGATCACGACCGGGCATTTTTGGAAGCAATACATAACCGAGCTGCACCGCCTTCAATGCTGCTGCCGTTCTTGTCGGCACTTTCAGCTTTGCAAGTATACATTCGATATGTTTTTCAACGGTTCTCAATTTCATATCGAGTTCTTCGGCAATTTCTTTATTGCGAAGGTCAAGACGAATAAGAACTTCGATTTCACGGTCGGTCAGGTTGGTATTCGGCATGGCGTTAGCAGGAGTCTGCTTTACCAGCTGTGTTATTTTCGGGTCACAATAAGGCAAACCGCGAGTAACCTGATCGATTGCATCAAAGAGAGTTCTCGGACCGGAGCTCTTGAGGCAGAAACCTCTGCAGCCGGCTCTGATCAATTGATTATGGTATTTGGTCGCGTGATACGAATCAGTAAGGATGAGAAGATTTGTTTGCGGCATCTCTTGAGTAACACGGCGTGCTACTTCAACACCGTTCAAGATATCCAGATCTACATCAAGAATTACGAACTGAGGATTCAGGCGCCTGATAATTTCGCAGGCAGCCATACCGTCGGATGCCTCGCCGATTATTTCGAGCACTTCAGAGACCACTCGTTTCAAACCGAACCTGATGAGTTCGTGGCGCTCACAGACTACTGTCCTGGGGCGGAAGCTTGAGTGACGAGGGGGTTGTGCCGAATCCAAAGAATTCTCCAGTTTCATTCCAATATTATTGTTCTACGCAGCCTTCAAAATGATCTCAGCTTGACAAAGCTTCTGTAAGGACTAATTTTATCAATTCTAAACAGAGTGGTGAAACTATACTAAAGTCCGCACGCAAGCTAAATTACGAAATAAGTCGTGATACGTCAAGTATGGCTGCCTGCCCGGAAGCAGGCAGCCACTATGTCAAGAGTGCGATAAAGGCTGCCGTTATGCGACATTAGCTTAACAGGGCTTGATTTTGCGAGTTTCAAAGAAGTTGCCCGTTGAGAGGAAGAAATGTAAGATGGGCTCAAGTTACTAAGACATTTCTCTTTTCATCCATTACCAAAAGTGAAGAAAAGAATTCTGGGAACCCGGGTCAATCTGCCAGTTTTTATAACTGCTGGAAATGATAGGTAAAGGAATGTATTTGAAAACGAAGCAAACGGCTTCTAAAACTGCTCTCTGCCTGGCAGCACTTCTGTCTGCGCAGCCGGCGCTTGCACAAAATCTCCCTGCAGTTCCGACTGTCACAAGAGACGTGCAGCCCTCAAGCACAATTATTCCGACAGACACACTGCCGCTTCCGACGGTGCAGAACCGCATGAGCTTTCTGGAGAATCTCCAGCTGCGTGTTTTGCAAAAGCTTCCGTCTCGTTTCTATTTCAACAGCACCTGCGAAGTCACAATTCGTGATGAAACGAATCCTTTCCAATTTCCCAAGAAAGAGTCATTGATGAGGCAGTTGCCTCCACCTCCTATCTGGAGGCTTTTGAACTCTTTTCAACAAGCACAGCTTTATGACATTGTCGGTTTGACTGCTAGAAACAATGCCGTTTTTCGTGTGTTGCCAAACGTTACTGGCGGTTGGACCATAACGCCTAGAACCAGGGTTTACGGCAACTACTTTATGATCCGCGACCAGCTTCAAAGTTCGGTGCGGCTCAACACGGTTATTCACTCCATAGGCATGGGCCTGCAGCAGGATATCCCGGTTACATCAAGAGGCAACCTGCAGGCTGAGTTCCAGTGGCGAGAACTTTATCAGTTGCACCAGCAGTCTGTTTTTGACTTTTTGCCCGGTTTGACCTTCTCATATGTATTGACACCACGGACAGTGCTGTTTGCAAATGCCCTGCTCCAGATGCGCGGCAAAGCATTTTTCCAGGCCCCAACCAAAGAAATCGACCCATTCTTCACCTGGGGCGGTCTTTATCAGAAGAACGGCTGGACATTCTCGGCATCAACCACTCTGGTGCAGAACTTCAGGCAACCTTTTAGAGGTAATGCCACAATCCCTGTAAACAACTACTCTTTCATTTCAGACTTTGAAATTGCCAGGCGAGTAGTTAAGCAGTTGCCGGGTTTGCAGGCATTTTGCCGGGCTGAACCAATCTGGAACTTCCACTCCAAAAACACTCCCGGTTTATCGGGCATGGACTTCCGTATGTTCTTCGGGCTCAGATTTGCAGTAGCCAAACAAGCTCTGACTTCAGCCCTTGAACAGCTGCGCCAGCAACTTGAAGAACAGGAAGGCAGCGACGAGGGTGAAAAAGCACCGACCCAGAAACAAAAGCCGTCTGCCTATAATACGCCTGTAGCACCACATGAGTTAATTGCCACAAGCGAACAGCCGATCCACGGCTTTTTGAACGCAGTCACCGGCAAAGAAGACGGCACGGCGCTAATAACAGAGTTTGCCAACCCTGCCCAGGACCCCAACTACCAGCTCAGCAACGACGAATTGCTCAAGCAACAGCTCGGCAATATTTTGCCCGATGAAACTCCAGCCGAAAATAAAGACTCGCAGATAGGCTTTGTGATCTCTGATACTACAAATCAGGCACAGAGCCCGGCAGAAGCAGCCGGATTGGCCAAAGACGAAGCAAGCCCGGTTTCGGCAATGCCTGTAAGCTACCACTGATTTTGCCTGTTAAGATTTGAGGCACTGCTTCAATTGCGAATTTGATGAACTGGGGGCTAAGAACCAACGGCACCGAGCTTTCTTGCCGGGCGCTTGATTATATTGCGGAATTTCGAGCTCATGTCTCTTGCAATACTGGCAATGCCCTGGCTTACGGGCAAATCTTCCGGATTGTCCAGGTCGATTGAAAGCTCCGGCAACGGCAGCGGTATTTCTTCCTGCGCCGCAGCCCCGTTTTTTGCAGGAGCCGGCTGGCTTGCACCGGATACGGTGCCAAGGAAGTTATCGAGCAGCTCACGATCAATATGATTTTCACTTACCAGAGTAAGCAATTGATCAACATTGAAGTCTCTGCGCAAATGAGTTAAGAAGTCTTGAACTTCCTCTGCTTCCGGAAGCTCGATTTGCTGGCGAGCTCTGAGTTCCACTATTCTTTTGCCCTCGAGCCATTCTTCCTTGATGTTCCTTGCATTTATGTCTGCAATCAGCCAGGCCACCGCCTGATTCTGATAAAAGTTCTCGGCAATCGACTGAAGCGTTTCGCCGGCAGAAACAAGATGCATTCGCCGTCTCAGTATTTGGGCACCCTGTTCATTCTCGCCGGAATTTCTATTACTGTCCGGATCATGAGCCAACAGCTGTACTTCCCTGACTTTTGCCGCCCCGGACATGGCTATTACCGCAGCAATCGTCAACTCGACACCTGTTAAGTATCGTTTTTCGCTGCTTACCGCCCTCACCCTTTTTAGAGGCAGGCCGTTCTCATCAAGCTCGACACGGCCTTCCAGATTTGCAAAAGCTATGTTCTTGCCGGAAGCATTTTCTGCACCCGCAAGTCCCGAAAGAGTCTTAGCTGCATGCAGAGTTCCGTCATTCTGTAAGTTAAGGTTCTGCTTGATTTGAAGCCCGTGCTTACCTGCCTGATCAAAAATTCCGGCATCGATTTTTTCAGAAATCGAATTGGTTTTTCCCTGGGGGTCGCCATTTATCTTGAGCCCCTGGAGCCCAACTTGCGCGTCTATACCTGCGATTCTTACGCCGCTTTGATTTGACTCTAGAATAAGCAGTCCTTTCTGAGCAGCTGTTGCTCCATCTAAACTTTGCAGCCGCTGGTCTAAGACTGCCGGCGGCAAAATTGAACCGCCATCTTTGCGTCCGGCATTTAGAGCGGCTTCATCAGCTCTTTGAGTCAGCCTTCCCTGGGCATCAGCAGCAAGAAGTCCTGTTTGCAAATTACCTGGCACGGGGCTCTGGCGATCGCCAATTGGGCTTATTTGCTGCTGTATAGTTCGGTCTGACTGCTGATTCGCTTGGAACAAACTGCCTGAGACTCTGTCTTGCTGCAAAGGTAGAAAAGAAACTGAAACTGAATTAGGCAGCACTGCTTTATCCTGCTGTGCAATCAGTTTTATGCTCAGGCCTGTGCTCTCACTTTCCGGAAGCTGTACCTGCGATCTGGCAAAGCTGAAAGAATTTGCTACTCTCATTATTTCCGGCAGGGCAGCTTTTTCTGCAGCCTGGGCTGTCTGGGCAGCCTGAACATAAGAGGGGCGTTCGAGTTCATCAGTATGACTCTTGCTTGTTTTTTCCTGAGCCGGTTTTTCGTTTATAGCTTTCAGCTCGAAAACTCTTCTGCTTTCATTTAGTGCTTCAAAAGTTCTTGTGTCGCTTTTCAGCTCTGTAAACGCTTTGCTGTTCTCAGCTCTGGGATCAGAGTATTTTTGCAGCAAATCACGTCCGGAATCAGAGGCGCCGGATTTAAATGACTCGCCGGACTTACTTAAATCGCCACCAGACTTAAATGACTCGCCACCAGACTTAAATGACTCGCCACCGGACTTAAATGACTCGCTACCAGACTTAAATGACTCAGCGCCGAACTTACTTAAATCACCACCCGACTTATATGACTCGCTGCCCGATTTAAGTAAATCGAAAGAAGTCTTCTGCCCGCTACTTGAAGAATCAAAATCTGCTCTTTCTTGAGTTCTTGCACGGTCACTTGCTTCAGAAGCTGCCTGGTATTTTTCCTTCGGGTCAAAGGCCCCGTTGAATTTGATATCAAGATCATTGGAAAAGCGGGTATTCAGGTCTTTACCTGAGCTAGCCGTCGGATCATAACGCAGTTCCGAGCTTTTTCCCGGACTTCCATATTCTCGAAACTCGGATTTTGCAGTTTCAATGCTTTTGTAGAATTCAGCCTTTGAAAGCGCCGACGAAATCTCAGCACTACGGTATGTATCTCTTGAGGGAAACTCTTTGACACTTGCTTCTTTTGTATCTATTTGCCGGCTGAAATATGCACTGTCGGTTTTTGTTTGCGAGCTCATATAAGTGCCGTTGGCCTTTGCTTCTTCAATAGAGCAGGCTCCGGTTTTCGAGCCGTCGAAATTTTTCAACTGATCAAGCAAAGACTCGTTCTGTCGCGGTGCCGAAGCAGATTCCTTTGCAGGCGAGAACTCGCCTCTGGAAGCATAGGCATCCCGAGCGTATTCCTTCTGGAAGGCCCGCTCAACTGACTGCTGGCTAATCTGCTCCATTTTTTCTTGCATCAGCTTGGGTGAACTGTAGAGCATGGGAGAATTCATCAATGCTTCTTTTACCGCTGCCCGGCCCATGTCTTTTTCTGCCAGCGAATACTTCGAATTTGCAGGATATGCATCTGCCGGATTCATAGAATTTACCGGATACTTCGAATTTGCAGGATAAGCATTTACCGTATAGGAATTGTCGCGGTAAGCTGGTTTTTTCGTGCTTCCAGAAGCAAAGCCTTCGGAATCACGCTGAGAAACGGTTTTATCAGGCGCAATTTTATCAGGCGCCTGAATGTTTCGGTAAGCAGCTTTAAGCTGGCTTTCGGTTCCCGGCTCAGGCACAGGCAGTGCTCTTTTCAAATTTTGCTCAGATGAAACAGCCCTGGCACGCTCGAAAACAGGCAGTTCGGCTTCTGCGTTGGCCCCGGATTTGCGGCCGAGCTTGCTTGAAGCGCCGTCTTCAAGATAAGCAGCAACCAGCAGGTTCTCACCTGCTTTTTCAGCCTGAGAAGACTCCCCGACGACCTGAGAGACGTCGCTCAGCGGCTCGGCTTTCTTGAGCAGTTTATCTTTGGCTTCGTCCATCAGTCTCTTCTTCTGAAAATGCCCGAGACTTAAGCTGAATCTGAAATATAACTCGAGGGCTTAGTGAAATGGGGCGTGAAAACTCAGCGGCGCAAGCGAATTGCTTGCTTCCGGCCCAGCTTCCCGTTTCTGAAGTTTATGATTTAGATTAAGCGGGGTTAAGAGTGCTTTCAACAGTTTCCGACTGCAGAATTATGCAGTTTGTATAAGTCTGGCTCGGGGTGTATTAATATGCAGCATAATCCGGAGCGAGTAAAGTTTTCGTGAAAGCAGGGGCAAAAATAACAGCTGCTCTTAAATGCAGATTTAATCTGAAGCTAGCGGCCGCATTTGCCATTCTTTTGTATTTCAATGCAAGCCAGCTCAATGCCGAACCAGGTCAAATAACTGAAGCAGATAAGAGTACGGCAGTTGAAGTCGAAAAATGGGAGTTCGGTGTAGTTACAGACCGCTCAGGACCTACAAAGGACTGGCATCTGCATCCGGTAGTTGTGATTCCGAATCTGCCCGGAATTCAGTATGCCTGGAAATTAAAAACCAATTCCAAACTACCTTTATTTGTAAGAGAAGAATTCACGCTCCCGGAACCGCCCAGCACCTGGAAGCTAAGACAGGGCGATTCGGCAACCGAGCTGTCTAAGGGCGGCGAACAGTGCATTCTCGAGAGTTTCCAGGCCACGGACGAAGGCTGGGTCGGACACGCCTGGACCCAGAGTCATGGAGACCCATCCGGAAACTACCAGATTAAGGTCTATCTGAACGGCCAACTGGCTCATCATTTCAATTTTAATGTTGGGGAGGCCCCCAGCCCGGATAAAAATGAAAAGGATGGAAGAGACTGGTAAAGAGGCTTACGGACAGCCGGTTTTCATTAATTTAGCTTTTTATGGGAATACTACGAACCCCATGGGACAAACCCCAATAGGCCCATGCCTGTTAATAACTTAAGCTGTGCTCATTCTTCCGGATTTCTGTTTCTCCGTTGGCAATGAGCAAGTTGATGAATCGATCTTTGATAGTCACAAGCTGTTTATTCTCAATTTTCAGCATCAGTAGTTTGAGCCCTGCTTATGCAACAAAGCTCAACGCACGTCCTTTACCATCTGAGCGCGAACTCAAAGACTTTGAAAACAGCCAGTCTTCGGCACCGGTAGTCAGCCGTTTTCAAAGACGCATGGATTATCGCGAAGAAGAAAAAGCTCGCATTGAGCAGGCTGAAGAAGCGAAGCGTCTTGCAGCCGAAAAGGCTGCACAGATGGAAAAAGAAAGAGCGCAAGCAGGCAAGAAAGCAGGCCAGCAGGCTCTGGAAGCAAATAATCGTGGTGTAGCGCTGGGTAAACAAGCACGCTGGGTCGAAGCTATTCACGCCCATGAGCAAGCATGCAATCTTGATCCGGCAAACAAGCAGTATCGTATTAATCTTTCAGCGGCACGCTGCACCTTCGGTCAGGCAAGACTCAATGCCAAAGACTATGACGCAGCAGCCGGACTTTTTCGCAAGTCGCTGGCAGCAGCACCGGACAACGGTCTTGCCACAAAGCTATTAAACGAAGCTCTCAAAAAGCAGGGACGCGACCCGGAAATGGTTGAAGAGCGGGTAGCAATCGGCGACCAGCTCATGGCGGTTCACGATCTCGAAGCAGCTTTAATCGAATACCAGACAGCTCTGCAACTCGAGCCTTCAGCCCGCACCTATACTAAGATGGGCGATGTGGCACTCAGATGCGGCCAGCTCTCCACAGCAGCCAACTGGTACAAACAGGCACTTTTGAAAGACGCCAGTTTCGGCCCGGCACACAGACAGATGGGCATGTTGCAGTTGCAGGGCAAGGACCACACAGGTGCTGCCTCTTCTCTGCGCAAAGCAGTGATTCTGGACTCTAAAGACGCCGCCGCCGGGCAGGCATTAGTTGAGTTGTGGCGCCGTCAGGTTGCTGCAAATCCGCTTTTAGCCGAGAACCATCTCGGTCTTGCAGGTGCACTGCAACTAACCGGCGACTACAACGGCGCCGAAGACGAATACAACAAGCTGGCAGCACTTGCTCCGGGCAACCCGGGTCTTGCAGCCGGACGTGCCTCACTTTTAAGAGCCAGACAGCATGGAACAGCCGAAAAGCATAAGGCTGCAGCAGAGACACTCTTCAATCAGGGCTTAAAAAGAGAAGCGCTTGCCGAAATCGGCCAGGCAGTCATGATCGAGCCCAAGAATGCACATTATCAATTTTTGCTTGGCGAATGCCTGGAAGCAAACGGCGATCTCAGAGGCGCCCACCAGGCCTATATGACCTGTGTTCTTATTGATCCTGAAAAGAACACCGAAGCTGCTTACCGCATGAAAGAAATGCAGAAAGGCGCAAATATACCGCAGCAGCAGCATCCTTATCAGCAAATGCCGCAGGCTCAAATGCCGCAGTTCAGGCCGGCTCCTCAGATGCAGGCTCCGCATGCCGCTCCGCAAATGCAAGCTCCGCAGATGCAAGCTCCGCAAATTGCCGCTCCGCAAATGCAAGCCCCGCAAATGCAAGCCCCGCAAATGCAAGCCCAGGCTCCGCAGTTCAGACAACCGCAAATACAGGCTCCGCAGATGCAGCAGCCGTTCCAGAAGAATATTTTTGAAGCCGGCACTGGACTTGCCAATTCAGTCGCAAAAACACAGATGGGCTTCAGCACTCACAAGGACGAAGCCATTCAGAATCCGGCTCAGTCCCAGGCAGTAAGCGCTCAGTTGCCGCAAATCCAGGAAGCACAGCCGAACAAAGCTCCCGATTATCTTTCAAGAGTTCAGGAACTCGAAGCTTTGAAAAACCATGACGGAGCAGTAGCTCTGCTGCGTGAGGTTCTGAGCCAGAACCTGCAGGACCCGGACGTTCACCACAGACTGGCAGTAAATTTACTCGCCTCAGGCAATGTTACGGAAGCCATTTCCGAATTCAGAATCGCCTCGGCTTTGCGCCCGACAAACAAAGACTTTGCCGGTGACCTTGCAAGAGCAATGGAAATTCACAAACAATCGCAGCAAGAAAACGCTTTTGAAGAGCCAGTTCCGCCGGCTTCCGGAAAAGAGGTAGCCGCCAAATGAGCTTTTACTTCCAACCACCTGATTTAGCGGAATTCCCAAGACGTTCTTACAGACACTTTCTGGAAGATACGCTCGGCAAGCTTTTTTCTGAAATCTCACCCATAGGCAGCGATTTCAATCACCGCTTTGAAATTTCATTTGTGGGCGCAGATGGAAAAGTTCACTGGAAGTTCGAGAATTATGCTCCGGACTCAGGCTATCCGACCTCTGCCGAGCATGCTCGCAAAACCAATATGACTCACGCGCGCAGACTATTAATGGACATCTGGCTGCGTGACACTCAAACAGGCATCTTGAGAAAATCCACCGCATACATGGGCGACCTGCCCGTGATCACAGACCGCGGTACTTTTGTTATCAACGGCTCCGAACGTGTTGTACTCGGGCAGCTGGTGCGCGCACCTGGAGTATATTTCCAGCAAGCCACAGGCCTGGTATACAAAGCACTCATTTTAGGAGAGCTTGGAGCTCCTGTAAGTTTTGAACTTGATCTGGAAACTGGAACCGGAAGAACCAGCCGTGCTAAATGCAGGATTAAGTTGCCCAAAAGAGGCTGGGTATCAGCTCTTACTGTACTTATAGCCATGGGTGTCGACTGGGCGGTTCTGCAAAAACGCATAACCCCGCTGCTTGAAAAAAATCGCATCGAATACAAACAGCTCACCCAGCAAGAAGCGCTTTCGGTGCTCGGTCGTGCCTGGAAGCCGGATGGCACAGGCGGAGTTTCGGCAGGCAACACTGCCTTGCAGGAAATCACTGACAGAAGAAGATACTCGCTTGGCTCTTTGGGCAGGCGCCGTTTCAACGGCAAGCTCGATTCAGACAATCGCAGCGAGCAGCTTTCAAAAGAAGACATGATTGCAGTAGTTGAATACTTGCTCAATTTGCCGCATGGTCACGGCACAACCGACAATATCGACAGCCTTGAAAACAGGCACCTGCGCGGCGTGGGTGATGTGCTTACCCGTGCGGTTCGCCCGGCTCTTGCTCAAATGGTGCGCTCGATCCGCTCGAGGCTCGAACTTCACGAAGACGATGAAGAAATAGGCAGCCCCAACGACTTCTTAGATTCACGCCCCTTTGTGAACGCTATCAACAAGTTTTTTGCAGGCAACCCGCTGGTTCAGTACTTAGACCAGCAGAATCCGCTTTCGGAGCTTTCACACCGCCGCCGTATCACCTCATTTGGACCGGGCGGCATCGACCCCAACGCAGCACCTACAGAAATGCGCGATGTGCATCCAAGCCAGATCGGTCGGGTTTGCTTAGTCGAATCACCTGAAGGCAAGAACTGCGGCATGGTTTCTTATATGGCTACTTTCTGCCGTATCGATGACGACGGTTTCATGACCGTGCCTTACCGCAAAGTAGTCGACGGCTGGATGACCGACGAAGTTCAATACCTGACGCCCAGAGACGACCGCAGATATACACTTGCGCCGCCCGATACCAAAGTAGAAGGCAATCGCATTCTCGGTCCTTATGTATATGCTCGCCGCGGCGAAACTTTTTACAACGTATCGCCTGCTGAGGTAGACTTCATCGGCATAGCTCCGCAGGGATTTCTTTCTGTCGGTTCGGCACTCATTCCTTTTCTCGAGCATGATGACGCAAACCGTGCTCTTATGGGCGGCGGCATGATGCGCCAGACCCTGCCGCTTATTAAACCGGAGCGCCCGCGCGTGGGCACCGGCATGGAAAAAATCGTAGCCAAGTCTTCGGGTCATTCGATTGTAGCAAGACGTGCTGGCACAGTAACCAGAGTTACAGGCAAAGAAGTAAGAGTCACGCAAGCATCAGGTGAATCACGCACCTATCCTCTGATTCGTTATGACAGAACCAACCAGAACACGATACTCGACCAGCGTCCGGCAGTTAAAGTCGGCGACAAAATCGAAGCCGGTCAGATTATTGCAGATGGTCCGGCAAGCGAAAAAGGCGAACTTGCACTCGGACGCAACCTTCTGGTTGCATTCATGCCCTGGAACGGACAGAACTATGAAGACGCTATTGTAGTACGCCGCGGTCTTGTAAGAGACCACAAATTAAGCCATATCGAAATCGAGAAGCATACTATAGGCGTGCACCAGACTTTAAGAGGTCCGGAGATTCTTACACCGGAGCTTCCGAATATTGCTCCTAAAGATCTCGAGCATTTAGACGAGCGCGGCATTGCCAAAATCGGTTCATATGTAGAGCCGGGAAGCATTCTTGTCTCGAAGATTTCTCCCAAAGAAGCCAAAGCAATGAGCGCTGAAGAAGAGCTTTTGCAGGCAATCTTCGGCAAGGTCGCCGAAGAAATGGCCGATACCAGCCTGCGTGTTCCTCACGGTTCAGGCGGTCGCGTAATTGACGTTCGCATCTTCACACCTGAAACCACACCTGAGTTAAAAGCAGGCGTTATTTGCGAAATCGAAGTATTGATTGCAAGGCTCTGCCCGGTGGAAGTGGGCGACAAACTTGCAGGACGCCACGGAAACAAAGGCATTGTTTCAATCATCGTTCCTGATGAAGACATGCCTTATATGCCAGACGGCACCCCAATCGACATTTGCTTGAACCCACTCGGTGTACCAAGCCGTATGAACATCGGTCAGGTTTTAGACACCCAGCTCGGTCTCTATTCATCCATTTTGAACCGCTATTACCGTATTCATCAGTTCGACGAATCTATAAGCCCGGACGCTTCATTCAACCTGGTAACAGATGCGCTTGCCGATGTACGCAAGCTGCCTGGCTACGAATGGCTTGGTCAAGACGGCAAAACTACATTGTATGACGGCAAAACCGGCGAAGCATTCGACAGACCAATTCTGGTCGGACGCCAGTATATGCTCAAGCTCAATCAGCTGGTTCTGCACAAAGTAAACGCACGTTCCGGACTTGGCGGTCCTTACGCAGCCGTAACTCAACAGCCGGTTGGCGGCAAAGCCAATCATGGCGGTCAGCGCATGGGCGAAATGGAAGTATGGGCCATTCAAGCTTACGGTGCCGCCAATATCTTGCACGAAATGATGACTGTCAAATCAGACGACATCGAAGGACGCCACCAGATCTACTCAGACATGGTACAGGGCAAAGAGCTCACACCCGGCAAGCGCACGGCAGCTTTCGACGGACTTTGCTGTGAAATTCGCGGACTCGGCCTTGAAGTGACGCTGGGCAAGGTGCTTGATATCGAAGAGCCGATCGAGCGCAAACTCTGCACCAAGGCAGGCAAGAAGCACGACAACAACAATAACAATAAGAAGAGCCTGGAAGAACAGTATCAGGTCAGCTACGTTAGCGAGCTTGAAGAAAACGGCAAAAAGATGCACGAAATTCCGGCAGGCGACTACGAGCCGATGATCAGGCAGACCCAGGAACCTGTATTAGTGTCACTGGGCATGGGTCGAAACGCAAACAAGACACGCTTCGATATGTCGGAAGAACCGCTTATCGATGACATCGACGAGAACGCCGAAGTTCAACTGGTAGATAGTTTTATCGATTCCGAAACCAAAGACATACTCAAAGACATGGGACTGGGCTTGGGTCTGGGCTCGCTTTTAGATTCATCAAGCGCCAGCCGGAGCATCGCGCCGGAAACAAGTGAAGAAACAAGTGAAGATTCAACTGAAACTAGCGAAATCATAAATTCAATCAATTCAATACGTGTTCAAAACGCAGGATCAAGAACAGAAGAAGAGGAAGATTTGAGCATTTGCTCGGTACAAATTGCTCAGTCAGACACAGGCAATGCCCTGCTCGGTCAGGATGCAGCTAAAGCTGTAAAAGCCGTACAACAAAGTCTCTGGGGCGACGAAAAACAGGTAACAGAGGACCTGGACTTCCCGTCATTCACAGAGCTCTCGGCTCTCTCGCAGCAGCTTTCGCAGCTCTTGCTCGGCGAACCGGACAGCAAGCATGGCGAATCATCAATTAATGAAACTGAGCTTTCAAGCATAAGCAAGGAGTAGACGAGGAAGATGGCATCGATTAACAAGCCAGTTCGAAAAGGAAGCAAAACTCTTGCGCGCGAAGCAAGTCTCTTCTTGCTTCTGGGTGGACTCCTCGGCATTTCAAGTCCGGCTGCATTTGCAGATTATGCAGAGTGTCTTGGCGGTCCCCGCCAGACAGACACACTGCGCAACCCGCTGGTTCCGGGAGCACCAAGTACCCACCCGGGACAGATTGCCTACGCAGGCCAGCCGCCGGCAATTGGTTCAGGCAGTTGCCCCCCCGGAGTAATACCCGGCGATATGGGCTACTCAGCTCCGGTAACATCAGGTTATTCAGATCCGACCCACGGAAATTTCTTTCCGGCAAGCGGCTCGCAGCCAGGCAAATATCCCTACGGATATGTTCATGGTGCCGGTCGCTACCCGACTCAGTCCGGCTATCAACAAGGCATGTATGACTGGGGTCAGGGCGCCCGCTACGGACAGGGCACTTACGCACGCGGCGCAGGCAACATGGGCATCCCGACCTATGAAGGTGGCTGGGGTTCCTGGGGGCAGCGCAGCTACGACTGGGGTCAGGGTCTCTATGGCATGCCCACTTATGAAAGCGGCATGGGCTCCTGGGGTCAAAGAATATATGAAGGCGGCGGCCAGCTAAACGGCATGCCTACATATGATTTCGGCCAGGGCTCTTATGGGCAGCGCAGCTATGACTGGGGCCAGGGTCTTGCAGGACAGGGCACTTATGAAAGCGGCGGCGGCAACTGGGGCCAGCAAACCTATGAACAGGGAGCCGAATTAAGCGGCTCATCTATGTATGACAGCGGCGCCGGCAACGGCGGCATGAAGCGTTACGACAACGGTGGCGGCGGTTCCGGATCGCGTATGTATGAATACGGTCAGGGCAACGGCGGCACTCAGTATTACTCCGGAAAAGGCAGAGGCGGCCAGGTAACCTACGATAACGGTCAGGGCAATGGCGGTACTAAGATAGGTGACGGCGGCGCCGGCAACGGCGGCACCAAAACCAGCGACTTCGGCACCGGAGCATCAGGCAACGGCATCACCAATGATGGTGGCACCAGAAGCGGCTCCCGCGGTGTAGTCAATAACGGCGGTCCCCGCTCGAATGCCCAGCAGGAGTCAGACAACGTATTTGCTCACGGAAGACAACCCAACAACTACGATTTTCAGGGACCACTGCCAACCGTGCGCACATTCAGCCGCTATCTTGTGATTCTCGGCGTAGTATTTGCCTGTGTTTTTGTAGCTATGGCTGCAATCGGTGTAGTAATGGGCAATCGCAACGGTCCGGAAAGAGTAGTCGGCGCAGTAGGCGGTTTGCTCTTGTTATTAGCCGGATACACAATCTGGAAAATCGTACAGATGAATACTTTCCATGCAAACACCACAGGTACATGGTCTAATACCCGCGGCATGGCCCAGCCCAGACAGCAAAACGGCCCGGTTAATCCGCCACAGAATTTTGCACCGCCGGAAGATCCGGGACCGACTCCGGCAGCACCGGGACCAGGCGCCAACTTCCAGGAGCAGCGTCCACGCACCGGTCCGCAGAACTACAGACCCACCAATTTTCAAGCTCCGCGCCCGACCCAGGGACCATATAACTATCGTCCGCAGGGACCATACACAGGCCACCCGCAAGGACCGCCCCTGGTAGGCAGTTACAGAATCCCCTCCGTGGGAGCAGTGCCGGAACCGCCGGAGATGCCGGTAATCAACCCCAACAGGTAAAACAAGCTAGATAAGGAGCTGTTTAAGAAAAGAAAATATCGCAGCAGAGACGGTTTTCACGATTCTAAATAAAAGAAAAAAACGGTAAAACATAATGGTAATCGAGATAAAAGCAGGAAAATTGATGATGAGCATGGCACTTGCCGCCATGATAGTCTCAGCAATTGCCCCCTGTGGCGCGACTCAACCAAACGCGCCTCGCGAAGATGTGTTCGGACGGAACACAGGTCCCGCTCCGGCTCCCACACGGGCTCCGATCAGCGGACACGTGTCTTCA
Organism: uncultured Candidatus Obscuribacterales bacterium; assembly: GCA_964615655.1. GTDB lineage: Bacteria > Cyanobacteriota > Vampirovibrionia > Obscuribacterales > Obscuribacteraceae > JAIEPM01. The sequence goes on along the minus strand of CAZTQO010000008.1, from coordinate 19,999 downwards.
GTTCGAATAAATCCACCGGCAACCGACTCTAACGCGCCTCATCCGCAGGTGACTGCAAACAGCACACCTGAGCAATGGTTCGATGCATTCGACCAGTACTTCGCCTATTACAAGCCGACGGAAGAGGACAGGTTCGTTATGAATCAACCTTTCAACCAGGAAGTGGAGAAGGTAACGGCCTTCTGCAAAACAGTCACCAAGGTTGCGAAGAACTACAGAGCATTGGCGCAGAAACTCAAAGCTATGCCAATACCAAAAGCAATGCCTGAAGCTCAAAAATACCGGAACCTTCGGGTCAACTGGTACAACGATGCGGCTTTGCTATACGAAGACATGGTTCGCCCCCGTCCACCTGCACGGACAAAAGAAGAACTCAATCGCATGATTCAAGAAATCAAAGACACATCTGAGGGTCTGAAAGCCAATCATGATGAAGTACTTCAAAAAATGGATTCCGAGATAAGAATGCACTATCACGTTAATCCACCCAAGTACGACGACCCCATATTCAAATACGCAGGACATCACTAATAATCTTGTTCTTGCACACACCCACTGCGCTAACACTCAACTAGTCTAGAGGACTCCACCAACATGGCCATCCAATTAAGCGAACGAGACCTGATGATCTTCAAGTTTATTGAAGAGCATCAAGTGTTGCTCGAAAAGCATATTGCCTGGTTCATTTCCTGCGATGAAAAACCAGTTTTGATTCGCGACAGACTCAGGAAGCTTTTTTACCTGGATTATCTGCTTTGCCAGAGACATGCAGGAAAGCTACCCTGGTGGACAACACCAACAAAGCCGCTGGTATATATGCTTTCACCAATGGCACGTGGTATGGTCGCCAGCTCTGATTGCGAAATGGACCTCGCCAACACAGATATCCAGCGTCACTTACTTGAAGTGGCCAATCTGCGTATGATTTTTCTGACCGATCAAAAAGCCGGACTCATATCAGATTTCAGCTGGACCACAAACACAAAGAGCGATGAAATAGCGACTGTGTCAGCAACAGTCAGCTTCAAGAGAAATTCCACCATGCACCGCACAGCAATCATAAACAACTTCGGCATCGCGCCAGAAAAAGTAAAAGCTGCTGCAGAAAGCACGATTGCAGATGGAACTGCAGACATGATCTGGATCATTTCTTCAGATGAAGCTCAGCAAGAGATCCTTCAGCAAGCACTCAGCGACTCGAAAGTCGCAAACCGCATTGCATTTACAACTCACCAGGAAATATACAAAGCCGGAGTGGTAAAGAGCAAGTGGCAAAGTGTAAGCAAACAATACGCACCGGTAATTGCAGAATCGGTAGTGGTACCGAACATGAACATAGCCTGGAATCCGACTATGGCAACTCCGGCCTGAGATCCGCTTGGCGCGGCGGCAAGGAACAAGTATATCTGGAGGCGATGCTCTGGCATCGCCTCTGTCGTCTTAACAAAGAGAAAAGCCGTACACAAAAGAAATGCCTGAAGTCCAAGCTGCTAATATTGGCATTAGGCTAATTTGGCATTAAATGGAAGAAGAAGCACAGAATCAAGAAGTTATTAGAAGAGCCGGCGAAGCATCTGACGCTAGCAGTATGCTGGGTCTGCAGAAGGCTCGATCTCAAGAGCAAAATGCTCTTGATTCGAAAGAGTATGATTCAAGAACCCCTGATTCAAAAGCTCATGATTCGAAAACCCATGATTCGAAAGCCCATGAGCCAAAAACCCAAGATTCAAAAGCCCAAGAGAGAGAAAGTAAATCGGCGCTTTCAGAAGAACTATTAGATGCACCTTTAATACACGGCGGGCTCTGGAAAGCAATCTGGCTCATGTCCTGGCCTCTGCTCATAAGCACTGTCGCCACCTCGGTAGTAGGCTTCGTAGATGTGCAGGTCTCCGGCTATCTGGGCCCGACGGCGCAGGCTGCAGTGGGGCTTGCGGAGCACGTGATTTTTCTATTCATGATCTTCATTTTTTCCATAAGTGTGGGCACCACCGCAATTGTCTCGCGCGAATTTGGCGAAGGTAACGCAGAAGGAACTATAAAAGGCACAGCTCAGTCTTTGCAGATTTCAATCACAAGCGGCTTTTTCCTGGCGATTGCCGCGCTTACTTTCGCAAAGTTCATTCTTCCCTACTTCACTAAATCAGCAGCCGTTGTCGAACAGGGTGGACTCTACCTTTCGATATTCGGTTTGTATATGATACCCTTCAGCCTCTTTTGCATCACCGGTGCGGCATTTCGCGCAATCGGCGACGCCAGAACGCCGCTTTTGATTGTAATTAGCGAGGTAACCATCAACATTATTCTTGATTATGCTCTTGTGCTCGGCAACTGGCCGGTTCCGGGGCTGGGTATAAAAGGAATCGCAATTGCGGCTGTGGTATCAGCTACAGTGGCAGCTATAATTTCGGTATTTTTGGTCTGGCGTTCGCCTTTAAAAGCAAGCCTTTCACAGTTGTTCAATTTCGACTGGCAGGAGCAAAAGCGCATTTTGAAAATCGGGCTTCCTTCTGCGGTGCAGAGGCTCGGCTGGGCAGGCAGCGTCTTTGCAGTTTTCTTCATTCTTGCGCAGCTCAAAGAACATACAGCCGCGCTTGCAGCCTGGACCATCGGCATGCGCGTGGAGTCCTTTCTATTCATGCCGCTCATGGCGTTGAGCCTGGCGGTTTCTTCAATTGTCGGGCAGAATATAGGCGCGCAAAAAGAAGAGCGCGCAATAAAGGCCGGCTGGAACGTGACAGTGCTCGGCATTTTGATGATGGTGATTTGCGGTACTGTCTTGTTTTTCTGCGCAGATAATATTGCAGCGGTAATGAGCCGCGATCCAATAACCAATCTTTATTCAAGCAGTTATATGAGAATCAATGCTTTTTCAGAGCCCTTTCTTGCTGTTCCCATGGTGTTGATGGGGGCAATGCAGGGCGCCGGCGATACCAAAATGAACATGTGGATTTCGCTTTTCAGCAACTGGGTGGTGCGGCTGCCGATTGCCTGGGTGCTTGCAATTTCTTTTAAGATGGGACCCGACGGCGTTTGGTATTCGATGCTTTCATCGGTGGTTGTATGCGCGTTACTCTGCATCTGGAGATATAACTCAGGCAGATGGCTTAAAGTAAAAGTCTAGAAACAACTACTTTGAACTCGGAGCTTTGAACTCAGGCTTTGAACTCAGGCTCTGAACTCAGGCTTTGAAAGCAGCGGCCGAAAACGGCGCTATAGCAGGCAAGATGATGTATATTGCCCGACCTCATCCCACAGCGCCGTCCAGCCGGTTCCCCCCGTTAAAATTCAAATTGCCAGTTGTAGCTTGTTTTTATTCCCGGTCGGTTCTCCATAAGGAAGCCTGCTTTGCGCGACGAAGCATCTGCCGCCGCCTGCCTGAAACTTGAAGGTATTGGAAGCAAAATGCCTATCTGGGTGAGATTTTCTCGACAGACACCTGTTCCTGAAAGACCGATGCGGACTGCAATTTTATTTCCGTTTATAATATGATCAAAAGCAAAATTGCTCAGCATGTCCTTGTTCAGGTTGAAACAGAGGGCGGAGTTTTTGCTCGAACTCTCCTGATTAGCATCGTCTACATAAGGAATACCGCTGCCCACAGCCTTGATCAGCTCATCCAGTGACTTGACTGCTGAAGGCTTAACACCGATGCTGCTCAGGGCCTTTTGCACTACTTTGTCTTTTATAAGAGCCGCATGCAGATCCTCTTTTCTGAAAAAGTCAGTGAGTTTTGCCGGCTCACCGAGCTGATAGTCGTTTCCGTATGCAAAATCAGGATTCTGGCGCCTGAGATCCACAGCGTGCCATGATGTCTGCCCAAACGGATGAGCGGCTCTCGAGCATTCACCCGATGAATGAAATTCATAACTCAGGATCGGACCCACCATTGAAAGCAACTTCGTGTCATCTGTTTCATTGCAAAGCATCGGACCTGCTTTTCTGCTGTTAACCGCCCTCTCCTGCAAAGAGTCCTTTTGCAATGAGACTTGCAGCAGGTTCAGCGCTTCAGCTCCCGGAGAATCGGGCGCATCGGACTTTCTAATTTCATCAACACTGTCTGCTTTTGAGACAAGACCTTCTGTACTGTTCATTTGTCCATTCCTCATCCATCCAATTCGTATCTAATGCGACAACAAGCCGCATTCCCAAGCCATTTACGAGAAAAAAGAGACAGTAAATGCGGACCCCTGCAAGGCTTATTTGGGTCTGGGGCGTCTGGGTGGCAGGAGCCCGCATTCTGTCCTTCGCTTGTCAGCGAAATCTATTTGCTCTGCATTAACTCAGCAGATCTGCACAAATCACTTTTCGAATTCGAAATTGTTTTCTCATCCGAGATCCTATTCAACAGATCAGAAGTGCAGGCACCCACAGGGTATGGGCAGGTTTCGGGTTGGCAGGTGCCTGCCTTCATGATCTTTTCTCTTGCTTTCTTACTTACAAACTACTGCTCCGATGCTTCAAGTTCAGAGAAGCGTTTGTTTGTAAAATCATATTCTTGCAGGCTAGTGACTTTTTTGTGACTTTTTCGGGCCCGAATTTCGTAGAAATCTCAGGCTCACACGCGCCCCACCGGCTGGGCTTACCGTAAGCGCAATGCCGCCACCATGCGCCTCCATTATCACTCTGCAAAAAGCAAGCCCGAGCCCCAGGGCAGCAGAGCACCGGTCAAGACCGGATAACTGTTTAGCGGAGAACTGTTTTGCGGAGGACTGTTTTGCGGAGGACTGTGTACCGGACAGCAATTCGGAAGTAAATCCCGGTCCGGAATCATCTACATGAATCAGGACTTCCTCCGAATTATTTTCAACGCATATTTCAATAATCGAATTCTCCGGGCTGAATCGGCAAGCATTTTCAAGCAGCTCACTCAACACCGTGTTTACCTGTTTTCTATCCGCCCAAATATGAAAAGTCTCGGTAAGCGTCGGTGTTTGTACCCTCCCACAAAACGCAGCAAGCTTTGCTTCCTCGACAAGAAAAGAAAACAATTCATCCAGGTCGATTTCTTCTAGCTCAAGCTGCATTTTGCCGGCTTCCATTCGTTCAATTTGGAGCAATCTGCTTGTGAGCTTCATTACATTATCAATGTCCTTTTGAATTGATGCTACCTGATCAAGCTGATCTTTTTTAAGCTCACCAAGCATGCCCGACTCAACCACCGAAAGCGAGCCTGCAACTGAGGTAAGCGGAGTTCGCAACTCGTGACTCACTACTGCCACCAGCTGCTTCTTAAAAGCTTCGCTTTCAGCTAGCTGCAAAGCCATGAGCCGAAATCCGGCATCCAGCTCTGCAAGTTCATCATGCCCGGCTACTGAACGCAACAGTTTCTTGCCCTCTTTCAGTCTTTTTATATTCTCACCGACTATGCGGAGCCTGCCGCTTATGTCCGAGCCGAAATAAATCGAAAGAGTTACACATATGATCAGGCTCAATGCAACTCCAAGCATCAAAATTGCCTGTATTTCCGCCCGGCGAGCACTGCGCAAGCGCGGAGCATCCTTTTCAATTGCATTTTCGTGAGCAAGAAAGTCGGTCTGGCTGGCAACAAAATCATTACATACTTGTAGAAGTTTCCTGAGCGACTCTCCGCTTCCCATAAGCTTTTCCAGTTCGCTGCTCTTGTTCTTAGGCAGAGCAAGCAAACCGCATTGAATCATCGCATTATCAAGCGACCTGGACACCGGCGCAAAATAACGAGCCCTCTGCCTGTCATCACCAATTAGAGCAAGCATTTCAATCTTTAGTTTTGTCAGCTCGGTAATGTCCGACTCGTACATCCTTTTGAATTTTGTCTCAGAACTGAGTTGCAAGCCGCCGGCATTTGTAGCGCAGCTATACAAACGAAACTGCATCCGCGCCAGCAGGGAAGAAATCAAACGCGAATGCCATTCCTGATTTATTTCGCTTTCAGCCTGAAATAGAATAAGCGCCAGAGATGCTGCAAATATCAGTTCGAATACAAGCGGAACTGCAACCAGAAGCAGTCCCTTAGCCGTAATTTTAATCCTTGCCAGGTTCACTGTCTTATTCCTCTGAACGCTCGCAGCTTACAGCCTGCAGGGGAAGACGAAACCAGAATCGACTTCCGGAACCTGAGCTATCAACACTTATAACACCAGAATGTTGTTCGATTATGTTCTTGCAAATTGAAAGCCCCAGACCAAATCCGCCTCGAACCGTAGCATCTTCTTTGCTCAATTGCTTATACGCTTCAAATATTTGCTCTCTCCTTTCAGGCGGCACTCCAGGTCCTCGATCAATCACAGACAGCTCGGCGAATTCGCCAAGCTTTTTGCAAATGATCGAAACTTCGTCGCCATCTTTTGAAAATTTGATTGCATTTGAAAGCAGGTTGATAAGCACCTGCTCGATTCTATCCGGATCAATTCTGACTTGAATGTCATCTGCGGTTACCTTCAATTGGATCTTTTTTTGAGCCATGTAGGCATTAAGAGAAATCACACATCGATCGATCAGTTCTTTGATTGAGACATCCTGAAACTTCATGATCAAAGCACCGCGGTCCATCTGTTCGTTATTGCTGAGATCAAAGAGCAGCGCTGTAATACGATGTAAACCGGTTTCCGCCATTTTCAGGCGATCTGCCACAGCCTCAGGTATTTCTTCAGGTCCGGCCGCCTGTAAGCGGCTTATTCCAGATTGGGCTCGCTCAAGCGGAGCCCGCAGTCTTTCTGCCGCCAGCTCCGAAAGCTGCTTGCGCTTGAGATCAGCTGCCTGCAAATGCTCATACATTTCATGGAAAGAGCGGTCGATATCGGCAATTTCGTCGTTTTCCGAAAGCGGCGGATTCAGCGCCTGTTTTGATGTCAGTCTTCGGGTATTGTCGCTCAATACAAGAAGAGGTCTGGTGATACTGCGGATGGTGAACACTGTCATTAACACCGCCATCGCAATATTAACCACCACACCAAAAGCAAGCCATCCTACAAGCTGCATTTTCAGCCGGCTTTGTTTTTCGGGGCTTTCTTCTTCAGTGCTTCTTGCTCCTTTCAAAAATGCATTCATAGGGGCACCCATGGCCACAACCATTTTTTCTGCCAGCTCAAACTGCTTCGGGTCACCCAGATAACTGGTAATTTCGTCACTGTTCTTTTCGAATTTTATTGAGCTCAGCTGCTCCGCACACCTGTGGCAGGCAAGCGAGAGCTCATGCAGTCTTTTTAGCTGTTCCTTGTCTGTGCCCGAAAGATCCCGCAATATTGTAAGTTCATCTTTTACAGCTCGCATTGCTGCTTTTTTGCGCTGAATGACAGAAGGCAATTGAAAATTGAGCGCAAGAACAGACAGTGTGGTTGCTTGAGTAAGCTGATAAGAAAGCGCCGAGCAATGATCGATTGTTTCTCTTGCCTGCCTTTGTCTTGCTATCTCCTTTTCGGTGCTTGCCAACAAACTCGAAAGAACAAAAACAAGAAGCAGCTCAAAAGCAAGCGGAAGCGCAACTATTAACAGGCCCCTGTATCCAACTGACGTGAACATTGCTCTTCCCCGGCCCAACTGCTCCCCCGCCCAACTGCTCCCCCGCCCAACTGCTCGCCCGCGACCAATTGTATCAATCCAAAGTGGAAGGTTTTTACCACATCCTGCCGTGTCCGCCCGAAACATCGCTCGGCCAGGCTTGCAGCTAAAGAAGAGCCGGGTTGTCATTAAGCCGGAAGCTGCGAAAACTGGGTAATATTGTCCTGTCGGGGGCAACTTCTATGGCCAAGATCCTTTTAATCGAAGACGATCCGCACCTGTCGGTAAATATCCGAGACTGGCTGGCATTTGAGCGGCACAATGTCGATATTGCCGAGAATGGCGACATCGGCATGGAATTTCTAAAGTCATCGACTTACGACCTGATCATTCTCGACTGGGAGTTGCCGGAGCTGCCGGGAATTGAAGTTTGCAAGCGCTTCCGCTACAAAGGCGGCAAAACGCCGATATTATTTCTTACCGGGCGAGATGCGCTTATAGACAAAGAAACCGGACTCGATGCCGGAGCCGACGATTATCTGACCAAACCGTTTAATATGCGCGAGTTATCTGCCCGCCTGCGAGCACTGCTCAGGCGTCCACCGATGCTCGGCTCGAATAATGTGATCAAGATAAGAAACATTGAGCTCGACACAGCTTCAGCCACCGTTAAAGTAGACGAAAAAGAACTGCGCCTGCCAAAAACCGAATACGCACTGCTTGAGTTTTTTATGCGCAATCCAAACCAGCTCATCTCGCAAGAAGCAATAATAGAGCGTGTCTGGAAAACAGATGCCGCAGGTTCACCTGAAACCTTTCGCACATGTTTGCGAAGACTTCGCTCAAAAATAGACAGAGCCGGTGAAGAGTCGTTTCTAAAAAACGTCCACGGAGTAGGCTACATACTTGAAGTTGCAGCTGAGAAAAAGAGCCGCGACCAGGACTAGATGCGGTTTCAAGCTATTTCTTAGACTCATGCGGCATCTTGAGAACGACTACCGTACACGGTGCCGCATCGACAATTTCGTCAGCTACGCTACCGAACCAGAGTTTGCTGAAGCCGTGCCTGGCATGGCTGGGCACCACAGCCTCATCGGCACCGAATTCTTTGCACACAGCAGCAACGACATCGGCGGTTTCTCCGCTTAGAATCTCCAGGCTTACTTTTGCACCGATTTTTTCTCTTAGCGTTCTTGCCATCTCAGAAAGAATCTTCTTTTCTTCGGCTTTCTCCTCGGCAACCACATCCGGAATTCCGGCTACAGGGGCATCTGCAAAGCCAGGAACCAAAACATGCAGCAAATGAATCTCGTCGGTCGAGTCGTATTTCGACTTCAGAATATGCTCGAGTGCTGTATCTGCACTCAGCTTTCCATCGATTGCAACAACAATTTTCATGATCCGTACCTGCTTTTCCGTACAAGTATATTATCGCAAATCTCTGCGCCTGCTTAGCGCCTCTTGGCTGGAGATCTTATCTGCCCTGGCTTGAGAATTGTTTTGCGAGAATTGCTGCGCGCAGGTACTTCTTCCCAGCTAGCTCTGGGAAGGCGGTGCCGATGTCCACGCACGAGCAGAACTAGTCGGAGTGTATGTAAAAGACGCTGCACCTCCGCGACATTGCTTCATCTCTTCGAAATTGAGCTGATAAGCTGCAAGCTCCTTGATTAGCTTCTTGTCCCGTTTTTCAGTTCTGCGCCGTTTCATTGCTCTTCTCCCCTGCTTCAACGTCGATCTCATCACCGTCAATATCATCACTATCCTCTTTTAGAATGAGGATAGTGTGAGGAGGCGAAATCGGGCTTGTGAGATTCCAAGGCCGGTCTTTCAATTCCGAAGTCGGTCTTTCTATGCAGAGGCCGCAAGGGGTCTTCAGCCCGGTTTCTTATAAATCCCCTTCGGTATAAGCACAAAGCTGTCGCGATACATGTTGCGGCTGTCATCAGCCGGCTTGTGGCGGTTGGTCCATACGTCGATGTCACCATAGTCTTCACCGCCCCAACTTGGACGATTCCTTACATAATCAGGATAGTGCCAGCGTCCAAGAATATAGCCCTGCTTTAGATTCTGGTAGCCGAGTTCTTTTAGAGGCACCACATCAAAAAGCCCTGTTTTTGCCAGGTCAAGCGCCATCTGGACACCGCTTCTCCATCCGCGTATATCTTTGTTGATACTTACGTCAATACTGCCACCATCTACATTCCAGCCAGGCAGTTGATTGACAGCCAGACGGAAGCCACCGGCGCAGAGTCCTCTTCTCCAGTAATCATCCGCCTTTACCTGCTCCATGGCCGCAGTCATGTCTTTTAGAAAACGCTGGGGGTCATCGATACGGCTGGGGTAAGTTTCACCGGGCCGTCCATGCGCATCAGGGCCGAATTGCACCGCATCCAGTGGCACCTTTTCAGTCCAAGATTCCGCTAACTTATCGATCACCCGCTGGCGAATAGCATCATCTGTAATTTTGCTGATTACCTTTTCTGTATTGTCCTCAGTAAGCAGCTCGTATCCCTGGGGCAGATCTTTTAGATTCTTAGCCCTCGTATCTTCCATAAACTGGTCGCCCAGAGCCTTTGTAAACGCTTGAAGATCTCCATAAGGGGCTTTGGAGCCGAGTATCCGAGAAGCTGCGTGCCACGGACCTTCGCCAACTCTTACAATCCCGTTAATCTGCAAGTCATAATTCATGTGCAGCTGGCGCTTTCCATCTTCATCTTTTTCCCAGGGAAGCAGACCAACGCTTTTTCTTGAATCACCACCGTCTTTATCGACAATGCGCAGTGGCGGCAGGCTGTCACTTGCGGGACCAGATTTACTGGCTTCAGGAGATTTACTGGCTTCAGATGATTTATCGGAACTGTTTTGAACAGCCGGATTCTGGCTTCCGACAATTAGCAGCTCGGGCGGCGGCATGCCTTCTTGCAAGAGCTTAGAATGCAAGTCCTTATCTTTGGGAGCGCTTTCGTATTGATCTAATTCGCTTCTTAAAACTGAATCTGTGGCCATGATCTATTCCTGAGTGTAGGGACAACAAGCTCAACAGAGCACTGTTTGCTTTCCACTCAATCACGTCCACTTTTTCGGTAGAGCTTGCTTGCGCTTACTCAAAACTTTTGGTCTGCATCTGCGCTTCTAACCCGCGTCTTCAACGCTTCGTGCAATAACCCCGATATATGGTTCGTCCAAGCCTTTCCCAATCCGGACAAATCTACAAGCATTGAAATATGAAGCCAAAGTTCAGGTCAATGGGACTTATCCCATTGCTTGCTTATCTGCACTTAAGCAAACGATGCTATTTTTTCAATTCAAGCCTGTCGATATTTTGCACTGGTGTGTTGGAAGTGTCCGGAATCAGGCAAGTTAGAACGGAGTTGCTTTCCTGGTCAAAAGCAAACTTCAAATAGCCGCGGGATAACATTCGCGAGTTTAGGTTTTTTAATAGATCGTCAATGCGACCTTCATCGTATGCGTTTTGAAAAATGTCCACTATTTTGTCACGGTTTTGTCCCTTACCGAAGCTGCTAGAGCCCTGCATCAAATCAACAATTTCGGTGGCAGTGCTTGCAATTTCCTGCCCTGGTCTTTCTCTGTGTGGGAGACCAGTCCTGGTTTCGTCCATGTCTTCGGGTCTGGGGTCTATACATAGAGGTGGCAGATCATTTAAAGCGCGGTCTTCAGTACCTGAATTTAGTAAGTCTTGCTTAGCTATGATATCGTGCTTGCCTGAATAATCTGCCTGGCTGGACGCCGAGAGAAAGTCTTGCAAAAGCGCTTCTGTAGCGGAATCGTGAGCGTTGTCGGACTTTGCAGCCCGATCAAAATTTTCGTTTGCTTCCATGCTTTATTTCCTCATGTTTCCTGCGCCTGGCAGCCTGGTCCAATCTTTGAAGAAAGACTGGTTTCGAATGAAAAATCCTTGCAAAAGCATATAGAGCAAGCGTGCAAACGGCGTGCGGCAATTTTGCCTGATTCTGCAGTAAACTTCGTAGGAACCCACATTGCGCAGATGCACTAAGAGGCATATATTTAGCTTGCTGGTAAAAGATTGAATCGGGGAAGCTTAGTGGTTACAGACGGCAATGAGTCAGCCGGCGACGGCAAACAAAACAGCCAGGGCGACGGCAAATACAACGATCCGGTGTTTAAGACCGGGTTCGATCGTGCTTCCCGCGACTTATTGCTACAGGACGCCAACGCGGGTCAAATGGGCAAAAGCGGCTCAGATCTCAAATCACCCACACTTATGAATGCAGTTGTGGACGAAATCGCCAGGAAGGAAGGATATGACACGGCTGCAAAGTCGAGAGTCGATGCCGAAGTAAACTGGAACAGCGCCTTTCCCGAAGGCACAAAATCAGTATCTAAGGAAGACTTGCAAAAGCTCCTGCAAGATAAGAACCTGGCAGCGCACAATCGCGGCTATATTGAATTTATTGACGAGAATTTTTCAAAAATTGCCGGGCTTGCGGAGCCAGGCGGCGCGAAAGCGCAGGACGGCAAAGATACAAGAGTAAGCCTTTCAGACATGAGCACACTTGGCGGTCTGAACGAAATTGATCCGGCAAGAATGAGAGCTGCGGTTGATTTCATGCAGTCGAAGTTTTTTGAGCTTTCAAGCATGGACAATAAAGTTAGCTCGCAAAGAATAGAGCGCATGCTTTTTGATCATTCATTCCAGCTTTTTCCAAAGGATGTTCAGGAAAAAATCTATGACCTGACCAAGCTTGTAAAAAGTGCGGACCAGCGGCTTGAGAATTTCGAAGGCAATAAACGCGTGAAGTCAGGACTCACAGAAGATGATGCCCGGGCACTTGATGCAAAAACTCTAACAGATAACCTGCGAATTCAGGAATTGCAGAAGTCTATGTTTGGGCGCAAGTTTGCGGGTCTCGACGGCAAGACGCTAAGCGCCGATGCAAAATCGCAATACGAAAGTGCTGCGAGGAGATATGCTGAATTGCAGAAGCAGGGGCTTGATGAGTTTCTTGAGGGGTTGAGGAAGGATTGAAGGGTCTGGCAAGCGTTCTTGGTTTAAACATTTGAACAGTATTATTTCTTAGCAAGTTCTTTTGTAATTGCCTGGTTAAGCAGGGCTTCGCTTTTGTCATTCCAACCATTCAAAGTCAAAACAGCAATTCCACGCTTTGATAGAACTACTGTCAATGGCATCCTCAGTCGTCCTCTAAGATCCAATAATGAGTACAATTTGTTATTGAACTCCTCTTCGTTAGTTTCCATTACAACAGGAAAATTGGGCTTTGCAATATTAATGAACCGCTCCCGTTGCTTGTTGTTTTCGTCTGGTGAGCCCGGGCTAAGTAATCCAATCAGGTGCACATCTCTAGTACCAAAGGTCTTTTGCAACTGGTTGTAAGATTCAACCGCATTTGATCCGATCGTAAAATTTGCAAGTATCACTACTTTCCCCATAAGATCTTGCAATTTCAGGGATCCTCCCGAACTGAACTTAAGAACATAATTCTCAATATCAGAGCTTAGTTTTGTTTCTTTAGTCAAGACCATTTCATACAATCGTTGTTCCAATCGTTTCCGTTCTTCAACCTGTTTGTCCAAGTTGATGGGGACAGAATGCAAACTGCGCCAAAGCGAGTGCAGGATAATTGATGACATGTCATCCGGATGCTTAACACCTCTACTCAAAAAAAACTGAGCTAGGGCAGAGTCAGAGCGCCCCCTAAGCCAGCGCTGCCGAATGTCCGCTCCCAATGTACGATTGTACTTGAAGATGTTTTTCTCAGAGTCATCTCTTATAGTTTGAATTATCTCAGAACTCCAAATTTTCTTTAGCTGCGTCACACACTCAACTACAGAGCTGGGCATGGCGGCAATGCTTTCATCCTCTGAAGCGAAGCAATTGATATTCACGACAGTTATCAACTGCGCCAAAAGCATTGCACTCAAATAAAACTTCAGTGTCATTTTAAGGCATTCCATACAGCGCCGAATGACGGTTCTCTTGAGCCGAATGCAGGCTGATATGTATGAACGTCTCCGTGTGGATCTAACATATAGTTACGCAATCCATTTGAGTCTGCAGATTCTATATCATCGGGAGAGAATTCAAAATTGCCTTGCCCATAATATGCATCATAACCACCATGAGTGTGAAAATCAGCGACGACCATGGAATCGGCGGGCACAAAACCTTGCCCAGGGCTATTTCCAGCCTTGGTCGGATCGGACGAATCGATCGTACCTCTAAAGAGAGGCGTATATCCATACTGGTCTCCGATGCGGTAAACCCTTCCCGCGTATTCCATATGCGAATCCGTAGTCATCTTGTACACATCCCTTGCCATACTTTCCACAGCAGCTTCCCTAGAAGCAAACATCTTACCAGAGTTTCCGACTACGATTGGTAGCCCCTTGGGGTGCATTGCAACACCAGGTTTGTGACTTGCGGTTGCAGACTTTCTAAGTACAGAAGCATCTGGTGCCCTCTCTATATTTGCCAGATCAAACGCACTTTTTAGGGCACCAATTAGAACCCCATCATCTCTCATTATTGGCCTGCCGGTGCAGTCAAACGCAAGAGTAAAGGGGACGTTAGTACTGGCAAGCATGGTGCCCTCGGCAACGTCACTGTCAGAAAGTCCGATATCAGCCAGGCTCATAAAGCCGCCAACAGATCCAAAACCAAAAGAACCGAGGCCGCCAAGACCGCCTGAACCACCTCCCACTCCAGCCATTCCACCAGATGAACCAGCAGCACCGCCTCCATCAAATATGGTTCCAGCAAAACCACCGGAACCACCAGCAGAGGCAAGCATGTCTCCGGAAAGATTTCCAGTAGCTCCAGGTACTTGGGGCGGCGTTTTATCCGTAGGTATGATCGTTCCGTCCGGGTTTGCACTTGGCGGCGGGTTAAAGCCCAACTTCGGCACTGCATCGGCGTCAGCGGCTGGCGTATTTGAACTTGGCGGCGGAGTCTGTGACAAAGACTGCCCACCGGAACCTGGTGCTGGTGGCGGCGGAGTTCCGGCCAAATTTATCAGTACGTTTCCATCCAATGTAATGGCTGCTGCAGGCAGACCACCGGTATCAAACTGGACGGTTCCGGCGCTTGCAGTAATGTTATTCACAGGCAAATTAGCCAGAATCGAGTTATTTCCGAACAGCGCATTGCCGCCATTTGAAAGAACCACAGTCACATTACCCGGGTTAAAGCCGGGCACAAAGCTGGGGCTTGCGCCCAAGTAAATAGATGCAGTGACAGAGCCTGTCGAGTTGCTTGCGTTCAGTGTGGTATTAGTTCCTAACCTGATGCTGCCGCCAATTGTATCGAGATTTGCAAGCACAATATTTCCGTCGGTGGCTGTAAAAGTGCCATTGTTTTGAAGAAGCAATTGTCCTGTTTGAATCACAAAACTGATTGATTTTGCATTCAAATTATCAACCGTAAGACCAGCCGTGTTTGCAAGCGCGAAGTCGCCCGCGGCGCTGCTTCCGGTTAATGCCAGGGCGCCTGTATTTAGTACATAAACATCCGAGCCTGTGCTTATGGCAGTAAGCGTGCTGCTTGTTGTTTTGATTGCCTGGGATGAAGTACCGATACTTCCACCTGCATTCAACATAATTGTTGGCGCACTAAGCAGTCCACTTATATTTTGCTGAATCGCGCCAGTGCCGGTTGCATTCAAACTGATACTTGTGCCGGTCACCGTTTGCTGCAACGTTATACTTGTATTGCTTCCGACAGTGCCGCCCAGATTTGCCGTGCTGGCGTTAATACCTGTTCCGGATACAGTAATGTTTCCTGAAGACTTGAGGTCGAAAGTATTAGTTACAGAAGCCTGTACAAAGGTCGCACCCGCATTCTGAATAAAGGCACTTGTGTTTGTATTGATACTCAGATTTGTCGCCTGAGTTAAGAGCGGATTTGCACCGGTTCCCAGAGCCTGCGAATTTAGCTGCAGCAACGCTGCTGTTAAGAGCCCTGAACTCTGAGTAATAACACCGCTTCCATTTGTTTGCAAGCCGACTATATTGCCTGTGATAGTGCCAGCAAGCGCAATGTTTCCGTTGCTTGGATTAGTAGTTTGAATTGTAGCAGTGCCTGTAGCCTGAACATTGCCGCTTATGCTCAGATTGCCCTGAACACTTACTGAAAGAGTTCCATCACTTACCAAATTTCCAGTGGCACCAACGCTAAAAGCCGGCGAAATCGCACCGCCACCATTTGTAACTTGAATCACTGCAGTTGAACCGCCGCTCTGGCTAAATTGCGCTGTGCCGTTAATAATCACTGATTGTGTCGTGCTTGTAGCGGTCAGGCTTACATTTAGAGGCAAGCTACTGAAGTCCTGAAAAGTAACAGCCACATCAACAGGAATAACTGCTGCTGTAAGTTGCGGGCGAACTAAGCTGGGCGTAAGCGAGAGTGTGCCGGTAGCTACACCACCTGAAATTGTAAGCGTGCCGCCTGCAAGTCCGTAGTTCTGGAAAAACACCGCCTGATTCTGCACCTGCGCATTAGTAAGATCAAGGCTTGTCATCGTTAGCGGCGGGCTTGCATTAATAAGCACTCCGTTCTGCAATGTAATTGAACTTGCAGGACCAGAGAAAGTCACTGTGTTTGCATAAATATCAACTTCAGCGCTTCCGCTCACGGTAACTACATTGGTACCGAAAAACACCTGACCGGGGAATGTCGGGTCTTGATACAAAATCAATCCGGCAGGTGTGGCTCCGACTACCTGAGTTATGGCACCGACAGAAAGAAAGACGCCTTCGCTTGTTACAAACGAGCCCGATGTCAGATAGCTGTCGGCTCCTACATTTATAGTTCCGGCTGTGGTCTGCAGAGTAAGCGAACCAAGCCCTGCGTCTAAAGTGCTGTTTGCGGCAACCGAAACACCGGTTGTCGCAAGCAGCGTTACACTGCCATTCACACTTTTGGCATTTGCTGAGGTCAGTGAGCCATTTGCTGAAACTCTGAAATTGCCACCAGCTTGCGAATTACCCAGTAGCAAATTGGTTGCATTATTTATATTCACAACTCCTGAGCCGGCTGTGTTGGCGGTTAAAAGGCCGACATTTATAGCAAGCGGCGTTCCTGCTGTGCCGATATTGCCGGTGCCGCTTGCCAAATCTGCAATGGGCGCGTTAATACCGCCAACAGAAATAGAGCCTGTGCCATCGGCTTTCAACTGCACCGAAGTTTGCGGGTTGCTGAGCCCTGTCACGGTTCCACTAAGATTAATAGAGCCGTTGCTGCCTGTATTTGTTTGCAGAATCACCTGATTTCCTGATACATTTGTGCCGCTTATATTGCCATTAGAAACGAGTAAATTCACCCCTCCGGCAAGCATGTTATTCAGGGTGATATTCGCACTTGCATTATGAATGTAAGAGCTTGCCGTGTTAATAATATCGAGCTGACCGGCTGAGATATTCAAGAATCTTGTCGTCGAGCCAAAGTCGCCGCCTCCGGACAAATAAACGGCGTTGCCGGTTATGGTACCTGTAGTCTGGCTTATAGTTCCGTTGTTGGCAGTTTCGATGCGTGTAAGCAAACCTCCACCAATATCGGCATTAATGAATACTTTTTCGTTGTTAATCCCGGCTTGAATCAGGAGAGTTCCACCGGCAGACATTGTTACAGGGGCGTTTATGTGAATGTCGCCGCCTGTTCCAGGCAATTCCACCGACTGAGCTGTAATTGCCGTAGTTCCTGTGCCACCAATTATAGTGGTGTTGTTTACCTGACCTGACGCTGCAATGAAATTCAGATCACCGTTATTCGAGTTTACACTGCCGTTAAAGTTCCCGGTTCCTGCCGTAGCAAGTGAAACAGCTGCCTTCTGGTGCGGGCTTGTAAGATCTCCGCTTGTTGTGATTACGCCGTAGGTTTTTACACTGAACGAGCTGGCATTAGTAACCGGTGCCAGCGTTTTATCCGTTATTAATCCCGCCCAGTCAACACTGAAAGCTCCGCCTCCGATATAAGTAAACGTTCCTATATAGCCTTTCATCGAGAGCGAGAGTTGGCCGGCATTGGGTCCGATACTAACCGAGTTCAAAGGATTGCCGACAGTCAGACCTATGGTTACGGAGCCCGCACTGGGTAAAGGATTAGTGCCGCTTGGGTAGAATGCATTAACACTGATCAACACATTTGCTGCCGGCGTGTTTAAGTCACTTGCACTTACATTGAACTTGCCGCCATTGGAGCGTCCTCCATTTGAATCAAGCAAGAGGCTACCGCCCAGCAAATTTACGACGCCGGTTGTAGATTGCACAGTAAATTCGCCGCCGGACCCACCTGTAGGAGCAGGCAAAATTTGTACTTTAGAAAGATCCGGAAATTCAATATCGCCATAGTTCGTGATCGTTACACGATTTGCAGAGCCCAGAAAATTGTCGGCACCGGTGCTTGTAGAAGTAGCCTGGCTTATTATATTCCCTCTGATACCATGCGTAGCCGTGGGATCTCCAACTTTGAATGTGCCGGCTCCTGTGAAAGAACTTTGAACAGTCACACCCACGCCGCCCGTTACGCTCAGATCGCCATCAACCAGCAGAAAGGCGCCGAAGTCTTGCAATGAAAGGTTGTTAAACGCATTACCTGTAACGCTAAGTCCTGTGGGGTCTACATATAAACCACCACGAGATACAATTGCTGTAGTAAAAATATTAGAGTCAACATCAACACTTATTTGCGAAGCTCCAGGTCCGATGTTCAAAACAGAGGCAGCTCCGGTTGACTGCAAAGATAAAGCACCGGTGCTCGCTGCACCAAAACCTCGATTTTGCAGAGTCACATGTCCGGACGGCGTAAGAATGGCACTTCCTATCATAGTAAGCTGGCCGGCACTGGTACTTGCACCGCCCGAATTTCCACTTGCGCTATAGACACCGCCGGCAAGTGACAGCGGACCATTGGCACTGATAAACAGAGTGCCGCCGGAGCCGCCATTAACACCGGGCTTCACTGATAAAGCCGCAGCATCGAGTAACGAGATTCCACCAACAGTATTTGTTATTGAAATAGAGCCCGCGTTTCCCGTGAGCCCCTGAGCGTCCGCACTGACGTTACCGTTAATTCCATGCGTCACTGCCCCCGCCCCTATTTGAAAAGCAGA
Source organism: uncultured Candidatus Obscuribacterales bacterium (assembly GCA_964615655.1). GTDB lineage: Bacteria > Cyanobacteriota > Vampirovibrionia > Obscuribacterales > Obscuribacteraceae > JAIEPM01. The sequence goes on along the minus strand of CAZTQO010000008.1, from coordinate 1,418 downwards.
AGCGCCGTTTGTTCTAATCGCGATCGTACTGATGCTGCCCAACGCCGTGACATTCCCATTAATGAAAAGACTCGGAAAAGTCTGAACCGAAATGCTGCTTTGATTTCCGGAGGTCTGCAATGAACCTGAGCTAAAAGCCAGCCCGTTGCTGTTGGGGAATGATGATGGGGTGCCGGCACCGGCAGTAACAGTGTTTGAATAAAAGAGCAAGCCTCCGGTAACAAAGATCCTGTTTGGCGCACCTGCCTGAGTATTTGCACCGGTACTATTGACTTCGACATTGCCTACCTGAATTCGTGCTGCATTCAACTGAACCTGAGATCCGGCAGCACCACTTGCGCCATTGGCTTTCACTGTGGTGGAAGGCATGCTTATGATTCCAGTCGTAAGTGAATTTGGATCAAGTGAGTTTCCGGTTGCCAGCGCAAGAATATCGCCGGCTTTGCCAATTGTTGACGAAGAATCGATTGTAGTGGCGTTTGTTAGATCAATTTTGCCGCCATTCAAAGCAGTGCTGCTAAAAGTAACGCTTTCGGCAACACCGGCTGAATTTGCCTGGGCAGCCCCTGTTGTATCTAAGGGCACGCCCGCGACAATTGTGATGCGTCCTCCATTTCCAGCGGCATTACTTGTATCCAGGAAAGAGCCTGCTGCATCGGAACTGATGTCTTTCTTTGCTAGAATTGCCAAATTGCTTCCCGGCGCTGTTATTTTGCCTAAGGTCACACTACCGAAGGCTGCAATTGTCGTACCTGTGGGGCTATTTATTGTAATGTCGCCGGTTGAAACAGATCGTGTCGGATCATTTACTGCATCAGGTGCCCCGGCAAAATAACCCGAGAGTATGGTTCCATTTGTAATTGATACCGGCGACGAAATTACTCTGGGGGTCGCATACTCCAACAACACATTGCCACCGGCACCGGTGCCGCCTTTTGTATTGATCGAGGCTACCGATATTGGCTTGCCACTGAGAGCCCCTGCAATAATATTTACGTCGCCGTTAGCACCGGTGCCCGAACCGCCCGTTTTAATTGTAACCGCTGACGGTATCGCTATCGTTCCTGAATCTGCGGCGCTGCCCTTAAACGCTATCAGTGAAATGCCGCCGCCCTTGCCGTTTAAAGCAGTGCTTGAAGAATCGAGTTTTGTTATGCCGCCACCGGCGCCGGTTGTGAGGTCGATTTTGCCACCGGTGCCAGATGCTCCGGTTATTTGAATATTTGTTGTCGTGTCGCCGGGGTTGCCGCCTGTGGGCAGGCTCGAGCCAACCGGGGTAAATGCCGCGCCGGCGGCTATCAGAATAGTGCCGCCGTTAAAAGCAGCCGAGCTCGTATCAATAGCACCGGCATTATCACCGGTGGTTATATTGCCGCTTGCCACTATCGCCAGGTTATGGTCGGTGTTTGAAGAACCGC
>CAZTQO010000007.1:189162-213677 GCA_964615655.1 uncultured Candidatus Obscuribacterales bacterium | reverse complement strand
CGTTGAGATTATTATGGTCTCCAAGATGGATCGTTCCGTGATAGCCGCTCTGGCTGACATAAATGCTTCCGCCTGTCCAAGGGTCATCAAGCTTGTAGAAAGCATTTAACGTATTGTAGGAGCCGAGATTGATGTCTGCGTAATTGGCATCGGACCTGATGCTCAGATCGCCACCGCCAGCCGCCAGCAAGTTGCGCTTACCTAGGCTTATGTCGTCGCCGGCTGTCAGTGAGATGAAGCCGTTCTTGGTCTGAATTTTGTTGTTGTATTGATCCTCCATGTTGTTGTTGTATTGTCCGAACCTTATGTCGTCGCCAGCAAGGAAAACCACAGGCCCGTTTATTGAGCAAATGCTGTTGTTGTTCTTGTGGTTATAAGAACTGCCGTTCGTGTTATAGCCAAGCAGCAGATCACCGGACATACTGTCCAGCCATAAAGTTTCATGTGCAAAGAGCCTGTTGTCGTGGACAAGTGTTACGTTGTCTTCTGCTGTAATCAAGAGCGAGCCACCACTGTCATTGTTTCCAGCCGCTATGACTGTATTCATGAGCGTGACGGCGCCATGGTTGCTTCCAATGTTTACATTGTTGCTGGCACCAACTTTGATACCGTCCAGAGTCAGGGTTTTGTAGACCATGATGTTGATATCGCCGTAGCCCGGCGCTGGATTGAATGTACAGAGCTTGACGTTTTCACCGAAGTCAATGCTGTCTTTGTCGCTGGCAAGATCTATGCTCCCGCCTACAGAATTGATTTGCGTATCGTCGCCCACTGTGAGCTCGCGCTCACTCATGAGTCTTAGACTTCCTCCGGACCAGCAGGCATCAAAAGCGTTGAGCTTGTTGTCGTGACCCAGAGTGATTTCGTGCCCGGTGAAGAGCAGGTCGCCGCCCACAGCGTTGAACTCGTTGTAAGATCCGGTTGTGAGCGTTCCGTCCTCGGAGTTCAAGGTGACATTGCCACCCTTACAGTTCTTACTGAATGAGTTGATTTGATCTTGGGTTCCAAGCTTGATCTCTTGCGCGTAGAGATGCACATTACCGCCGTTGGCACTGACACTGTTGTAGTCGCCAAGATTAATGCTTCCCTGGCTGGATATCAGGTCAACGTTGCCGCCGTCACCGTGGCTGGAAGCTTGAGCTGCAAACTCAGTGCCGCTGCCAGTATAGATTCCGGCGGGATTCCAGTGAAACCAGAGGAACTTATCATTCCAGCCCTGAGCGGAAACATAAATGTCACCTCCAGCGGCTGTGATGCTATTGTCCCTGCCGATTTCAACATCGCCGTCGGTGGCTTGCAGGTTTATGTCACCCTTGCCTGACTTGAGCTCGACGCCTCTGCCGGTTGCGAGCTTGCCATCAGAGCTTGAAACAGCGATTCCGTTTTCGGCTTCAAGTTTATTGTAGTCACCAATCCGATTGGATTCTGCGTACAAGAAGATCTGTCCGTCATCGTCGGATTTGAGACCATTGAATGCCTTGAACTCGGTATTGCTGCCGGTTTCAATTGAACCACTTGCAGCACCCAGATATATAGAACCGCTTCCCGAGGCTTCAAGATAGTTGTCTTTTCCAAGTGAAACATCTCCTTCACTGGCTTGAACAACTATGCTGCCTCCATTTCCGTCTTTATTGAAAGCCCTTAGGCTCGTGTTGCTGCCGGTGCTTACATCGCCAGCTGCAATAATGTCCAGATTGCCGCCAACTGCAGCAAGCTTCACCTCGCTGTCCAGGTTGATCTTGCTGTCGACCGAATGGAGGATGATGCCTCCACCTGTGGAGTCTTTCTGGAAAGCATTGAGTTCGCTTCCGCATTCAACTGTAATGGACTTCTCGGCAGTCAGGTGGATATCTCCCTCTAGCGCGTTTATCTCAGTGAACTTGCCGAGGTTGATCTTTCCTTGATCGGCGTGCAGATAGATTCCGCCCTGCTCGTAAGGAGTCGCGCAGGTTTGGAATTTGTTTTTATCGCCGATTTTGATGTCGCCGTTCTGGCTTTGCAGTTGTATTACGCCATAGTCACTGACAAATGTATTCTGGTATTCGGAGTTGATGTCATCGCCGGCACTGAGGAAAATGCTTGCCGGAGTTTTTGCTTTTCCGTTATTAGAGCCGCCGGAACCATGATTCTCACCATAGCCTCCGGATCCGTAAATAGAGCCCTGGACTCCGAAGCTATTGCTGTGCTCTCCTCCGGTTTCATGCTCGCTGTTGCAGCATTTGCCTGCCTGTCCGTAGGCAGCAAGAGTGCTTCCGGACCCAATGTTGATGTCATCATTTGCATTGAGACTCAGGTTGCCTCTGACTGCAGCAAGAGTGTTGTTGCCATTCAAGTTGATATCTTCTCCTGCAGAAACTGTAAGCCCGCCTTTGAAAGATTCAACCGCTTTTTGGGCAAGCACGCTAACGTCATCGTTTGTGCTTGTGATATTTATTGAGCCGGGCACGTTCCGGACATTGTTTAGTGTAACAGGCCCGCTGGCGCTAATAGTCAGCTGCGGGTTTTGTGTTTGAGTTTGAGCAATGTCTTTTCCGGCACAGCAAATTAAGATGTCACCAATCTCAATGCTGCCTTGGTTGCCGCAGTATTCCCTCCCCGAATAACCGGCATGGGCGCTCAGAGATATCTCATTGTTATTTGTGACAAGGCTCAGATTGCTCAGCTTAATGCTGCCGCCGGAACTGCTTTCAAGCCCGTTTGTATAGTTGACACCTTCGGTGAAAGCATTGCCCGTCGTATCCAGAATCTGGAATGCAGCACCGGCGCTCAATACTATCTTGCCGCCCTGACCGGATACGGCCTGAGCGTTAATAGTAGCTCCATCCGGAGCTGTATAAGCGCTGATGTCACCACCTGCAAGTGCGATAAAATCACCGCCGTAAGTGGCAAATACAGGAGCATCCACAAATAGTCCGCTCAGATCCAGATTGCCTCCTGCAGTGAAGATTGGGTCACCGGTCAGCTTCATAGAAGCAATCGAAAGATTGCCAGACTGGGCGTTGATAGCAGCCGTGCAACCGCTCACTGAAACCGGTCCATTAATCTCATCGGCATTTATGCCGACTTTATCAGCTTTGAAAATGACTTTAGCAGCACTGAAGCTTCCTCCATTTGCAATAAGTTCGGAAACACCCGAGCCGGTGTTATTCAGCGCGCTGAGGTCAAGCGTGCCCGAGGCAATAATAGAACCGAGTGTGTTGTTTATGTTGAGAGTATTGCCAAGGAGGTTCTGAATATTTATGTTGTTTTGAACAGCCTGCATCAAGCCGGAGTTTACAAGGTTGGCTGTGTTGGCGTTCATTTGGCCTGCCTGGGCAAGAATCTGTCCGGAGTTCACAATATTGAGCGCGCTCAAGTTAAGATTCTGCATTGCAGAAATCACCGGGCCTGGGCCCGTAACTGCTGCAGGCAGCGAGTTAACTATGGAGTTTCCCGCGACCATTGCTAGCGAACCCGCACTGGATATAGTGCCATGGTTAATTATGTTCTGTATGGCACTGAGGTTCAAATTCAGCCCGCTGACTGCGAAGTTTATTCCCTGCAGTCCGCCTGTTGGAAGAATTGTTGTAAGCAGCGCTCCATGTGAATTGATTATGTTCTGGGCCGCAATCGCCGCGGTCGTGAGCGTTGGATTACTTGATATAACATAAATGATGCCGCTGTTTGCAAGGTCGCCGGTGAGATTCAAACCAGCTGTCCCCTGCGAGCCGACATCAATCACAAAAGTTGAGCCTGCACTTACATTGAGATTCGTGCCTTCAAGAGAAGAAGACTGAATCAGATTGTAAGCAGGCGCTGTTGCTGCGCTTGCATCGGTTGGCGATGCCATAACTTGACTGTTGTTTTGTTGATTCGAAACTGAGTTTGCATCAACTGCCGTTTGCGCCCAAACAGGCGATAACTGCAGCAGTGCAAGCTGGACAGATGCAGCCGTTGCAAGCAGGCGATTAAGTTGTATGTTTCTCCTAAACATTGTAGTATCTCCCGGTGCACAGCTTCAATCGGCGAAGATGCGCTGTGCTTCTCCGCTTGTTTGCTTGTATTTTTAGTTTAAACCCGGGCGCAGGCAATGTCATGCGCTGGAAGGACTAAACAGGGGATGATTAGCCCGATCCGCTTAACTCAAATTGGTGTTTGATCACTACTTTTCGGTAGGTGAATGCAAAAATTACGATCATCCTAAGTGCCTATACAGACAAAGTTTCATCATGCTTACAGCCAAGACCAGGATGATCGTAATCCATAAATTGCAGTCAGAGGAGCCCGCCGCACACCGCCGACTTGAAATTGTTCAAAGCCTTTCGCGATGCCTTGTTTAGCAGTTTTGTTCTCTAGTTATCTTCTACTTGCCTGTGTAAGCCGGCTGCCGTTTTTCAAGAAAGGCATTCACGCCTTCCTGAAAGTCGTCGGAGCGTCCTGCAATTTCTTGCATATGAGCCTCGTATTCAAGGCGCTCTTCCAGATCAGGGAAAATTGCCGCGTTGACAGCACGCTTTGTAAGACCAAATGCTTTTGTCGGTCCTTTTGCAAGCTCTTTAGCCCAGCTCACTGCTTCCTCAAGAACTTTTTCCTGCGGAACTAATTTATTTACGATTCCCATTTCAAAGGCATCTTTTGCTTGCAGCTTTTCTGCTGTGACCATAAGTTCAAATGCTTTTGTGGCTCCAAGCAGCCTGGGCAATATGAAAGTCGCGCCCGAATCAGGCACAAGCCCTACCTTTGAGAATGACTGAATAAAGCTGGCATTTTCTGCCACAACCCTCAGGTCGCAAGCAAGTGCCAGGCTGCTGCCGGCTCCTGCTGCCACGCCATTTACTGCGGCAATAACCGGCTTTTCCATTTTGCGAATTTTAATGACCATGGGATTGTAGCGCCGTCTTATTGATTCAGAAAGGCTGGGACGGCTTTCTGTGGCATCCGAGAATTTGCGGTTTTGCAAATCCTGACCTGAGCAGAAGCCTCGGCCGGCTCCGGTTATTACAACGGCTCTTACTGCTGCGTCTTTTTCTGCTTCTTTAAGTGCGTCAATAAGTTGAAAGCTCAACTCGTCGTTGAATGCGTTGAGTTTGTCCGGACGGTTGAGTGTGATTATGCATACTCCGTCGTTCTTTTCTACAAGCAAGATTTTTTCGTCTGTCATTTTTTGTTTCTCTCCATCTAAATTTTGCGTTTTGAGTTTGCTGCCTCGTTCGCCAATGGCTATTTAGCCTGATGCTATTAAGCCAGGTGCTATAAAGCCAGCAGCACAGACTATCAGCGACCGCTGAAGCTTGCGGGGCGTTTTTCAATGAAGGCTTTCATACCTTCTTTCTGGTCTTCAGAAGCAAATAACATATAAAAGCTCTTGCGCTCGAAATTAAGCCCTTCTGTGAGGCTTGTTTCAAATACTTTTGAAATCGATTCTTTGGCCATACGGATTGCAAGCGGTGATTTTTTTGCAATTTCTTTTGCAATCGATTTGGCTTCATCTAACAAAAGCTCGACTGGAACGACTTTGTTTACGAGTCCCATTGAAGCTGCTTCATTAGCTGTGAAAGGGCGACCTGTGAGTATCAATTCCATCGCTTTGTATTTGCCGACTGCATGTGTAAGACGCTGGGTGCCGCCTGCTCCTGGAATTACGCCGATATTTATTTCGGGCTGGCCGAACTGGGCGGTTTCGGAGGCAACGATGATGTCACAAGTCATTGCAAGCTCGCAGCCGCCGCCGAGTGCAAAGCCGCTTACCGCCGCTATAATCGGCTTTTTGATATGTCTTACTCTGTCCCAGGTGGCAAGCCTGTCTTTCAATAAAATTGAAACTGCGCCTTCGTCAGCCATTTCTGTAATATCGGCTCCGGCAGCAAAGGCTCTATCTGATCCTGTGAGTATGATGGCGCGTATATTGTCATCTGAATCAAAGCCCTCAAGCGCTTCTGCAAGCTCGGACATAAGCTCATGGTTCAATGCGTTGAGAACCTTTGGACGATTAAGACTGACGATTGCAATCTGTCCTTCGGTTTCGATTTTTATGTTCTTGTAAGCAAGAGTGCTCATCTCTTTCTCCTCTTTCATTTTGACTGTCATGGTCTTTGTCCTCTAATGATTTTGAACTTTGAAATTTGATTTTGAAATTTGAATTTTCGATTCGTGATTTTTGTTTCTTGGAAGATCAAGCTCCGGGTTCAGCTTTCACCTGCACCAATCGGCGCAGGCGGCGGCACCGGTCCTGCGGCCTTGCAGCGCAAGCCCGGGTAATTGATCTCAGTTTTCTGCCTGAAGCTTCGCAAGCCTTCGGCTGTTTCAAGGGCCCCTGCATGCAGGCTCAGCCAGTCGCGGGCGTGGCCTATAGTCATAGACCAGGAGAAGTCACGCCAGAAATTGAGCTGCTGTTTTGTGTAACGCGTGCATTCGGGCAATTTCCTATAAAGCTTTTCTGCCAGTTGAGCCACGGCTTCGTCAAGCATTGACATGGGCACAACCTGATTTACAAGCCCCCAGTCAAGAGCAGTATAGGCATCGATATTTTCGCAAAGCAGTAGCATTTCTCGGGCGCGGCGATCGCCAATCACAAGAGGCAACCACTGTGTGGCGCCACCTGCTGCGACGCTGCCACGGGCTGCTCCTACTTGCTTGATCACCACATGATCGGCAGCAACCGCCAGGTCGCATGCCATGTTCAATTCATTGCCGCCTCCAACCGTCATGCCGTTCAATCGTGCGATCGTTGGCTTTCCAATGTTTCTGAGGCGGTCGTGCATCTCGATAAACTGATACATCCACTTGTAATAGTTATTCGGTTTCTTGAGAATTTGCTCTTCCTGTTCTTTCAGATCGGCCCCGGTGCAGAAAGCGCGATCACCTGCGCCGGTAACAACGGCAACAGCAATATTGTCGTCTCGGGTTACGTCTTCAAAGGCCTGACCCAGCTCTTTGAGCGTGAGCATGTCGAAGCAATTCAAAACTTCCGGACGATTGATTGTGATTGTTGCTGTGTAATTTTGCTTGGTGTATATGATCCTCTGGAAGTTGAATTCTTCCGGGGACATCCCACTGAGCATTTTTTCGACTTGTGCCATTTTTTTGCCTCTTAGCTTGCTGCTTTGTTTCTGTTTGGATTTATCCTTCGGGATCGGGATTTATTGTTCCTGTTTGAGCTTTTCTTTCTGGTTTTCGCTATTTCGTTTTGCGCTTCTGTTTATGCTTCGTTTTTGTCTTGCACTTCTGCATACATCAGGCTGACAAGATCACCGGCAAAGCTCATAATATTCTCGTTAGCCTTTTTACCTTCAGGACTGGCAAGTCCGGCTTTGACCGCGTCCATATTGTCAAAATAGAGTTCGGCCATTAGATAAAAAGCTGGGTTGCCGTCAGGGGCTCCGTGGACTTTTGAAATTTCAATCAACTGCAATCCCGGTATGTGCTGAGCAATTGGTATATGTTCGTTGAAATACTTATCGTCGAATTTTTTGGAATCTTTTGGTTGCTTATACAAAGCAATGAGTTTAGCGACCATTTTCTCTCCATTTTGTGTTTGAGTATTCTTGTGTTTGGTTTTCTTGTGTTTGAGTATTCTTGTGTTTGAGTATTCTTGTGTTTGAGTATTCTTGTGTTTGAGTATTTCTTGTGTTTGAATTTTTTCTTGTGTTCTGGATTCTGCACTTGCTCTGGGTAGTATTTCTGAGTCACTGTTTCTGTCTTAGATCTAATAATCTGGCTGCCTTACCGTTGCTTCTTTCAAGCGATTTTGCAGGCAGTAGTTCAACAGCAACTGTTAATCCCAGACTTTCCTTAAGCAGGTCTATTATGCGCTGGCTGAGTGCCGTCATTTTGATTCGTTCGTCCTCAAGTTCTGCCCAGCGGCAAAGTATTCCTTCGCTTATTTCAACCTGAATACAAAGTTCATCTAAAGATGCTTCGCGTTTCAAGACCAACTGATAGTGTGGCGCAAGTTCGTCCACTTTCAGGAGAATATTCTCTATTTCTGAAGGATAAACGTTGACACCGCGAATAATGAGCATGTCGTCAAGCCTTGCTCTTACTCTTGTCATTCTGGCCATTGTGCGCCCGCAATCGCACTTTTGCCTGCTGAGAGTGGAAAGGTCACCGGTACGGTAGCGCAAAAGCGGCATTGCTTCTTTCTTGAGCGTAGTAATTACAAGTTCGCCTTCCTCGCCATCAGGAAGGGGTTTTAGTGTTAGCGGGTCGATTATTTCAGGCAGGAAGTGGTCTTCCCAGATATGCAAGCCGCATCTGGCTTCCAGGCACTCAATTGCTACGCCGGGACCCATGATTTCAGAAAGACCGTAAATATCTATGGCTTTTAGTCCCAGCTCACTTTCGATACGGAGGCGCATTGGTTCAGACCAGGGCTCAGCTCCGAATATTCCAATCTCAAGGGACAGATCTTTCTTGTTCAGTCCCATTTCTTGCAGGCTTGATGCTATTTTCAGTGCATATGATGGGGTGCAACAGATTACTCTTGGCCGCAAATCTTTAAGCAGGGTTATTTGCTGCCGGGTTTTGCCGCCAGATGCGGGGATGCAAATAGCAGGCAGACGTTCGATTGCCTGATGCATGCCGAGACCGCCCGTGAACAAGCCGTACCCGTAGGCGTTGTGGATCAGAGCGCCGGCTCGGACCCCTGCTGCTTGCAGGCTGCGGGCTCCGAGCTCAGCCCAGTCCAGAAGATCCTGCTGGCTGTATGCTACGACCGTAGGTTTACCGCGGCTGCCGGATGAAGCATGAAAGCGCCTGATCTCGCTGCGGCTGAGAGCTAGAAATCCATCCGGATAATTGTCGCGAAGGTCGTTCTTAGTTGTGAACGGCAGGTCTTTTAAGTCCTTGAGACCGAAAGAGCCTGAGCTGGAGCCAGATTTGAAGCCGGCGTCTTTGAATGATTTTTGATAAAAAGGCTGCTTTGCCAGTCTGCGAAGCAGCACTGAAAGAAGCTCTGCCTGTTTCCTTTCCAGACAGTCACGATCTAACGTTTCGAGTTTGTCGTCCCGCATAGGACGAAGACCCCACAGCGTTTAAGTCTTTATGGGCTCAAATCATATCCTCTCGGCAACCGGTTTTGATCGTCGGCAACGGTGGACCAACAACGGACTTAGCCAGGGCCAAAAACGGGCCTGTAAGCTGGCATCTAAAATGATGCAAGTGCTTAAGATTTCCACTTGTGATCTGCGGCTGCAAAGCCTTGCGATGGAATCTTTTGCAGGAAAGAAACCTGTAAATCTTCATTTTTTCGCGCATCGAAATCGATGCCTTCTTATAGGTGCGAAAAAGCAGGTCAGGAAAAGGAGGTCAGAAAAAGCAGGTCAGGAAAAGGAGGTCAGAAAAAGCAGGTCAGGAAAAGCAGGTCAGGAAAATCCGTCCGAAAAATCCAGTCAGGAAAATCCGGTCCGAAAAAGCAGATCAGGAAAATCCGGTACGAAAAACGAGGTCCGAAAAAGCAGCCCTGTTCGATTGTTAGTCGTGATCGCTGTGCTCGATTACATCGATTCCAGGTACTTTCAATCCGTAGCTTTCGAGCAGGTCTTTAGTTTCGTCATACCAGGACTGGCGAACTTCCTGATTATCACGTTGCTTGAGCTTGAAATGCTGAAACTCTTTATTGCTTGCACTGCCGGGTTTTCCGAAGATACGGTTCACCTTCGGGAACCAGAAGTCAAGCGCCTTCTGGATTTCTGCCTTCTCTTCAGGTGAACCGGCCATTTTCTTGACCCAGTGCTCACCATGTCTTACATGCATCCACTCTTCTTTTTCAATCTGGACCATTGCCCGAGACCATGGTCCCCAGCTACATTCGGCTGCGTCGCGGAGCTGGTGTCCGGCTGCTCTGTCCATCAGGAAATTGAACATCACCAGATCGGCCCAGGTGCTTATCGGCTCATAAAAAACCTTCATTCTGTGCTTCATGTCGTCTGCAATCAGTTTGTCAGTGTCGACGCCGACTTTATCGAGTAGGTCGTACATTGCACGGGCATGTCTGATTTCGTCTTTGACTATGTTCGCCATCGCCAGCCGTTCAGCCATGGTCGGAGCGCCCTGGATCCACGGTACATAGCCATAGGCGCCAGCAAGCTCTGAGTCAGCCTGGGCGATCATCAGCTTCAGGAGGCTATCTTTATATTCTGCTGTTACTTCGTCGAGTGACTCGAGCTTATTGCCCGAGTTGATTTTATCCATCATTGACTCATTCTTGGCCTTTTCATCGACAGCAACCATGAAGTCTTTCTCCTTAATAGCAAGTACCTGAAGCAATCTTGTCTTACGACATGGAACCATTGCCAATATATCATGTATCTTGCAGGGAGCTAAAGCCCGGATCGCCCGGAGCGCCAGCAATTCCTACTTTCAGACCAGGCATAGCTAAAGCTTGTTTTTCTTTTCTTCTCTTTTCTTCGGGATTTCAAATGGTTTCAAGTACCGGATTCTCTCCATGCTGCAGCTTGAGCTCAGTTCTTGCCTGCCTCGGCTCAGTTCTTGCCTGCCCGGCTCAGTTCTTGCCTGCCCGGCTCAGTTCTTGCCTGCCTCCGGACTGTCGTTTTCTGTGGCTCCTGGAAGCTCAGGGCTTTTGAGCTTGAGCTCTTTCTGGTTTGAAAGCTCGAAGCAGGGGTCTAAGAGGCTGGCTTTTTTTACTGACCAGCGGGCAAATCGCCCGCGCCTGACCACCGACATGCGCAACATAGCTGATTTCAGTCTTGGAAGTTCGTTCTTGAAGTTCTCGGCCGGCACTTCTTTACCGCTTTTGCTTTCAATTACGCCAGCGGCATCTTTTGGTTTTAAATACTTGCATTCTTCCTCGGGCAGTCCGAGCGTTAAATAGTAGTCAGCCATAAATTCCGGTTTGTTGCGTTTTTCCGGAGCTTTCACCAGACCGGGCGCCAGCCCGGGACGCAAACGCAATGCCAGACCCTTCCAGAAGTCTTTGGAAGGGTCGGCGCAGAACTCTTTGAGTGCTTCTTCTTTTGTTAGATAACCATAAGCCATGTCCAGAGGCAAAAAGTAGGGCTGATAACTTTTTCTGGCGAAATCCAGCGCTACATCCACTTCAGTGCTTTCAGGCTGCTCCCAGGGCAAATTGCTTCCTTGAAACTTTTCCTTTGTAGGTACAGCTCTTGTGGCAGTTATTCTGCTGGCAAAATCGTGACCGAACAAAAATGCCAGGTTGTCATTCTCGCCCGACTCATATTTCAGAAAGGCGATATAGCCGCCCCGGGGCTGGCAGTGACAGGTATTGTCACCGAATTGTGTAAGCACTGCCGGCTTATCTGCCTGTTTCAACTTGGCAAGAAAGAGGGTGGCTTCCTCTTGCGGCTCCTCGCTACCCATTGTCCAGGCAATTAACAGCAAGGTTGCAATCAAGGTGCCGAAAAGCAATATGTTTCTCAGAAAAATCACAATAAATTCTCAGTCTAACAATGCTTTTACTTTCGCTTTGCAGGAAAGACGAAATCTGTTAACGGCGGCGTGTTACATTGAATTCAGTCTAACATGCAGGACAAAGCCAACCATGATCAAGATTCCAGATCCAGTGCTCATCTTCTATATAGTTGCAAGTATTGCCGGCTTTTTATTCAGATTCATAAAAGACGGCGTATTTAAGGAGCTGTCATTTAAGCCGCTAATTTCCAACATCGGCTTTTTTCTTGCCATATTCCTGCCTTTTGTCGGTCTGCTTTTTCTGGCTCAGCACTTTTCGCTTGCTGCCGGCACTACGATTCCTTATTTTGCAGGAGCCGCTGTGTTCAGTTATCTCCTTTCCGGAATCAAGATGCCCAGTTATTTGCGGGGGCTATTGCTTGCTGGTGCTGCTGTGGCACTTACGCTTCTTGTTAAATGCGACTTCGTGGCGCTTGCTTCAGTGCTTACCGGTTTGCTTACTGTAAAACTGGCTGAAAACATCGCTTATGGCCCGGACTCCAATTTCGATGATCTTTTGCCTCCATTTATCTGGCTTGCCTCGGTGATGTGGCTTAACTCAATCGATCTTTCGGTTAAAGAGCTGGGGCTTAGAGCCGCTCTGATTCTTGGTGTAATGGCGACTTCCATATTTATGCGCCTGGTTCAGGGACCATTTGTAGCCGTAGGCAATTCTCAAGACGATAAAATCATGGTCAAAAGAGTTGTGCTTTCGGCAACTGCCGGTCTTGCAGTGCTGCTTGTTGTCGTCAAGTTATTGAATATGATGGCATACCAGAATCTTGCAATTTTTTGCGGAGCTGCTTATTTTGTCACTTACTTATATAAGGATTTAAACGGCGAAGAGCGCTATTCGCTTGCTACCCAGCAGGCCCTCAGGCTGCTTATTTTTACCGGACTGCTTACACTTCTTGCCATGCGATTCTTCGGTACATTTGGTCTTCTGGCGCTTGCACCGGCAGCGATGGTGGCACCGCTTTCAAGCGCTGCACTTTTCCCTGGCGTATTTTTTGCCAGCCGTGCTCTTTTACAGGTTTATTTGCAGCATTTCAATCTTAATGTGACCGGTATCAATTTGAACCATACTTATGCCAGTGCGGCGCAGTATGGGGGCTTTCTTCTTGGCATAGCCATACTTTTGCTTCTTAAGGAAAAAATCGAGCGCCGTGTTTTGCTTGCGCTTGTTCTTGCTCTTTGTATAGTTTCTCCGGTGCTTTCTAATTTCATTTTGCACTCTGAGGCTAGTTGCAGTTTGTTCATTGCGGCAATCGTTAGCTGCTTCCTGCTTGCGGTAATCGGACCGGCTTTACAGAGATCTAAGAGCAATGGAGCTGAGAATCTTGCACTTATGCCTGTCTTAATGATTTCGTCAGGTATTCTGACAAGTGGCTTGCTTGAAGCAGGCAACTCGGCAACTATCGCTGTTAAAACTACAGTGCTGAGTTATGGCATAGTCTTTGTGCTCATTTTTACATTTGCTTGCTGGTTTTTCTTTCGCAAAAAAGGTGATGGACCGTTGCCTGCAAGTTCGGGAAGCTCAGACGGTGCTTAAGAATTTTATCCAGAGACCACGGCGGATTGGCAAGCTCAGGCTTGCTTTTCCGTTTTATATTTGAGAACCCGGCGAAATTCCCCGGAAGGTTTTGAATTTGTGCGTTGGATTTCAATGGGAAACGGCTCTTTCGCAGCTGGCTTTTAAGCTGGACATTTGCTGTGCCTGGCTTTCATTTCCAAGACGCCTGCTAAGCATCATTGCTCTGTCAATCGGAATAATAGCCTGCTTGAATTGCTGCCGGTTGTATTTTGCCACTCCGCAATTGTAGTAAGTGGCAATCAGATTTCTCATTGCAATTTGATTGTTTGAATCAAGACGCAGAACTTCATTCAAGTAAATGATTCCCTGGGCATAGTCGCCTCTGTTGTTTTGTCTTACTGATTCGTTTATAAGCTCCGCACAGGCTTCACCTGTTTCGAGCTGCTTTTCTCTGATGCTGTCGAGCGTGATTTTTGCTTGATAAATTACATTCATCGTAGTGATGTCGCGTTTTGAAAGATTAACCGGGCTGGCAGGAGATAACTCCATCTTCTCTTTTCCCTCAATTTGCACAGGCACAAGACTGACACTGCTGTACATGATGTCCGACTCAATTGAACTGTGCCAGAGTCCAAACGCATGACCTAATTCATGAAGCGCGATGCTTCTTATTGCCTTTAACCCCAGTTGTTTGTTGAGAACCAGATCTGTGGTCAGTATTTTGATTTCGGCATGATTAATTCCTTCTTGTCCTCCTACGCTCACGGCGGTAACTCCCAGCTCTTTACCATGCGGCAGTGCGCCCCAGTCGCTGCGGTCGGATGTCCATCTTACATCGACATCGGATTTTTCGAGATTGTCTGTGTATTCAAAACGGATTTTTCCCTGGCTTGCATTTGTCCATTCGTTGCAGGCGGATTTAAATTCATCTGTAAAGCGAGGGTCGAATCGTTCTACACTTGAGCAGTCGTGTATATAAACTTTCAAAGGCATGCGCTTGCGATGCCAGTATTCTGCGTACTCCATGTCTGCGACATAATTGTCCGAGCTGATAGTAGTCGGCATGTATCTGTTTTGACCGGCACCCGGTCTTCTTTTTAGCGGGGGAGCGGCTTTTGTTTGCAGCGGAAATATTGAATTAACAGCGCAGAAAATTGAAAGCAATGCAAAAGCAATGCGGAAATTCTTCATTCTTGAATAACCTGCCTGGTAAAGTGTTAAAACAAAGCTTAGAAGACAAACTTGAAAAAAGTTTGAAGCTTAAATAACTGTCTCGCGAAAACTCTCAGAGTAATATCCGGCCATCAAACTGAAATGAAAACAGTATTTTCCCTGATTCGAATTCAGAGACACATGAATTTGCAGCCGAAAAATGCTATCTTTTTTCAACAAATGCAGAGTGCTTTTTCTGGGAAGCAGCAGGTGACTGAATCTATTCAGGAAAAAAACGGCAGATCTCTGCAACAAAGCAATAGCAGGCTGAAACTCTTGCTTATAACTGGTGTTCTTCTCATTTCAGCTGCTTTATCTTACAAGTTCTATTTCAGGAATTTAGATATTGTGCAAGAAATGAAAGGCAAAAACACGCTTGCTTCCATAGTCTCTCTTTATGGGGATGCTGCAAGGGTAAGGTTGAAAGAGAAATTCGAAAAGAAAGGAGTGGCTTATCCTCCTTGCGCTTTAATAATGCTGGGACTGAAAGCTGAGGAGCTTCTTGAGATTTATGCAGTTGATGCGGCTGGAAAAGCTCGTTATGTTACTGGTTATCCGATTTTAGGCACTAGCGGTGTTCTGGGACCCAAGCTCAAAGAGGGCGACAAGCAAATGCCTGAGGGCTTTTACAAAATTCGGGAATTCGAACCCAATTCTCAATATCACGTGGCTCTCAGAGTTGATTACCCGAGCGAGTTTGACAAAAAAATGGGCAAAGTCGACGGGCGTGAAGACCTGGGCTCAGACATTATGATTCACGGAAAAGATTGCTCGGTTGGTTGTCTGGCCATGGGTGATCCCGGCTCCGAGGATCTCTTTGTGCTTGTACACGATGTGGGGCTTGCAAATACCGAGCTGATCATGAGCCCTTGCGACTTTCGCAGACCGCCTCTTAATCTGAAGCTGCCTGACAAGCCGGACTGGATCGGGGCTGTTTATAAAGAGCTGGAGGCGAGAATTTGCAAGCTCCCGAATGCCCTTTGAGCTTGCTTTGAGGAGATTCTCTTGCGTGATTCCCGCTTAGGCTTGTTCAAAGAGTGAGTATTGACACCATTTGCCGGGTAAGGGATCTGTAGCGGCAGTTCTAACGCCGGTTATATGTACTAATTCCGACCAGGAAAACGCAGGCAAATGGCCGAACTTAACCTGACAGTTCAATATAAATACATGCCGGCACGCGTTTTGTTTATTTTGATGCTTGCATCGCTGCCTGTCTGGGAAATTGCAGCACCAGTCGGGCTTGGATATATGATCAGGCAGATAATCTGGAATGCAGCAAACACGCCATTTACTCTTGCCGCAACCCTGATTCCGGGCTTGATTCTGCTCATAGTTCTTGGAATTGCGCTTACCGCATTTTCGGAAGACAATCGTATACACCTTTCAAAGGACGGCATTTCTTTTCCGCCGTTTTTGCTTCTCCCGCTTAAGTTTCAGAGAGCCTGGCAGTGGAGCGAGCTGAGAACTGCCGGACTTGCAGGAGATGAACCTGCAAATCAGCATCTAAATCTGGAATTCTCAGGCGGCAGGTCGCTCAGTTTGAAACTTTCTTGTTTTGCAGCTTCTGAGCTGGAGCAATTTTTGCTTGCAGTTGAGCTCTGGGGAACTAATTGCAAACGCAGCCCCGAGCTTGTGGACTACCAGCAGCGTATTCAGAATCAGGTACAGGGCTTGAGCCAGACTCCCGGTTACACTCAGATTTGGGAAGAAGAACTGGCCAGGCGTTTTCAATCAACTTCTTTTGTGCCGCTCGAACCGCAACAGAAGCTTTTGGATGGAAGGCTTGAGATTATAAGGCAGCTTGCCTTCGGCGGACTATCCGCTATTTATCTAGCCCAGGAAAATAAAACGGATCTGGTTGTGATTAAAGAAGCCGTGGTGCCCAGGAAAGCCGAAGTCGAAGCCAGGAAGGAAGCAGAGCGGCATCTAATCAGAGAAGCTGAGCTGCTGTCTAAGTTTCAGCATCCAAGGGTGGCAAAGGTTCTTGATCACTTCATTGAAAATGAGAGACATTATCTGAAGCTTGAATATATAAACGGAACTGATTTAAGACAGTATATAAAACAGAACAAGCCACCGGCATATGATCTGGCAGTTGACTGGGGCATCCAGATTTTGGAGGTGCTTGTGGAACTGCACAGTCAGAACCCGCCTATTATTCACCGGGATCTTACTCCGGAGAATCTAGTGCTTGTGAAAGACTCAGTGATGCTTATCGATTTTGGGGCAGCAAATGAGTTTGTAGGCACTGCAACCGGCACTATAGTTGGAAAACAGTCTTACATGCCTGCCGAGCAGTTGCGAGGAAAGTCTGTGATTGAAAGCGACATTTATGCATTTGCATGCACAATGCACTTTTTGCTTACAGGCAAAGATCCCTTGCCTCTTTCACCTGCAAATCCAAAGGAACTCTGCCCGGATCTTGACCAGAGCCTTAACGACTTAATCGAAAGATGCTCGGCGTTCGAGCCGGAGGATCGATACCGGAGTGCAGCAGAAGTGCTTGCAGAGCTAAAAGCAATCAGAGCCGGCATGCCCGAAACAATCGCGGTCGAAAGCAAAGTGTGAGTTGCAAATGAAAGAATCCGACCTGCAAGCCCAGCTAAAAGAAGACGGAGACGCTCTCAGGGCAGAGCCTGAACTTAAAGAACTTGAGCTTGAAGAAGCCGAAGCACTTCTAAAAACCGCGCCGGAACCCAGAGAAGCCGGTACAGAGCCTAAAGACGAGAATTTTGCTCAGAATCCAGCTTTAGATGAAAACCCCACGCTTGAAAAAACAGCATTCAGTTTTAATTTTGGTTTTAATTCGAATTTACCGGAGCTTGTGCTCAAGCAAATCAAAAAAGAGCAGAATTCAAAACCGGACAAGGCAGATACGAAGATGCTCAAAAAGGTTTTTGCCGGCAATGATGTGGTGCTCGAATATCAGCCCTTTGCTGCAATTACAAGATGGCGAAAACAGCAAGAAAGATCTCTTAAGAGAGATCTGAAACCTGTGCTTTTTATTGTAGTGCCGATTCTACTTTTTTCGGCGGTTCAACTTTTGCATTTCTTCAGTTCCTTTGAAACCAGAAGCAGTGTCAATGAAGTCAGAGCGCAGCAAATCTATCGGGACCGAAAACTTTATGAAAAGCAAATCAATCAGAGAAAAATCCAATCGACTTACAGCCCAATCCTCAACTCAATTAAGATTTTGCCCGAGAGAATCCGTGCGAATTTTTTCATTGACGGCGATGGAAAAATTCGCATACTTGATGTTTATAGACTTGAAAAAAGATCCAGGTACATAGCTGACGCCGAGCTGAAATTCAGGTTTCAAAAAGCATTTGACGGAGCGCCTGTTATGGACTGGTCCGAGGCGCGATATGCAAGAGGGTATTTTTTGCTGGGTGGTGGCAAATGGGCAAGCAAGCTTCTTACTACAAACAATGCAAGTTATACAAGCCCTGCCCCGGTCCTTGCGGATTTTGAGTCAAAACGTCAGGAAACTGCCCAAGCCAATCAAATGCTTGGAACTTACCTGCTCTGGACGAGCCTTTTAACTGTGATCATGGCTTTGATTCTTGTGGCAAGGCAGCCGTCGCATATCGGTGTGTCTCAAGAAGGCTGGCGTTTTCTCTGGCGCCGGCCCTTCAGAAATAAAAACGGCAAATATATCTTATGGAACGACATTACCAGAGTCTATATGGAACGTGCTCCCAGATCCACATCGCCAGCAGATGGCAGTCTTTGTTTTTTCTGCGCTAATGATAAAAAAGTAAAAATCAAAATGGGAGCGCTTGAATCGGTGGAAGATCGAGAATTCCTGCTGAAGGCGCTTGAAAAGTGGGCTCCAAAAGTGCCCCGAGATCCTGAAGTAATGCAAGCTTTGCAGGCTCCGGCAGATCACAGTTATACCGAACTCTGGTTGCAGGCATTAAGTGCACCGCCTAAAAGAGAAAGGTTGAAGCCGCTTGCTGAAGGGAATCTGCTTAAAAAAGGAAAGTATGCAGTTATCGATCAAATAGGAATGGGCGGCCAGGGAAACGCATATCTTTGTTTGAATCAGGACGGCGGCAAGGTAGTATTGAAAGAATGTGTATTGCCGGTGTTTGTGGACTCAAATGTCAGGCGTTCGGCTCTTGAGCAATTTGAAAATGAAGCAAAACTTTTGAGGCAGCTCGAGCATGAGCAAATAGTTAAATTGCTCGATTTCTTTGTAGAAGACCATCGCACTTATCTGGTACTTGAACATATAGACGGACCCTCACTGAGCCAGCTTGTAAAAGACAGGGGTGCACTTAAAGAGGAAGATGTGCGAGCTTACGCAAAGCAGATGTGTGAGATATTGAACTACCTTCACGGGTTGACACCGCCAGTGGTGCATCGTGATTTCACTCCGGATAACCTGATCATTCATAAAGACGGGACGCTCAAGCTCATTGATTTCAATGTAGCCAAGCAACTCTCCGAGTCTACAATGGCAGGAACTGTAGTGGGAAAGCATGCCTACTTGCCGCCTGAACAATTCAGGGGCATGCCGGTTTGTGCAAGCGATATTTATGCGATGGGCGCGACCTTGCATTTTCTCATTACCGGCAAAGATCCGGAGCCGATTTCGTGTTCTCATCCAAGAACACTCGTAAATACGATAAGTGAGAGCCTGAATGCTCTGGTTGAAAAAGCAACAGCGCTCGATTTGAAAAAGCGATATCAAAGCATAAAAGAGCTGCAGGACGATCTTGAAACCGCTTGTTCATAAATTATCTGCACGGGCAGCTTGGCAGCATGCCTGCTGGGTAAGATAAGATCGAAGCGTTAAATCTGGTGAGTATTTAAAATCCTTCGCAAGTTGATAAAGAGTATTCTTGTAATCTTGCTCCTGGCTGTGCTGGGGCTGGCTGCTTTTGCTTGCTGGGCTTGGAATCAACTCCACGCTCCTATTAGCCATAAAAATGCCGGTACAAAGATTAGCGTCAGCCGGGGCGAGCGCCTTGACCAGATTTTTGATGATTTGCAAGCCCATGGCATTCTTTCTGAGAGTCTGCCCTTGCGACTTTATCTGAAACTGAGCAAAGCCAATCCGGTGATAAGAGCCGGTGATTATACGTTTCCGTCGCCGATTTCACCACTTGAGGCTCTGGAGCGCCTGAAACAGGGTGGTGACTTCAGCCGCCTTACAATAATTGAAGGCTGGACCCGCTTTGAAATAGCCGACGCGTTATGTAAAGTGCCTGGCTTCAGACTTAAAGATCAAAAACAGGCAATGAAGCTGCTCGACAATGTTGCATTGATCAAAGATCTTGACCCTTCGGCGAGAAATCTGGAAGGTTTCTTATTTCCGGATACTTACTTTATCGATTCCGATACAAGTGCTTCCGAGCTGGTGGCAGAAATGGTGAAGAGATTTCGACAGGTATGGACAAGTGAGTTGAAGGGCCGTGCTGAGGCTCGGGGAATGAATGCTCATACTGTTGTGACCGAAGCCTCAATTATCGAAACCGAGGCGAAGTTGAAGCCTGAACGCCAGCTGGTTGCATCGGTGATCCAGAACCGTTTGAAAAGAAACGTGCCTCTGGGTGTTGATTCAACACTCATTTATGCAGCCAAAGTGGCAGGAACCTGGAAAAATGACGGCAAAGTTTACCAGAGCGATATTGACAGAGTTTCGCCTTACAACACCAGAAAAAACAAAGGGCTTCCGCCCGGACCCGTGTCATCGCCAGGATTGAGCTCCATGCAGGCGGCAGTAAGTCCGGTTTCGTCCAACTATTTGTATTATGTGCGCAATCCGGACCGAAATGATGGCGCGCATAATTTTTATTCGGATGCCAGATCCTTTGAAAATGGAGTGAAAGCATTGCGGGCCTGGGAGAAAAAACATCCGGCTCTGGTACGTTGAATCTGGCAAGGTCTCAGATCCATCGCAAAAGGAGTATCATATTATCGTCTGCCGGACAGTACTAAGCTCCGAGCCGGCGTTCCTACCAGCTTCCGGCTGGATTTCACAAGGCAGCATTTTTCGCATTAATCATTGTTGACAACTGCGCGAAATCAGATGATAATTATTTAATAACGTGTCCGCTGCCAGTCAGGAGAAACTCGGGATAACCTCGATAAACGACTGTGGAGAACCCATGTTCCTGAAAAATAGAAGATGCACAGGCTCCCAGTTGGTTGAGTTACCGATAGCCATTTGGTTGGCCGTGCTGGTCCTTTTCTTACCACTGCTTGATTTGAGCCTCCTCGGTCTGAGGGTGGGTACTCTGCACGCAGCAGCCAGGAACGGTGCCAGGGAAGCAGGCCGGGCTCCAACATTCACAGAGGCTGCTTCGCTGGCCAGTACCAAAGTGACCCAGTCGCTGAACGCAGGATTTGGCGGCAACACACTGGATAAGGTAACGACGGCGGTAATCTCCACCCCAATAGACGGCGGTGAGCCCACCCGGAGCACTGGTCCGATCGCCGCTGATCCTGATAATAATGTCTACCAAATTGAAGTCGTGGTGGAAGGAACTGCTGCACCGCTCGTTGAAATAAACTTTTTCGGCGATATTCCTGGTCTTAGCAAACCGTTCCCTGTGTCGGTTGCTTGTACCGAAATGGTCGAACATCCCAAGGGTTTGAGTAAATAATGCAAAGGAGAGGTTAACCTATGCCAACTAAGTCGTTGCAAGCCCGTGTGCGAAACTCTCGCAGCTCGCGTGGAAGTTTTATGATCTTCGTTGCAGTTCTTGGTGTTTTCGTTCTACTTCCCCTTGGTTTGGTGGGTTTTGAGCTCAATCGCATTAGCATGGCTCAAACGCAACTGCGCACGGCCACAGATGCTGCAGTTCTTGCAGCATCTCAAGCTTACCGGAATGCAGCCGGCGCCGGCAATGAACTGGACATAGCAAAGGCTGCTGGAATTAAGTTCTTCCAGGCCAATACCATGCTAGGTGGCGATTTATCGTCGGCCGTGCCCGGTAGCGGAAATCCACAAGCTAACGAGTCTTTTATTAATATCACGTTCGACGCCGCCAACAACGTCATGACTGCTGATGCAAGTGCCAATATGCAGCTTGCCTTCGGGAACTTTTTTAGCAATATTGGCATGCCAATAGTAGCCTTTTCCAGAGCCAATGTATCTCAGCAGGAAGAAACGGATATCGTAATTGCCCTGGATACCTCTGGTTCCATGGCATCGGATAACGCCCTGAACGATGCAAAGCCGGTACTCTGCAATTTCATCGATGAACTGACCCAGGGGGATAGCAATCACTTCGGACTGGTCTGCTATAGCACTTCAGTCCACTCTCAACTGCCTCTTTCGGCTAGCGCTGTCAATGCTACCGAGGTGAAGGCTATGATCAACGCCCAGACGCCGACTGGGGCCACCCAGACACCAGGTGGAATGAACAAGGTCTATAGCATGCTGGCTAGCGGCGCCGGGCACAGACCAACTGCCAAGCGCTTGTTTGTTCTGGTTACAGACGGACTTCCTAATGTAACTCTCAGTGGTCAAAGCAGTGAGTCCATGGCGACAGCAGATTGCTACTCTGAGGGTACTAAAATAGGGCAAACAAGCGTTCCACCGCCGCCAGGTTCACCACCGCCCGACCCATCTCATAACACTGAGGGCATCAAGCTGGCTGCTATCGGTTTCTTTCATTCAGACGCGGCAACCAGAGCTAAAGGTATGAACGTTCTTAACAATATAGCTCAGAAGGTGAAGGATGGCGGTGGATCTCATGGCGCAGAAGCAGATGTGTATACAGCTTCGAATATTGCGGAACTCCAGGAAGCTCTCAACAAGATTAGCACCAACGAACTTAGGCTGGTAAACTAAATTTACCGCGCTGCATTTCGACCATTTCGACTCAGGTATATATGAAGAATACAAGATCACAACGAGGGTCAACTATTATAGAGTTCTCCTGCGTGGGATTTATAGTAGTCGTTGCGGCTCTGATGGTCCTGGATTGTGCGGTTTGTTTGTTTGGCGCATCTTCCAACTCTCTGGCCTGTCGCGATGCAGTTCGAGTTGCGGCCCAACAGTCAACAGCAGAGCGCGCTAAGAATGCGGCTATTGCGTCATTAAAACAGTACAAACATACATCGTTGAGTATGACAGCACCGGAATTATCAGATTCCGGCGATGATTTCATGTACGAAACCTACCCCGATGCCAACGGCAAACCACAGGTAGACAAGGGACCCTTTGTCAAAGTAACGACAACTTCAACGGTTAAGCTGCCGGTAGCTGTGGGGGTGAATGAAAACATAAATCTGAAGCAGAGTTTCATTTTTCCGATCATAAAGCTGGAGCAATAGGCTGTCTTTTATCTAGTCCGCTTAGTCCGCTTGTGACTTAAAGTCTAGACTGGACTTGTTATTGTGGTCACTTAAACTCTGGA
This sequence comes from uncultured Candidatus Obscuribacterales bacterium, assembly GCA_964615655.1. Classification (GTDB taxonomy): domain Bacteria; phylum Cyanobacteriota; class Vampirovibrionia; order Obscuribacterales; family Obscuribacteraceae; genus JAIEPM01. Next base: position 191,150 of record CAZTQO010000007.1, on the reverse strand, counting down.
CTGGACTTGTTATTGCGTGGCAAGCTTATCGTATCGATCGTATTATCTTCTGCCGACTGGTATTGAATTTTGACCTCCGATCCCGTTTTTCCGGAAAGCCTGTCCTGAATCTGATAGACGGACAGTCCGTCCACGTTTACCCCGTCAATCGAAATGATGCGGTCGCCCTTTCTTAAAGAGACGCCGGATTTGACAATTGAGTCCTGGAGTCCTTTGACAACTAACGGGGTATTGGATGAAATCTTGGTTGACATATAGACTTCGCGGTCTGCGCCCTCTGGAGGCATTTCAGCTGGCAATCCTATGCCCATGCCGACATAGGACTTCTCAATTTTTGGAGGCTCTCTTGCCTCAAGTTGATAATTCAGTTCTTTGGACAGAGCCGCCATTTTAGCTGCAAGTTCACCCTGGTGATGGCTAGCATGGCTGTCATGCTCAATACTCTTGAGAACCTCGGAGTATTGGCTTGTGTCGATGCCGAGATTTCTGGCCCTCGCAATTGCCCTTGTTAGAAGTAATTTCTGGTATGCAAAGGCCAGGGGCGCCGGGGGCTGCCTGGGTCCCCTGTAAGTAGAGGCGCTGTATGAAGATCCCGAACTGTGCACAGTCCCTGTCTGTCCCGCAGGTAGTACGAACGGAGCTTCAGTAGAAGCTGTGCTACTCCCTTCGCTTGTACGTGGGGACTGCGTACTCCCTGCTGCTACAGATTGATTACTCGGACCGACTTTAGTGCCGGCGCTGGAACTTCCGGTCGGGCCGGCTTTAGTGTCGCTGCTGGAACTAGCTGCTCGATTACCCGGGCCGGCTTTAGTGCCGCTGGAACTGTCAGCTTGTACTGGATGGCTGGAATCAGCTTGTAAATTATTCTGGAGTAACGGCAGGACCATGACACCAAAGACACAAACTGCAATCGCAACCATGATAAGGGTCTTGCGACTACTTTCGTATTGACTCATTCCTTCCATTTGTGACCTGGCAATGGATTCCTTCAAACTGGAAGTTGTTTTCTCTAGATTTTTTCGCTGGGCAATTTCGGCTTCTGTCTTGGCAATTTCAGCATCTGTCCTGGCAATTTCAGCTTCTGTTTGCTCACTGCTGGGTGTTTCTCTAACTTGTAATTCTTTGAGTTGCGCTATGTCCTCAGGGCTTAAATCTGCCAGTGGTGCATTTCGCATTTCACGTTGCTCGGCTGCCAGTTGATCAAATGCTCCCACTCCTTCCCCGGCGACCAAATCTGCCGGCGGTGCATTGCGCATTTCACGTTGCTCGACTGCCAGTTGATCAAATGCTCCGATTCCTTCCCCTGCGACTAAATCTGCAGGTGCAGTTCGATCAAATGCTCCCACTCCTTCTCCGGCACTTAGATCTGCCGGTGGTGCATTGCGCATTGCACGTTGCTCGACTGCCAGTTGATCAAATGCTCCCATTCCTTCCCCTGCGACTAAATCTGCAGGTGCAGTTCGATCAAATGCTCCGATTCCTTCCCCTGCGACCAAGTCTGCAGATGCAGTTCGTCTTTCACGTTGCTCGGCTGCCAATTGATCAAATGCTGCCAGTTCTTCCTCTGCGCTAGGGAGTATCGGAGACCTGTCTTCAATGTCGGACTTTGGCGCATTAAAGTCTTGAACGGACTCAAAATCGTATTGAGCGCTTGCAATGGCGTTGTCTGATTTTTCCTGTCCTTCGGTGCTTTCCCAGGGCTTCGACTCGTCTTTAAGTAGAACAAATCCTGTGCTATCGGGCTTTTTGTCGTAGCTAGAATCAATCTCCAGTTTCGCGACTGGCCTCTCGTCCTCCTTGCCGGTTGCTTCAACAGCAGGCTTGTTATCGATCTGCTGCGCTAGAGGATCGGTCTTTGTAGCGGGTTCCGGACTGGCGTCAGGCTCAGAAGTGCTTGCAGGCTCTTTGTCCGCCTCACTGACAGGATCGGTTGTTGTAGCGGGTTCCGGACTGGCGTCAGGCTCAGAAGTGCTTGCAGGCTCTTTGTC
>CAZTQO010000007.1:170354-189062 GCA_964615655.1 uncultured Candidatus Obscuribacterales bacterium | reverse complement strand
TTGTAGCGGGTTCCGGACTGGCGTCAGGCTCAGAAGTGCTTGCAGGCTCTTTGTCCGCCTCACTGACAGGATCGGTTGTTGTAGCGGGTTCCGGACTGGCGTCAGGCTCAGAACTGGTCTTTGTAGCGGGTTCCGGACTGGCTAAAGGCTCAGAAGTGCTTGCAGGCTCTTTGTCGGCTTCACTAACAGGCTCTTTATCCGCTTCACCTTCAGCGACAGAAACTGGTTCATGTGACGTCTTGCCCTTGTCGGATTCAGCTATTAACGTGCTTGTATTACTTTCATTATTTGCCAGTTTTGCAACCTTTTCTTGATGAATTCTCTCGGATTCGAATAACCTCTCGATTTCGTCTGATATTTCGTCATGTTCATCCCCGGTAACGACGATTCTAATCGTCGAGGAAGGGATATCACTCTCTAACTGCTTGCTGTCTCCCGCGTTTTCGGAGGCGGTGTTCTCTTTCTCTGGATCAGCCGTGCTGGGGTCCGGAGATGTATTCTTAGCAGACGGCTCCGCATTTGCCTTTGTGTCAGAGCTCTTTTCCAAGGATTGAACCTCTTTGTGACCGGAGAATCACGAACATTGTTAGATTCTGCATGTTCGTTGCTGTTATATTTATTCCATTTTTAAAGAAAAATATCAAACATTTTGGCTTTTCGCATTTCATATGACCTTGTAGATTTTTTTGCACGAGCCCGCCAGCCGATTAATTGCACCAGCCGCTTTTTGCCAGATCTTACTCCAATTCATAAAGGCGTTAAGTCTGTTCGTTGCTAAGATCGGACAGCAAGTACCTGAAAAGGCAGTCGGTATTCTTCTAAAATCTGAAAATGCCTGTGCAGATGGCTTGCCTCATCTGGTTTCAAAATTTCCGTCCGGGCTGCTTGATTCTTTTGAACTGACCGTGCTTTCTGTTTGGCTCCGGAGCGGAATTGAAATACGCAGCACAATTTTCTGTTCCGAATTTTCGATAAAACTTAGTTCTGCATTTATTTCTTTAGCTGCCTGGTATGCAAGCGGCAGTCCGAAGCCGGTTAGCGGCTTATTATCAATGAAACGGAATCGCTCAAAGATTTGAGGAAGCAATAGTTCTTTTATTGCTATGCCCCGGTTGGCAAAATCAATCGTGAGTTCTTTCTTGCAAGCTGAAATTGAGACTTCCACCCGCGCATTTTCAGGTGATGCTTCAACTGCATTTTTTAAGGCAATCGAGAGAATTCTTTTTAAGAGCTGCCGGTCTGTTAAGAATCTGACATTATTTTCAGTGTTTTTATTTAGATCCACTTGCAGCCGTTTCTTTTCTGCAGCAATTTCAATTCCGGTTTTTACTTCGGTCAGAAGCTCCTGAACATCGACCATTTCGTTAGTAAGCTTGTATGTACCCGATTCGATTTTTTCAAGCATCAAGAGGTCATTTATTTGATCCATGAGTTGCATGAGATCGTTTTTTGATTCTGTTGCCAGCTTGCTGTCGGTTCCGTTTAAATTGCCGTAAACTCCGAGGTTCAGACTCTCCAACGTACCCAGTATGGAAGCAAGCGGGGTTCGCAAGTCGTGGTTGATGACGGCAATCAGCTCCTGCCTTTTACTTTCGGCTTCTTTCAACTCACCGGCAACTTGACATAAACGCTGGTCCAGGAAAGAGAGTTCGTCGTTGCCGCTAAGCGATGATTCTATTTCTTTTCCTGCTGCAAATGTCTCGGCCTTGGATTTTAGAATCAGAATTTTACCGGCAAGTTTCAAGCCGACAAAGCTCGCGGCCAGAATAAGCAAGGTGTCCGCAATTGCTGCAACAATAAGCACGCTGTTGATTTTGCCTGAAAGCTTTCTTGAAAAATCATAGGAAGACTGGATTGCATCGTTTTGCTCTCTAAGCATTTTTCTCCAGCTTCTTTCGACTTTCGCTACTTCCTTGCTTGCCTGTTCTTGAAAGCTGTTAATGTCGGACATTACTTCGCTTACGTTCGATTTTGCTTTGTAGAGCAGCTTTAGAAGCGCGCCTTCATCCGAGTGTATCTTTGATAGCAACTTGAACGAATTGCTGTTTTTCTTAAAGCGCCCCGAAATTCTGCTCAACTCTTTTCGCTGTTTGCCCAGCTCCGGCAGCAAAACCTGCGCGGCTGTAATTTCGAACTTTACTGCGGCCAGTCTCAATCTGTTTGCCCATCGTACGAATGAAACATAGAGTTCTTGAGTAAGAAACAAGTTTTGTTTCTGGCTGGAGAAACTTGATGCTTGCATTGCCGAGTCTAAAAAAAGCGCATTGAGCTGCGTGAAAAGATATGCTTGAATCGCGATAAACAGTCCAAGTAGCAAAATAAAGGATGCTTTTGTGCTTTTTATCGTTTTCTTTTCGAATTTCTGAAGCCTGGTTTGGGCCGGCAGGCTTTTTTCTAGCCTTGATTCTGCCGCCGGGGCATTTACGGCGTTGCTTGATCCAGGGTGCTTTTTTCGTGGAAGTGTAAACCAGAATGTGCTCCCGCTCCCGGGGTTGCTTGTACAGCCGATTTTACCATTGTGTGCTTCCACTAGTTCTTTGCAAATAACAAGACCGAGACCGGTGCCTGCTCTTTGCTTGCCGTCGAGTGCTTCGACTTGGGCAAAACGGCGAAAGAGCTTCTTTTGTTCTGCTTCTGAGATTCCAGCACCAGAGTCTTTAATGCTGAATCGCAGCATCTCTTCATCTGCCTCCACTTCTATCGCTATTTTGCCACGATCAGGAGAATATTTGATTGCATTTGAAAGCAGGTTCAATATCACTCGCAAGATCAGATTTTTGTCCGCCTCAAATGCAAAATCCTCGTTCTCTATAGCCAGATGTATGCGTCGATTTTGCAAAAGAGCTTCAACTGCGCTTTTTGCGCTGCTCAAGAGTTGTTGGCTGCTGCAGATGGCTGTTTCTGGATTCAAAAGACTTGCGCTGTTTTCCAGCTGTTCGGACATTGAATGGAGCAAAGATTCAAGTGTTCTCAGAGACTCAATTGTTTTTTGCAGTTTGCCTTTTGCTTTATCTTGCAGCTCCTCAGATTGCATGAGATCATGCAATCTGGCTCTGGATTTGCTGAGTGTGCTGAGCTGAACTGTTTGGAGCAGGTTAACATAACTCTTTCTCCTGATTTCGTTCTCCACAACCTGCGCAGCCATGTACTGGAAACTTTCTTGTAGTGTGCCAATTTCCGAACGCAGGATTTTGGGCTTTTCGACCGGAAGCCGCTGCCTGATTTTCTCGCATGCCTTAGTGAGCAAGTCCAGAGGACTGCTTATCGACCTTTCAACAAATGCAACAACAAGAAGCAAGTAGAAAATGTTTACCAGAGCTGCAAGCTGCAAGAGTTGTAGGGGTGGAATTCCAAAAAGTGGCTTTTCTGGTGGTGTTGAGAGCATTCTCCTGACATATTTGAGCTGTTGATTGAAAAGTGTAAGTGTTCGCCCCATCAGTTGAATTGACTTAATCCTCAGAATTTTTCGTTCTTCTTCTGTGTCACCTGGTTGATCCATGACTTTCTTAATGTCAAAAATGCTCTCTGATACCACGGTCAGCTGCTCTATTGATGCCGGATCTCCACCCATTTCTACGATTTCTTTTTTTGTACGCTCAAAAGTAGCCTTGCAATTTGCTTCGTCGATTCTGGCTTTCTCTGCAAGACTCTGGTTCTCGCGAAAAAAATGAGCCTCATCAACAGATGACAGAGTCTGGATGAAAGCGTCCATGGCAAGATAAATATCGCTCGAGACCCTCAATCCAGCATACTCCCGGTTTGCAGCCTCATCCATATTGCTGATGTCGTAGCAGAGCACGCCGATAAAAGCTGATTCGATTAGAATGAAGAGGAAAAAGTATGCAAATAAGCTTTTTGCAAGCGACGGTTTCATTTTCTGTCAATGGCTACGGGAGCACTTTGATCGTTGAGTGTGAGCAATCAAACAGACAGATTATAGCGTTTTTGCTTGGGTTTCGACCCTTGCCTGAAAACAGCTGTGGGTCTGAGCCGCTATTTCAGCTTGCAATCTGTCAGCAAAAGGCTTCTGGCTCGTGAGTTAATTTAAGCTGGAGTAAATTCAAGCCTGCTTCGGGTATAAGCAGTTTACACCCCCCTTGAAACTCGACGTTTCGTTTGCATATTCAGGGTAGTGAAATTTTTTATGGAACTCAACAATAATAAAAGTACCCCGGCACTACTTCAGGATATTGCATCGCAATTGCCCCCTGAATTCAAGCTGCTCGAATTTCTTGGTGAAGGTGGACACGGAATTGTGCTCAAAGCACTGCACTTGCAATTGCAGCAGCCCGTTGCCTTGAAGATTATCAAAACAGACGATTCTGAGGAAACAAAAAAACAAGTTGAACGGATGCAAAACGAAGCAAGAACCCTTGCAAAACTAAATCATAAAAATATAGTCAAAGTTTATCAAATGGGTGCTTGTATAGATTCCACTCCATTTCTGGTTTGCGAGTATCTTGAGGGAGTAACACTTGCGCAGTATTTGAAAACTAATCCTCAACCCGGTCCGCGCACCCTGCTTGAAATATTCAGGCAGATACTTGAGGCGCTTTCCATTGCGCATGAAAACGGGCTCCTGCACCGTGATGTTAAACCAAGCAACGTAGTCATCATGACTGATTCGGAAAGCGGCACCCTGCAGGTTAAATTGGTTGATTTCGGGATCGCACGCGATTTTGAAACCGAAGCCGGCAAAACTCTTGGTTTGACAAGAACGATTCAGGTGTCAGGCAGCGCTCCTTACATGAGCCCGGAGCAGTGTAAAGGAGAACGAATTGACCAACGCTCGGATCTGTATTCGGTTGGCTGCATGCTCTATGAATTTCTGACGGGTGAGGTTCCCTTCAGAGGAGAAACACCTATGCATACACGATATATGCAGATTCACGAGCAGGCGAAACTTCCTCTTAATGATAAGTATGCTCATACTGCCGGCCGTGCGGCTGTTTTCAAGCTGACTTTACAGGCACTTTCAAAGGACCCTGAACAAAGACCTGTCAGTGCTGCGGTTTTTAGAGAAAGGCTGATTGAAGCCATGCCGGCAGCTTTTGACAGGGGGGACTGGAGCCTTGCAAAGAAAAAGCAGCTAAAGCTTGCTATGACTGCAGCGCTTATATCCTTTCTGCTTGTCTTTGCTTTTGCACTTTTTGCCGTGCTTCAGCTAAGTGAAGAGAGCAAAGAAAAGCATCGTCGATCATTTTCAATTACTCGTTCAGGAAATGGGCAAGCGGGCAGGAGCGATGCTCACTTGAAGCCTCACTCCAGGATGGTTAGATTTAAGGAATTGAAAGAGCGTTTGTCAAATTACAGCTGGGCAAGAGACTACGAGTCTACACGAAAAGGAATTGCATTGCTTCAAGAGCTGAAAGAGTCCCTGCTTGCTGTTCCCCCTTCCGAATCCGAATTACGCTTTGCGATTCTTCGAGAGATTGCCCGATTTGAAAGGAAGCTTGAATTAAGATCTGATTCTGAAACCAGCTGGAAGGAGGTTTTGAAATTATGCAAAGACCCGGAGGGAAAAGAAACCATTGAAGCCATTGAAGCTAATCTGATTCTGGCAACACTGGCGAAGGAGCGAGATGACTGGGAGAAAATCGGAGCTTACCTGAATGAGGCTTTCAGGCTCCTGCGAAAGAATGATACTGAGCTACTCCCTCGTTTGAATATTCCAAGCATGATTGATGAATTTGATGGAGACCAGCAGTTGGTTGAGGTTCATGCGCTTGCGGCAGCTCTTGCCGCACATAATCATGACCTCAAAATGGAAGCTGAGGAATATAAAAAGGCCGAAGCAGCAGAGCAGACAAAAAATGGTATTGTTTCTTCCACACAGTATCTTTTGTATTACATCAACGCCAGAAGCAAGGTCGCTCCTGAAGAGTGCCTGGCTTTACTCATTGAGCGCGAGAAGATCCTCGAAACTAATGGTAAAGAGCATCCCGAATATCGCATCGTTCATTTTCTGAGTCAAGCAGGTGATACATTCTCCAGTTTGTTTGGCGAGAAAAAACTTGCATATCGCTCATACCAGGCAGCTCTTAAGATTCTTGCAAAAGTTGAAAACAAGAACCAGGAGCACCTGAATTTCAAAACCGAGCTGGAGCAGAAACTCAAGAGCTTATCGATTTAGATAGCTCAAACCTCTTCGTAGCCCTTTTTTTCTTTTTCTGCGATCAGTTTCTTGTACTGCTTTTGTGCTTCTGCTTCGGAGTCAAATTCAAGTGTTTTCGACTGACCCGGGGTTCCCAGGCGTCCCCAGTAAGTAGTGAGGTTGCATTCGTCCTGTTCTATTTCCCAGAACTTGCTAGAGCTTCCTTCCTGGAATTCGAATCGCCGCCGCTCACCACCCTGGTAGCCTGCCTGGCTTCTGTCGTCATCGTCATCATCAATGTCGCTTTCGTCTTCATCCTCGTCCTGTTCTTCGAGGTTTTCTTCGTCGTAATACTCATCGTCAAAATCTTCCTCAGCGCTAAAATCTTCAGTTTCCTGAAATTCGTCGTCTTCTTCTTCCTCTAAAGGAGCTTTCTTGGCCGGGTTGTTTCGGCTAGATGGCTTTGCAGTGGTTTGCAGCTGAGAACTGCTTTCTGCGCTTTTGCTTGCTGCAAGCACAGGTGTTTTTGTTGGGCTGCTATTGCCCGAACCCGATTCACTAAGTGCAGACTCAACGTATCCTTTAACCGTTTTTTCCTTTACCAGCTTTTCATATTCGGCTTTTGCTTTTGTTTCACTGTCGAATTCTTTGCACTTGCTCTGACCATCTGTCCCGATTTTTCCCCAGCACGTAGTTACGGAGCTGCCGTTCATTTCGATTTCCCAGAATTTGCTTGATTTATCGTCTTGAAATTCAAAGTGACGTTTCATATTCCAACTCCAATAGAACCAGAGTATCCTTTGTTTTGAGCTATTCCAGCTAAGATTGAGAGCTCAAATCGGGCTTTGTGAAATTAAGGTTCCACGAGCAGCTTTTTTCATAACAGATCCGGGCTATGATCAATGCTTTTTAAGGCAGCCGTTCTAACTATTTGAAATAGTCAGAAATTTATTCCAGGCAATAATTCCCGGGGTTTTCAGTGAAGCTGGTAGAGATCTCGGCTTACAAAACTGCGTTTGCCGGCATTCTCCTTGAATACTTCAACCAGAAGCTCGTTTCTGTTTTGTCTTGCATGAACGGTTCTGAGCACCGAAACTGGGGGCATCTCATTTTTGTTCTGTGAGTAAAGGCGCAGGTAAAAATTGCCGTTCTTGCATTCAGTTTTAATTTGAAGCGGCTGTTTGCTTTCGTTTATGAATTTCAAATCGGCTCGCCCGTACCAGACGGTGGCGTCAAGTCCTGGCGTAACACTTGAAATTGTGCGCAAGTGAGGCAGTCGCTCGCTTACTCTCATGCCGCTTGCAAGTGCCGCTTGATAAAGAGCTGATGACACAAGACAGATACCGCCTCCGCTTGTTGAGGGACTATTGGGTCCAAGGTAAGACGGGGCGCTACGGTAGCCCCTTGCGTCCGAGCGGGGACCGACTACTTTGTTGAAAGAAAACTGCTCACCCGGTTGCAACACGAGATTATTCAGGGCACGGCAGGCAAGTTCGATATTGAATTGTTGACTCGAATTCAAGCCTCTCAATGAGAACACTTTGCTTACAAGCTCGTCTTTAAATGGAAAAGTTAAGAGAAAAAACGAAGCCAGAAATAGCGGCAAAGAAAATAAAGCAAGTTGTTTTTTCATTTCTGAAAGCTCCTTTTCATCTGAACTGCTCCTTTTCAATCAACTACTTCGATTTGATCTGCTTGTGAATAGCCATGTACGTTATTTGTATACATGCCTTCAAGAGTCACCGGATTCATCTGATATTTGCCCGGCAGCTCCAATCGAATCATGGTTCTTATCTCTGATTTGCCCGGTCTGAAACTGCTGACGAAAAATGCCAGGTGGTCGTCCATTATGTCTCTATGTGTCCACCACCAGTGGCTCACATAATAGTCGCTGTCGCTTCTTTCGGCCAGCTCCGCCTTTCGGTCTTCTTCGACTACTTCTGCTCCGCTTGGCAGCGGAACTTCAAGCAGCGTGTACGGTACTGTGATCGGTGAATCAAGCTTGAGAGTCATCAAAATTGTTTCACCTGCTTTCACTTTGCCGTTAATGGGCTCTTCTTTGAAATGGACTTTGTTATCACTGTCATAGCTTGCAATAAGCCGTTTGAATTCGCGCTTTAATTTAAGAGTGTCGGGCGTGCACTCAAGAACGCTTGCATCCCCGGGCTTCAGGTTCTTGTAGTATTTTGTAATGCAGGTCCAGTAAAGCCGTCCTCTGCCTTGCTTATGAAGACTTGCTTTTTGCTCGCCCGACTTCAAATCGACTTTGATAAGCTTTTCTGCTTCGAACATCGAAGACCTTTCGAATGAATTACTTTCAAGAGCCGTATCCCCAAGGCTCAAATCTGTCTTAAATTCTGGTCCCTGCGTGCTTGAATGCAGCAGCTCTTCTTCCATCAGGGCTTTGAAAACTTCTGCTGTGGTTTTAGTATTGCCCCAGCCGTCTTTGCCACGCTCGGTCATAATCCATGCCTTGATAGATTCTAGCGTGTCGCTTTGATCCGGCGCAGCTGCAATTGAGGCTCTCAGAGCCAGTGCCGATGTTTCCACACCAGTATAGTGATAGCTGTAGTACCAGTAATAGTATTTTTCGCTGTCCATGAGTTTTTTGTACATAGCCGGGCCGCGTTCCCAGTTGAGGAGCGTTCCGAAGGAGCTGTCCTTGCTGTTAGCCAGGTAGAGCAAGCGCTTGTAGGTGCTGTTCGCGGCTTCAGTATTTCCGGCCGACTTAAACGCCATCGTGAAGTAAGACAGCGCCTCCGGATTAAGCCTGTTGAGTATATCGGCACTTGTTACCCAGGCGGCAAGCTTTGCTGTCGGTTTGATGCCGTAGAGACTTTGAACATAAGTAGCCTTGGCTATGTCGCTCATCTTTTCATTTTCTTGCCAGAATTTTTTGACAAGCAGGGGGTCTTTGAGTTGCTTTTGCAAAGTTTCAGTTGCCTTTGCAAGCCAGGCGAGTCCGTTTTTCTGCCTTTCTTTGTCTATGGAATAGCCGCTTTCGTCTAACAACTTATAGCCTTCTAGAACCAGCGAGGTGAGATAAATGTTGCTTTCATCGTTTGCCCACCAGCCCCAACCGCCGTCGCCATGCTGGTATTCGTCAAGTTTGGCCATTGCTTGTTTGTAAACATCGTTGAATTTATCGAGGTCGGCTTTCTTAAGCGGTGCGCCTAACTTCTTGTTCATTTTGACTGCCACAACTGCAGGCATGAGGCGCGACATCGTTTGTTCTGTGCAACCGTAAGGATAATCTATGAGTGAACTGAAGTTGCCCAGCACGGAAGCTAGCGAAGAACTTGCAAGATGCACGCTCATCTTAATAGAGCCGGGAGAGGCGTCTTGCGGGTAGCGGAACGGCAGCTCAATAGTTTCGTCCTCACCTGTTAGGCAGCCGCTGCGGCTTATAAATACAGGTACGCCAAGAGCTCTTATAGGCAGCTTGATTTCCATGGCATCACCGGCTGTCTGACCGATTGCTTTTACCGAGATTTTGCCGGTGCCTGGTGTCAGTATTTTTGCCGGCCATGAGAGCCTTGCTACCTTTTCGGGCTCCAGCTTTACTTTCTGGCTTGGGGCTTTTAAGAGTTGCAGCTCGGGTGAAACTGCCAGATCTACGTTTATTGTTTGGGTTCTATCGGAATAGTTGTGCACCACTGCGCTTATGTCGCTTTGGTCTCCCTGGCAGTAAAAGCGGGGCAGAGCCAGGCGTACTATTAGGTCTTGAGTAGAAACCGTCTTTTGCAGAACCCAGCCGACTTGCGTGTCCATGCTGACACCACGCACGGTGGCTCTCCATGTGGTTAAATTATCCGGCATTTTGAACCTGGCCTGCACAGTGCCGTCTTTGCCGGTGACAAGTGAGGGGAACCAGACGGCCGTATCCCGGAAGTCTTTGCGCACCCTCGGTTCTATTTTGTTCGGTCCACCGGAGTATTCTTCAGGGAATGAACAAATAGTCGTTACATTGTTCTGTCTTTTGCTGTAGAAGAATTTGCAAATATCTCCTGCCTGCTCCGCTCTAATTGCATAAATGCTCTCGTCTACGACTCCCATGGCAAGCTCGACATTCGGCACCGGCTTGCCGCTTAAGTCCAGGGCCTTCAATGTATATGTTGCCATGTCACCGGGATGATATTTCTTTTTGTCCGGCTCTACCGAAATGCTCAGGAAATTTTGCTGTGGAGCCACTTTCACCATCTGGCTCGTATTGTAGAACTGCCGTTTCTTGCCGATGAAAGTGACGGTGACATATACATTTGGCGAGTAATTTTTTTCTACAGGAAGCTCTACTAACGTGGCGCTGGCTTTTAGATCTACTGCTTTGTAGCTATAAAGCTGCACGCCTTCCACTGCGACAATTGCCTGGGCACCTTCTTGTCCGGTAACAGGAGCGGAGATCATTGCTCGTATGGTATCTCCTGGTTTATAAACTTCTTTGTCCAGTTTTACTGTAAGAGGTTCTTTCCGTGCTTGTTCGGAGTCCAGATAATAAGGCTCGTTTTCGCTTGCGACCCAGATGCTGTTGTCTGCTCTGATTACATGAGATTCGTCGTCTTTAGAGCTTGCAACAATGTAATAAGTGTCGGTGACATATTTTGCTTTTGTCGAAAAGTCGACATGCGCTTTGCCTTCTTTATCGGTAGTTACTTCGAGTTTTTCATACTCTTGAATGCCGCGATAGTAGTAGGCGTTTTTGTCCCAGAGTCGGCGCATGAGCTGCATGCTTACTTTGCGGTTAGCGATCGGCTGCCCGTCATATCCTACAGCCCTTACGTCAGTTGAGATTTTTTCGCCAACTTTGGCAATGTAGCTCTTCGGTTCTACGAACAAAACAAAATCGCCCTGGCTTGCACTTACGAAACCTGAGTTCAATACACTCAGCCTGCTGATATCAGTTACTTCAACTTCGATTTTGTATTTTTTGTCGGCGTATCCGTTTTCAAAAACCCGTTCAAGTTCAGTGGCACCTTCTCTGGTTGCGAATTCGATGATTGCCTCACCTGTCTCATCGGTTTGAACAGTGCCTTCTTCAACATAATCACCACCATAGAAATAGTCTGATGAGTCTTGCTCCCAGTCGTCAAAATAGCTGTAGTAATCCGGACGCGACATCAAATTGTAGCGGCTGTACCAATCGTACTGGCTGTAGATAGTGTATTTAACTTTAGCGTTGGTGACCGGAGCCCCGAAGTAATAAGTGGCTCTGACTCGGGCTTTCGCTTTGTTCCCGGCACTGACTCGTTTTTCAAGTGGGATGACTTCGACTTTATATTCTGGTTTTCTGTATTCGTCGATTTCAATGCGCTCATAGTCGGTGCTTCCATCCGGATAGGTGATCTGGAGCTGGTAAGCGCCGGTTTTGCCTTCTTTGGGTATCTCGAGCACACCGTGAAAAGTACCGAATTTGCTTGTTTTGATTTTGCCGGACCAGAGGCTTGTGTTGTCCGGATCTTCAAGCGTTAAACTCAGTTTCATTTCACCCGGGTTTCTAAAACCGTTGCCTTCCAGATCACGGCAAATGCCACGGAAATACACAGTCTGTCCCAGGCGGTAAATTGGCCTGTCAGTATAGAAATATGTCTGGTGCTGCTCTCCGGCGCTGCGGTACATAGATAGGCCGCCATAAGCATGCTGGCCGTCTTTGAACCCGCAAATGACAAGATTGGTATTTGCCCCTTTTCCAAATGTATTGCCAATCGGCAATTCAAGAAAACCATCGGTTCCGGTGTTGCCATTGCCTTTGTTTATAAGTTTAGTTCCCTTTTCAGATGAGGCTTTCTTTGTATTTTCTCCCTCAGCCTCTTCTTCGTTGCTTGCGGCGCCCGAGTTCGGGCCTAGGCGATCTCGGACCTGCACTGAAACCCCCTCAACCGGTTTCAGATTGTTGAGATTGATAGCGCGCACAACAGTTTTGTTGAAATCCTGTTTAACTATCAAACCAAGATCGGTGACTGTAAACCAGAGCATATTTCTGTCTGATTTTTTTCTGACATTTGAAACTTCGACCATGGCAAAATAGTCACCGGGTGCAAGCGGCTCGTCACATTTGAAATTCTCGTATGCCCAGTCGCTTACATCGGGCTGCAGATTTCGAGACCAGCTCTTTACAGGTTGCAGCTTGCGGAAAATATCGTGTGCTTTGTATTCGTCACCGTATGGTTTGTACAAACTCAGGTCCGAACTGACTTCGAGCCCCATCCGCTTTTCGTCAGGGCTTCCGAGTATATCGAGCATGTCCTTTTTGTAAAGACTGACCTTCATCTTTGTGGCATTTTGCGCATGGGCCCAGAAAGACGGTTTGTCTTTAGTTGTGAATACGCGCGAGTTGCTGCCCACGTTAACAGAGGGATCGCTAATCTGAAGAGTTACGTCGGAGGCGAGCCTGGTGCTCTTCCCTTCTTCTACAAAGATGCCACTTTCGTAGGTGGTCGAAAATCCGGGCACGCGAATTTTTAGAGAATATTCTCCAACTGGAAGCTGGTTGATTTCAAATTTGCCGTCACCGTCAACCCAGACACCACGCTCCTCTTCATTCTCCGCATCACGGGGGCCGATTGCAATTGCATAAACTCTGTGCTGTCTCATGTTATAGGAATAGAGATTGAAACCATCCTGCTCCATGGCTATGCGACCTGAAATCGAACCCGAGGGCTTGGCAATAAGCACCGCTGCCAGTCCGAAAAAAAGCACCTTTATAAAAAAGAACTCCCAGGAAAGAAGCAGGTTACGGTTGAATGGGCTGACCGGATTAGTCATATATTTGCGCCTTTATTTTGTAGATCTGACACGCTTCATCCGGCTGGATGCCGGCTTTCAATCTTGCAAGCACGAACTCGTAATAAGCATCCACGGCTTCACCCGGAAGTATCACGCCGCTTTTTCCGCCGGATCTAACCATTATTCCGTCTTTAAGCGGGTTCACTTCTTTGAAGCTTGAAACCGGAAGAAGGTCCAGAATTACGGTTACTTGAATTTTTAGATCATTAAGCTCTTTCGGCTTGATGCTCTTGAACCTGTATTCTTTGCCAAGTGCACCCAGGGTTGATAGAACTGTTTCTCTGGCAATATTCGATTCGCGTGGATAAATAGATCCCCAGCAGGCTCTTGTTTTGCCGTTTTTGCTCAGCGTGACAAAAACCCCGTTTTTTCGTCCTGATAGAGCCGGCTCAATTTCAACCCCTTTTAGAATGCTTTCAATTGAGCTTGCTGACCCTTGAGAATTCATGGAATTTTTTGCTGCCTTGTTTTTTTCGTCCGGGCTAGAGCCGAAATAGCGATAAAGAGTTATTTTTGCGATTTCAGTAAGTGAGAGCTTGCTGCTTTTGCCGGCTTCTTTCTTTTGCGCGGCAGTTTTAAGGTCGCCCGGCTTCAAAATGATTTTTGCAAAAGAGCTGTTATTATTTTTATACTCGTGCTTTTGCTGACTTTCGAGTGTCTGTGCTTGCGGGCTGAGGGCAAAAGCTGGCTGGCAAAGCTCAAGAATTTGCAGGATCAGGACAAAAGGCAGTTTAAGGCCGGAAAATGATGTCAGGGTGCCGGCACTAAAGCTCAGAACCCTTAACTTGACTATGCTTAAAAGGAGAGAATCTCTCATATCTCTGAGTTTGAGTGTCGAAATTAGCCTTTTGCAATCCATAATCATAAATGACCTGTAGACTAGAATACGGTAAATTAACCCCTAGCTTTTTAGATTCTCTGATATTCGAATTAATTCGCAGTCAAGCTACTGATAAGAACAGGTAAAAAAAGCGTTTTAAACGGTTAACTATGTATGTCTGAGTATGTCTGAGCAGGAAAAAAATGCAGGCTCTCTGGGAAGAAGGCAGTTTCTGCGTTCTATTTTTGGGCTTGGCAGTATTGCAGAGGCTGAAAGTGCAGCGGCTGAAAGTGCAGCGGCAAAGGAAGCTACAACTGCCGCTTCCCGGTTTTTCTGGGCAAGTCTTAAGCGAGGACAGATAGGATTTCCTTGCGGGCATTCGGTTCCGGAAGGCATGCCCGGCTCAATCATGAAACTTGTTTCTGCAGCCGCGCTCTTAGACACAAGAGTGCTCTTGCCCGATGACAAATTAGAGTGCCGTGGTGTTTACAGGCTGCATAATGAAAGCTATAAGTGTCTGCAAGCTCACGGAATGGTCGATATCGTGCATGCGATCGGCATGTCATGCAATGTCTTTTTTGCAAAAGCCTCTCAAAAGCTGAGTTCGAGGGCTCTGCTTGAATACGCGAAGAAATTCGGGCTCGCTGACCCCGTCGCTGGTTTTGACTCCGGCAAGTTTCCGGAAACAAGCGCAAGTACGAGTTCGGACAGATATGTGCTCGGGCTTGCCCCGGACTTGGAGCCCCAGGCTTTGCAAATACTCAGGGTGGCCTGCCTGGTTGCAAATGAAGGAAAGCTGCCTTACCTGCACAGTGCCGAATGTCCAGATGAAAATGGCAAAACATTTGAACTTGAGCTGAGCAAAAGAATTTTCGGCATACTCAAAGATGGCATGAAACTTGCGGCAAGAGAAGGGACAGGGAAAAAACTGGATCCTGAAAACAAGTTGCATCTGGCGATAAAAACCGGAACTACACCACATGGAAAAACCTTTCAATCGTGGATCTGCGGTTATTTTCCTTATGATGATCCCAGATATGCATTTGTGTTGAGGGCTGCGTCCGGCACAAGCTACGATCAAGCAGTTCCTCAGGCACGCTCATTCTTGTTTTCTGCCGAGTGGCCGCTTGATTAGGTTCTTTGCCGTATAATTTCAATTTATGCGCCTGGATCTTTGCTATGAGGAGGCAGATCAGCATGAAAGGTCATTTTGCTTTTTTGGCAGCTTCAACGCTTGTTTTCTTTCTTTATTGTCAACCAGTGATGGCTGTGGATAATCTTTTCCCGAGCAGTCTTTTCCCGGATGAAAAGAGCAATTCGAATTCTTCCGGCAAAAGCAGCGACTCTTCGGATTCGTCTAATAAGAGTTCGAGTTCGCAGGCAATGCCTGCTTATAAGGAAATGCTTGCGCATGCAGACCAGCAAATGCGCGCTGAGATTCAGAAAGTGGCAAGCTGGCTGGAAGAATTTAGTTTACGCAACCAAAATCGTTTTCCGGGAGTTTATGGCTCAAGCGGAACAATTGAGCGGGCCGCTGAAGTGCAGTTGACCGAACTGGCCGGCCCGAATCCTTATGATGCCGTGGCGCAGGCAGTGCAGAGTCGCGAATTAAACGGTCTTTCACCAGGGCTTGCATATTATTACAATCCGGACGGTTCTCCGGTTAGTTCAAGCCCGCTTGCAAACGACGAGTGGACTGCTGAGCTGAGTGCAGACAATGCACAGCGAATTCACTTGAGTATGGACCAGAGTGCCAGCCAGCAAGAACTTGATTCTTTTAAAGCCGATCCGCCCTTGAACTTGCAGGCAAGCCCCGGAACCATCACGGGCAGCGGTAATGGACAGGGCTTTCTTTATGTCTGGGGGGCTGGCATGGACGGCAAGCCTGTAAAAGACTTTGACGGCAAGCCTTATTTTGCTGTTGCGCAAACCGGCAATACAGTGAATGATCAGGGTCAGGAAGCCGGTTATTAATGCGGGGCTGCTCAGCTAAATCGCGTTTGCATGCAGCTGTTTTGTTTTTGAGATCCAGCCTGCTTCTTGCTGCAGCTTTTTTTAATCTGACTTTGCCTCAGTTTGTAGAGGCCCAGACCGCCAGACAAAATCCGCTAAGCAAAGAAGGCATGCTATTGTTCCGGCAAAATCAGTTTAAAGAAGCGCTTTCAAAATTTATTTCTGCATATAACAAAAACGAAGATCCGCCAAATGCTTGCTTCCAGCAGGCCGTTTGCTATTACAAGCTTGCAGACTATGCCCGCTCAAAGCAAATGTTTGCGTTTGTGATCGAAAAATTTCCGGATAGCATTCCGGCACAAAGTGCAAAAGGATGGCTTGCCGACGGCAAACTCTGGGCTTCGCTACCGGATGCCGATAAGCTGAGCGCGAAAAATTCAGTGCAGGTCGCAGCGGCGGTCCCTGATCAGATCGAAATTCCTTATAAAACGGACAGTCTGGGAATGCTTATTGTAAATGTGAGCATAAACGGCCGATCGATACCATGCTATTTTGATACAGGGGCAGAAGTAAGTCTCTTTAGCGAAAGTCAGCTTGCGCGCTCAGCTATAGCTCTGGGCCGGGGATCAGGCACAGCCAAGCTTACTGGTATCGCCGGCGAAACACAGGCACGTCTTGTGGATGTTGAATTAGGACTGGGTCCATTAAGACAGAAAATGAAAATCTTCGTGCAGGACGACAGCAGTATGATAGCCAATCAGGGCAGAAATGCCGTATTTTCGTACCCTCTATTGGGCCAGGATTTTTATGGCATGCTTGCATATTCAATAGACGATCGCAAACACAAAATTATTTTTCATCCAAGAGGATACAGGGGAGAAAAATCAGCATCTGTGCCGTTTTCATTTGAGGGAAGGTCAATCATAGTCAAACCAAAAGTCAACGGCAGAGAGTGTGAAATGATCCTTGATACAGGTGCCTGCACAGTTTCGTTTTCAGATTTGCAGCTTGCTTCAATCGGCATGTCCAGACCGACGCAGGCTGGTCACGGGGCCGCAGTGGGAGTTGGCGGCAGACGTGAATCATACATGTTTCCGATCCGGAGTATTGCTCTTGGACAGATTGAAAGAAACGAAGTTAATGCTTCCTGCAATATATACGGCACCGGCAGCAAGCCATTACTTGGTCGTTCGTTTATGAAGGGGTTGAAAGTAAGCGTCGACCCTGCTTCAAAACTTGTTTATCTTGAATAGGTACTTCTCAGTCCGACGATAATTCTTCGAACTTGCTCAACTCACCGTCGATCATGCGGTCCCTTATTTTAAGCACCATTGCAGCAGACAAGATATTTTCGCCAAGATAAAGATAGTGTGCATTCCATTCTTCATCGAACCAGGCGGCCAGATGCTGGCTATTTTCCGGGTGTCTTCTTGCCACAAAAAAGAGAGGCTTTCCTTGATATTTCATGCCCGTGAGTTTGCGCAATTGTCCTAGCGGATCTAAAAGGCGCCCATGTTCATCGGCTTCTACTCTTACATCTTCATCGACTTCTTGCCTGTATGGTTGATCAGGATCAAGCGAAACAAAAGTGCCATCTGTATTTACTTGCAATAGTGGCATACCGGGGCCGGCAGCCGCAAATATCTTGCTGTCTTTGAAAAAAATACATCTGGAAAGATCCTCTATTTGAAGTTCTTCCTTAAGAGATTTTGGACCCTGCTCTCTGGGGTGCTCTCCGGATTGCTCGCTCTCGTCTTCTTCATCTTCCTGGTTGTTTGCTTTTGGTTGATTCGAAAAACGGTTCACGCGGTGGCCGTCCGGAGCGGTCTGCTTAGGAGCCGGGGGCTGCCCTGCTCCAACCTGCCAGTCCTTTTCGTTTTTTGCTTCTTCCTTTGCTTCTTCCATGTATAGTGTTTTCCGGTCCACAATAATCTGATTGAAGTCTTTCAACTATGATAAACCAATTATCTGTTTTGAAAAGTTCTTTGAGACTCTGCTTAATTACCGGCTCTATTTCGCAGTTCAGAGCTAAGATGAGAGCGATCATTTAATAGATCAAGCAAGGGCCCATGTTCGTTCATTTTTATTAGACTCAATGATGCTGTAAGAGTATTGATCCGGTCTCGGTATCTTCCGAGTTCTATGCCCATCAATGTGCATATGAGTATGCGGATGGTTGCTTTATGAGAGACCACAAGAATATTTCCTGTATCGTATTTTGCTTTGATTTCGAAAAATACGCTCATGGCTCGTTCCGAGATTTCAAAAGCATTCTCACCACCCGTTGGTGAATTCCAGCCAGGTTCTCTGAGCCAATTTTTGTAATCGGACGCGTAGTTTTGCAGCACAAAGCTCTGGTTTTTGCCTTCCCAGTTTCCATAGTTGATTTCTTTCAGACCGTCGCGCTTTTGAATTTCAAGTCCTCTGGCGCTGGCAATCGGTGTTGCTGTTGCCACTGCTCTTTGTAAGGGGCTCGAATATATTGCATGCCAATCGAAGTCTTTATAAGCATCTGCAAACTGTTTTGCCATTTCCTTTCCGGAACTGGTAAGTTCTGCATCTGTATTGCCGCAGAAACCGCCACTCTGGCTGAATTCTGTTTCGCCGTGCCTGAGAAGATATAAGTTGAGACTAGCCATTTTCGCCCGCTTATTCTTCCATTTCGCTTTGCTCTGCTTCTTCGTCATTCTCAGATTTTTCTGATTCCGGTTCTGAAGTTTTGCTGCTTGATTCAGAAGCGGATGAATCAGCTTCTGATGAAGCACCGGTGGATTTCTCAACGGCTTCGCCCGGATTCTTTCTTGAAGGTTTCAGGACCTCTCTTGTGAAGCCTTCAGCTTCGGCGCCTTCTTTAAGGGCAGGCTTTGCTTCGGAGCCGGAAGCATTAGCGTTCTCGGAATCTTCGCTAGAAGACATAGCTGCACTTTTATCTTCTTTGCTCTTGCTTCCGCCGCCAAGGTCAAGGCTGGTGCTGACTCCTTCGATTTTGTTTGAGCTATTTGAGCCTGTGGAAACCGGTGGGCTGCTTGTGGAAACCGGTGGGCTGCTTGTGGAAACCGGT
>CAZTQO010000007.1:99708-170254 GCA_964615655.1 uncultured Candidatus Obscuribacterales bacterium | reverse complement strand
TTAGCCTCAGCAGCGGCTTTAGCTTCAGCGGCTTTCTTAGCCTCAGCAGCGGCTTTAGCTTCAGCGGCAGCTTTAGCCTCAGCGGCAGCTTTCGCCTCGGCGGCTTTTTTAGCTTCAGCGGCTTTTCTGGCTTTTCTAGTTCCTTCAGCTTTCTTCGCTTCCTCGGCAGCTTTAGCCTCAGCGGCAGCCTTGGCCTCAGCGGCAGCTTTAGCTTCCGCAGCAGCTCTTGCCTCTTCAGCGGCTTTAGCTTCAGCAGCGGCTTTAGCTTCTGCAGCAGCTCTTGCCTCTTCAGCGGCTTTAGCTTCAGCAGCGGCTTTAGCTTCAGCAGCGGCTTTAGCTTCAGCAGCGGCTTTAGCTTCTTCTGCGGCCTTAGCCTCGGCGGCTTTCTTAGCTTCTTCCGCTCTTTTGGCTTCTTCAGCCTTTTGAATATCTTCTTGTTTTGCTACAGGTGGTTTCTGCCCGTCGGCGCTGATACTCTCTGTTGGACCTACACTTGGCTTTGCAGCAGGATTTATAGCCGCACCGAAATCGAAATGTTTGCTTTCAGCAAGCTTTGATTTGCATATCTGGAACCGTTTTTGAATCACGGGATTTGTGGGCTGTAATTTCAGAGATCTTACAAAGGCTTCCTGAGCGGCCTGGTAGTCACCCAGCTTTTGAAGAGCCGCACCCAGATTGTTCAATGCCGCAATCGATTTTGGATTCAACTCCGTGGCTCGTTTTATGTAGCGTGCACCTTCTTTTACATCTTCGTTTACTACAAGAGCGCAGCCGATGTCGTTGTAGAGCTCGGCGTCAGTTGGTTTCAGTTTGAGGGCCTTTCTGTATTCCGCCACAGCATCGTATACAAGACCCATTTGAGCCAGGGTTCTGCCGTAATACTGGTAACAATCCGGATTGTTGGGTTCTGCTTTGCAAGCCTTCTTGTATTTTTCAACTGCAAGCGGGTACTTTTTTGCAAGTGAATAGGCGTTTGCCTCTTTCAATAATGGGCTAAGCGGCTTTTTGCTTGCTGCACCGGCAGTTTGGAAACTAGCTGCCAGTAAGGACAATCCGGCTGCAAAAGCAATATTGTTCAGGGTTTTGAGTTTCATAGCTGCTCCCGCGATTCATTGGATTATGCATGTAAAGATGCATATTAAGGATGCAAAGATTCCACAATATCGTGCCACGGGGCAGGCAGCAATTATCAATACCCGCTCTTTAGCTTGCAAAAATCAACAAAGCCCTGAGTATTTGATTGCTTTCGACTTAATACTGAAACTGTAGACCGAGGCGCAAAGATTATAAGCCGTTGCGGTATTACAGGCAGTATCTGCCTGTAATTTGAATGAAAGTCCGAATGCTTAACGCTTGGAGAACTGGAAGCGTTTGCGTGCGCGCTTGCGTCCGTATTTCTTGCGCTCTTTTACACGCGGGTCGCGTGTGAGCAGGTCGATGGTACGCAGAAGCGGGCGGTTCTGGGGAGCAGCTTCGGCAAGGGCTCTTGAAATACCGTGGCGGATGGCTCCCACCTGCCCGGTGATGCCGCCGCCGCAGACATTGACGATTACATCGAAGCGTCCTTGAGCATCGGCAGTCTCGAAAGGCAGCACTATATCGCGAGCCAGACCCGGACGGTTGCCCACATAGTCTTCCATTGTTCTATTGTTGATGGTGACTTTGCCAGTTCCCGGTATCAAACGTACACGTGCGGTGGCTGTTTTTCTTCTGCCGGTTCCGTAATACTGAATTACGCTAGTCATGCCGATTTATTTCCTTTTCTTTGTGCCGGATTGCCGGTTAGCTTTCTAATGACTTATTTGATCTCGAGTGCTTTCGGATTTTGAGCAGCGTGTGGATGCTCTTGTCCGACATAAACTTTCAATTTTGTGAACTGGCGAGCACCCAATCTTGTATGAGGGAGCATGCCTTTGACTGCTGTTTCCACTAGAACTTCCGGGCGGCGTGCTCTCAGGGATTTTGCGGTTTCGGTTTTGAATCCGCCTGGGTAACCTGAGTGGTGGCGGTAAAGCTTGGCTTCTTCCTTGTTGCCCGACAAATGCACTTTTTCCGCATTTATAACAACCACGAAATCACCGCAATCCATATGAGGTGTAAAAATTGGCTTGTGCTTGCCACGCAAGACCGAGGCGATTTTTACTGCCAGCCTGCCAAGTGTCTGGCCTTGAGCATCAACGACGTACCAGTCGCGCTGTACATCTTCAACTTTTGGCAAGGTGGTTTTCACGACTCATTTCTCCTGACTAACTGAAATAACCTTTTCTGGCTTTTCTTTGAATAAATTGAATTCGGCCGGATATTCTACTGAATAGAGACAGAGCCCCCATGGCGGCGCAGTGGGTCCGGCAAGATGCCTGTCCTTTCCCGCAAGAGCCTCAGCCATGGCCTCGGGGGCGCGTTTGCCGAGTCCCACTTCAATAAGTGTCCCGACAATGATGCGCACCATATTGTAAACGAAGTGATTTGCGGAAATCCAGAATTCAAGCTCATCTTCACCTTTATTCAAGAATTCGGCACGATCTACGGTGCATACTGTGGTTCTGATGTCTGCATTAGAAGATTTGAATGCTCGAAAGTCGAATTTCCCAAGAAGGCTCCGGCTAGCTTCTTTCATGAGTTCGAGATTGAGCTCTTCTGCAATGAAATAATGCTTCTTTTGCCTGACTGCAGACCTTTGTGGTCTGTTAAGGATTTTGTAGACATAAGTGCGCCTGACTGCGCTGAACCTGGCATTGAACTGGTCCGGGACTGCCTGGGCTCTTGTGACCGAAACATCCTCAGGTAGAATTCCGTTTAAAGCCCAGCAAATCCTTCTGAGAAAGAGCTCATTCATTTTTTCATTCGTGCTTGCAGTTTGGCCGCGCTTAAATTGAACACTATCGCTTTCACTTCTGTTTTCACTTCTGCTTGAGCTTTCTGCAAGCGAACGGCAAATATCAAATGCCGATACGTCAAAACCCAGAATTCTGGAGTATTGCGACTTTGACTTTGCCGATTCAAGAACGAATTTTTCAAAGGCCGCTGCCAGTAATTCGTCTGCAAGGTCGAAATGGGCAACCTGGCCAAGCGAGCTGACCCCGCTGTCTGTCCTACCGCTAAAAGTAAGCTTGATGCTTCTTGCTTCCTTGCCTCGAAAAAAAACATTCAGCGCTTTTTCCAGCTCTTCTTGCACTGTGCGCACGCCTTTTTGCATCTGGGAGCCGCAAAAGCTCTCTCCCTGGTATTCGACTTTTAGTGCTATTCGTTTGCTTTTGCCCGTCATAAGAGTTCTTGATGCCTGTGCTCCGCTAATAATAGATTTTCGCAGAACTTTGAATGCCCGTTTTTCGTCGCTGCAGGTTGGCATCTATTTAGATGCATGCCCCTAAGATTTCCAATCGAGTAGTTTTTCTCCGAAAGCCTTTATTTGCACAGCTTAAGAGTGCTGTTGCTTTCCGTTGCCAGAAAAAAGCCATGCATCTTTTTTGATGCCTTGATTATAGGGTGGAAAATACAGGGAGAATAAAGCAGAAAGTAATTGGAGAAAAGAGACTCCGTTTTCAAAAAAAGCGGCAGGTCCGCAATGAACCTGCCGCCTGATTTTTTATGCTTGCATGACCTGAGTCCGGCCGATTCTGTCTATATCGAGCGATTTGCTGCGGGCTTGATTTACTTGCTCGATTCGACCAGCTGGATCAATGCCATCGGAGCAGCATCTCCTCTGCGGAAATGAGTCTTGATGATGCGGGTATAGCCACCGTTGCGCTTTTCATAGCGTGGTGCCAGTTCGTCAAAAGCGCGGGATACAACCTGCTTGTCGTAAATGAATGCCTGCAGCTGGCGGCGGCAGTGAACATGCTTGGCGATTTGCTTTGCAGCTTCGCTTGCCACGCTTGCATCCGTGCTCTTTGCTTTTTCGTAAACGTCTCTGTCTGCAATCAGTCCGTGCTTGGCAAGAGTGATCATTTTTTCGGCATGGCTGCGCACTGCTTTTGCTTTAGACAATGTGGTCACGATTTCGTCGTGGCGCAGAAGCTCTGTGGCAAGCGCCCGCAGGATAGCTTTGTTCTGATCCTGGGGACGGCTTAGGCGATTTCCTGGTTTGCGGTGGCGCATGGTTCCAATCCTTCAATAGTACTGTTTTGAGATCTTCTTATTTGGCTCCATCAGAGAGTCCGAGTCCGAACTGTCTCAGGCGCTCTATAACTTCATCAGCTGACTTTTTGCCGAAGTTCTTGATATTCATCAGATCATCGTAAGTCAGTTTGAGAAGCTCGCCGAGCGAATGGATGTTTGCTCGTTTCAAGCAGTTGTAAGCTCTAACTGAGAGCTCGAGTTCTTCAATTGAAATTGAATGATGTTTGCCGTCTGATTGGGTCGGCTGCGGAGCAACCGGTACTACCGGCCGTCCGGAAAGTTCTGCAATCGGAACCAGATGATCGATGAGTTGTCTGGCAGCCTGCGAAATTGCTTCGGTTGCATCTATAGATCCGTTTGACCAGAGGTCGATTGTCAGCTTGTCGTAGTCCGTTGATTCACCGACACGGGTGGGTTCTACGTTGTAGCTGACTTTGCGAATCGGCATGAATACAGCGTCGATTGGCAGTACATCGATAGCTTGCTTGTAGTGGCTGTGAGTATCGGCCGGAACATAGCCGCGTCCACGCTCGACAGTAATTTCTGCACGAATGCGTCCTTCTTCTGCCAGAGTGCAGAGCTGCCAGTCCGGGTTGATGATTGTGACATCAGCCGGGCAGATGATGTCGCGTCCGGTTACAGGACCGGAGCGTTGCAAATCGAGATGCAAATACTGGGGGTCGTTGCTGAATGATTTGACTACCAGTCCTTTTAAATTGAGCATGATGTCGATAACATCTTCGACTACTCCCGGAATGGTGGTGAACTCGTGAGTAACTCCTTCGATTCTCACTGCAGTAACTGCTGCTCCTTCAAGAGAAGAGAGCAAGACCCGGCGAAGCGAGTTGCCGACTGTGGTGCCGTATCCTCTTTCCAGCGGCTCGATCACGAACTTGCCGTAAATCGATCCGTCTGTGCCGGTTTTATTTTCCAGACACTTGATTTTGAGGGGTTCGATGCTTACTCCGTACATTCGTTGGGTTTCTCCATAGAAGGAAATTGAGAAGGAAATTGCAGGGCAGGACTGAGAATGAAAGGCAGCAATGCTGCCTTTTTATTAACGCGAATAAAATTCAACTATGAGTGCTTCTTTGATTGTCTGGTCAAGGTCTTCACGGGCCGGAAGCTGTTGTATCGATACTTTCAGATTCTCGAGATCTGCAGCTACCCAGCGGGGAGCTCCTGCTGAGGGATTCTCGGCTATTAGCTTTTTAACTAATGCCTTGCTCTTGTCGGTTGCTGAAACCACTTCTCCGACCTTCAATTGATAAGAAGGAATTTGAACGACTTTGCCGTTGACTGTGACATGACCGTGCTTGATCATCTGCCTGGCCTGAGCCCGTGATGGCACCATGCCCGAGCGGTGGACGATGTTATCGAGGCGTACTTCCATAAGTTGCAAGAGGCGCAAGCCTGTTGGAACTGCTTTCTGACGGTTGGCTGCTTCGAAATAACGAGCGAACTGCTTCTCCAGAATTCCATAACCGCGGCGCACTTTTTGCTTTTCGCGCAGCTGCACAGCGTATTCGGACTGCTTCTTGCGCTCCTGCCCGTGCTGGCCGGTTGGGTAGCGACGGCGCTCGATAGCGCACTTGCTGCTGTAGCAGCGTGAGCCCTTCAAAAAGAGCTTGGTGCCCTCGTTGCGGCACAACTTGCATACTGAATCACAATACCTGGCCAATGCCTTATCTCCTCAAAAATTCTTGCTTATGCTTCTTGCTTTATATGGAATATGCTCTAGACCCGGCGACGCTTCGGCGGACGGCAACCATTGTGCGGGATTGGGGTGCAGTCCCTGATCAATGTAATTTCAAGACCGGCGGCCTGCAAAGCACGAATGGCAGTTTCTCTACCGGCTCCTGGTCCCTTAACGAGCACTTCGCATTTGCGCATGCCCTGGTCCATGGAACGCTTGGCTACGGATTCTGCGGCTTGCTGTGCAGCAAACGGAGTGCCTTTTTTGGCGCCCTTGAAACCAACCGTGCCGGCAGATGCCCAGGCGATAACCGCTCCAATGGGATCTGTGGCGCTAACAATCGTGTTGTTGAAAGTGGATTGAATGTGCACAACCCCTTCAAGTACTACGCGGCGATCTTTTTTCTTAGCTCTTGCCTTTGGTGCTTTAGCCATTTTGCTTCTGGTCCTTTTTTAATTCCGGTCCTTGTTTATCTTCGTTGTTTATCTTCGTTTATCTTTCAGATTCTTGCCTTCAGAAAGGAGTATTAGCCCTTGGATGGGGCTACTTTCTTATTGGCGACAGTCACGCGCTTGCGACCACGTCTGGTGCGGGCGTTGGTTTTTGTGCGCTGACCGCGGGTCGGCAAGCCTTTGCGATGACGCTGACCTCTGAAGCAGTTAATTTCGATGAGTCTCTTTACGTTTAGACCCTCGACTCTTCGGAGGTCTCCCTCCACCTGCCAGTTTTTGTCGATTTCTTCACGGATTCTGTTGACTTCATCTTCAGTTAGATCCTGAACCCGTTTGTGGTCTGCAATACTCAGCTTTTCGCAAATTTTTGCAGCACCGGTTGCACCGACTCCGTACAGGTATCGAAGCGCGACATAAACTTTCTTGTTTCTGGGCAGGTCAACACCCGCTATGCGAGCCATCTATCCTCCATCCCCTACTGGGGGTTTCAACCAACTGAACTTGAGCCCGGGTAATTAGCCCTGGCGTTGCTTGTGCTTGGGGTTTTCGCAAATAATTGCCACGCGGCCCTTACGGCGAATAACCTTGCACTTTTCGCAAATTTTCTTTACTGAAGCTCTTACTTTCATTTTGATTTCTCTTCTTGTGCGATCTCTAAGCCTTTGCTTTGAATCGCTTGACACTCCCGATATTGAACGTTTACCGCTCATCGGCAGTGTTTCTGTCTGACAATGTGAGTCTCTATTTGAGCTCACTCAGGACCGAAAAAAGTTGACTGGTGAGGTCCAGCCAATGCAGCCGCGAACAAAGGGTATATTTTACCTCAATCTTTGATTCTGTAAGTGATGCGCCCACGGGTCAAATCGTATGGAGTGAGCTCAACACGCACCCGATCGCCTGGAAGAATCTTAATGAAGTTTTTGCGAATTTTGCCGGAAATATGAGCCAGAACCTTATGCCCGTTGTCAAGCTCAACCCGAAACATCGCATTGGGCAAGCTTTCGCGGATTGTACCTTCAAATTCGATTACGCCTTGTTTGGTCATATTTTTTCAGACGGACGCCTTGTCAATATCTCTGGAATGCCATTTTCCATTATCAAAAGTGAATGTTCAAAGTGGGCAGATGGCTTGTAATCTTGCGTTACAACTGTCCATTTGTCAGGCTTCAGTTTCACCCGATCACCACCAAGATTGAACATGGGTTCAATCGCTATAACCATACCAGGTTTTAGCTTTGTCTTACTACCAGTTCTATAGTTCAAAATAAAGGGCTCTTCATGGTAATCGTATCCAATGCCGTGACCGCCGTATTCACGGACTATTCCATATGAATTTGATTTGGCGATGTCTTCAATTGGACCTGCAATGTCGTCAAGTGTAGCTCCTGCAATTGAGGCATTGATGCCTGCATAGAGGGAAGCTCGCGTGTCTGCAAGCAGTTTTTCCAGGCGGCTGCTTATATTTCCTACCGCCACTGTAACTGCAGTATCGCCGATGAAGTCCTGGTTCTTTCCGTCTACGGTTCGCCTGAAAGTGGCACCCAGATCAAGACTTATTACGTCACCTTCTTTCAGAACCTTGTGCTTGCTTGGAATCCCATGCACAACTTCTTCGTTTACCGATGCGCAAACAGTAGCCGGAAACTTTCGATAGCCTTTGAAAGTCGGGATTGCACCGCCGTCCCGAATCATCTTTTCGGCAAATTCATCGAGCTCCCAGGTTGTGATGCCGGGCGCGACTTTATTGCAAACTGCCTCAAGGACCTGGCCGGCCAGCTTGCCTGCTTTGCGTAATAATTCGAGGTCTTGATCGGAAGAAACTATCATTTGTGATTATGCCTTAACTTTCAGGCGGGCTTTTTTTAGAAACTCGATGATTCTCTTGTAGATTTCGTCTGCCTCACCATTTCCATCAATAGCTTCAAGCAGATTTCGTTTCGAATAATAATCAATGAGCGGTGCGGTTTGTTCATTGTAAGTCTTTAAACGCTCATCCACCAGTTCCGCTTTGTCGTCGGATCGCTGGAAAAGCTCGCTGCCGCACAAATCACACTTATTATCCTCTTTTGGAGGCGCGTACTTGACATGATAGGGAGCGTTGCAGCTTTTATTTGAGCACAAGCGCCTACCTGTAATTCTTTCTTTGAGTTTGCCGAAATCAACGCTCAGATTTATCACCGCACTCAGGTCTTTTTTCAAATCGGCCAGAAGTTTGTCGAGGGCTTCTGCCTGGGCTACGTTTCTGGGGAAGCCGTCAAGAATGAAACCTTCTTTACACTCAGGGGCAGAAAGCTTTTCTTTGAACATTTCGATAAGGACTTCGTCCGGAACAAGTACTCCTTTGTCCATGAAGCTCTTGGCTTTGGCACCAGCTGCAGTGCCGGCTTTAACTGCTTCTCTTAGAAGATCTCCTGATGACAGATGTGGCAGCTTCAGCTCAGTTGAAACTCGCTTGCACTGGGTGCCTTTGCCGGCGCCGGGGGCGCCAAGAAATAGAATTTGCATGCTTAAGAGTCCTTTTTAACTGCTTGAGTGCTTGATGTTTTGAAGAGTCCTCTTGCCTGGTAACGGGCAGAAAGGGCATGTGTGATTATCTGTCTTTGTGTGTCGATTGCCACACCTACAAGAATTATCAGTGAAGTGCTTCCCAGTCCCTGCAAGGTAACGACCCCGGTGGCGTGCTCTACATGAATAGGCAGGATTGCCACTATGGCTATTGCGGTGGCTCCTATGAAAATGAGCCGGTTTAGAGTCGCTTCCAGAAATTCGGATGTAGGCCTGCCCGGCTTGACTCCCTGAATTGCACGGCCGCTTCTTCTCAGGTTCTCTGCCATGTCTTTTGTGGGAAGAACGATCGAGGCATAGAAGAAAGCAAAAAAGATGATCAGCAGAAAATAAACAACTGAATGTTCAATTGAGCTGTATTGCATGAATTGAATGAATTCGTGCGATATAAAGCCCCAGACCTTCTGCACCCAGTGCTGGGCTGCGAAGTCTTTGAAAACCGAGCCGAGTCCGGGAACACCCACAATAGTTTGATAAAGTCCGGCCATAGGGTCGCCTTGCTTGCCGACAAATTGCATGATTGTTGTCGGGAACATCAAAAGCGATGAAGCAAAAATGATTGCCATAACACCCGAAGGGTTAACCGGCAAATAAAGAAAATCGTCCGGTGCATCTATTGCGCCTGCCTGCTTGCTTGTTTGCCTGCGGGCTCCAAGCACTTTGATTTTACGCACGCCCTGCTGCAGGCAGACTACTAATGCCACAAGCCCGAGAAATACGGCACTCAAAATTGCAACGCCGTAGCCGGGCACCTGACCGGAGCTTACTGCTTCGGCGGTTTGCGAAACCATGTTAGGCAATCTTGAGGCAATACCCAGAAAGATCAAAAGCGAAGCACCGTTACCGACACCACGGTCTGTAATTACTTCACCGAGCCACATGATAAAAAGAGCCGAGGCTGTAAGTATTACCGTTGCCGTAAACAAAAAGAGCGGTCCGGCCACTATTACTACATCCGGTCCGTGAATTTGAGTGAGCAAGCGCGAAAGCATGTAAGACTGCATGGCCGCTAGACCCACTGTCAGGTAGCGGGTGTATTGTGAAAGCTGCCTCCGCCCTGCTTCACCAGAGTTTTTCTGCAGGTCTTCCAGCTTTGGTATCACTACCGCCATCAATTGCATGATGATTGAGGCTGTAATGTAAGGACCGATACCCATTGAAAAAATAGAGAGCTTGCCGAGCGCGCCGCCTGTAAAAAGGTCGATCATACCCAGCAAGTTCTGAGCGAGTTCCGGGTGCCTGGCCATTGCCATCGGGTCGACACCGGGTAGCGGGATATGAACGCCTATTCTGTAAATAGCGATCATGCATGCGGTGAATATAATTCGTTCTTTGAGACCGGCAGCACTGAGCATCTGAAAAAGCTCACCGGGACCTCCAATCGGGTCCTTCCTCTTAGAAGCTGCTGCTTGCGTCATTTTTTTTCCTCAAATCTTACGACTTGTTCTTCTTGGGTCTGCGTTTGCGTGTCTCTGGTGCCGGTCCGATCACAGTTGCAGAGCCGCCTGCCTTTTCGATCTTATTTTTAGCACCTTCTGAGATATGATGCGCGCTTACTTTAAGTGCAACCTTTAATTCACCGTTACCTAATATGCGGAGGCTGTCGGTGCTTGATCTGAGAATTCCTGCTTCCACAAGACTGTCGGCGTTGACTTCCGAGTTAGCTGAGAATTCATTCAGGCTGCCCACGTTGATTTCAACCCAGTCTCTTCTTTTTACCTGTCCGTCGAAATTGTGAATTTTCGGCAGGCGTCTGAAAAGCGGTGTCTGACCGCCTTCAAAACCGAAGCGCTTGCCTTCGCCCGAGCGCTGACCCTGTCCGTTATGACCGCGTGTGGAGGTTTTGCCGTGACCGCTGGCTCTGCCGCGACCAACTCTTTTACGCCTGCGTGTGGCACCTTCTTGCGGTTTGAGTTCTGAAAGTTTCATTTGTTCTCCTCGCCTTGCGCCTGCATTGCCCGCCTCTGCAAACTCGGCTTTTTTACGGGCTTTCCTTCCTTAGTTCGAATCTTTCTCTACTTGCTTGCTTTTGCTTCGACCTTGTTTTTGCCCTGACCTTCAGCCTGCTCGACACGAATCAGATGATTTACTTTGGTCAGCATGCCTCTTATTGTCGGTGAGTCAGCATGAAAAACACATGATCCGAATTTGCCGAGCCCGAGTGCTCTGACTACTCTGCGTTGTTTTTCCGTGCAACCAACAAGCCCGGCGTTGAGCGTGATTTTCAACATGACTCCACTCCTTCCTAACTTATGAAAGCATCTGGCGGATGTTGATGCCGCGCAGCTTTGCTGTTTCTTCAAATGTTCTCAATTGCTTGAGACCGTCAATAGTACCGCGTGCCACATTAAGAGGTGAACGTGAACCGAGGCATTTTGAAAGGACATCACCTATGCCTGAGAGTTCGAGCACTGCTCTGACTGCGCCACCGGCGATGATACCGGTACCTTTGGCGGCCGGCTTCATCAGAATCCGGCTCGAGCCCTGGCAACCGGTTACCGGATGAGGAATCGTGGCGCCAACCATCGGTACGTTAACCAGGCTCTTTTTGGCGTCGGCAACGCCTTTCTGGATGGCTCCGATAACTTCGGCTGATTTGCCGACACCAACACCAACCTGACCCTTGCCGTTGCCTACTGCAACTACGGCACGGAACGAGAGCTTCTTGCCGCCTTTGACTACTTTAGTAACCCGGCGCACCTGGATGATTTTTTCTTCCCAGTCGGATTGCTCCTTGGGGCGATCTTCCATCATTTTGCGGTTGGATTCACGCGATGAAGTGCGGCGGCCTTTGCGACCCTCGTCTTCACCACCACCAGCAGCAGCCGATCTTTCTTCTTTGTCCACCATTAGTTAAAAGCTCCCTCTCTAAAAAGCTCAGTCATTAAAAGCTCAGTCCTGATTCTCTTGCAGCATCAGCTACCGCAGCAACCCGTCCGTGATAAATGTATCCGCCTCTGTCAAAGACGACAGAATTGATTCCTTTTTCCTGGGCTCTTTTAGCGAGCAACTCACCTACCAGCTTTGCTGCATCGCAATCCCAGGTTTTGTCCGTTTTGGTCTCAGAATCAAGAGTGCTGGCTGAAACCAGAGTTGATCCGGTCAGGTCGTTGATGATTTGAGCATATATATGCTTGTTCGACCTGTAAACACAAAGACGCGGACGTTCGTCAGTGCCCTGAATGCGCTGACGAATACGCATATGTCTTTTGCGTCTTGCTTCGTTTTTGTCTTGCTTCTTGATCATTGTTATTGCCTCATTTTCTGAGCCCGAGATATTTGCCCCGGGCCTCTACTCTTTAGTTGTTATTTCTTCTTACCTGCGGCCTTACCGGCTTTTCTTCTTATGCGCTCATCCGAGTATTTGACGCCCTTGCCTTTATAAACTTCAGGCGGACGCTTGCCACGGACAAAGGAACAGAAATCGCCCAGCAATTGCTTGTCTGCACAAGTGATGCTCATGGCCACGTTTTTAGTGACCGTTACCGTGACTCCTTCCGGAATCGGAATTTCAACCGGGTGTGAATAACCCAGCTGCATGACCAGATTTTTGCCTTCGACTGCAGCACGATAACCTACACCGATTATGTCCATGTTTTTGGTGAAACCCTGGGTGACACCATGAACCATGTTTGCAATTAGAGTACGGCTCAAGCCGTGCAGCGCTCGAACCAGACGGTCTTCCGACTCACGAACTACGACGATTTTGCCGTCTTCCTGGCTGATTTTGAGCTCGGGGCGAATTACGCGCTTCAGCTCACCCTTGGGTCCCTTGACCTTGACTTCGCTACCATTGATGGTAACTGTCACGCCCTGGGGCACCGGAATTGGGGCTTTACCTATACGGGACATAGTGGCAACCTCTCTTACCAGACGAATCCGACTACTTCGCCGCCCACATTGCTCTTACGCGCCTGGCGATCAGTCATCAGACCGCTGGATGTGGAGACGATCGCTACGCCCAGACCGCCTAGCACGCGCGGTACTTTTTTGGCTGGTCTGTGCACTCTGAGCCCCGGCTTGGAAACGCGTTTCAAGCCCTGAATGACTTGCTCGCCGCGGGGACCGTATTTAAGAACTATGCGCATGCGCTGCTCCGGAGAACCAAGTCCCTTCGTTTCAAATGAGGAAATGTAGCCCTCGTTTCGCAGCACTTCAGCAAGAGAAACTTTCAGCTTCGAAGCCGGCATTTCTACAAATGGTGCATGGACGCGGGTGGCATTTCTGATTCGCGCAAACATGTCTGCTATTGGATCTGTGGTCGGCATTTACTTTCTCCTACCAACTGGACTTGGTCATACCGGGGATAAGACCCTCATGGGCCATTTTTCTCAAGCAACAACGGCAAAGGCCAAGGTCGCGATAATAGCCTCTCGGCCTGCCGCAAATGCGGCAGCGGTTGTGCAAGCGAACGATCGGGTATTTGCCTTTGGAGGCCTTAACCCGGCGCTTGTTTTCTTTGTCGATCATGGATGTTTTGGCCACGACGAAAATCTCTCCCTTTTTTGTTTTTCTGTTTACTGGGATTATGCAATCCCGTTTTGATTCGTTTCGATTCGATTCGATACCTTATGGATTTGATGAACGTTTGAATGGCATGCCGAGAGCAGCAAGCATTGCTCTGGCTTCCTGGTCGGTCCGGGCGCTTGTGACAATTGAAATGTCCATACCGCGCACGTTGTCTACTTGTTCGTAGTTGATTTCCGGGAATATAAGCTGCTCTTTGACTCCCAGAGAATAGTTGCCGCGACCGTCAAATGATTTTTGCGATAAACCGCGGAAGTCACGAATTCGTGGAAGCGCGATATGAATGAGTTTGGCAAGGAAGTCATACATGCGGGCTCCGCGCAGAGTTACCGATACGCCTACCGGCATACCTTTGCGCAGTTTGAAGGTAGCGATTGATTTGCGAGCTCTGTTAACTATCGGTTTCTGTCCGGCAATTGCAGTGAGATCTTTGACGCCGCCTTCGATGGCTTTTGCTGAAGCAGCCGCTTCACCAATGCCCATGTTAATCACAACCTTCTCAACTTTAGGTACTTGAAGATCGTTCTTGTAGCCGAACTCTTTTTTGAGATGCGGCACAACTTGCTTATCGTATTGTTCTTTGAGTTTCATTTTGCGCTTTCCTGCTTTTGTTTAAGGGACGGTCTTTGTCGTCCCAGGCGGTATGACCGCCCCCGTTTTTCTTCTATAGATTGTGTGCTTTGCGTTTATCGCCGCGTACCGGACGTTTTTTCTCAGGATCGTAAAGCATTACCCGGCTTGCAAATACCGGCACTTCTTTTCTGACTATTCCTGATTCACCCATGCCCTGCCTTGCTTTAATGAAGTGACTCATCATGTTCACTCCTTCGACAAGCACTTTGCCTTCTCTGGGGAATACGGCAAGAACCTTACCGATGGTGCCCTTGAATGCGTTGCGCTCTTGCAGGCGTCTTGTGTCTTCGGGGCTGCGCTTCTTGTCCTCTTTTTTAGGACCGTTCATGAGCATGACCATGTCGCCGCGTTTGAGATGAGATTTCGGGGTGAGGTTTGAAGTCCCGCGTTTGTGCAATGCTTGCGAAACCAGAACCACTCCGTTCTCTTTGATTTTGGCTTTAGTCGCCTTCTTCGTATAACGAATTTCTTTATGTGTTTTGCTTTCCATTTTTAGAGGACCTCCGGAGCAAGCGACATTATTTTGGTGAAGTTCTTGTCTCTCAGTTCACGGGCGATCGGTCCGAACACGCGTGTACCCTTCGGGTTGTTGTCTTTTTGAATAATGACTGCTGCGTTGTCGTCGAATCTGATTGTGGTGCCGTCGGCGCGTCTGACGTTATTGCGTACGCGCACAACAACTGCTTTTACAATTTCAGACTTCTTGACCGGCATGTTGGGCAGCGCGTCTTTGACGACTGCAACGATCACGTCACCCACAGAGGCGTAACGGCGGCCGGAACTGCCCAGCACACGGATGCACATAAGTTCGCGTGCACCTGTGTTGTCAGCAACGGTCAGTCTGGTTTGTTGCTGGATCATGACCTTACTCCTTACTCCTCATTTTTTTGCTACCCCTTGTTCTATCTTCTTTTGATTCTGCTCTTCTGATTCTGCTTGTCAGCGTTTCAGCGTCCGCTTGCTTTTATGCTTCTATGCTTCTACTTTTTCGCCTATTTCGTGACCGAGCACCTGCACTACTGTGAAATGCTTGTCTTTGGAAATCGGCGGGCACTCTTGAATGCGCACTCTGTCGCCTACCTGGCATTTGTTTTCTTCATCGTGAGCTTTGAATTTGCTCGTCAATATTCTTTGTTTTTCGTATTTGCGGTGCTGCACGTAGTTCTCAACTGCGACGACCACTGTCTTCTGCATTTTGTTGGAAACAACCTTACCGACAAGTTCTTTCTTGGGCATCGCCTTTTTACCTCTTCAATCCAAGCTCGCGTTCTTTCTTGATTGTCAAAAGCCTGGCAAGACGCTTGCGTGCATTCGACAAACTGGCTGTGTTGCGAAGCTTGCGGGTTGCAAGTTCGAATCTCAGCTGTACGATTTCGCGGCGCGCATCGTCGATTTTGCCCGCAATTTCTTCTTCGGAGAGCTCTCTCATTTCTTTGACTCTCATAATTAGCCTCCTTGCTGTCTTTCGACAATGCGGCATTTGATTGGAAGCTTTTGAGCCGCAATTGACATTGCAGCTTTTGCTTCCTTGGAAGCAACGCCTGAAATTTCAAAGAGCATGCGGCCGGGTTTGACCACTGCCACCCAAAATTCCGGGTTGCCTTTACCTGAACCCATACGGGTTTCAGCCGGCTTTTTACTTACTGACTTGTCCGGGAATACTCGGATCCACATTTGCCCACCGCGGCGAACACTACGGCTCATGGCTTTACGGGCGGCTTCTATCTGCCGGCTTGTGATCCAGGCTGGTTCTAATGCCTGCAAACCCAGTTCACCGAAATGCAACTGGCTGCCGCGTGTTTCGCAGCCGGTCATGCGGCCGCGATGATGTTTGCGGTATTTGGTTCTTTTTGGTAGCAACATTGTGGATTACCCCTGTTTCTTCGGTTTGCGGCCGGATCTTTCGCCGCGCTCTCTGTCTGGTCTGCGATCCGGTCTTCTGCCGCCGCCTTCTTCTGATCTTTCTGTAGGTGCTTTGATATTAGGAGGCGACCACTGGCCTCTTGAAAGTTCACCTCTGAAGATCCAGACCTTGATTCCAATCAGTCCCATAGTTGTATGGGCTTCAGTAAAACCAAAGTCGATATCGGCTCTTAGAGTCTGTAGCGGAATTCTTCCTTCCTTGCTCCATTCCGAACGGGCAATTTCAGCACCGCCCAGACGACCCGATACCATGATTTTGACTCCGACGGCACCTGTGCGCATGCAACGCTGCATTGCTTGTTTCATTGCCCGGCGAAATGCCACGCGCTTTTCGAGCTGTTGTGCAATTGACTCGGCGACTAACTGGGCCTCAAGATCAACTCTGGCAATTTCCAGAATATTGATTTTGACCTCGATGCCGGTGCGTCCGAGCATTGATCTTACTTTCTGGTGCAGAGTTTCCAGACCCTGACCGCCTTTGCCTACCACAACACCAGGACGGGCTGTATAAATGTCGATGCCAATCTGGTCGGCTTTGCGTCCAATCTCAACTTTGGAAACACCGGCGTTCTGCAACTCTTTTTTCAGATAGTTGCGAATTCTGTGGTCTTCCTCGATGAGGGCCGGAATGTCTTTTGTGTTGACAAACCAGTTAGACGACCATCCTTGATGGATGCCTACCCTGAAACCGCGTGGATGTACTTTTTGACCCAAGGTCCTCTAGCTCCTTATTTATTGAAGATCGTCCAGTTCAATGGTGATATGAGTGATGCGCTTCTTAATCGGAAAAGCGCGGCCTCGAGCATGAGGCTGTATGCGGCGCAGGGTTGGCCCCTGGTCTGCAAAAATCTTTGAAATGCGAAAGTCCTGTACTTCGTCTTCCGACACCGGGCTTTGTGCATGATTGATCAAATTATGCATAGCCGACCAGAGTACCTTTTCGACTTCCCGTGCTGCTGCATGAGGCATGAATTTAAGCATGGTATACGCTTCGCCGACTTTCTTGCCGCGAACTACATTCATGACACGACGCACCTTAAGCGGTGACATTCTTATCCATTTAGCTTGTGCTCTTGTGTGCATTAGCTTAGCCTCTCTTTGCAGTCTTGTCCGACCCGGCGTGACCCTTGAACAAGCGGGTCGGGGCGAATTCGCCCAGCCTGTGGCCGATCATTTGCTCTGTAATATAAACAGGAAC
Source organism: uncultured Candidatus Obscuribacterales bacterium (assembly GCA_964615655.1). Lineage (GTDB taxonomy): Bacteria > Cyanobacteriota > Vampirovibrionia > Obscuribacterales > Obscuribacteraceae > JAIEPM01. The sequence goes on along the minus strand of CAZTQO010000007.1, from coordinate 153,141 downwards.
GTGTTTGCGACCGTTGTAGATTGCGATTGTGTGCCCGATCATTTCAGGCACAATCATCGATGCTCTTGACCAGCATTTGACAACCTTCTTTTCGTTTTTCTTGTTCATCTCCTCAATTTTTTTGTGGAGACTGGGATGAACGAATGGTCCTTTTTTCAGGGAACGAGACACTTTGAGCTCTCCTTTATGCCAGTCTTACTTACTACGACGCTTTACTATGAAACGACTGGAAGTTTTGTGTTTTCCACGTCTGGTTTTGTAACCCATTGCCGGTTTGCCCCAGGGTGTCTGAGGTTTGCCGCCAATCGGTGACTTGCCTTCGCCGCCGCCATGCGGATGGTCGACAGGATTCATAACAACGCCGCGGTTGGTCGGTTTGATGCCGAGCCAGCGGCTGCGGCCAGCCTTACCGATGCTGATGTTTTTGTTGTCGGGATTTGAAAGCTGGCCAATAGATGCCATGCAATCCATGTGCACCATGCGCATCTCACCTGAGGGCAGGCGAAGTGTCGCATATTTGCCTTCTTTGGCAAGAAGTTGAATCTGCACTCCGGCAGCGCGCCCGAGCTGACCGCCCTTGCCGATTGTAAGCTCGACATTGTGAAGGATGGTACCTAACGGGATATTTCTTAAAGGCAGTGCGTTTCCGTCGCGGATTTCGGCTTGCGGTCCGGACATCAATTTGTCACCGACTCTTAATGTGTGCGGTGCCAGAATATAACGCTTGACGCCGTCCTCATATTGCACAAGTGCAATGCGGGCACTGCGGTTGGGATCATATTCGATGCTCTTAACCACGCAGGCTATTCCATGCTTGTCGCGTCTGAAATCGATGATGCGATAAGCTCTTTTGTGACCGCCACCATGATGGCGAACGGTGAGCCTGCCCAGGTTGTTGCGGCCGCCATGCTTCTTGAGGCTGGTTGTAAGAGATTTCTCGGGCTTCGATTTTGTGATGTCCGAAAAATCGGCCAGCGTCATTCCGCGGCGTCCGGGGGAGGTTGGGTTTACTTTTCTGATCGGCATTTTGCTATCTACCCTTTTTATCTTTCCGGTAAGTTTTTACCGGTTTATCGGGTGCGTGGCACCCATAGTTAAATGCGCCTAGGCGCTGAACATTTCGATCTGATCACCACTGATCGTCACGATTGCTTTTTTGCTGTCTTTCGGTGCTCTGCCGTGTCTTTTAGACCGGCGGAAACGGTCACGAATGGCTGAAGTATTGACTTTCAATACTGTGAATTTGCCTTTCGGATAAAGCTCTTTGAGAACCTGCTTGAGAGCTTCGGCTATTTCGGTTTTGTTTGCGTCTCTTGCAACTTCAAACGTGTACTGAAAATTTTCGGCAGCCAGAAGCACTGTCTTTTCGTTGATTATTGGACGAACAATTACTTGTTGTTGACGGCTATTCATTTGAAACTTCCTTTTCCTCTGTCCTTTTCTTCTTTAAGACTCAGGCTTCTTCCGATTTCTTTTTGGCAGGTTTTTTTGGAGCTGCATCTGCCTCCGGAGCTGCTTTTTTAGCTGCCGGTTTTTTCGCTGCTTTTGGCTCGTCTTCAGTTTTTGCTTCTGCAGTTTTTGCTTCAGCAGCCTTGGCTTCGGCCTTTTTGGCAGGCGCTTTTGCCGGGACGGCAGCTTCGGTTTCTGCTTTTGCTTTTGCCGGTTTTTCGGCTTTTACAGCCTTGGTTACAGCTTCTTCAGAACCGGCTTTCTGGCAGGGGTTTTTGCTTCCGCAATTTTTGAAGCGATTTTCCAGCTCGTGAAGAACCTGCTCTGTGGTAAGCAGAGCTTGGCAAGAAGCCAGATCTTTTACATTGAGGTTCTTTTGATCAATCACACGGACATTCGGCAAATTGCGAGCGGCCTTGGCTACTTGATGAGCTCCGGCAACCATATGATCAAGAACAATCAAGACTTTCTTTTCAGCGATGCCCAGGCTCTTCAAAGTTTCGACCATCGCTTTGGTTTTCGGTTGTTCGGTCACAGCCTCACCAGCTTTGGGCGCTTTTGAAAAGAGACCGTCGAAGTTGTTAACCAGAACCAGTTCGTTTGCTCTTGCTGCAAGGGCTGATTTAATTGCCAGCTGCCTAGCTTTTCTTGGCATGCTCTTTGAAAAATCACGCGGCTTCGGTCCAAAGATTACGCCGCCGCCGTTCCAGAGCGGTGAACGGATCGAGCCGGCGCGAGCGCGACCGGTGCCTTTCTGTCTCCAGGGTTTACGGCCGCCGCCGCGAACCTCTGCTCTGGTTTTGGTGTTGGCAGAACCGGAGCGTGCATTTGCAAGCTGGCGAACCAGTGATGAATGCACTAAAGACATGTTCGGTTCAATTGCAAATACTTCGGCTGCCAGCTCTTTGGTGCCGACTTCTTTGCCTTTCAAATCTTTTACCGCTACCGAGGTCATTTCTTCTTTCCTTATTTATTTGCGCCGGGCATTCACCCGTTGCTTCATCCGTTCAATTCAGATTCTTTACTACTTGCCCGATTCTTTATTTCTCGTTCCATTTGGTGACTGACGGGGTGATGACAAGCAAGCCGCCATCCCAACCAGGTACAGCACCTCTAACCAGCAACAATTTCTTGTCTGCATCAACTCTCACCACTTTAAGATGGCGAACCGTCGATGTGACGTTGCCCATATGACCGGGCATATGAAGACCCTTGAACACGCGACCGGGTGTGGTGCCGGGTCCAATTGATCCCATGCTTCTGTGGAATTTCGACCCGTGAGCCATTGGTCCACGGCCGGCGTTGTATCTTTTGATAGTTCCCTGGAAGCCCTTACCAATGGACTCGCCCTGAACGTCAATCAACATGCCTTCTTTGATGATGCTTGCCGGATCAACTGCTTCGCCTACCTTATAAGCAGAAACGTCTTTTACCCGGAACTCTTTAAGAGGCTTAAGAGCTGGAAGCTCATGCTTTTTCAATTTGCCGAGTTCCGGCTTGTTGAGCTTCTTCTCTTTGACTGAAAAACCGCCGACCTGAACTGCTGTATAGCCGTTCCTTTCTTTGGTCATAGTATCGGTCACGATGTTGTCGCCCAACTGCACGACAGTGACAGGAACTGCAGCGCCTTCTTGATCGAAGATCTGCGTCATTCCTACTTTTCGTCCCATTAATCCCAGTGAGTTTTTCATTGTCGGTCTCTATTACTTTTAGGGTGTCTTTCTTTTGCTCTATTGCTCTTTAGAGTTTGACTTCGATATCCACACCAGCCGGCAGATCGAGTCTCATGAGAGCGTCTGCAGTTGTGGGGGTCGGGTCGTTAATATCTATGAGGCGCTTGTGCACGCGAATTTCAAAATGTTCGCGTGATTTTTTGTCCACGTGGGGGGAGCGCAGCACGCAGTAAACGCGCTTTCTTGTCGGCAGTGGAACCGGTCCCAGCACTGCGGCGCCGGTGCGTTTTGCTGTGTCGACAATCTGTTCGGCTGACTTATCGAGCAGTCTGTGATCGTATGACTTCAGCCTGATGCGAATGCGCTGAACTTTCGGGCCGCCTGCGGCACCTTCGGTCTTCTGTGTTTTGGCACGTGCCATTATCGCGTTTACTCCTTCTCGAACGTTTGAAGTTCTGCGTATACGACTCTTGTTGTGTCCTGAAAGCAAGTAATTCTTGCGCCAGGCTGACTTCAAGTCCCGCCTTGCTTGCCCGTGAATGCTGCCACCATGTGCCGTCACGGAATCGAGCTCGCTCATTAAGCCGCTCTTATTTCCGAATGCGCCATGGGATGACGGATTTGGAACAAACAGGAGTCACATTCTAACGTTATAGGTATGTGCTACTGCAAAAATTTATTTCAGCTAAATGATTTGCAGATTCATTCTACTTAAGCTTTTTAAGCTTGTGTGCCGGAACGGGCAACCTGTGAGGCTTTGACGCCCCGAAACCCTGACATGTACTTGGAATGCTTCTTCATACAAGCTTCTTAACAGTTGGAGCCTTTTGAGACCCGGGGCATCACTTTTTGACTGCTTTTCTTTCTGAAGCGCCCTTAATCATTCGAACTCTCGGAACCAAGAGGGCGTGACCCCTTAAGCGAATTCGCTTAAAGAGCAGTTGCGAAATCCGTGTGTTTTGATTCGTGGTTCAGAATTCCGGGCCCATCTATAATTGAACATATGCTGAACAGAGATAACGCTATGCGGCCAGGTAGATCGCTTCGATTGTTTGATGACACAAGCCCGGCAGCCGAAGCCAAGCTTGTTGAACTGCTGCGTAAAAAGGCGCCTGCCGAGAAACTTGCTATGGTCAATCAATTAAATGCCAGCGTGAAGTCAATAGCTATAAGCGGTCTGCGTTTGAGATTTCCAGACAAGGACGAAGTGGGGCTACACCAGGAATTCGCGCGCCTATTACTCGGGCCAGAGCTGGCGGGTAGGGTAGAGGAAGAGTTCTTGAGATCAAGATCAGCTAACGATGAATGAGGAAGCCACAAGCGTAACGCTTCTTGTAATTGCAGCTCTTGACAGTCTGGGTGTACCCTACTTTATCGCCGGCTCTCTTGCCAGCTCTCTGTACGGACTGGCACGCTCAACTTTGGATACAGATCTGGTAGCCGACATCAAAGCTGAGCATGTGCTCCAACTTAAGAGCAAGCTCGAAGACCAGTTCTACATTACCGAAGAAGAGATCAGGTCTGCGATTCGCCACCGCTCCAGCTTTAACGTGATCCATTACGAGACTGTTTTCAAAGTAGATATATTCCTACCTAAACCGCGTCCCTTCGACAAGAGGCAGTTTCAACGCTCTCAGCGCGTTGTGGTTACGCGAGTTCCTGAACAATCGGCGTATGTTGCCAGTGCTGAAGATACAATTTTGGCTAAATTAGAATGGTACAGGCTTGGAAACGAAGTCTCAGAACGGCAATGGTTGGATATACTTGGTGTGCTTAAAATACAAGGTGATCGATTGTCACTTCCTTACTTGAGGCAGGTGGCTGCTGAGCTTGGACTGTCCGACCTGCTGGAGGACGCTCTCAAATCGCTTGAGAATCCTGAGCTGTAATAAGTTCAATCTGAAGCTCATCTGCGTATTCTTCGAGTTCTTTCAAGAATTCTCGGTGAACGCAGCCAGCGGGCCGATCTATATAAATTGACCATGCTAATAAAAAACACCTCTGCTAGCCTCCCTTCTTTATAAGGAGTATTTGAGGCAGATTCAGGTCAATTTCTATCAGGGTTTTATCTATGTCTTTTTTCTGGCTGCTGTACTATTACTTATTAAGTGGCCCGGATCTGGAGTAGTAGACAAATGTCGGAATTTACCAGGAGACAAAGTCTGAAGGCCGGACTGGCGAGTTTAACTGCTCTTGCTGCTGGCAATTTGCTTCTAAGAGCCAGCGCCAGACCAACTGCTGAAAGTGGCGAGGTCGGTGATTATGCTGCTTATTTAGACAAGAGTCCGGCGCCGGCCAAAAAGCAGGGTCAGGCTAAAACCGGAAGCCCTGCTGCAGATAAGCAGCTTTCGATTACTGAAGATAATATCCTTGGACCTTTTTATCGCCCGGCTGCACCATTTCGTGCAAAGATTACCCCGCCGCTTGAAAGTGGAATGCTGTTAGTTATTAGCGGCAGGGTCTGGTCTTTTGCAAGCAAAAAACCAATTTCAAATGCTGTGATTGATATCTGGCAGGCTGACTCCCGGGGACGCTACGACAATGATGATCCTCAAAAGCCACCTGCAAAGGGAGTTTTTGTTAACAGAGCCCGCCTGATTAGTGATGAAAACGGTTACTATGAATTTGAATCCATTCATCCAGGGCGCTACAAAATAGGACCTGCAACCTGGAGACCAAGCCATATTCATTACCTGGTCCAGGCGCCCGGGCATAAAACGCTTGTCACTCAACTATATTTTGCCGGTGATCCGCATAATGAAACCGATCAGTTCATCAAGAAATCCTTGATTGTTAGTATGCAAAAAATCCAAAAAAATAATAGTGAATATGAGCGTGGAGTATTTGACATAGTTCTGGCTCCGAGCTGAGAAAGCAAAAACAAAACAGCAATTTGAGTCAGGAGTTGCCTGGCTCAAATAGTTATACTGTCAGGTATGAAAGCTGAATTGAAAAAGGACGCAGGCAAAAGCGAAAAGAGCGTAGCCTATGCCAGGCGCTTTAAACAGATACTGGATTACATAGACAGGCATCTGGATGAAGAACTGACTGTGGATAAGCTGGCTCTGGTAGCGAATTTATCCCGATTCCATTTTCACAGGCAGTTTTCTCTCTACTGCGGTATCAGTATAAGCCGCTATATTCAGCTTGCGCGTTTAAAACGGGCCTCTTACCGCCTGGTTTTCAACCCGCTTGAACCGGTAATTGAAATTGCACTTGAGGCCGGCTTTGAAAACCCTGAGTCATTTTCGCGTGCTTTCAAAACTGCATTTGCTCAAACCCCAAGTTCATTCAGGCGCCGGCCTGACTGGGCACAATGGGGCATGATTTACAAAGAATCTGCAAAAGAAAGGAAGTTTCCTGTGGAAAATAAAGAAGTAAAAGTGCTCGAATTTGACAGCACTCTTGTGGCTTGCCTTGAACATCACGGCGATCCGATGAAGGTAAATGAAAGTGCCTGCCGCTTTATAGAATGGCGAAAAACAAGCGGGCTCTCACCGTTTAACTCAAGTCGTACCTTTGGCGTTCCATACAGCGACCCGGATAATACGCCCCGCGATGAATTTCGTTTCGACATTTGTGGCAGTGTTGACAAAGAAGTTCCTGAGAATCCCCAGGGTGTAATTACAAAAGAAATTCCGGGCGGGCGTTGTGCGGTGCTGCGTCATCTAGGCTCGCATGATGCAATTGCTGATTCTGTTTACTTTCTCTACAGAAACTGGCTGCCCGAAAGCGGCGAGGAGCTTCGAGACTTTCCTTGCTATTTCCATTATTTGAACAGCGCTTTCAACACACCGGAAGCTGAACTAATCACCGATGTATATTTGCCCTTGAAATAACGGGCTCTAAAACAATGGGCAAGAACCAGCTGAGGCTTCAACGTTACAAACCCAACTGGCTGAATTTGATTGGTTTTGGCGGATCAAGCACATAAGGCTGCAGTTTGAGGGCAAACCAGGCCACGTCACGCCAGGCCCCCCCTTTGTAACCCACATGGTTGAATACACCTACAAGCGAAAAGCCGAGTGATTTATGCAGGGCTATGCTTGCTTCATTAGGCAGTCCGATGCCTGCGTAAGCATTGAAATAACCCAGAGCTTTCAGCCCATCGAATAAGTGCTGGTAAAGCTTTTTGCCCGTGCCTTTGCCCTTTGCTTTTTCGTGCATATAAATAGATACATCCACATCCCAGTTATATGCAGCTCTTTCTTTGTGCTGGCCGGCATAAGCAAAGCCAAGTACATTGTTAGCTTCTTCGTACACGAGCCAGGGATAGTCTTTAAGCGTTTCTGTAATTCTCGTTTCCATCTCTGCCGGGCTGGGCGGTTTTATCTCGAACGATATGCCTGAGCTGGGCATGCAAAAAGGTGCATATATATCCAGGATGGCTTTAGCGTCGGCAGTAGTTGCGACCCGGATCAGACCCATTTTCCGGACTCCTCTTTTGTCCAATATTACAAGTTCATATTAAACAGCAAGCGTGCTTACTTTGTTGCCTCTTAAAAACGAAGAAAGCGAAGATTTCTTTTTTGAGCTAGCTGAAAAATATGCTCTTGAAAAATGACATCTATAGAATGTATCCTCTAATGCCTTTATAAGTGGATCTAAGAACATATATCGAGGCTTCATGCTGAAACAAACGCCCTTCCATAGCCGCACCCGGGCTCTGATGCAGGCAAATCAATGGCGGCGCTGGTCCGGGCACACGGTTGCCAGCTCCTATGAAATGACTCATGACCGTGAGTATCTTGCAATCAGAAACGCTTGCGTGCTTATTGATGTATCACCGCTTTGTAAGTACTTGATTGAAGGCAAAGACTCAGAGCGCTTTTTGAACCGCCTTGTGACAAGAGATGTAAGCAAATGTGCGATGGGAGGCATGCTCTATACGCCCTGGTGCAACTCACAGGGCAAAGTAATTGATGATGGCACCATCGCGCATATTTCAGAAAATAGCTTCAGATTAACCTCTGCTGAGCCGAATCTGCGCTGGCTGCAGGACAATGCAATCGGCATGGAAGTTTCAATTAAAGACGTTAGTGATGAAGTGGCCTCACTGGCTCTTCAAGGTCCGAAGTCGCGTGATCTGCTTATTAAGCTGACCGGAGCCGATTTAGGCAGTCTCAAATATCACAAGTTTTTGAATACTAAACTCGGCTCAATAAATCTAATGATTTCCAGAACCGGTTACACAGGCGACCTGGGTTTTGAATTATGGATGGATGCTAAAAACGCAGAAAGAGTATGGGATGCAATTATTGAAGCCGGGCATGATTACGCGCTCCAGCCAGCCGGTATCTGGGCCTTAGACGTATCGCGAATCGAAGCAGGTCTTATTATGCTCGATGTTGATTACACGCCTGCAAACAAAGCCATGTCCGAAGCCCAGACTTCCTCACCGCTTGAACTGGGGCTTTCGTGGGCGGTGAGTTTTAAAAAAGGGAATTTTGTGGGGCGCAGGGCGCTCTTGCAAGAAAAGAAAAACGGCTCTCAAACATTGCTTTGCGGGCTGGAAATAGACCATAAAGAGTTTGAAAGGCAGCACCACGAGCTCGGGCTTCCGGTGCCTTATCCGTTTATAGCCTGGCGTGAAATGATCCCGCTGCATATTGACGGCAAGCAGGTAGGCTACGCAACAAGCGGCGTCTGGTCGCCGACACTCAAAAAATATATCGCGCTTGCTCATTTGAAGCCTGAGTACGCATTACCCGGCAAATCTGTGAGCATTGATCTAAATGTGGATAGATTTAGACGAACTTTCAACGCCAGGGTATCTGAGCTGCCCTTTTTCAATCCTAAGCGCAAAAAGGATACAGTGTAGAATGAATCCAGTCACCAATCAAAATCAATACGATGTAATCGTCATAGGCGGCGGCCATAACGGGCTTGTAAATGCGGCATATCTGGCAAAAGCTGGAAAAAAAGTGCTCGTGCTCGAGCAAAGACACTGCGTTGGTGGAGCCACCGTAACCGAAGAAATTTATCCGGGCTTTAAATTCCTTATCGCGTCTTATTTAATTAGCCTCTTGCGACCGGATGTTATTCAGGATCTTGAACTTGCAAGACATGGGCTTGAGCTGATGCCGCTTGAAAGCACCTTCGTGCCTCTGCCAGATGGAAATTACCTGGCGGACTGGCCTGATCACGACGCCACCCGTTATGAAATCGAGCGGCATTCAAAACGCGATGCCGAAGCTTATGACGAATACTCGCGGACAATGAGACGCCTGGCTCTTGCTATCAGGCCTTTGCTTGATATGATCCCGCCCGATCTAAATTCGCTTTCGAAAAAAGACCTGGAAACAATGGCAAAAGTAAAAGGAGTGCTAGAACGCATCAGCTCCGACGACTTTTACCTGCTTTCAAGACTGATGACCATGAGCGCCGGTGATTTCTTAGATGAATGGTTTGAGTCTGCTGCTTTAAAAGGCACAAAATGCACAAGCGGCATTATAGGCAGCTTTATAGGCCCGCGCTCACCCGGTTCTGGCTATGTGCTCTTGCATCATTATCTGGGAGAAGTAGACGGAGTATTTCGCTCCTGGGGCTTTGCAAAAGGCGGCACCGGGGCGCTCAGCGCCGCAATTGCCAGTGCGGCTAAGGAAGCCGGTGTTGAAATCAAAGTCAATTCACCGGTTCTGAAGGTGCTTGTCAAAGACGGCAAGGCTTATGGAGTCGTTCTTGAAAATGGTGATGAATACAAAGCAGAAATAGTGGTTTCAAATGCTGATGCCAAACGAACCTTTCTCAAGCTCGTGGATGAAAATGAGCTTCCTGACGAGTTTATATCCGATATCAAACGCTTTAAGATTGCAAGCCCTGCCTGCAAGGTAAACCTGGCTTTAGATGCCTTGCCGGAATTTAAATCGTTGCCTGCGGGCAAAGAAGCATTATTAAGAGGCTCTATTGAAATTGCGCCCAGCATTGATTATGTAGAGCGCGCCTATGACGATGCCAAATACGGAGGCTGGTCGCAGAGGCCATTTATGGACGCCCTGATTCCATCATTGTTAGATCCGGGCATGGCGCCGCCCGGAAAACATGTGATGTCGATATTTGTTCAGTATGCATCTTCAGAGCTTGAAGGCGGCTGGAACGAAGAGAAAAAAGCTCAGTTTCTCGAGATTGTAATTGACACGCTTGCCGAACACGCACCCAATATCAGAGACATAATTTTGCACAAGCATATTATGACTCCCTGGGATCTCGAGCGCACCTTCGGGCTTACTCAGGGGCATATTTTTCATGGCGAGCTTGCTTTGCAGCAGCTCTTTTTTCTGCGGCCTTCACCACAGTGGTCTAATTACAGAACACCGCTTCAAAATTTATACATGTGCGGATCAAGCACGCATCCCGGTGGCTGCATAACCGGTGCCCCGGGCAGAAATGCCGCACTTGCCATTCTGGAGGATCGCCCCTGATGAGTTACGATTGCATAATTACAGGTTCAACACCTGACGCGCTTGTTGCGGCTGCCTATATCGCCCGGGCCGGACAGAAAGTGCTCGTGCTTGAAAAATCAGCTCAGGCAGGCGGAGTATTTTCGAGTCGCGAGTTTGCCGGAGGCTTTAAAGCAGATGCTGCTTTTACAAGCGGCAGTTTAGAGAGGTGCATAATAAGCGAGCTGGAGCTTGAAAAACACGGACTTGAAATAATAGAGCGCAATACAATTACAGGTCTGCTTGCCGGCGGCAAGAGCATCACGCTTGATAAAAATAGAAAAACTGCGTCAAAAGAAATATCGAAGCTCTCTGAAAAAGATGCGGCTGCCTATGAAAAATTCATGAATCTATTAGATCAGGCCGCCGATTTCCTTTCATTTATGTACGCAAGCCCGGCTCCTGAGCCTCAGCATCCGGACAGTGAAGATTCTGGCTTGCTTCAAGCACTGAGCACCAAATTACAGTCATATGGCAGGCGGGAAATGAGCGAGATCCTGCGCCTGTTTTTAATGAGCTCTCGTGATTTATTGAACGAGCATTTTGAAAGCGCCGAGCTAAAGGGCTTGCTTGCCGGTCCGTCTATAAAAGGGCTGAATCTCGGTCCCTTTTCAGCCTCGACCACATTCAATTTGTTGCATCATCTGGCAATTGGCGACGCTTATTTCCGCACTTATGCAAAAGGGGGGCTTGCTGCTTTTACTATGGCGCTTGAAAAAGCAGCTATTAAAAATGGTGCTGAACTAAGACTTTCAAGCCCGGTGAAAAAAATATTGCTTGAAGACGGAGTAGCAAAAGGAGTCTTGCTTGAAGGCGGCGAGCAAATAAAAAGTGAAATTGTAATTTCAAGCCATGACCCCGGCTATTTATACAGGACTTTAATAGACCCGCCTGAATTAGACCCTGAGTTCAACAGAGCTCTCAGTCATGTACGTTATAACGGAGTTGTAGCAAGAGTAGATCTGGCTCTAAAAAAACTGCCTGCTTTTAAATGCGACTTGAAAGAAGAGTTCTTGAAAGGGACGATTTTAATTAGCCCTGATCTTGCCTATCTTGAGAAAACTCATGATTGTGCTAAATACGGAAAACTATCAAGTAATCCGTATATTGAACTTACTGTGCCGAGCTTGGTGGACCCGGAGCTTGCGCCTGAAGGCAAGCACTTGCTGTCGTTATGGCTGCAATATGCGCCTTATAAGCTGAATCAGGCTCCTGAAAAAATTCTTGAAACTGCTCTCAGTACACTCTCCGAATATATTAGTGATCTGCCGGCGCAAGTTATAGAGAGCCGGGTTCAAACAGCCAGGTCATTTGAGTCGGAATTCAATTTAACTGAAGGTCATTTATATGGCGGTGATATGAGCCTTACCCAGTCGTTTTATTTGAGACCTCTATGTGGATTTGCAAAATATGCAAGCCCGATAGAATCGCTTTATCTCTGTGGACCGGCAACTTATCCGGGTGGCGGCTTGAGTGGACTTTCAGGCAGGAATTTGGCCGAACTTTTGAAAGCAAGAAAAGCTGAGCTTGTTGTTTGCTAGGTTTATCTGCTGTCATCGATCAATTCCACTTCTTCGGCATCATCAACGAACAAGCTCAAGGAGGTCAAGCCCGAATGACTCGAATAAATCCCTGTTTTCCGTAAGACAGTATGTTTTTGTCGGCCGTTAGAATCGCTGCGGAATATGCTATGGCAGTGGCAATCAAGATTCTATCCGCTGGATCTCCGTGTACTTCACCTGGAAGGAAACTGCTATTGATGGCAATTTCGGATGTAAATTCTAAAACGCTGACATTGAATTTTCTGGCAAAGTCTTTTATCCAGGCATTCGGAGATTGACCTAAATCAAGTCGGTGTTTTGAAACCAGGACGCCAATTTCCCACGCTGAAATTGGCGAGAGGCACAGCTTGCCTTCTCTAAAGCAGCTCTCCACTAATTTTATAATCGGCGGCTTTAAGCGTGAGTTGCCAGATCGAAGCCAGATAAGGATATGAGTATCTAACAACACTAACGGCGAAGTAGTTAAGGCAGCCGAGAAGTCAATCATCTGCATCTGCGCTCCATCTTTCACCGGTAGGGCCGACGATATCACCTTTTATCGTAATCAATCCTTTCATATCACCAAACGGAAAGGCACCTTCCTCGCTTGCGGGAAAAATCGTCACAACAGGCTTGCCATGTTTGGTTACAACCAACGGAGTCTTGCTTTCTTGCACTTCATCCATCAGCTGCAGGCATTTTGCCTTGAACTCGGAGGCAGCCACTACCCTTGGTTTAGATTTTCTGTGCATAATTATTCCCACAAATTGTGACCATAGTCATTATTTTAATAGAAATCTGGCCAGAAATCTAGCGAGGCATGATGTTATGCGCTATCGGCTGATGAGTCGCGCGCGAAGGGGTCGTATGTGATTTTTTAACGATTGTTTTGCCCTTTAGAAGATCGAATATGATATCTAACAACCGTCTTGTGCTAGCCTGGTCTAATAGGATGAATTTTGCCATGATCGCTGCAAGAGCTCGCAAATATGAGATCGCAGCACCGGTGTCTTGGTTAAGCTAGTGCCAAATAATTCCGAAAGAAAGCACGCCAAATAGCGCCGAAAGTCACAGTTCTGACATAGCTATTCATTTTGACATAGCTATATATTATGGCTATAATTTGCAATATGAGAGTAAGCGTCGCAAATGCAAAAAACAACCTGCCTGAACTGATCAAAGCAGTTGAAGCTGGGGAAACGGTGACAATCTGCCGCCGCGGCAAACCGGTTGTAGATCTGGTTCTAACAAAAACAGGCAGCGGAGAAATGCCCAGGTTCGGGACGCTCAGAGGAAAAATAGTCATAAACGATCCTGATTGGTGGAAACCAATGGAAGACGAAGAAGTTGACGCATTTTTAAACGGGCGCTACTGAATGCGGCTTTTGCTGGATACAGTTGTCTTTATTTGGGCAATGAACTCACCAGAAAGGATTTCCAAGAAGGCAATGAGCGCATTGCAAGATGGCAGTGCTGTGAGAGAATTCAGTTCGGTTTCAATATCGGAGATTGCAATTAAAGAGGCGAAGGGAAAATTGAATCTCTGTAAAGATGACATTCAACTTGCAGCTGAAGATCTCAAACTGCGCTTTTTACCCTATACAGCCGATCATGCCTTAGCGTTGTTGGGACTTCCTCTTCATCACAGGGATCCATTCGACAGGCAGCTTATAGCTCAGGCAACATTTGAAGGCATTCCAATTGTGACCGCCGATGAAAAATTCAAGCTCTATAAAGGTCTAAAAGTAGTTTGGTGAATGCTTAGAAACCATGAAACCACTTAAAATGCCACCTGCATCCGTTGCCATTCTCTCGGCAATTTTGTTTGGAGCCAGCACTCCACTTGCAAAATTGCTAACTAATAAAATGTGTCCTGAACTGCTTGCTGGAATTCTGTATCTTGGCTCTGGAATTGGTTTGTCGGTGCTTACTTTGCGCCATGCTGAAAAACTCCCGGGACAGTTCCAACAATTGAAAACAAAAGACGGGCTTTGGCTATCCAGTGCCATTTTGTTTGGTGGAGTATTCGGACCGCTGCTGTTGATGACCGGACTCTCAAGAACTCCGGCAGCGGAGGCGTCACTACTGTTAAATTTGGAGCCCGTTCTAACTGCAATCATTGCATGGATTGCTTTTAAAGAAAATTTTGATTTGCGAATTCTCATTGGGATGGTGGCGATCGTAGCGGGTGGATTGATTCTCTGTGCGTCACCAGCTCAAATGCATACAACGCTTGGTGCGCTGGCAATTGTTGGAGCTTGTGCTTGCTGGGCTTTGGACAACAATTTTACCCGCAATGTTGAGACCCTGGATGCCATGTTCATCGCGGCGAGCAAAGGTCTGATTGCAGGACTCATAAACATCGGATTGGGAATTGCTAAATGTAACGCCTTGCCGGGCATTACACCAATAGCTGCAAGTGTGGTTGTCGGTTTTATCTGCTACGGTTTGAGTCTGGTGATGTTTATACACTCACTTCGCCTGTTGGGCACTGCGCGTACCGGCGCATATTTTTCCACTGCCCCCTTCGTGGGAGCCATTCTTTCAGTGATTTTATTGTGTGAACCCTTGAGCATTACGCTTTTGATGGGTGGTCTAGTTATGGGAATTGGAGTCTGGCTCCATTTAACAGAACACCACGAACACGAGCACACACATGAATTGAAAGAACATGAGCACATGCATTTTCACGATGACCACCACCAGCATGAGCACGATGTTCCAATCGCATCAAGCGTACAGCATAGCCACTGGCACAAACACGAAACTCTTACCCACGCACATCCACACTACCCAGACATACATCATCGACACGAACACTAGTACGGCTGGAATAATGGACGCTTGCCAAATTATTCCGAAAAAAGCGCGCCAGCGCGCTAATTAGCGCCGACAGTTAAAAGTAGCAGTTTTTCGTCAGGTGCCTCTTTACCATCTGGTGACTTGCAGAAGGACTTCCGCCTGATTGAACCTGCTTGTTTCATCCCCAGGGCCGATGCCAAGCATGGTGGGCTCTGCGAGCATTAACACGAATTACAAAATAACCGCTTATGATTAAGATAAGATCACGAATTAGCCAGTTCTGGATTCATTGATGCTGAAGAGTCCCTTGACATTTTTTGTTGCGCTATTGGTGCTGTGGCTTGCAAGCCCTCATCCGGCTTGCTGTTGTCTGGCAGCAACTGTTGACAAGAAAGAATCGGCAAGTCATTCATGTTGTAGCAAACCGGCAAAGTCAGAGACAAAGAGCCATTGCCACCACTATCATATCAACGGTGAAAAATCGATTTCCCTCGACAGAGATTGTTGCAAGAGCCAATCGATTGTAGTTGCTGGTTCTGTGCACTTTGAGTCATCCGAACTATCAAATAGTTCGCCACATCATGATGTAAAACTGATAGAGCCCATCCTGTTTATCTGTATTTTGTATCTCTGCCACTTTGTTAGAAACAGAGCCCCGCCAGTCATTGCAAACATAGCGTCGTCACGAATTTATTTGCTAAAGCGGGCACTCTTGATTTGAAGAAGCTAAACCTTCTGATTAGGCAGTCCTGATTCGCCTGAATCTAACTGTCTGAGCCGTTGTTTGTTGTTGGTTGCTTCACAAGAGTTCTTGCCATGTCGTTTCGCGTGTTACTGCTTATAGCAGTGCTAATAATCCAACTGCCGGTCTGTGCGCAAACATCAACTACTGATGTCTCGGCTTCCCCTGCGGCACAACACACCACAATTGACGAGGTTTGGTCCGGAAACCCGATCAGACTCACTATCGTAAAAGGGGCACCATCTTCAGAGCTGCCGGTCATAACCGGCGACTTCCCACTTGCCGAGATCGTCTCCATAGGATTGAGACACAACCTCAGTATCCAGCAATCCGAGAAATCGTGGACTGTTTCGAAGTACCTTGCTCGATCGGCATTGGCCAAACTCGGTCCATCAGCGTCATTTAGTACGTACTACTCGGCTTCATCGATTGATCAGATGCTGTTCTTTCCGTCGGATTCCATAATGGCTGCGCCAATGCAGCCAATTACCCGAGGGTCCTCACTGCATGCCCTCTTTGCCGGAATTCAACCCCTGTTCACGGGTGGGCGCCTCTGGGGAGCTGTGCGCGCAGCCAGAGCTTTAGAACGACAGTCGTTCCATGGCTACAACGCCGACCGGTTGGAAACGGCCTTCAGAATCAAAGAATCCTATTGGCGAGCGGTTTTGGCCGAGGCAAGCTTGCAGGTGCACTCGGATTATGCCCAATTCAGGCAGTGGAGCACCAACAACATGAAAGCTCGTCTAGTTCAGGGCAAAGTCCCTCGTGCTGACTACCTTCGTGAAGAGGCAGAGCTGGCGCGTGCCCGGGCTCAGGTCAATGATGACTACAAGCTCTTCAACACTGCCCTTCTGGAGCTCAAAGTCAAGATGGGCGTCAACATCACTTCCTTGATATCACTCAAGGACAAACTGGAATACATGGACAAGTCCGGCGAGTTAAGCAGATATCTCGTAGAGGCAGGACATGACAGACCAGAAATCGCCAAAGCTCAAAACCGTGTACTTGAGATGCGCGCCAAGCGCATGGTCGCGCTCAGTAAATATTCTCCCCAGGCCTATCTCTATGGGCTTGGCAGCAATGCAAGCGGTCCGACTCCTGGCGTTGACGGATCCGCCAATGGCCGCTGGGGTGCCACGCTCGGTATTGTCGGCAGTGTCACGCTGTTTGACTCGGGCAGTCGTCTAAATGAGGTAAGAGCTGCCTCTGCATCTCTTAGGGAAGCCCAAATAGCCAAACAAGAGGTGGAGCTGAAAGTTGCGCAAGAAGTAGCCCAGTCATGGATCGATTTGGATCTCGCACGTAGAAATGTCGATCTTGCCCACAGCGAGGTTGCAGCTGCTGAAGAAGATCAGAGGCTGTTTCATGCACGTTATCTGGTAGCCAAAAGCATCGCCCTCGAAGACTTCGATGCAGGAGTCAAGTTGTTGCAAGCCCGGTTAGCGCTTTTACAGGCGATTTACGACTACCGAATCGCTGAAGCAAGAATGACATGGGCAACAGGAAAATTCTGACAGGAGGAAGATCTTATGACACTGCAAGCAAGCTTTTTACTCGGGTACTTACACCAATGACACAGCAATTGCCTCCACAAGAGAGAAGATCCTGGCGCCCTGGGCATTTGATTCCATTGATCATTTCGGCCGTTGTGCTTACGGTGCTGTTCTTCATCGTCAAGGCAATCGTCGACAAGTTTAAGAACCCCAATCAAATGGACATCGTGAAGTCCATGACTATGGACATGACAGTGCGTATGCCTACAGGAGCTATGCCAATTACATCCGAGAAGGTGACCAGTCAATCCTTCTCTCCTTCTGTGACTTATACAGGTGCTGCCGATGCATACAACGAGACTCCGATATTTCCCAGAATTGAAGGCTGGATACAGAGTTTACCGGTATATGCCGGCGACCATGTTCGCAAAGGACAGCTGCTGGCCAGACTTGATAGTTCCGAGGCCTCATCAAAAGTCCAGGAAGCAATTCAAGCACATCGTGCAGCTGAAAAGAGTTTGTTGGCGGCCAGGAGTGGACAGGAAGAGGCTAAGGCGCACAAGGATCACTTCCAGCACAGCATACCTGAAGCAGCGGCCGATTTCGATTACTGGAAAAACGAAATCGAGCGAGCTAAGTCACTGGTCAAGGATCAAGTCATATCGCAAGAAGAGTACGAGCGTGAGTTGGCGCAATTCGAGGCAGCCAGGGCTCGATATCATCAGGCTCATGCCCAGGCAGAAGCCGCTAAGAGCGCATTTAAGAAGTCGCAGTTTGAGGTTGAAGCAGCACAGGCCTCGGCCAAGCGCACAGCAGCTGCTCACAGAACACAGGAGATCGTGCGCAACTATACCGACATCGTGGCCCCTTTAACTGGTGTCGTGATGGAGAGATTCGCCGATCTGGGCATTCTTGTAACGCCAACTACGGAACTAATGCGCATCGCCCAGATAGACCCGATTCGTATTCAGGTCAACGTCTCTATGAAGGATGTGGACAAAGTGAGTGTGGGCACACCGGTTCGAATATGGGTCGACAAACACCGTTCAGGAGAACCAATCACAGCTACTGTTACGTCCATTTTCGCCAGAACCAATCAGGAGACCCGCACAACAAGAATAGAAGCACTCGTTCCCAATAAAACTGAAAAGATATTGCCCGGTGATTTCGTCACTGTCGATTTTCTCCTCTCTACAGATGCACACACCTTGTCCATTCCAAATTCGTCGTTACTTTACAAAGACCAGCAGCATGCGGTTTGGACTGTGAAGAATGGCAAGGCTCATCTTCAATATGTATCCACCGGCGGCACGGATGGCAAAAGAACTCGCGTTAGCTCAGGACTGAGTGAAGGCGATGTCGTCGTCACAAGAGGCCATGCAGATCTCAAAGAAGGTGACCTGGTCGTAGACGCCAAGTATTCCGGGAACCGCGTTGTGGAGCTGCCTGAACCCGGTACGTCCAATCGATTGGATAGCGCCAACAACTACGCTGTGAAACTAAACATCGAACACATGCTGGTTTCGGCTCGCCTATCGGAGCCTCCACCAAAGGTGGGAGTTAATCGATTCACAATCGAGCTACTGCCAATGCACGGCGAGCTTCCAGCCGGGATTTCTGTCGAAGCCTCATCTTACATGCCTGCAATGGCTGGAATGTCTGTGCCGAAACCGCAAGTGAAGCGGTTGAATGACAGTGCCTTCGAGCTAGCAGCAGATCTAACAATGGCAGGGGCCTGGCAGTTGGACCTCAAAATTCTGAAGGGCAAACAAAGCTTCGGTGATACATCCATTGTACTTGAGGTATCACAGTGACCCGGCAGCCGCAGAAATATACTTTCAATATCTCGGAGTGGTGTGTAGATCATCCCTACTGGGTCGTTTCCTTCTATATCACAGTCTTTCTGATGTTTCTCTTGGCGGTGTTTGTCTACATGCCACGCCGAATGATGCCATACGTTGAGAGCCCGATGATTGGCATCGTTACCATGATGCCCGGATTATCTTCCGAGGAGATGGAGACTTACATTTCCAAACCCATTGAAGAAAGAATGACAGCGATCAACGGAGTGCGCTTCATCCGCTCCAGCTCTCAGGAAGGATACTCCATGGTTTCTCTGGAGTTTCCTTATGGAACGGACATGAAAAGAGCGCTTGTCGATGTCCAGGCTCTCATGAACGTTGTGCAAGCCGACCTACCTGTCACGGGCGCTAACTTGAAGCCATCATGGGTAGTGCCAATTGACCCGCTAAATATTCCCGTGCTTACTCTCAGTCTCACCGGCGATAAGAAATGGGATCCTATAAAACTGCGCGAGTTGGCAGACAACGAAATCATCAATCGGGTCAAGACAGCCCCTGAAGTGTACTCGGTCAGCACATACGGCGGCCGAAAACGCCAGCTGCAGGTCGTAGTAAACCGTAATCGCCTTGCGGCGTATGGACTATCCATTCTTGATGTGAAAAAGGCTCTCGATAAATTCAATGTGGCTCGTCCGGCTGGACTTTTGACCAGCGGAGACCACGAAGCAATAGTTCGGATCAATGACCTGGCAACCACTCCCGACAAGGTTGCAAACTATCCCCTGAAGGCTTTGCCGGGTGGTCAGGTAATCTACGTCAAAGACGTTGCGTCGGTCCTCGACACATTCCAGGAAAGAAGAGCAGCGTTTCATTTCCTCGATCATGGCAAGATTCAAGAAACAGTTGCCATAAACGTTGTTCAGGATCCCAGAGCAAGTTCCCCAAAGGTCATTGCAGGGGTCAAGAAAGTTTTAAAACAGCTTGAAAAGGACTATCCTGGCATACATTTCGAAGTTGCATACGACAACGCTCACTTCGTAGACATTCTCTTCCACAACATGGGCACGGAGCTGGCAATGGCAGTTTTGCTTACCGGGCTGTCAATCTTTTTGTTCCTGGACAATTGGCGCGGCACGGCCATTGCTATCATCACCATTCCTATCTCACTGATGATGGCAATCCTTCTGCTTATCCCGCTGGGTATGTCCCTCAACAGCTCAACGCTTATTGGTCTTGTTCTGTCCATCGGGAGAGACACTGACGATACCGTGGTGGACATTCACTCTATTGAGCGCCATCTAAAGATGGGCAAAGATCCACGGCGCGCAGCCATTGATGGTGTAACTGAGGTGCGCCTGGCTGTTTTTACCTCAACACTTATGACGATCCTTGCCTTGCTACCCCTCGTTCTAACTGGCGGAATCGTACAACAAATGTTTGTTGGGCTTGTCTGGCCTATTATCATGGGCAACACCACATCATTTTTTGTAGAGCTGACGCTTACTCCGTTGATTGCAGCCAAGTTCCTCCGCCTTCCGTCACCATCGGCGCAGCGTCCATGGATTTATAGAACGCTCATTGACCCCGTGCAAAAGCTCATCTCAAAGGTGGAGGAGCGATATGGAGATCTTGTTGGTTGGACTTTGAGGCATCGCTTTACTGTCCTGTCGGTTTCTATAGCCACTGTGATTATTGGTTTTGGTTTCTATGGCTTTATCGGTACTGAGATGATGCCGCTGGGTGATGTAGGGCAGGCTTATGGCATCATCGAGACTAAGCCAGGCACTAGCTTTGCGCGTACTGAACAGATCGTCAGTGAGATCGAGAAACTTCTGACAGCTGACCCTGAGATTGTGAAGGTAGCAACCGAAATCGGCGTAGAATCCGGTCCGGCATATGCCAGTACCCGAGCTGTCTATTTCACAGGCTACTCAATGAACCAGGTCAACACTGCCACCATGATGATCACTCTCACCGACATGGGAGAGAGGGACCGCAGTATCTGGGACGTTCTTGATTCAGTACAAAAAAAGGCCATGGCAATGTTTCCAGATGAGCTGAGGCGCGTTCAGATAAAGGAGATGGGCTCGGATGTGATGGCCAGCTCCCAGGCTCCCATCTCAATTCTGGTGTACGGAAAAGATCTCAACTTGCTCGACAAGCTTGGCCATAAGGTGGCTGAAATTGCTCGAAATACCTTAGGTTTAGTGCAGGTATCAACAGACTGGACCATGGGTCTGCCTTCCAAAGAGATCAAAATAGATCATCGAAAGGCGCTGGAACTCGGCCTTACTCCCGACGACATCGCAGAGCAGCTTTATTACTCGCTTGCGGGCGGTTTTACCGACGAGTATTACAGAATTCCCAATATCCGGCAGGATACGGTGCTAGTTCGTTACGAGCACGAACAGCGCAGAAACAATGACCTTGATCTTTCACAAGTCTATCTCACCTCTGCGACAGGACAATCAGTGCCGCTAAGCTCGATTGCTACCATTGAAGATAGAGAAGCTCCCACTATCATTACTCACGATGGTGGCAGGCGAGTTATAAGCGTCCTCGGATTCTATCGCCGCGGCGGACTACCTTCGATGGACCTGTCCATGGAGCTAATCCAGCGTGCCGTGTCTCAGATCAACTGGCCCCCTGGTTATGGTTTAGAAATGCGCGGAGACATGACCCAGATGTCTGACAGCCTTCAGCGCCTCTCCTGGGGCATGCTCGTGTGCGTGCTCTTGCTCTACACCATGCTGGTAGCGCAGTTCAAGGGGTGGATACAACCATTGCAGATGATGCTTTCGCTTCCGTTTGAGCTGTCCGGCGTCTTTCTGGGATTGCTGCTTATGCAGCAACATTTCTCGACTGTCTCAATCATGTCCGTCATTCTCTTAACCGGCATGCACATAACGACGGCCATTCTTATGATCGATGCCATCGACGAATTGAGAAGAGCCGGAGTGCCAAGAGATCAGGCAATTCGCGAGGGCTGTCTAACCCGCATTCGTCCGATTCTTATGACCAATATCGCTACCATACTCGTCATGGTTCCTGTGTCGGTGTTTCCTGAAACCGGCATGGATGCCTGGGCTCCAATGGGTACTGTCGTTCTCTGGGGATTGGCAGCAGGCACTGTATTGGCCTTGCTTATCATCCCTGTCATGCATAGCTTGGTGGATGATCTTGCTACCTGGTTCGCGCGTTTGCTTAAGCGTTCTGCCGAGAGCTGAGGGTGGTCAGTGGCAGTAAACATTCTCGGTTCATGTGGAATTGACTCTATCCTGCAGGATTGGTAGCAAGTCATCTCATATGAAACGAAAGGGATCCAGTTTTAGTAGTGCTGTCAAGCTGAAATTATTGCAGTCTTGCAGGGATGTTCATGGTTTTTTGTTGACACATTTTTTGCATAAACAAAAATTACACAGAACTTTCCGGACTAATTTATCTGGTTCTAATAGTCTGAATTGAGGGCTCCCAGCAGAAAGCCCTGGCGATGAATCCTATCGATCAAAAAAAAACTTAGTAGCATGTCAAAGAATAGTCTCGAAGCAAAAATCGGTGCAAAGAGCGGAGTGGAGTTAGATGCTCCTTTGTCTTTCAGTGATGCCGTGACACCATTGATGTTCTCGAAGAAGGGCAGGAACAGTTCGAGTGATGGCATCACGGCATCCAGTAAGGCTGTCGATGGAAATTTGCCTCCACTTACGCTTGATGGAGCCGATAATAGTTCAGCAGATATAAACCCAGGTTTAGCACACAAGCTTGGCAAAACGAAAGGAAGTATAGGACCCCGGCTGAGCGGGGAGGTGCCAGAGGAGATCCGAAAATTGATTGTTTCCGGACAGTCAGAGAATATTGACATTAGTGCTGGGAACTCAAACAAAGAGCCAGATTATTTCTTGCGGCCAAATCCTGAAGACCCAACAAAATTTGAGCTGGTGGAAAATCCAAAACGAGACTCTGAAGGCGATAAGCTGAGTATTGAGCTTCAGGCAGAAAAATACAAAGACGAGTTGAAAAAAATAAACAGCATGCTTGAATTGGCTGCCATCGAAGATGAAATTCGTTATTGGCAAATGGCTAATCCTGGCAAAGACCCACCTATGCATCTATTGAGCCGGCAAGCGTTGATTCAGTCTTCAATGTCAGATTCCGCATCATCATCTAATGCTGGAAACCAGGATGATTCAGGATCAGAACTCTCATCCACTATGTCTACCAAAAACGCATCTAGTGGTCCTAGCGACACTTTCTCAAGTGGCAGTGGTGCTTATCCCAGCAGAGATTATGGTTACTCAGGCGGTGGCTACGGCGGCGGTGGCGGTGGTGGTGGCGGCGGTAGTGGTGGTGGTGGTGGCTACGGCGGCGGTGATGGCTACGGCGGCGGTGGTGGCTATGGCGGCGGTGGTGGCTATGGCGGCGGAAGTGATGGCTCCTACCATGGTGGAGATGGCTCATATAACCGCGGCAGTGATGTTCAGTTAAATGCAAATATGCCAAGAGCCATGCAAATTATGGATTACTTTGTTGAAAAGGGATTAACGGCCCAGCAAGCTGCCGGCATAGTCGGAAACATGCAACGTGAATCTGGTCTAAATCCCGGTGTCCAGGAATACGGTAGTGGCATTGGATTTGGCTTGGTTCAGTGGAGCTTCGACCGCAGAAATCAACTCACAGCGTTCGCCAACGGAGTTGGCAAGCCGGCATCAGATATGACCACGCAATTGGATTTTGTTTGGCAGGAGCTAAATACAACAGAACGGGCCACGCTCAATGCCTTCAAAGCCAATCCGAATATGAGTGCTGGAGAAGCGGCAATGGTCTTTTCTCAAAAGTATGAACGTCCAGGCGTGGTTGCTATGGATGAGCGTGTCGGAGCCGCCGAGCATTTCTACGATCAATACCAAAATGGGGGCGATCAAGGTGCCAGTAAAATCCCGGACTCAATTCCGGGAAATGCCCCGCCACCTACAGAATTCAACAATCGTCTGGTTAAGGAAGTGCTGGCAGTAGATGCTGCCATGGGAGGAACGGGGCGCTGTGCGGCTGCTGTCCAATACGCTCTTCAAGGAGCAGGCTTGCCTGAATTCATGGGTAGCGGCAATGGCTGGGAAATGGCAAACAACTTGCTGCATAGCGGCAAGTTCGAACAGATCTCAGCAGCGGAGGCTCGACCTGGCGATATCATCGGTCGTGAATGGTCCCAATCGGAAAAAGCAAAAAATGGTGGCGCCAATTACGGCGACATCTCTGTGGTGACTCAACGCAGAGGCGACGTAATAATTCAATCAAATGATGCTACCTATCAATACCGTCCGGAAAATCAAATGTACCAGAGGGACATTTTCCTGCGATACACTGGAGGCAATCCAAAAGGTGCATGACGCTGGTGAATCGCCTGCTTGACGAAACTGTCATGATTGGCCCGGGCTCTTTTAGTTGCAAATCTCCAGGTTAACCCCATAAACGAAATGAGATCGTTCCAGGGACAATTAAAAAAAGAACGCGCGTATTGCCTCATGTAACTGTGTTGAATACAAACTGAATCTGGCTCCTGAAAAATTCTTGAAACTGCTCTCAGTACACTCTCCGAATATATTAGTGATCTGCCGGCGCAAGTTATAGAGAGCCGGGTTCAAACAGCCAGGTTCAAACAGCCAGGTCATTTGAGTCGGAATTCAATTTAACTGAAGTCCATTTATATGGCGGTGATATGAGCCAGACCCAGTCGTTTTATTTGAGACCTCTATGTGGATTTGCAAGATATGCAAGCCCGATAGAATCGCTTTATCTCTGTGGACCGGCAAGCTATCCGGGTGGCGGGCTGAGCGGACTTTCAGGCAGGAATTTGGCAGGACTTTTGAAAGCAAAAAAAGCTGAGCTTGCTGTTTGCTAGTTTATCGGCTGCCATCGATCAATTTCACTTCTTCGGCATCATCAACGAACAAGCTCAAGGAGGTCAAGCCCGAATGACTCGAATAAATCCCTGTTTTCCATAAGACAGTATGTTTTTGTCGGCCGTTAGAATCGCTGGCATTGTTGCTGACGTTCTGCTTTCGTAGATCATTTTTCTTCTTCGGCATCGGCATAATTGCAATCTATGTTCTTTTGATACTCACAATAGCCAGATCTAGTGAGGCTTTACTTGCATATGCCATACCGGTGCCGCCACTTGCTAAGGACAACGCAGCAAGACCATTCTTTTATGTTCTGAGCAATCAAAGATTCAGAATCTGTGTCGAAATAGAACGGGAATTCGCAAATCCGAGCTGGCGTGTGGACACAATTGATTTCCCATTGCAGCAATTTTGGAACGTTTACTTTTGTACCTGAAATCTCACAATACTGACTCCGCCTATTATAGCAGCCCCGTGCAGGCAAGTTTGTAGGAGTCAACAATCCGGGCAGCAGCTCAGGCAATGTCGCAAAACAAGTTCACATCCGAAATTGCCATCAATAGCAGTTTCCTTCCAGGTGAAGTACACGGAGATCCAGCGGATAGAATCTTGATTGCCACTGCCATAGCATATTCCGCGCTGAAAGCAGACCTGCAAGAGATGCGACAGCTTTTCAGTTATACTGGCTTCCACAAACGGCTCGATTGGAAGCAATATTACACCGGTTACCTGCAAGCCGGTTCTCTGCAACTGCTGAAAATGGCTCTGTATATGTAAACGACACATTTGCCGGAAATGTGACAATTGTAGATCCGGCAAGCATACCGACAGCCGGATCGGTCGGAACTGCGGGAACGCCTTTTGCAACAGCGGCTAATAATTTGACTCTCAGTGCTGCAGTAGCTGTGCGTGCAGCATTGATACAAGCGGGAGCTTTCTTTTGTGTTGATTTCTTCAGGGTGCGACCACCTTGGGAAGAAATAGAGCAGGTGTCACTTTGAAGTGATGACCAAGCTTGACGCAGTGCTCCTTTGTCAGCTCTCTTTTGCCTGCTACCAGCTCGCTCATGACGCCAGAAGACACGCCTAGAATCGCTTGCATATCTACCTGCTTTAGCCCGTGGTCACTCATGAATGACTGCAAAAGCTCATGGGGAGCCATGTCTGCAAAGTCGAGAGCGTGATGCTTTCTTTCGTACTTGCCGATTTCATCGAGCAAGACTTCCAGATATTCGGCTTCGTCAGAAGCAATGTCCCCTCGGAGCATGAGAGCTTGCGCTACTTCGTGCGCTTCGTCCAAGTGGGTGTCGTTCTTAATCGGCACCAATGGGAAGCGGTCGATAAGGGTTTTGTATTTGTCAGTTACCATCAGAATTTCTCCTTATCGTATTCAGCATGGGTCATTATTTTCAGGACGTAGACCCGCTCTTGTACTATCCAGACCATTGCCGCCAAGCGGAAGTTGTTGCCGCCGATGTTGAAAATGAATTTTTGGTCTCCGAGATGATCGGCACTGTTGAAGGTCTGCTGTACATCCGCGTTGTTTTTCCACTCAGCGGCTCTTGTTTTGGTTACCCAGTCATTGAGCGGTGCCTCAGCATCAGCGTGTTCTGCGATAAATTGCGTGATGACCCGCGAGTTCAAAATTTCCAATGCCTGTCTCCTTTAGTAAGTATCCTCTCAAATTGAGAGGAAGGATGCAAGGAAAAACTCTCAATTTGAGAGAAATTAATCTTTGCTCGCCGTCTTTTAATCTCAAATCGCCCACCAGGACAGCAACGAACAGCCCAGCTCTGAACTTTTCCTTCTTTTCGATATTGAGTTAAACATCTGTTCTCCACTCGGTTGAACGTGACTGAACCGTTTTAGGGAACGTTTGGCTCCAGTCCATCGAGACACAGAGGGGTGATGCAGCTTGCCACAGCTCTGTCACAAATTTTGCACGAAACAAACCGGAATTATTTCCATTTCATGTTTAGACTAGCGTTCAAGTTGATTGCAGGGTCTGCAATTGAAAATCAAATACCAAATACCAAAAATCAAAAATCAAAAATCAAGAATGAATACTGGGAGTGAAGAGCAATGGACCAATATATTGATGTAAACAATCCAGGAACAGGCGTTGAGAAGAATCCGGTCGTAAACCAATTTCTGGATGAATTACGTGCATATCCAGAGCAGATGGCTGCGATTCTGAACGACAAGAACGGGCAGATTCGTCCGGTCCCTGGTCGAACAATTGAAAGACCAGCAAGCTCCGTTAGTGTCCAGAGCGGCGGTCATATTGAAATGAAGGACCCGTTTAAGAAGTAATTACAGGTCAATTATTTGAGGAGACCGGCGTGTCCAGTGGGAAGCGGACCTGCCGGTCTTTTCTTGAGTCGCAAATAGCAAATCCCATCTGTACGCTCTTGTGGATTTTTCATCTGTTGCTCCTCATGTTTTCCGGGAGCTGTTCTGTAGGAATTTGGACTCAATAGATTCTTCATGCAGCCATCCTACAAGTCCGAAAAATTTCAGGAGTCGTATCATTAGCCACGATGGATCAATTTCAAACGGCTTAAAACCGCTTCTTGCTGAGCCAGGGAATGCATGGTGATTGTTGTGCCAGCCTTCTCCGGCTGTCAAAAAAGCAACCCACCAGACATTCACGCTGTCTTCTCCTGTCTGGTAGTTCTTATAACCCATGTTCGGCAGATGGCACACGATATTCAGCAGCAGAGGCACCTGTTGAACAAGCACACCTGCGACTAGGCTCGCCAGGGCAATCGGCCAGCCCAAGCACAGCAATAATATGATTCTAAATGCGATTCCAATCGACACCGCCATGACGTGGGCGTGATGCCAATTGCCATTTTGCTCCAAGAATCGATAAAGAGGATCTTTGACCAGATCTTTTGCCTGCAGCGCTGGAGTAATGTAGTCCGGGTACTTAGAATGAAAAATCCAGCCATAATACGCGTTCATCCAACCGTAACGAGGAGAATGTGGATCGAGGACCTGATCCGTATAACGGTGGTGCGCTCGATGAATGGTTGCCCACCAGATGGGTGACCCTTCAAAAGCCAAGTAACCGCCCAGGACCCAGAAGTATTCGACGATCTTCGGGCATTGAAAGGATCGGTGTGAGAGCAAACGGTGATAGCCTATGGTCACACCCATTATGTGCCAGAGATAGAAAAGTACAAATGCTGTCAGAAAGTAGATTCCCATAAAATCCTTTACTATTTGATTAATAGACTTATCCGCTTGACTGATCCGGACATCATCAATTAAGGGATCAAGAATTCGCAAGCTTTAAAAGCAAGCGCTGGTCGGCGGTGCTGTGAAATTCTTTACCCATTCGCTCTGCGTGATGCTGAACCATGCTGAGGCAGCGATGATTGGAACGAAGTCTATGCAGATTGACTCAAGGACCAACTCATGCGCCGAGAGTTATTTTTGCTAAGACGCCCCGGCAACAGCCATTCTCAATTCCGGGTTGGAACTTCCGGCTAAGGACGTAGAACGCACACCGGTGTGGCAAGATTCTGGCTTATCTTTCTCACCCACACCACGGCATTGTCGCAAGCCTTGTAACACGGGCTTGTGTCAAATCGACTGTCATCTCAATCACCTCACGTCGTGGTAGTTACCAGACCGAGTGCAATAGCGGCAGTTCACCAGGCTCTCAAACCCAAGAAAAGGGCGCACTTTTACAAACTTTCTAATGACATGATAGCATCGTTGGACTCTGTTTTTTCGCAAAAGTATGCCTGTGGTGCACACGAAGGTAGCCCAGCCACAGTCTACAGATTAATAAGATTCGTGCCGAGTATTTCCAATCCCACGATCTAGAGCTTTTTCTTAGCCATGGCCTGCTCAACCGGAGCAACATACAGCATTGGCATTGCAGAATGAGGACCGCTTTTGCCTACCGTCACCTTGCTGAACTTGAAAACTATCGAATGTTGCAGCAGGCTATCTGCATCCATTACTGAGCCGGCATTATTGTAATCCGTATAAACCAGCGACCTGTTATAGCCTGCTTTTGAAAGCATGTCTTTGACTCTTTCGGCCTGATTCTTGCTGTTTGTTGCCGTGTCGTTGAAAAAGTTGTAAAAGCTTTTTTCGCCTTTTGCAAGAGCCGAGATATTATCTTTCAACCACCTGTCAAAGCCGGTGCCGTCGTAGTTAGAGTCGAGCAAAGTAATGCTTCGTACTTTGTTTTGCAGATCGTTTTTGTAAATAACAGTTTCTGAAGGCACGTATCCTGCGGAGTGTGAAAAGATGTCGATGCTTTTTACATCATTGAGTGTTTTGCCTTTTAGCTCCGGGGTTTTGTCGAAAATTTCCTGAAGCATTTTGTTGAAGCGGCCGCTTTCTGCAAAGCGACCCTGCTTGCTGTTGGCTGCGCCTGCATCTCTTTGCCATTCAGGAACTATTAATATGGTATTTCGTGGAGCTGCTTTGAGCTGCTCGTTTAAATTGTTGTCGTGATAAGCACTTTGAGCAGTGCTTTGCCAGCCGTGATTGTAGATAACCAGATTGATCGGCTTTGCCGGGTCGAAGTCACTGGGCACTCTCACCATCGCATCAGGTGTACTGTGATCGGCTGACCTGTAGTTGAGCCTTCTTAACTCATATAATTTAGCCGGTCCTGAGTCTACGGCTCTTCCAGGAGCTTGTTTGTCGAGTTTTGAATCACCTGTATTGAATTTTGGAAGGTGGTCTTTTAGTTGAGACGGAAGCGGCGAGAATTCTCTCGGCTTTTGCGGCTGCTTTTGAAAAGGCGGAAACAAATCAGGCTGTGCGCTGCCTGGAATTTTTTCATGGGGCTTAGCTATGTCCGGAGTTTTTTGAACCCCAGGCTTTTCAGGCTCGCCTGGCTTCGGAACACCTGGCTTTATCCAGGAGGGCAGTGGCTCAGATTTTTCGGGGAGCGGCGGAGCTGGCGAAGGCTTGCCCCAGGGTGAAGCTTTTTCTGTCGGATTATCCTGCGCTGGCTTTAGTTGATCGGATTTTGCTTGTGTTTTAAAAGGGCTCGGCCGATTATGAATCGATGCTTGCTGCCATAAACTAGCCGAGAGATCGGAAGCGACTCTCTCGAGATTGCCTTGCTCAGCAAAGCCTTCTGCCGCCATGCTTTCAGCAGGCGTGACCGGTTTTCTTAAGCTCTCCAGCTCTGACACCAATTCCCAGTTTCCAATTCCACTCGCTAAGAACATATGGATTTTATGTGTAATTAGTGTGGAAATTCCAATCTACTGTGCTGATTACGCTTTTACACTGTGCTTGTTGGCAGATACTTGCGGATTTATATGCGGATCCGTGCAGCTCTTCAGCTCTTATGGTTCGGCTGCCTGTAGAATTGCCAGTGCTGTTTTGAGCAAGCCGGGAGCGGCGCCTTCGTAGATTAAATAACGAGATTGCCATTCAGGTTGAAACTTGTTTTTGTAATTTCGCAGGCCTTTGTAGGAAAAAAAACGGTTCATATGTTCGTAAATCTGGTGCACAGCTTTTTCATAAAGGTTGGAATCAGGGCTTTCGCCTACTCCCGACAATGCGGCAAGTCCCAGGTTGAATGTTTTGAAGCCCTGCTCGTGCAAATTAAGCAGCAGTTTGACAAAAAGGTAGTCCATGGTGCCGTTCGGTACTTCATGGCGGTGGCGCATCAAATCAATACTTGCCTGTCCTTCTGTATAAGATCTCACCTGATTCACAAAAGCAATTAACTTTCCGTCCGGCGCTTTTACCGAGTAAATATTTTCGTGTTTCAATGATTCGGCATCAAATACTCCCAGACTGAAACTTCTTTCTCTCCTTCCAGGAAGAGAAAGCCACTGGTCGGAAACTTCTTTCAGTTCGCTTATGAACTCGCTTGCATGAGGCGGGCTTGAAAGCTGAAAGCTGTAGCCGTCCTTTTCGAACTTTTTGACCCGGTTTTTGAAGTCTTTCTTTTTTGAGCCGCTCTCTGCAAATTTATCAAGATGTACTACGGCGTCTTCCCCTACTTTTAATACAGACATTGAATTGGCCTTGTATATTTCAAGATTGGCTTCGGCGGTTTGCATGAAAGCAAGTTGCCAGCCATTTTCGTGGCACCAGGCAAGCAGGGCTTTTAGAAAATCCGAAAGTTCATTTTGCGGGCCGGTAAGATCTCCAAGCGCTACAGCAACTGCAAGCTCGGTTTTATAGGCTACAAAACAATTGCCTGAAGCTGAAAATATGTAAGACTTGTCCGGAAGCAGTTTGTAGTAATCGAGTGCATCGTTTCCGTATTGATCTAAGAGCTTTTCTGCAAGATTTTTTTCAAGCGGGCGGGTTCTCAGCTCATATTCTATCGGTCTGAAAAGGCTGTATAAAGCAAATACAGCGGCAAGGCTTCCGGTAAAGCGAAGCGAGTCTAAGAACCAGCTTGCAAATTTTGTATGTGCGTGCAGGTCGTTGTTGCCGATTAAAACGAATTCCCTGACGGTTCTTATTATCGAATCGGAAAGCTCGAAGTTCACCCCGAATTCGCGTTTGTCCAGAAAAAAGAAACCAAGGGTTCCGTACAAAAGAGCCAGAAGCAGGCTGTAAGCCAGAAACTGCAAGCCGGTTTTGATTTTGCGCAATTCACTTTTGACGGAAAATCTTTTTCGATAAGTAATAAGCAGCACCAGATTCAGTACTATGGGCAAAATTCCCAGGCTAAATGAATCGCTCCAGAAATCCGCGTCACTGAAATATTCCATTCTGGCTCTTAGCACATGAATAAGAAGTGAAAAGCTGAGTCCGGCAATTGCAAGCACAAAAGACATTCTTTTTCTTTGTACCAGATTGAACGAAAGATAAATGAGGATGAAGCCGAATAATGTGCTGAGAGCCCGGCTCCAGTGATAAAGACCGAACGGAACTACAAAATCGAAAAGCCTGGGGTGCTGGCTTAATTTCTGGAAAAGCGGCTGAAACAAGCCTATAAGGCCGTTTAGAAAAGTAAATGCTGCAATAAGCAAGACCGGGGCTTGCTTGAGATTGAAGATGTTTTTGAGCCTGCTTGCAGAAAGACTTTCATCATAAGACTTTATTTGCTGGGGACCGTAGTCGAAATTTTCAGGCTCACTGTCTTGAAGATTCGAGTCCATTTGTCCGGCTCAGGCTCAGGCATTTACTTTTTTCAAAAAACACTGCTTAAGAGTTTCTTGTAGTCTGGCTTTCAATTTGACGAATTTTTCAGCGATTTCGAGCCGGCGTTTTTGCAGCTTCAGCATTTGCTTTCTTCTGTGATCATCAAGCGCCTCGTCAAATACCTGGTTAAGAGCGATTTCTTCGCTGTGAGTCCACCAGATGTCTTCGATAACACTGCCTATAAGGTCGTAATCGGCTTCGTCAGGGAGTTTGCTTAAAAGCCTGAATTCATGGCTCCAGATATATTCAATCGTGTAGCGTACGTCCTGTCTCAGATTCTGGGCGCTGCTTGAAACGGCGGCTGCCACGAATTCAGGATCAAGATTGCCGGCGCGCTTGCGCAGCAGAGTCAGTGTTTCTTCGAGCAAATAGCGCTGGTAACCTGTTTGCGTGAAAAGAAAGTCGTGCATGTATGCTGTAAAGATAAGATGCGCTATTTCAGACTTCTGGGGAAGGTCGGCAAGCTTTGTGTCGGTGCTTGCGGCAAGTCTTTCTATGTCTTCAATTACGTTGACCCGCTCATCGACCATTTTGTCGAAGCCGCTTAAAACCGAATTGCGCAGGTTTGGTGTTTGATCGTAAAAACAATCGCGTTTTGCCAGAAACTCAAGAACAACCCTGCCCAGATGCGTGATGTTTGCGCCTAATTCTTCCAGAACTTTGATGGCTGCTTCGTGTGAATTATCAATTAAAGCAAGCAGGATATGTTCGGGTTCGAGTTCCGGGTGACCGTAAAAAACTCTGATTTCTCCCGCCCTTTTTATTGTCAATTTTGCCGGAAAATTGAACTTGAGTTCTTCGACTGCCAGGCTGCAAAGCTCAACTTCAGCCGGTGCTATGTCTTTTTTCTTGCCGGCAAGCAGACTGTGTTCGAGCTCTTGCAATATGGCTTCGGCCTTTACATTCATCGAAGCAAGAGCCTGACCGGCCAGATGCTCTTCACTTTGAGCAAGTGCGGCAAGCAGGTGTTCGCTGCTTATATTTTCCGACTTGAAGCGCCTTGAATGCTCGTATGCGTCATAAAGCACATCTATTGCGGCCTCGGTGAACTTATCGAACATCTGACGCATTACCCCCGGCAGAAAACAAAAGCAAAAAATGAGAAAACGCTTAAAAAGAAGCGTGACTCATATAAGGCTTTAAATTATAAGCGCTTGAAGCCGTCTATTTGACAGTTCCTGGCAGAACTTGAAGTTTCTTGCCAAAACTAATCTTGAGGCGCCAGTGAGTGTACAATTCTTTTGCGGTAAAACTTGATTCTGGAGCCAATCTTGAGAATTCTAATTAGCAACGATGATGGAGTATGGGCCCGAGGTATTCGTGTACTGGCGCAAAGGCTGTCGCAGGAGCCTGAACACGAGGTTTATGTAGTTGCTCCTGATCGTGAAAGGAGCGCAACCGGTCATGCACTTACTCTGCACAAGCCTTTAAGAGTAGAAGAAATTGAGATGGAGGGCAGTCTCAAAGGCGCCTGGTGGACCACCGGCACCCCGAGTGATTGCGTGAAGTTCGCTGTCGGACATCTCATACCGGCGCCTGTGGACCTGGTTATTTCCGGTATCAACTCAGGGCCCAATCTTGGAGGCGAGATTCTCTATTCAGGAACGGTCTCAGCTGCAATGGAAGGAGCCTTTCTTGACATTCCGAGTATTGCTGTGAGCCTGGGGAGCAACGGTTACCGGCATTATGAAAATGCTGCCGAATTCATAGTAAAGCTTGTAAAGCTTCTTGAAGGCGGGAAACTGGGCAAAAGAATCTTTTTGAATGTCAATGTGCCGAATCTGCCGGCTCAGGAAATACAAGGCGTGCGGGTCACCAAACTTGGTGTGAGGGCTTATAACGACAGATTTGAAAAACGTGTCGACCCGAGAGGAAAAGTTTATTACTGGCTTGCCGGTGAGGCAATCGAAGAAGGCGAAGAAGAAGGAACCGACGCCTGGTGCATGGCTAACAAAATCATTTCGGTGACTCCTATTTCATTCAACATGACAGACATGGCGATGAAAGCTAAGCTGGAAAGCTGGGAAGAACTCACGGCTTTGAAACTCCCTGCCCAGAAGTCTGCAAAGTGAGGCAATCATAGTTTTATGGCTTCAATCAAACAGACTGATCTTGCAGCTGTACTGAAAAACGTTTTTACAGAAGACTGGATGGCCAGGGCTGGAATCGGCGGCATGCTTGCGGCTGCATCTCTGGTTGCTCTTTTATATAACTGGTTTCTCTGTCTTCCTCTTTATGTTGCTTTATGGTCTGTGATGATTGGTTATTGCCTCAGATGTATGCGTCTCAAAGTCGCAGATAAGAATGCAAAACTTCCGGACTGGAACGACTGGGGCGATCTATTCATCTCTGGAATCACCTGGATGGCACTGCAAACAGCCGTCTGGCTTCTTTCACTTAGCGCCCAGATTCTTCTCTTTGTTTTTTGCACTAAATTTGCGCTCGATAGCAGTAATTATCAACTCTGGTGCTATCTGGGAACGCTCTTGCTTTTTCTGACTAGCGGCTTTCTTTCAATGATTTCGTCTTATACCATGGTCAACTTTGCAGTGGAAGAAAACTTGAAAGCCGGCCTTGCCTTTGCAAAATCGAGCCGGTTCTTGTTTGCTGCTCCGCAAGTTCTGATTGGCGGGTTTTTGCTTGCAAGCGGGATTCAGTTTATTTCAATTGCTCTGCCATGCATAACTATTATAGGCATCTTTCTGGCACCCTCCGTTTACTTCATCGGGCAGATTGCAAGCTCAGTGGTGCTGGCAAGCCACTGGTCAAGCGCTCAGGCGATCCTGGAGCTCAGTCAATCTGAAAAATAGATGCGTGTTTGTTGAAAGAACTGGTCAGAGGATGTGTCTCAAGAGGCTGCTGCCTGTGAAGATGAGGTCCCTGAGCCGGTGTGTAGCTTGTGCTCTTGTTCATTGAGTTGGCAAGCCAGATAATCAGGTCTGCAACTCTGCGGTTATAACTTCTGCTTAAAAGCTCTGCTTTCTCTGCTCCATCCACCAGCAGTTCTTTAATGTTGTCTGGTATCTGATTTGCTTGCTCGTTTTGTTTTAAATGGTGCTTGCTTGCAAACTCAGCCTCAGGATCTACCGGCAGGCTTGCGCTCTTTGTCTTCTTATTCTCAATCTCGCTTGCCTGCGACTTTCGTTCGCCTGGAATCGAAAGTGCCAGCCTCCTGCCATCATTGGCTTTCAGCTGCTCTTCTGAAAGCTGCTGTGTATTTCCAGCCGGAATGCAAGAAAAGATTAGAATCAGTGAAGCTGTCAGGTAACGAGATTTCATAATTCGAGCCCATATTTAATCCGCCAAATTATCGCAGCTTTCAAGGCAAGATGAAATTATATCTTGATAACCAGGGCTGCCACGGACTCTCAGCACCTTCAGCTGCAAGGCTAGAATCTAAAGCGAATTCGGTTAAAGAGCTAAGAGGCTCAGCTAAGATTGCCTGCATACCCCAAAAAGTCGCAAAATCAGGCTGAAAAAACAGTTTGCAGTAATTCCCGCATCTGAAAGCCCGAAAACTTATGGTAGGATAAAAAAATTGGTAGGCTAGCAACCGTCTACCGTACCTCGTTTAATAAATGGACGATTGCCACAGTAGAATCGAATCTATAGTCGAAAACAGCCCAGACACGGGCTGTTCTTATGTTTTGTCGTGCAATTATGAAAAGGAGCAAACAGGCCGGCTGAGCCGCCAGACGCCAGCAGAAGCCAGGTTTTTGCTCATAATTATCCCCAAAACAGGAGAATGCACCTGATAAGTGCGTTTGATGCTCTATAGACAGCCGATTTGTAGAAACAATAAGTCATATTCTTCTTCTAGCCCTGCTTGTAGGCGTGAATGCTTTCTTTGTTGCTGCTGAGATGGCTCTTGTGCGCATACGCCGCACACGTGTAGACCAGCTTGTAGAACAGGGAAACAAAACAGCAAAGCTGATTCAGGACGAGATTGAAACACCGAATCGCTATATATCGGCCTGCCAGCTTGGAATTACACTGGCAACCCTGGCTCTTGGTGCTACCGGTGAAGCGACTTTTGCCGGCGATCTTTCAAAGTCGCTTGACGATATCGGGCTTTTTGCCGGATATTCACTGCAGGTTGCCAAAGCAGCTCTTTATGTTGCAGCATTTTCTGTCACTGCTTTTGTTCAGACAGTTTTTGGTGAGCTTCTGCCCAAGCAGTACACTTTGATGCGTGCCGAGCCTGTGCTCATGGTACTTATCTGGCCCATGAGAGGATGGTGCTGGCTTACCTGGCCTTTTTTGAATGTGCTTGATAGTTTCTCGGCGATGGTGATGCGCATAATGAAAATACCGGAACCCACCAGGCTGCACAGTGTGCACACCGGTGAGGAGCTGAAGATGCTTGTAACAGCAAGCCAGGTTGAAGGCGTGCTTGAAGAAGAAGAAGAAGAAATGATCCACAGTGTATTTGACTTTGCAGACACCGTGGTCAAAGAGGTAATGACTCCGCGCACCGACATGGTTTGTTTGAACGCTGCCGGTACGGTTAAGGACTTTATTGATCTGGCTCTTGAAACAAGCCACTCGCGGATTCCCATATTTGAAGGGGACATAGACAGCATTGACGGGGCTGTTCATATCAAAGATGCGCTTAAATGTCTGGTTGAAAATAAGGCAAATGTTTCTCTGAGGACTCTGGTTAAAAAGGTTCTGGTTGTACCTGAGAACAAGCCAGCCGGTGAAATGCTCACTGACTTCAAGGTAAACAAAGTCCATATGGCGATAGTAGTCGACGAATACGGCGGTACTCTCGGTTTGATCACCATGGAAGACCTGCTTGAAGAACTTGTAGGTGACATACCTGATGAGCATGACCACGACGAAGAAGAGATTGTCGAAGCCGAAGACGGCTCAATAGTTTTCGATGCCAAAATGACACTCGATGATGCAACAGACAAGCTGGGTATCACAATCGATGACGAAGAATTCAACACCATGGGTGGTCATGTTTTCGGCGAGCTGGGGCATAAGCCTCAGGTAGGCGACAAAATTGAAACAGACGATTATATTTTGATGGTCGAAAGTGCGGACCGGCACAGAATCATCAAAATAAGGCTTATAAAGAAAGCCGTGAGTGGGGCAGAAGAAGAGAACGAAAAGAATGGACACGCTGGTTTAAGCGGTGCAGAAAACGGCAAGAACGGCCCATCAAAACCTGTCGAGACCAGCAAACAGTGACAGGAGCAGAACCGGGCTCAGCCAGACTCTTAAAGCTGGCCAGAGATTTTCAAACAAAAAAACAACTGGGGCAGCACTTTCTTGTGAATGCCCGGGTTCTTCAAGAAATAGTGGACAGTCTTGAAATCGGCCCGGATGACGAAATTCTGGAAATCGGTCCCGGAATCGGCTTTCTGACTCGATTGCTCTGCAAGCAAGCAAAACATGTAACTGCAGTTGATCTTGATCGGGAAAGTGTTGCTTATCTCAAATCTCTCAAGCTCGAGAATCTTTCCATAAAACACGGAGACATTCTTGCTTATGATATAGCTTCCGGACGCTTCAAGCAGGGGACTGAGAAGCTCTGGGAGCCAAAAGCAGGCATGGAGGCTGATGCCCGAAAAATCAAGGTGGTTGGCAACCTGCCTTATCAAATAACCGGGCTGATACTTGCATATTTACTTGGTGAAATCGGTGAACCGGCACCTTATCTGGATCGTATTGAATGCATCGTGCTTACGGTTCAAAAAGAAGTGGCAAAACGCATGGTCGCAAGACCTGCCTCCAGAGACTATGCTCAGCTCAGTCTTTTGATTTCTTATTATTGCTCTGCTGAAATCATACTCGAGCTTCCTCCAAACGACTTTTACCCTGCACCCAAAGTCGAGTCGGCGGTTTTGAAAATGACCCCTTTAAGCAAAGCTGAAAGAAATGAAAACTGTAATTGCAAAAATCATAAGCTTCTCAGGCGGGTTATTAAAGCCGGATTTGCCCAGAGGCGTAAAGTGCTTCCTAATGCGCTTTTATCGCTAGGTTTCAGTCATGAAGAACTTAAGCAAGCATTCCAAAAGCTACAATTTGATCCAGCTGCGCGGGCCGAGCAGTTCTCATTGAAGCAATTTGCTATGCTTACTGATCTCTTGGAATTGCAAAGGGCCGGCAGGCAGGATTCAGAAAGCATACAGGATTCAGAAAGCAGTTAAAAATGCAAACTATAAAAGTTCGCACTCCGGCTAAACTAAATCTGACCTTTGAGATTCTGGGCGCTCGTGATGACGGCTTTCACGATATTGAAACCCTCTTTCAATCAATCAATCTGGAAGACGAAATCCAGGTGAATCTCAAAAAGGCTGATTCAGACTCGTTTTCTATAAGCCTCACAAATCCGGCCTTAAAAAAACTACTGCCGCTTGATCAAAACAATTTGCTTGCAAAAGCCTCCCGGGCATTTTTTGAGCGTTTGCGTCCTTATTCGGCTTATGCAGTCGATGTGATTCTGGACAAAAGAATCCCTATTGCTGCCGGGCTTGCCGGTGGCAGCGCCAATGCAGCCGGCATGCTTGTGGCATTGAACAGAGCTTTTGGAGATGCACTTTCACCTGTTGATATTGAAACGCTTGCTTCTAAAATTGGCTCGGATGTGGCGTTTTGTTTAAGGGGCGGCACCTGCATCGGTCGGGGGCGCGGTGAAATTCTTGAAGAAGTCGATAACCAGCTTACTCTTACTTACTGTGTTGTTAAGCCGCGCAAACTCTCGCTTGCTACAGAGTGGGCATATAAGAGCTTTGATACTTACAATGGTCCGGTGGACAAAGTGGATATTCAGGCAGTTATTAGCGGGCTTGCAGAAATGGACATCGAGAAAACCATTTCAGGCTTTGGAAATGTTTTTCAGGAGATGGTTTTTCGCGAGCACCCGCAACTGCGTGATTTGCAAAAGGAACTGCTTGCGCTCGGTGCCTGGTCTTGCCACATGACCGGCAGCGGTCCCACTCTTTTTGCAGTAATTTCAGGGCGCGAACTTGGGCACCACATAAGGAGGCAGGTTCTTAAAGACGATGAAATAGGCTTTGTTTATGGGAGCGAAGACATACTTGCAGAAGCGCTTCCTCCAATAGATTTTCGTCTGGCAGAAAGCTCTAAACAAGGTGCGCGTATTGTGTTTGAGGCGGGAGAAATTTGATGAGTGCTGAGAAAAAAGCAAAAAAAGCAGGCGCGGCAAAAGTGAGCCATGCTGCTGAGAAAAAAACTGCAGTAAGGAAAACTGCAGTGAAAACAGCGGCAGTGAAAACAGCGGCAGTGAAAAAAGCTGCAGTAAAAAAAGCCGGAGAAAAAGATGCTCCTGAGAAAAAGAGCAAAACGGCCGCACTGGTATCGAAAGAAACTGCAAAAGAGATGATGAAGCGTCTCTGCCAGCTTTATCCCGATGCAGACTGCGAACTCACCTACAAGAATGATTTTGAACTTCTTACTTCGGTGATTCTGTCTGCTCAAACTACGGACGTTCAGGTAAACAAAGTAACTCCGAATTTATTCAAAAAATTTCCGGATGCCAGGTCTTTGAGCTCTGCAAATCCTGATGAGGTAAAAGAGATAATCAAAGCAACCGGCTATTACAACAACAAGGCAAAAGCAATACAGGCCTGCGCGACTGCAATCCTAAAAAACTTTGCCGGCAAGGTTCCTGATAATCTGGAAGATCTGGTGACACTGCCCGGGGTCGGGCGAAAAACAGCTAATGTAGTGCTGGGAGTTGTGCACAAAATACCGGGCTGGACAGTGGACACGCATGTGCAACGTCTTTCGGCCCGCCTGGGGCTAACAAAAGAGACGGATCCATACAAGATTGAACTGGATCTCCAGAAGCTCTTTCCTGAATCAGATTGGAGCAAATATTCCATTACTTTGATCTGGCATGGACGCCGGCTCTGTTACGCAAGAAATCCTGATTGTCCGCAATGCCCTCTAAAAGACATCTGCCCTTCATCGTCAGTCTGAAAGCCATGTCTGACAGCCAGATCTAGAGTCTGAAAGTCACTGGCAAAGTCAGGTTCAAGCAGCAAGCTCAGTGGCTGAAGTAATCATCACCGAAGAGGTCTTTGCTTTTTTCGCCTTCTGCGTGCTGAAAATTGTTCAGCTCTGATTCAAACTGATTGCTGTTTGATTTGAAAAGGCTGTTGTCGTCTGATCTGAGGCTCTGCTTATCGATGTTGTTGTTTCCAATTCCAAAACCATTAATGCCTGAGCCTTTTATCCCGAAACCATTGATTCCGGAGCCGTCAAAACCTCCGGACTTCGTGCCGGCAGCGTTGTTTCCGAAGCCGCTTATACCGATGCCGCCGATGCCGTAAGGGCTGAATACAAAACCACCGTTGCCGCTTGCTGGATTTGCGTACTGATTACCGGATGAGTTTCGCCTATAAAGCTGCGAAGCTTCGAAAGCTTCCTGCGAGGTCTTCTGAGTATCGTCCTGAATGGACTGATCGTGGGCCCGGTGAGTGCGGGCACGATCAAGAGAGCTTGCGTGGTAATCTGCTCTCATACGGTCTGCAGCTTCGCTCAAAGATTGGCTGAAATCGTTGGAGCGCTGGTGGAACTTGTGAGAATCGGGAATTATGTCCTGAATGAATGGATCTGCGCCGGCTGCCGGGATCAGGAATCCGATTGAAGCAGCCGTTGCCAGAAGGATAATTACTCTCATCGCAGCCCCTCCCGATAGCTTCTTAACATGAACAGCATAGATCGATTCATGGCAGCCCGCCACAGAAGCAAAGCAGTTCTGCGCCAGGTTTCTAACTTAATCTTGCCTCTTGCTCTCTTTGAAAAGAGCAGCCCAGCTTGCTGAACTGCTCGATTTCTAGTTTTGCTCTTTTAGTCGCTGTTTACGCTCGATGAGCCGCCGTAATACTTGCCCCTATATCGACTTGGACTAGAGAAGTATCCCGAACCGCCGCCGGCGCCCCAGGTGTCCGGGGTCATGTTATAGGAGCTGTTACCGGCCCCACCACCCATGCCCATGCCACCGCCTACTCCCATGCCGGTGAAATAACCGTAGGAGCCGTTGCTGTTATAAGAACCACCTGAAAGCACCATTTGTGTTTCGGAGTTCTTAAATGCGTCTTGAGAAGTTTTCCAGGTATCCGTTTGCGTGGCTTGCTGGTTTACCAGATTGCGGTGAGCGTCCGATAGTTGACTGTAATCGTAATCCCGTCTCATTCTGCTGCCAGCATTGTCCAGCGATGTGGCGAAGGAGTCGAAAGAGTTCTGGAAATACTCGTCAGATACGCCAGCGCGGTCATCTATGAATGGCTCAGCCATTGCAGGGGCTGAAATCCACAATAGGGTTGAGCATAATACAAGAGCTTTCTTTGTACCCAACATTTCAAGTTCTCCATTGCTACACATATAATCTTATTCCCATTTGGTGTTGAACTCGTGAAGAAGTTCCGATTTGGAAGCATTAATTTAGAATGGAAAACATTTGCCTTGTGAAGCTATTTAATTTATCTTCTTGAATATGGCTGGAAAATAAAGCTTGACTAGTTGAATCTGCTTCCAAAAAAGCACTGGAAAGTTTGGCGAAGATTGCTTGGATTTCAATTCAGACCAGGTTTTTTAACCGGGAATGCCGGTCAATATAAAATGGGTGAAAATTCAAGAGAAAATGAAAACAGTCCACTTGAAGGCCTGGCTTTCAGATTTCCGCTAAGGCGATATCAGCAGGAAATACTTGAGCTTATTAAACTGAAGCTCGAAAAAGGAGAGCGCGAGCTGCATATAGTCGCTCCGCCCGGCGCGGGGAAAACTATTATCGGACTGCAGCTTGCAAGCCTGCTTAAAGAAAACACTCTGATTATTTCGCCAACAACGACTATTCAGGCGCAATGGGCCGAAAAACTCAAGCTTTTTATGCCGGTAGAGCAGGAAGAATTTGCTTGCGAAGACCTGCTCGGAACTCATGAAAGCAAACCCCTGAAACCGATTACAGTGCTTACCTATCAGGTGCTGTCTACTCCCGGCAGAGAAATCGAATATCTTGAAAAACTTGCTCATAAAGACTGGGTCGAAGAGCTTGCCAGCACCGGGATTTCAAAGGGTGATGCTGAGTTCCGTATCATTGAGATTTTACAGAATAACCCGAAGGCTTATGAGAAAGAGATCTCAAGACATACAAGCCGGCTCAGGCGCAAGCTTACCGAACTGCTTGAATTGAAAGAGGTATTGCATCCAAACGCGCTCACACTGGTGCAGGCGCTGAGGAGGCAGAAATTCAAAACTGTGATTTTCGACGAATGTCACCATCTCACAGACTACTGGGCTGCAATCATGATCAAGATTGTGAAAATGCTGGAAGACCCTATAGTTATTGGCTTGACAGGCACGCCGCCCGAAGGCAAAACTCAGAGCCAGGCAAACAGATATCTATCGCTTGTAGGCGAAATCGATTATCAGGTGCCTACCCAGGCCCTTGTTAAGGAAGGCGGTCTGGCCCCCTTTCAAGATCTGGTTTATTTCACTTTTCCGACTATCGAAGAGGAAAATTTTCTTGCTGAGCAGCATGCTGCATTTCAGGAGCTGATAATCGATCTGGCTGAAAGCGAGAACTCGCTGCTTCGGGCCTGGGTGATTGAAAAGGTCGATGCTGCAAGCAAAAGCGGCTGGGCTGAGTTTTCAAATCTGAACCCGGATCTTTCCTGCGCGCTTGTGCGCTTCCTTTACAAATACAGCCTGCCGCTTCCGAACGAGCTTGATTTTTCGGAATTTTTTATGCAGTCGCCTTTTATTGAAGACTGGATCTGTCTTTTGCAGGACTTTTCGCTCAATTATCTGAAACTGAGCGCTTCGCCGGAAAATCACGAGCTCTATGAGCGTATCAGATTGTCAGCAAGCAAACTTGGATTTGGGTTGACCGAAAGGGGATTCCGCAAGCAAGCTTCGCCTGTAGATCGAGTCCTTGCTTTCAGCCGGAATAAAGCAAAAGCTGTTTGCGAAATCCTGGCTGTTGAAAGCCGCAATCTGGAAGACAGGTTGCGAGCCGTTGTTGTAACTGATTTTGAACGAATGTCTGCAACTGCAAACAAGCAAACAAAAGCGGTTTTGACCGAAGAATCAGGGGGTGCGATTCAGGTTATGAGGGAGCTTCTAGCAAATGAGCTTTCTCAGTTTGTTAATCCCTGTCTGGTGACAGGCTCGCTTGTTTATATTGATAATCGCATTGCAGCTCAGATGAAGGATGCAATCGAAGAAATGCTGGAAGAAGAATCATATGACGAAGTCAAGCTTGAATTGATTGAGCTGGAAGGCGAGCTGTTCAGCCAGTTGCGGTCTTCTTCGTCAGCGTGGCAGCCAAGGCTTTATGTGGGGCTTGTAACCAGAGCTCTCGAACGCGGCATCAGCAAAGTGTTTATCGGCACCAGAGGTATCTTCGGTGAGGGCTGGGATTGCCAGTCTTTGAATACGCTCATTGATCTGACCACAACCACGACGCCGGTGTCAGTTAAACAACTGCGAGGTCGGTCTATAAGGCTCAATACCCAGGATCCGTTAGGTGAAAGAAAAGTCGCTAACAACTGGGACGTTGTCTGCATTGCTCCGCATCTGGAAAAAGGTCTGAATGACTACCGAAGATTTGCAAGAAAACATGCCGGTTATTTTGGCATTTCAGATGACGGGCAAATAGAGTGCGGTGTTGGACATGTGCATGCATCACTTTCTGAGCTTAGTCCTGCAGAAATTTTTGCCAATCTTGACGATCTTAATCAAGAAATGAAATTGAGGGCACTTGCCCGAGAAGGTATTTATGATCTCTGGAAAGTCGGACAGCCTTATGAGAACAAGACTCTCGGTTGCATTGAAATTGGCAGAGTACGCAAACTGAATTTGACGCCGCCTCATATCAGGCAAGATCTTCCCTACAAGCAGCATGCCAGAATGCTGCGTGCAAATTTAGCCGGAGTCTGGCTTGAATATGGTGCTATTACTGCAATTTGCTCATTCTTTGCTTATTTGCTCACAAGCACTATGCTGATGCCGGCTGCTTTTTCTCTTATACCGATTCTTGTATTTTTGCCGCTGGCCCGAAGACGTTATCAGGTTGTTTATGAACGATTGCAAAAGCAGATCTGCAGACCGAACAGCCAGGAGTCCTCACTCTTTGATATGGCCAGAGCTGTGCTTTCAGCTTTGCAGCAAACAAAATTTATTGCCAGGCATGTTCAAAAAGACTCCATTAAAATAAGCGTTCGCTCGGACGGCAGCTACAGAATCTTTCTTGATGATGTTGATTATGAGCAATCTCAGTATTTTGTGAAGTCTTTTAGAGAACTCATGGAACCAATGCGCAAGCAACCATATTTAATACCAAAATATGAGTATAGCTTTCCGCAAGCAAGAAAAGGAAAAGCAAAAGAACTTCCTGGCGAAGCTTCAACTTCAGCTTCAACTTCAACTTCAACTGAGAAGCAAGGCAAGGGCCAGGAGCAAGATTACGAGCCTGGCGAAGCACCTGAGTCCGGGTCGGAAAATCCTGAAAAGAAAACTGCAGTTCTAACAAGCAATCAGGAAGAGTACAGCGAAGATCGTTTTTTTCAAGCATATTTGAAAGGACGCGCAGAACCGCAGATTGCAGCTTATTACCCGGTTCCGTCAATGCTAGCCAGATCGGAAAAAGGAAGAGAAGCTTTTCAATCAGCCTGGAACAAATATGTGAGTCCTGGGTTTATTGTTGCAACCGAAACAAAGCCGGAGCTTCTAAATCGTTATTTTGGCCTGGGTGCAAGTCTTGCGCAAAGACTTCTATGGGAATGAGGCGCTGGCTTTAGAGACCAGTTCTGAGTAAGAGCTGGGAAAGCATTTCATATGCTTTTTCATCAAAAAGATTGTCTTTCAAAGCTCTTTCGAGAAA
Source organism: uncultured Candidatus Obscuribacterales bacterium (assembly GCA_964615655.1). GTDB lineage: Bacteria > Cyanobacteriota > Vampirovibrionia > Obscuribacterales > Obscuribacteraceae > JAIEPM01. Next base: position 108,296 of record CAZTQO010000007.1, on the reverse strand, counting down.
AAGCTGCTCTTCTTTGCTTACTTTTCCATCGGCCAGAATCAATTCTTTGATTGCCTGTGCATCATATTTGGAGACTTTGTGGTCATCACTGAGAATATCCTTTAGCGCTTGTTCCAAGCTTTTTAGACTAGCCACGATTCAAACTCCTGACTTTCAATCCAATTCAATTCAATCAACTGTCGAGCAACCATCAGATTATATAATCTGTTAAGCGATCCAGGAGGACCAATGACTTCTCAAGATGCAATTCCGCAGCTCAGCTGTATTGAGTTGAAAAAAGCAATGGATGAAGGGCAGGCGCTAGTTTTGCTTGATGTGCGTGAACCCCATGAGTTGGGGATATGCAAGCTTGACTATACCCTGCATATACCGCTTGCAGAGTTGAGATTTCATATGGATGATCTTGAGAAGTTTAAGGAGCAGACGCTGGTTGTTTACTGCAGAACCGGGCGACGCAGCCAAATTGCCACCGAATTTCTGCTGGAAGCAGGCTTCAGCTCCGTAAAGAATCTGACAGGCGGAATTCATGCCTGGAGCGACGAAATCGATGCGAGCCTGAGCAAGTATTGACGCTTAGAGTATCCGATGGCAAGTGGGTATCCATAGCTAGTCGACTGGAGTATCCGATATCGAGTGGATACTGACGCTTATAAAATGATTGCCGCGATTAGCAGTTGAGATTACATTGGAACCGCATCACCGAGAATCAGAACTTTGTCTGTATTTATCGGTGCATGCTTCTGTCCGAGTGGGTTATCAAGTTTTTCTGGAAACTTCTTTTTGATCTCAATCTTCTTTTCCTGCTGTTTGATCAATGCTTCGATGGCTTTTTTCATTGCGGCATCATTGACCACAACCTGTGCTGCAGGCTGGCTGCCCATAAGTCCAACAAGTTCTCTTGTGTCAGGCTCTTTAGCCGAAACCGATTGCAGGGCAAGAAAAAGGCTTGCCAGTGATATGAATGCTGATATTTGTTTCTTGTTCATCATGATGCAAGTATAAACCTCAATTTCGCGCTTGCAAAGCGATATTTCTTATCCTTTAATAAGTTCCGTGGGGATTATACGCAACTAATCAGCTTGTAAAGGGAAAGCTTCTTGAAGAATTGTTTTGTCTGTGTTTCAGGCAAGACTCGCATTTAGTTCTTTTGTTCCTGAAACCTTCGCTGAATTTCTGTAACCGGAACCAGAGTCAATCTAAATTCCGGGAGGATTCCAATTGCTTCCTGCAAGTAGTGCCCCTTCGAGGTTTGCACCAAAGAGGTCTGCACCAAAAAGATTGGCGCCTGATAGGTCCGCGCCTGAAAGATTTGCTCCGCGCATGTTAGCTCCGGAGAGGTCAGCATAGTGGAAATTGCAATGTCTGAGATCCGCAGAAACAAGGCAGGCGTTTCTCAGATTTGCATCCATGAAGTTGCCGCCGATTACTATTGCACGGGCGAGATTCGCTCCGGCAAGGTTTGACCCGCGAAAACGACCGTTTGAAAGAAAAGCATATGAAAGGTCTGCAAAAGCGAGATAGGTTCCGTCCAGACAGATACCGTCTCTAACCATGTCTTCGAGTTCGGATCTTTTAAGTTCCAGTCCCGAGTTCTCACCTTCTTTTGCCTTTTTTGCTCGGGCTTGCTGAAGATGCGAAACGGGTTTCAGCCGTCCTGGCGCCTTTGTGAGTGTTGATGCGCTCCAGCGTTTAGCTTTTGTTTGCCTGTTGTCGAGCAAAACCGGTTCGGCCTTGCTTATGGATGACCACAGCTCCTGGACTAATCGACGAAGACCATGGAGAAAACCGCCTTCTGTCCGTTTTGTATTTGGTTTTATAAACTGGTGCATAGTCTGAGGCTCCCGTTGTGACACGCACACCCAGGTTTAATATTATTAAGAGCCTGCTCTTGTAGCTATGGTAAAAATACGATCATGAAAAACTGCACATCTTTGAAAAAGCCAGCCCTGTGCCCAGCCCGGCGGCTGTCAAGGGATGAATGCCATGCTTTTAGAGGGTCAATGTAGAATTCCACAGTTCAGATGCGTTGTTCCGCTTATTACTGGGAACTTCGACAATCTTCGACTTAGCCAATCTCGACTGAATTCAGGCAAGTGCCACTGCCAGCGGTCCTGGAGCTTTGACTTTGGCTCGTTCTGTTTCTTCCAGATCTTCGATTTCAATTGCCCAGACATAAAGGCAGGTGTAAAAGGCCGATCTTATATAAATGGATATGGCTGTGACCATAATCAGGGCGCAACCCCACATCAGACCTGAAATCAGAACCGGTGGGCTGAACAGGGCTTTGGCATAAAATGCTGCGGCAGCACCCGCTCCGCCAAGTGACCAGAGACCGTAAGTGGTTAAACGGCAAATCAAATCGACTCCGACTTCACCGACGCCGATAGCAAGCAAGCTGCCCTGGGCAATCTTGTCTGCGCGCTTGAGACCGCCGAAGAAGGAGCAACCTTCAATAACAATTGCCGGTAAAATCAGGTGACCGGCCAGAGTCCAGAACACTTCAACAATTCCTGCCAGGAAATTGAAGCCCATTCCGAGCATTCCTGAATGGCTTTTGTTTCTCAGGAAACTGGCGATCTTTTTTGCTATGAAAGTAGCAATTCCGAGCATCACGATAGCCGGAAGGCTCTGGAACACAGCAGAACAGGCATTCGAAAATTTGCCTGAGCCTTTGCCTTCGGTAAGGTGGCTGTAAACCATTGCCGTGGTAACACCTTCAAGAAAACGGTTAGTCAGCCACCAGATCGACATCAGAGAAACAACGATAATCATGTTGTCGGTGCTGAAAAATGTTTCCCAGTTGAAATTGAATCCGCTCGTGTCAGTAACAGAGTTTACGCCTATGAAGTTACCCGGCGAGGCGCTCATTCCGGGCAGCAAACCGTTTGAAGGCGATGAGAGCATCTGTCCGGCATGGTTGGCTGCTCCATGACCTCCAGCGCCGCCACCCATCAAACCACCGACCTTTCCAGCCTGGTCGCCCATATGCTTGATTCCGTCCAGGAAGAAAATAAAGCCGAAAAGCATATTTGTAAAAACGGTAAGAATCGACGGAATCAGTAGGCGTTTGTCCTGCCAGCCCATCTTGATGCTGGCCCAAATCATCCGGAAGCCTCTAGTAAACTGATCAAACATTGCAAAAACCCTCAAGGGCTGGATAGACAACGGATATGCTAGTAAGAATCGGACTTTCCTTGTGAAAGTGAGCCCAGTTGAAATAGTGCCTATATAATAGCGAGTTGCCAAGCGAATGTAAAGCGATTTTAACCATTTATATATCTCTTTTATGCCTTATAAGCACGAGTTCTGGCAAGTTTCTTCGTATTTAAACCACTGAGACGCAAGCTTTATTTAGGCAGGAAAGCTAAAACCCGGAAGCTGCCAGAAAGTGGTCGTTGGAAACGCTTGTTAGACGGAGCTTTCAACCTGTATGTCTTCTTTATCGTATAAGCTATCCAGGAGCTCTTTGTATTTCTGGCTTACAAACTTACGTTTAACTTTTAATGTAGGTGTCAGCTCATCGTTTTCGATGCTGAAGTCATTTTCAAGCACTATGAAATGCTTGATCTGTTCGAAGCTTGCCAGACGGGCATTTGCTCTGTTCACTTCAAGTTGAACCGACTCAATTACTTTTGGGTGCTGGGAAAGTTCTTCAAGGGTACTGAAGCTTATCGAGTTCTTTTTTGCAAACGAGCGCAGTTCCTCAGCATTTAATGTAACCAGAGCTACTATGTATTTGCGGCGGTCGCCGTATACAAGAATTCTGCTGATTAAACCCTGGCCGGCAAGCATGTTTTCCAGAACCTGTGGAGCCACATGTTTGCCGCCGGCAGTAATGATAATGTCCTTCTTCCGGTCTTTGATTCTCAGATAACCCTGGCTGTCTATTTCTCCGATGTCGCCTGTTAGAAACCAGCCGTCTGAAAACGCAGCTTTACTTGCTTCCTCATTTTTGTAATAACCAGAAAAAATGCTGGGTCCTTTAACTAGAATTTCGCCGTCCTCGGCTATACGCACTTCCAGACCGGGCAAAGGCTTGCCTACTGTTCCTCTCCTGTTGCTTATCGGGCGGTTGCATGCAACCGGCGCCGTTGTCTCTGTAAGACCATAACCCTCAAGAATCGGAATGCCTATTGATTCGAAAAATTGATGAACTTCGCCTGAAAGCGGAGCAGCCCCTGATACTAAAAAGCGCAGACGCCCGCCGAATCTTGAGCGGATTTTGCGAAAAACAAAGCGGTCTGCAATGCGCAACTCAGTGCGGTATATCTTTCTGACCATTTCTTTTTTGCTGTTGGCGCTCTCTTCTTCGGCTTTCAGTGCGCGTCTGCCCAGGGCAAGGGCCCAGCGGGCAAAGTACTGCTGCGGCGTCGGCAAAAGCCTGATTTGATTTTGAATTTTGTTGTATGCCTTTTCGTAAAATCGAGGCACGGCATTCATGATTGTAGGTTTTACTTCCGTAATGTTTTCTGCGACAGATTCCATCGAAACTGCATACGCAAGCGGAATGCCCTCATAAATTGCCAGAAATTGCCCGCCCACACGCTCAAATATATGAGATAGCGGCAAGAATGAAAGAGCCAGATCATCCGAACTGAATCCGACGTTTGCACTCAGTGTTTTGCAAACGAAGTAAATGTTCAGGTGCGAAATCATCGCACCTTTCGGAACGCCGGTGGTACCTGATGTATAGACAATTGTTGCAAGTTCATTTTGATCCAGATTTGCAACTCGTGCTCTTACGCATTTTGCATCGGTGCTGAGCTTTCTGGCTCCCAGAGCCAGAAACTCTTTCCAGCTGTAAACCGGAATTTTGAAGTCTTCAAGCCATTCGCCTTCGAAGAGGACAATAAAGGCAAGGTCTTCAGGTAGCTGGCTCAGACTTTTCAGCTTTTTCATCTGTCTTGCACTTTCAAGAAATATTGCTTTTGCTTCGCTGTGCTCAAGAACATAAGCCATTTCCCTGGCATTGAGTGAAGGGTAGATAGGTACGGTGACAGCTTGGGAGGAAAGAATTGCAATATCACTCCAGGTCCAGTAGGGAGAGCTGGCTGATGAAATCGCCACTTTCTCACCGGCGTTTATTCCCAGTTCTATAAGTGCCGCGGCTGTTTGCTCGACTATGCTGCCGCTTTCTTTCCAGCTAAGTGTCTGGTAAGGGGCGTCCGGATTTTTTTTCATCAAAATGGCTGGACGTTCAGGGCTTTGATCCACCCGCTCCCAGAAAATATGGATAATAGTTTCTTTGTCAAACACTTTCTAACCAATAAAAGAACAAATTACTGCAAGTTAGATTTTAACCAGTCCAAATATGGTTTGTATCCATCTTCTATCCTAAAACAGATGATTTCTGGAAGATCATAAGGATGAATCTCCTTCATCCTCCTTTCAAATTCAGGCCACTTTTCTTTGTTTGTTTTTACTACAAGCAGCTCTTCCTCTTCATTCTCAATTTTTCCTTTCCACTTATATATCGATCTTATTGATTGAATGATGTTGACGCAGGCGGCCAGCTGCTCATCGACTACCATAAAAGCGAGTTCTTGCCCTTTGCTTTTAGGACAAGTAACAAAGCCTATAAGCTCGTCAGTCATTAGCTGGCGCTCCGCAAGAGCTCTTTGCCGGTTTCGCTTATAAAACGGCTTACTGCGTCGTTGAGATGCATGAAGGATTCAGGCTGCAAACGCGGCATTCTGAAGCGCCGGTGAACTCTCAAGCACAATGCAGGCACTGACATCGTTTGAGAAATAAACTTCATAAGTGTACGCACATCCTGTTCTGCTTCGCGTTCTTGCACCTGGTCTATTGGTGCAAGTTTCATGCGCAGCCTGTTTGAAAGTTCCTGGGAGTCAGCCTGCTCCGGCCCCATATTTTCAATTACAAAGGCAGATGATTCGTGCCAGTTCAAGCCAAGCAAAATTAAAACCAGTCCTATTTGCCCGGATTTGATTATGTCAGCCGTTGATCTTACAAATGGGGTTTGCAGGTAAAAGCATGGATCAGCAGCCGAGCAATATGTACTTACGGCAGCGTGACAGCGAGAAAGCCTGTGCAGGCTGCTTGCCATTGCCCCGGTGAAAAAGTCCGGCTCAAGAAACTCGCCTTCTCTGAAGTAAGCACTTGCATGCGGTGCAAGCACCAGAACCGGCAGGTCACCGCCGAAAAACTGAAAGTCTTGCTCGCCGGAAGGCGGATACTGCTCGTAACGGTTTGAAAGTCCTGCTTCGTACTGAAGTGCCCAGTTCAGTACGTCCGTCTGCAGGCTTTCTTCAATCAAAAAATCAAGGGCATGACCGAGATCTTCAAAACGTGCCTGAGAGTGAGTTAGGACCCAGGGGCTGTAAGGAGAATGTCCGACAACTGTTACCTTCTTTCCACGACGATGCGCGTAAAAAATCTCCATTGGGGTGCCGTAGTTGGAATTGTGCAGATTTGCCAGCAGGGCATCGCACTGGTCGATTAAATCAAGTGCCCGGCGAACTCGTTTTTCTACGTCGTTAAGTTCGCTTGAGTCACTGGGAATCCAGTCAATCGGATTGACAACACGCACGCCGTAACGCTGGAGCTTGGAAATTGCCAGGGTGCGCCAGTCGGACTGAGGAGCCATTGGCAATTCGGACATTTCAACCACATCTTGAGTAATATAAATCGAGGACATCCTGTTTCTAAGCACCCTTTGCGATCTGCTCTCCTTTTATATACCACAGAAGACCGGCTAGAGCTGCTTTTTGCGTTCGGAACCCTGAATGGATATAATCAGCAAGCAGTTTATATATTCTGGAAATGCCATGAAATGTAAGGATCTCGAGTTCAAATATCTTTATTGCTATCAGAACATAGCAAGCTCGCTTGCAGCAAAGCTCATTTTGCTTTTCTTTTTAGTCATCGCTCCGGCACTTTGCCTGCATGCTTGCAGCAAGCAGAGTACAGCCGACTCAACTGCCGTGTTGCCTGACAGCAGCCAGGCAACAAATTATCAGGTCGCAGATGAAACGCCCGGCCAACTCTTTTCGCAGGAGCAGGTGCTGCAAGCGCAAAGCCAGAGAGCAAAAAAAGTAGAAGTCTTGTTTTCAGCCAGGGTAAAGAGGCTGCTTGCCGATGACACAAGAGGCTTGCCACACCAGCAATTTTTGCTTCAGCTAGATAACGGCAGCACAGTAAAAGTTGCCCATGACACCAAATATGCTCCCAGAGTACCGATACGTGCAGGGGATATACTTACGATTAAAGGTGAATATATCTGGAATCAAAAAGGCGGAGTCGTACACTGGACCCATAGAAGTGATACGCCCAGACACGAAGGCGGTTACATTGACTTTGCCGGCCAGCGTTATCAATAGACGCGTGCAGCTTCGATAACTACTTATCTGGCAATCAAACGGGCCAGTTTAGGAGTCAAAAACCATTTCAGAGTTCCTGCCGAAACCGGCGGCATTTCGAATACATCTATCCGGCAGACGCCGGCTTTTTTGAAAGGAATTTGAAACTCTGCTCCGAGCAGATTCTGGGCAAGCTCGCTCATATCGGGCTCGTGCCCAAAAAGCGCCAGCGAATCAGCTTTCTTCCCTTTCAAGAGTTTGTAGAGCTCCGTATGGTCACCGCCTGGTGCCAGCGTTTGGCTGATTTCGATCTGAGAACGCTCAATCTTAAATGTGTCAGCAAAAATCTCAGCGGTCTGTCGCGCTCTTACAAGAGGGCTTGATATTAAGTGTTCAATTTTTGAACCTGCCCGTTTGATGCCACGAGCTACCAGCTCCGACTCTTCAATTCCTTCATGTGTCAGTGGGCGTTGAGCATCTGTTTTGATTTCCTGGCTTAGTCCGTCTACTGCAATGCCATGGCGAACCAGAAAAAGTTTCATAGTATATCTCCTGAATTGACCTTTGCAGCCGTGTCGGAACTAGTCCATCGTATTATTCACTTGACGAGTAGCTTTTCAAATGGAGCGGCTTTTGAGGAAAAATAGTATCATTAGGGGCTCTCTCTTTAATCAGTTTTCTATGAAACAAAGACCCCGCTGCCTTGGACTTGACGTTGGCGATAAACGAATTGGCATTGCCATTTCGGATCAACTAGGTCTGACTGCTGCTGGTCTTGAAACTTTACACAGAAGCAATATTCAAAATGATCTCAGGGCAATTACTGATATTGCCAAAAGGCACAGTGTAGTCGAAATAATTGTTGGATTGCCTGCAAATATGGACGGCACACTGGGCGAACAGGCGCAAAAGGTTCAACGATTCGGGAGAAAACTGGCAAGGGCAACAGGACTGCCAGTGATTTATGAAGATGAACGCCTGTCGACTTTTACAGCCATTCACACTCTAACCGTACTAGGCGTAAAAACCGGGCACAACAAGGATCTGATTGATAAGCAGGCAGCTGCCGTTATCCTGCAAAAATATCTTGATCGCACCTATCATTCACAGCCGCCCATAGCTTAGGGACCGGAGTGAGGCGCCGAAGGCGCCCTGGGGTCGACAGCGAAGCGAAGCGATGCGAGGAGCATTGCGAAGCGAAGCGTATAAACGCGCGGAGTGAGGCGCCGAAGGCGCCCTGGGGTCGACAGCGAAGCGAAGCGATGCGAG
>CAZTQO010000007.1:85589-99608 GCA_964615655.1 uncultured Candidatus Obscuribacterales bacterium | reverse complement strand
GAGCATTGCGAAGCGAAGCGTATAAACGCGCGGAGTGAGGCGCCGAAGGCGCCGAACGGAGCGCTTAAAATAGACCCTAGGCCATGACCTTGGTTTGCACCAGGCCATGCTGAATCAGCAAGCTTGCTCCTCTCCAGAGTAAATTGGTCGGTACGCCTTCCATTGCTCTGAATATATTGTGGAGGGTTGTATTGCCATCGGCTCTTTGCACAATGTCGGACATGACATTGAACTCCTCCGGCATTGGAGGCTCTGGAATCTGTCCGAGTTGCTGCCAGCGGGCCGCGAACTCCACGGGTGCCACAGGCCGGATCAACATATTCAGGGTCGGAATTATCTTCTTGGCTGAGTTGTAGTTGTCCTGGGCCAGGGCGCCATCCATAAGTATTCGTTCGAGGCTCTTTGCGATATTGAAGTTTTCGTCGAGCCTTGGCAGTTTGGTCATTGTTTCTTTGCCGCTCATCGATTTTTCCTGGAAGTTGAAATTTCCTTCCTCGAATGTCGATACAAACTCTACAATTGCTGGAGCTCCCGCGAATTTACCCATGCGTGCCTGTATTGGCTTGCCGGATTCGAAAAGCAGCCAGAGTTGTCTGCCATCAGGTGCCTGAACGGTAAGCACACCTGTCTTTTGTGCTGTTGCAAGTGATTGCAACAAAGCTGCAGGGTCGAAGACACCAAGTTCGCCTGAGACTGCCGATGCAGATTTTGACGATTTGTAGCTTTTCGGCACCTGTTGCGAGTGTATGCACTTGTTTCGATCAAGAACCTCTTTTACATAGTAGAGAGCTGTGTCTGCTTTGTTTAAGAGGTCATCGGTGGTCTTGCCGTCGATCGGGAAAGTCGCAACCCCCAGGGAAACTGTCCATTTGGCAATACCTGCCGGCCAGTCGCTCTTGGCTTCAATTGCCTGCCTTACTCGCTCAGCGATCGACATGGCCCGCTTGGCGTCGGTGTTTTCCATTACAATGATGAATTCCTCACCGCCGTAGCGTATCAAATAGTCTCCTGGAGCTGCAAGTTTCTCCAATGAATCCGTGGTCCTCACACAGGTTTTCACTATTTTGGATAATTCTTGCAGCATCTGGTCGCCGATCTGGTGCCCATAGGTATCATTAATCGACTTGAAGTGATCGCCGTCCATGATTACAAGTGAAACCGGGTTTTGTTCCGGATTAACTGCTGCTCTGTCCATGACTTGCGGCATAATTTCGTAAAAGAACTTTTTGTTGCGCAAACCGGTAAGCGGGTCTGTACGTGCAGCTTCCTGTTCTTCTTCGTACTGGATGTTCTGGTGTAAGACACGTGAAGCCAGTTCCACAACGTTTCTCAGAACACGCAAGCGGTCCTGAACCGTTTGACCCTCTGTATTGAAATAAACTGCAACCACACCAAGGTTTCTGCCCTGGAACGCAATCGGCAGATAAACCGCGGTACGGATGCTGTGAGCCTGGGCAAGCTGGGTGAGACCGTAGTCTTTTATCCCTTCCATGCCGAGAGTTACGTGTTTGTTTGTGGCAAATACTTCCCGGGCAATTCTTGAATGATCAAGTTTTTTGATATTTTGAGCAGTGCGATCATCAAATCCGAGCCAGGCGTCAAGATTGAGCCTCTGGAAGCGATCTGCTTTAAAAAATGCTCCATACATAATACTTGTAGGGAATTTGTCATTGAGTTTTTCCAGAATGCGCTGGCAGACCTGATGGCTTGACTTAAGTGCATCGAGCTCTTTACCCAGTCCATTGATAAACTCTTCTTCCGCTTCTTTTGTGTATAGTTCCGAGATTTTTGCCTGAGTCTGGCTGAGCTGGTCTTCGTATTCTTTCGAGAGGCTCTTTTTCTGTGTTTCGAATTCTTTGCGCTCACGCCTGAGCTCGTCGTCTTTAGCCACACGAGCTGCAACCAGTTCGTCATACTGGCGCCTTATGCCTTTGAGTCCACTTGCTACTCTTGTGACTTCAGAAACGGCTCCTGACACATCGAGCCCGCCTCCGGTCACACCAGAGTAGGCATCTCTGGCAAGCAGCAAAGAGCCGGTGGCTCTTGCTATGAGAGAAAGTGGCTTGCTCACGAACATGTAAAGGGCTGCGATTGTAAAAACGCATACTCCGCCGAGGATGGTCCAGCAGTAACCGATATTACAGGGTGCCGCTGCCATGCCGCTTCCCATCCCCATGGCCTGGCTCATGAAACTACCCTGCGAGAAGCCTACATGCAGGAGTTTTCCGTCACCCATGGCATTTACTGCTTCATAATATTTCTTTTCACGCCACTCTATCGGCCCTGAGTTGATGTCATATTTCGGCAGGTCGGGCGCATAGGCTTTGGTGTCGGGATCCAGGGTTCCGTCTGCTGTTGTGACGTAATACCAGGCTAGATTGTATTGATTGAAAGCCTGCAAAATCTTGGATGTAGGAGGTACTTTCTTTTTTGCATCATCTGAAAGCTGTTTGCAAATTGACTGGTAGGATGCTCCGGTGATGATCGGGTAGGTAACGTCTGCAATAAAAGGAATCAAAGCTCCTGCAATTGCAAATACTATTATCAGTCGCACGGGCAGGCTGCCGATGAAGTCCATGACAGAGCCTGTAACCTGCTGCACTGCAGAAGGTTTGTTTCGATCCTCGTCTGCTGCTCCGTCTAATGCCGCCTGATATGTCACTGTCTCGCCCCCTCTACTCTTGCCATGTCTATTCTAAAGGTCAGCTGCTCACCCCGGTACCAGTCCGGTAATGGAGCAAACTCGGTTGCTTCTATGGCTGCGACTGCTTCTCTGTCTGCTTTGCGGTTACCGGAGCTCTCGATAACCTCCACTGCCAGGACCGCACCATCTTTACCTATTTGAATCTGTACAGTCATAGATTCACTTTTTCTCTTGGGATGCCAGTTGCCTGCTATTCGCAAGAGCATGTCTTTGCGGTAAGGAGCGATGTTGCCTGTGGCTCTGCCAGCGCCCTGTACCCGCGTGGCGATGTCGCCTCCAATGTTCCCATAGCCGGTGCCTGTCCCCGGGTCGCCGTCGCCCGTACCTTCGCCTCCTGCTCCGTCACCGCCCATGCCGGTGCCGCCCTCTTTACCGTCGGGAGAACCGCCTTCCTGCGGTGCACCTGAGGCTGACGAGTTCGAATTTGCGCCAGCTATGGCTACTTTGCTTGCTGCCTTAGGAGCTGTCTTGGGAGCTTGAACCGGTGCAGCTTTTACAGTGTTGTTTGTGGTAACTGCAACTGGTGGTGCGACTGTGCTGATATGAGATACGACTGGTCTTGCTTGTTCTGGCGTCGGAACCGGCAGAGTTTCTGGTGCTTTGATTGTCGGAAGTGAAACTTTATCGGCTTCATGTGGTTTAGCTGCAGCTGCCGAGCCTGAATCCGGGTTTTCACCTTCGGTAAGTGTGATAGGTTTGGGAATTTCACCAACTCTGAATTCAGGAGCTGGAGGTGGGGCTGCAAACTCGAAAGCTACATCAACGTCTCTGATGATTCGAGGATGTTTTTTCTCGTATTCTTCCATTTTTACAAATGCGATACCCATGATTGCATGGAAAATTACAACCAGAACCAGGACCTGGTTCAATTGACCCTGTCTGTCTATTGAGTCAGGATCCTTTCTGTCAAAATATCGGTCTGATATTTTGACCACTTCTTGCATGAACGAAATAGACATAAGCCACCCAAAGCCTAAATGCGACTAACCAGATACTCCTATTCGATAGGACCATGCCCCGAAAAACACCGGTAAAAACCTGTGAATCAAATTTCAGTGATGAAATTGATAAAAATTTTTCTACACACTCCCATGCCCTTTATGCCCCGTACCCACCCCCTCTACTTGCGTCTTCTCCAAAAAAACTGGAAATTTCTAAAATTTCCGGCTGAATCAGAGCCGGCTCTGATTTTTGATTCAAATCGAATTGAGATCCAGCTGAAATGTCAGATCCTCTCCCCTGAACCAGTCGGGAAGGGCTGGTAAATCAAGACTTTCTATGGTCTTAAGCGCTTCTCTATCCAGCTTTCTGCTGCCGGAGCTGCAGATAAGTTCAGATGCAAGCAGCTCTCCCTGCTTTGCGACTGTTAATCGGACTGTCAGACTTACGCCTTTCTTTCCTGGCTGCCAGCTGTTTCCAATCAGCTTGATCAGCTGTTTTTTGTAAATGCCTATGTTTGCCAGAGCCCGCCTCTCTTGAATCGCTGTTGAAATCGGCTCCTGCTCGCTTCCGATCGGGATTTCATCCGAACTTGTGCCAGGACCGGCTGCCGCACCACCGAGTCCGTCAAAACCTGAACCTTCCCCGCCAATGCCTTCGCCTGTCTTGCTTTCATCATTTTCCGGCAAGCCGGCGTTTCTTGCTCCGGATGCTTCTGTCCGGGGTCTGCTGATTGACTCAGGAGATAATTTGGTCGGGTTCATGCTTGTGAGCGCTACTGGTGGTGCTTCAGTCGTGAATCTGGATGCGGTAATCGGGGAAGCACTTTGTGCAGGAAGGATACTTTCTTTGAGATCCGCATCAGGTAAAGGTGCAGTGACCTTTTGACTTTCTTTTCTTGCCTGGGCCTCAGAGCCGGAGATGTCCGGATTGCTGCCAGGGGTGAGGTTGAGATTACTGGGAACTGCCGGAGCTTCGTAGCTGTTCAGTACCTTCATGACCGGAGGAGTGCTGCATAGAAATGAAATGTCGACGTCTCTAATGACTCGAGGATGCTTGCGTTCATAATCTTCCATTTTGATAAAAGTGATTCCCATGATCATATGAAAAATCAAGACAAGCACGAGAAACTGCCTGAGCTGTCCTTGCCTCTGTATTGATTCCGGATTTCTGGAATCGAACAAACGATCACAAATTCTCAGCACGTAATCATTGAAAAAAGTCGACATGACACCGCCCTGCTTGCGCAAGCAAGCAAGCCAAAATATTGCCCCATCAATCGCCTGAAGTTAAAGCCTGTAAGACCAACCTTTACCATTATTGCAAAAACTCAGAAGACTGCTTGACATCTTTGCCTTAGTTCTGCTTAATCAGGATTTGCTGCGCGAGAAATCACAGTAGATCCCGATCAAAAAGCTGGGGTTTTTCCTCTTTACTGGCTTTTCTGGCTTAGAGAGTCAGGGCCTAAAAGCAAGGCCGCGCAAGGGAAGCTGTAAAAGAGACCGGGTTCAGGATTGATGTAAAGAGAAATTGCGAGATTTTTTAGAGCCGCTGAATCCAACTCCGTTGGATTTAGATTTTCCTCAAAACCGTCATTGTTCTGTCAAAAAATGTGATCAAACAAATAACAGCCAGCCGGCTTCTCGTTATAATCTCAAGCAGTATCAGTCGGGAAGGTTTATGAAAGTCCTATACATAGTGCTTCTTGTGGTCGAAGTCCTGCTTGCTCTGGGAGTGATCGGGCTTATCTTGTTGCATCCGCCCAAGGGTGACGGCATGGGAGCCATTGGCAGCGCTGCCACAGTCTTTACAGGCAAGCGCGGTGCAGAAGCCGGACTGGACAAGGTAACCTGGGTTTTTGTCGGGCTCTTTATGTTCGTTTGCGTGATACTCGGTTTTGGATTCGTGACACCGTAGTGAGTTTCGAACTGCCAACCAAAGACGAGAAAGCCGATTATGTTCTGGCTCAATTTGATCGTATTGCGGCAAAATACGATCTGGTGAACGACCTGATCAGCTTTGGTATGCACCGCCTCTGGAAGGCTCGTGCAATCAATGAAATGCTTGGTCCCCTTGATGGTTCTTATCTTGATCTCTGCACCGGTACTGGTGATCTGGCTTTTGCGATTGCAAACAGCGAAGGATTCAGTGGTCGTGTCATTGGGCTGGATTTTTCAAAGGAAATGCTCAAAGTTGCCGAGCAGAGATCAAAAAAATCGGGCGAAAATAATAGTTCCAGACTTTGCTTTCAGCAGGGTGATGCGCTGGCGCTGCCCTTTGAAAATGATAGTTTCGACGGCGCAATAATCAGTTTTGGGCTGCGAAATCTAAGTGATCTGCAAAAGGGTCTTGATGAGATGGCACGAGTGGTCAAAAGTGGAGGACGGGTTGTGAACCTGGATCTGGGACAGCCTGATCTGCCTTTATTTACGCCGCTTTTTCTTTTCTTTTTCGATAATATCGTGCCATTGATAGGTGAAATTGTTCAAAATGACAGAAAGGCATATACATATTTGCCTGAATCACGAAAGAGCTATCCTCATCCGCAGCGGCTTTGCGAAATGTTTGAGCAGGCTGGTATCACAAACACACGCTGGATCAAACTTGCATTTGCGTCGGTTGCCTGTCATGTCGGTACAGTCAAGTGACTGAGGTCGGCAAGTCTCTTTTTATCTGTGTTGGAGACCTGTCTGCTGATCAGCACGCCGGCAAGCTGGTTCGCAAATTGAAGGAAAAAGAACCGGAGCTCGATATTTGGGGCGTGGGCGGCAATGAAATGAAAGATGCCGGAGTCCGGATTCTATACAATCGCGAGAATATAACAGCAATTGGGCTTGTGGAAGTAATTCGTTATCTGCCTAAACTGGCGATGATTAGAGAAGACCTGCTTAAACGGATCGTAAGCGAGAAACCGGATGCTATGTTGCTCATGGATTTTGGGGGCTTCAATGTCGGATTGGCAACTCTGGTTCGCAAAAAAACAAAAGAGCTTCCAATCATTTACTTTATTTCTCCTCAGGTCTGGGGCTCAAGACCATGGCGAATCAACGTGATTGCAAAAGCAATCAGTAAAATGCTTGTGATCTTTCCGTTCGAAGAAGCTTTGTATAAGCGCAAAGCCGTGCCGGCAAAATTCGTGGGTCATCCGCTCACCCTCAAGTTCAAAGCAGAGGAGAAAAGACAGAGCAAAGAAGAATTTTGCAAAGAGCATGGTCTGGATGCCGCAAGACCTATAATTGGAATTTTTCCGGGCAGCCGCAAACAAGAAATCAGGGCACATGCAGAAGTGGTGCTTGAAGCGGTGGACTGGCTTGCAAAAGAACGCCCTGAGATTCAATTTGTGATTTCACAGGCAAATCAGAACATGGCTGATCAAATGCAGCTTGAAATGGAAAAACTTGCTTATCTTCATCTACTTAATAAACGCATAAAAACAATTTCATCGGAATATAACGAAGAGTTGATGACTCACAGCGACCTGCTCTGGACAAAATCAGGTACCACCACGCTGGAGGCTACGCTGATAGGCAAGCCCATGCTCATTTTTTACCGGGGCTCATGGATAACCTACATGATTATTCTTCTCTTCAAAATCGTTAAGTATGTAGGCTGGCCTAATCTTCTTCATGGAGAAGGCATAGTTCCTGAACTAATTCAACTGGATTGTCGAGCGGAACAGCTCGTAAAATATACCCGTGATTTTCTGGATGTGCCGGGGCTAATGCGACAGACTGCGGCCGGGCTGAAAGAACTTAAAAGCCATTTAGGAGAGGGCGATTTTACAGACAATGCGGTAAGCGAAATACTCGCACTGATTTCTTGATCCGCAAAATGCCAATTTTTCAGGAAGCCTAACTTTGACTCAAACAGCCAGCCCTCTAGCCAAAAATACAGCCGTGCCGGCGCCTGCAGTTAACACTGTGGCTGAAATGAGCCAGCTTCAACTTTATTTGAGACTTCTGAATTACATCAAGCCTTACTGGTTGCCTTTCTTTCTTGGGGTAGTGGCTGCAATTCCTTCAGGCAGCATGGATGCAGCAATTGCCTGGCTTGCCGGGCAGGGTTTGCAAAAGATTATTGTTGACGGTCAGGAAAAACTCATTTACTGGGTACCGATTCTTGTGCTCATAGTTGCAGCTTTGCAGGGAGTATTCAGGTTTCTGGAAGCATTTACAATCAGGCTGGTTGGGGCGTCGGCTATTCGAGATTTGCGCAACGAGCTCTTTTGCCATATCGAAGAACAGCCGCTTTTATATTTCCAGGGAATCTCTTCAGGAATTCTTATCGGGCGAATCACAAACGATGTTGCAATTATCGAAAATGCGATTTCACAAACCTTCCAGTCACTTATAAGCAGAACCACTACTCTTATTTCGCTGGTTTTTGTTTTGCTCTGTCAGAGCTGGCAACTGAGTTTGATAGCAGTTTCAATTCTTTCTTTTATTGTGCTGCCCGTAAGTATTTTGAGCCGCAGAATCAGGAAATCGAGCCGCATCGGGCAGGAAGCCATTGGTGACCTGGTTTCGGTTATATCAGAGTCGATTCAGGGAGCAAAAATAGTTCAGTCTTTCAATCTGGAGACATATCAGATCTCCCGTTTTATGAATACGAATCAGCACTTTTTTGATAATGCCATGAAATCAGTAAGAGCCGAAGCAATGATGTCTCCGATTCTGGCAATGATTGGTGCTTTAGGAATAGCTGCTGTTATGTGGGCTGCCGGCTGGCAGGTAGTCCACAAAGTTATGACGCTTGGATCTTTGACTTCATTTGTAATAGCACTTTTGCTTTTGTATTCGCCGTTAAAAAACCTGGGCCGCATAAACGGCATTATTCAGCCGGCACTTGCTGCGGCCGCACGTGTTTTTGATGTGCTTGATCGAAAACCTGAACTCAAAGATAGCGAGGGTGCAGTCGAACTGCCCTCTGGCAGCCATCATATTGAATTTAAAGATGTGTTTTTTCAGTATCCGACCGCTTCAAGCGATAAGCCGTCCCAGATGGTACTTGCTGGTATAAATCTGGATATTCCGGCCGGCAAGATGTTTGCACTTGTCGGACTTTCAGGTTCAGGCAAGTCCACGCTTGCAAATTTAGTACCGCGATTTTTCGATGTCTGTTCCGGAAGTATTCTCATGGATGGCAAGCCGCTTGCCAGCTATACTATTAATTCGTTGCGCTCTCAAATAGCTATAGTTACCCAGGATAACTTTCTCTTCAATACGACTGTAGCGGAAAACATCAGGCTTGGAAGGCTCGATGCCACTGATGAGGAAGTTGTGGCTGCCGCAGCTGCTGCATACTGCCATGACTTCATAATGGAACTTCCCGATCAATATAATACGAAAATAGGTGAGCGCGGCATCAGGCTTTCCGGTGGACAGCAGCAGCGCCTGGCGATTGCCAGGGCATTCTTGAAAAATGCACCGATTCTAATTCTGGATGAAGCTACAAGCTCGCTTGATAATGAATCGGAAAGAATGGTTCAAGCTGCGCTTACAAATCTGATGCGCGGGCGTACGGTAATGGTGATTGCCCATAGATTAAGCACGGTCAGGCATGCTGATGTGATTGTGGTTCTGGAAGCCGGGCGCATTGTTGAAAAAGGCAAGCACGATACCCTTGCTAATGCGGGAGGTACATATAACCGCCTGCTTAAAGCACAATTTGAACGTCCTGTTTCATAGAGCAATCACCGTTATGTTTGCTTTTTTCAAGAATCTGCTTGCAAGCAAAACAAAGCTTGAGGAAGCACAAAAACGAATCATTGAACTTGAAGCGGCAGTGCAGACGCTGAAGCTGGATCTCGAAGATGCTGCTAAAGAAAGGCATGATCTCAAAGAGACTCTCAGCCTGCAGAACAAGAAACAAGAATCGGAACTTAAAGGAATGCTTTCAGGCAAAACCGAAAAACTCTTGAGCGAGCTGGCCGCGCCGCTTGCCCAGCTTGCAACCCAGAGCCATCTGGCAAAAAGCAGGGAGCTGAAAGCAAAAGATGTGCTTGCTGTTTCTATGCGTCTTGTAGAGAGCCTCGAACAGTTTGGACTCAAGCTTGAAGGTGAAATCGGTCAAAGCGTCGATTTTGACTGCTGCCGTCATGAATCGCTTTCGTTATCGGCCCCCCCGCCCGATGAAGGCCGGCCGGTTATAATAAGCATGCCCGGTGTTTCTTTCGAGAACAAGCTTTTGAAAAAAATTGCCGTGCATTGCCAGGACCATGATTAAGAAGCAGGGGGCTTTGGATTAGTGCCCGGACGGATCGCCATTGATTTCGGAACAGCCAATACCGTAATTGCAAATTGGGATACGGTAAGGCAGCAAGGCGTAGTTTATTCCCTTCCTCAGTATGCGCGCTATGTGCAGGCTAACGAAGAGCAGGTAAGCGTAATTCCCTCGCTCATTCATTACGGAGCCGGTGGGCAACGCTGGTACGGCAAGCAGGTGCTGGACAGAAATCTTGCTCATTCAGGGCGCAGCTTTCAATGGATGAAGCGTTATATTTCGATGCGCAGTCCGGCAACTCGCAAAATAGATGACAGGCAGATTACAAACACTGAAGCTGCCGAAGACTTTCTTGCTACTTTAATAGCTGCCATTCAGTCCGAACTGAACATAAAAGAAGAGGAACTGGCCCTTAGCCTGCCGGTTGAGTCTTTCGAGCACTATGAAAACTGGCTTTTGCAGGTAGCGGCAAGGCAAGGGCTCAGTAGAATACGTTTTATAGATGAACCGTCTGCAGCAGCGCTGGGTTACTCCGCAAGGCTGCAGCCAGATGAAGCATGCCTTGTTTTTGACTTCGGTGCGGGTACTCTAGATGTTTCGATAGTGAAACAGGAACATGCTGAACTGGTTCATGGCTCGGCTCAGCGATGCCGGGTGCTCGGTAAGGCCGGAGCCGAGTTTGGCGGAGCAAATATAGATGAATGGCTTTATCAGGAGGTTCTTGCCGTAAACGGATTCAGTGAAAATGATCCTGAAATTCAACAGGTCTCAAGGCTGATTCTTTGCGAGTGTGAGAGTCTGAAAGAACGCCTTTCATTTCAAGAAAAAGCATCGCTTACAGTTATGAATCCTCTAAGCGGCTCCGTTATTTCGGCTGATTTCAGCCGCGTGCAGTTTGAGAAGCTGCTTGAAGATAAAGATGCATACGCAGTTATAGATCGCACTCTAAGAAGAGCTCTGGCAGATGCTTCCGAACGCGGGTTCAGGGATGAGAACATAAAAGCTGTATTGATGGTGGGCGGTTGCAGCCAGATTCCCAGTGTTCAAAGCACTCTAAAGAGGATATTCGGAAAAGAAAGGGTTCGGCTCGATAGACCTCTGGATGCCATTGCACGTGGAGCCGCTTCGTTTATATCCGGGCAAAGCTTCGATGATTACTTGCAACATGACTATGCAATTCGCTACAGAAACACTTCAAGCCAGCAATTCGAATACAGGAATCTGGTTCGAAAAGGCAGCCGCTATCCATCCGATGGTCCGCTTGCAACTGTTAAAGTCAAAGCGGTTTATCATGGGCAGGAAGAATTCATGATGCAGATTTTTGAAATGGCAGATCCCGGACAGCAGAGTTCGAATTCGCTTGAGTTGTTTTTCGATGAAACAGGATCTGCAAGAATGAACGCAATCAGTCCGTCTGCATTTGATGAGCGCAGAATGTTCTGGATAAATCAAAAGAATCTTACCTTGCTGAAAGCTGATCCGCCGGCTTTAAAAGGAGAGGAACGTTTTGAAGTTTCATTTTCGGTTGACAGCAACCGGCGTTTGCTTATTACTGCCAGAGATCTGAAATCAGGCAGACTTCTGCACCAGGACTTCCCGCTTGTAAGGCTGAGTTGAGCCGGCAAGAGCAAATTAAGTTTCTGGAATTAAAGGGCTTCCGGCGGGTCGGTGTCTTCTTCGATGTGAACAAGCACGTCCACAACTCCGCCTGCTTGCTCTTTGAGAGATTCTTCCACAAGAGTGCTAATTTGGTGAGCTTCCTGGATTGAGAGCTCCGGCGAGACCTGTACATGCAGGTCGATAAATATAGAATCTTGCATGCCACGGCTTCTTATACGGTGGCAGCCTGAAACACCTGGCACGGCAAGCACTATAGACTCGATATAACCAGGATCGATAATCACCGCATCCACAAGGCTTCCCAGATTGGAAACAATAATACCGAAGCCCGCTTTCAGTATTGCCAGTACTACAATCAATGAACCGATTACATCTACAATTGGGTAATTCAACTGTATTGCAACAAGCGAAACAAGCACGGCAGAGCTTACATACACATCACTCAATGTATGCTGTGAATCTGCCGTCAAAAGGGGGCTCTTAAGTTCTTTGCCCTTTTGAGACTCATATCTTGAAACAAGCACATTAATAATGGCGGTTGAAATCATGATTAGATAGCTGGCCGGGGATACATGCGGTGATTCGCCCGTGTGGAAAAATATGCGGCGCACTGATTCTGCAAGAACCTCGTAGCTTGCAAGAAACATGAGGAAGGAGATGCAAATTGCCGCAAGAGCTTCGAATTTCCGGTGCCCATACGGATGCCCTTTGTCAGGTGGTCTGGCTGAAATGCTCAGTCCTACAATCCCTACAATATTTGCCGATGCATCGAGCAATGAATGAAAGCCGTCTGCAATCATTGACAATGTACTTGAAACTAAGCCCCAGCCGAGCTTAGAAAAAGCCACGAGCAGATTCAGACCAAGGGTAATCCAGAAAACTCTTCGGGCTGCATGCAACTGGCTGACTCTGGCGGCTCTTTCGTCCATTTGAGATGTCCTTTCCGACTCTAGAATTGTAATTGATTTTGCTAACATATTTATATTGATAAGCAGCAAACAGGCCGGCTATGCTCAATTCCGAAAGGAAAAACAGATCAAATAGTGAGTTATGGCTTGCTGCGCAAAAGGCGTCGCCATACAAGATGGCAGGATATTTGAAGGAGTTGCATTCACGCCAGTGGGCTCCCGAAGGCATTCTTGAAAAGGAATGGTTCGATGAGTTGCTGAATCTATGTCTGCCTCTTGATCTTGAGGTTTTCGCGAATGTGCTCGATGAAAATGTTTATACAGGAGACCTGGAAGGGATCTTGAAAAACACCGGCATGCTGCCTGTCATAAAACCTTTGCACTCGGGAGGCTCCTATTCAATGAGAATAAGCAGCACAGGGCGCTGCCTTACTCACAGTCCCGCTTCTGCCGGATTAATCCAGGGCTGGGCCCTGCCTTTCTGTCGAGAAAGCTTTCAAATGCGGCTTTATTCCAGACGCTCCAGCTTCGAAAGCTCAAGAGATTGCAAGCTGGCAGCCGCAAAGAACGAGAACGATTTATTAGTTGTATATGACCTTGCTGAATCAAAAAAACTGAAGAGTTTCAAGCATCCTGCCTCTGATCTCGGCAACAGCTACAGTATTTTGAAATTCATCGGCAGAGAAGAGCTTCTGGTTGCAGATAGAAGCGATCAGATTCACTTTCTGCCGCTTCAAGACAGAGAAGAGAAAGTATATAGATCAGATAGGTCATATAGGTCCTATAAAGGATTGCTGTTCAGGCAACGGCTGCCGCTTGCCGCTTCCGACGACGGAGAGTTGATTCTTACCCCGGACTACGGAAAGAAACCGAGCACAATCTGGAAGCTACCTGAAAAAGAAGTTTTTATGAACTTTGATAAAAACACGCTTCCGGCAATGAAAGCCCTGTTCAGCCCGGATGGAAATTATCTGGTTACAAGCGATGCAATCGGTCAATTGCAGTTACGGGCATATCCTTTTTCCGATCTACTTTTCAGCATGGAGCTCGGCCGGGAAATTGAGCAACCGTTACTTGCAATCAGCCATGATTCGGCCCTGCTTGCCTGTTTGAAGCGTTCGCATCCGGTGGACCTTCACATAATTTCGCTTGTGCAAGGAAAGCATTTGAAAAAATTGTCACTGCCCGAGCAATTCTCTCGCCATCTAATAATTGATATAGCCTTTGCCGCAAGCAACAACGAGCTCTTGCTTGCTGGCAAGGAAAGCGTTTATGTACTTGATCTCCTGAAAAAAAGCAGCAGGCTATCAAACACACTGCTATTCAAGCTGGCAAATACACCGGTCAGAGAATTTCTTGACCGGGATCTGAAAATGCTCGAAGCCAGCATTCAAAAATCCTGGCACAGCATACATTTAAAGCCCTGGGTAGAGATGCTGATTTATCTTGTTCGAAGGCGCTCTTACGACATTGAAATATCAGAATGCCAGGAACAAGAGCAGTACAGCCGATTCGATATAGAAATTTCGTGATAAACCAATTTCATGAAAACCATTTTCTTGAAATACCTGTTTCTTGAAATACCTGTTTCTTGAAATACCTGTTTCTTGAAATACCTGTTTCTTG
>CAZTQO010000007.1:82754-85489 GCA_964615655.1 uncultured Candidatus Obscuribacterales bacterium | reverse complement strand
AAATATCTGTTTCTTGAAATATCTGTTTTTTGAAATATCTATTTCTCGATCTTTTGATTCAGTGCATTGCTTTTCGTCTCTTTCTTTTTAAGAATAACTGCGTCTTCGTCTTTATAGATCTGTTGCCACGCGCTGCTTTTTGAAAACTCTATTGCCAGAGGCATTTTTACAGGTACGAATATCCAATCTATTTCGTGTTTATTTATCAATTCCTGCCAGTTCTTTTCGCACAGGAGCATATTTGTGAATTCTTCGACGAGTTCAGGTTCGAACATGCTGAATCTGCTATCCATGAAAAGATTCGGTGGCTGACTCATTTTCCAGGTCATAACGCTTCCGTAAAGGGGTTCGTTCAGTAGCCGTCCTTTTTGAGGATGCTTGTTCAGATAGTCGATTGCTTTAAAGGGCGGTTTGAAAAACTCAGTAGTTTCAGGCAGCTCCGCCTGCCTGAAACTGCTTGCCTGAAAGGCTCCGATCAGGCAAATAAGCGCGATTGTAAGTACCCAGCTTTTTGAAAGAGGTCCACAAATCTTTTCAAGCGAATTCAAGAAGTCCTGCCAGAGTCTTTCGCTGGAAGACCCACCATTTATAGATTGATTCAGGATTCTCAACCTGATTGAAAGCTCGCTAGCTGCAGCTGCTGCTATTAATAGCGACTGTGGTACTAATTTGGCATATTTCAATGACATTAAAGCCGCGAGGCAGAAACAGATAATGGGTAGCATCATGTATTTTAACGCAAGCTTTTTCTTGAAGAATGCATAGCAGAAATAGACGATGTAAAAAAGGAAGATGGCGATCAATACCTGGCTTGTGATAAGTCTCGGGTCAGGCATCTGATGGTCGGCGTTCTCAAAACTCACCGGTGATACTAACAAACGCATCAGATATTGCCAGAGACCAAATCCCCAGGGGTTTACGAGAGTTGCAAGATAGGTCAGGCTGAGATTGACCAGAACAAAGCGCCAGTTCTCCGGCAAGCGTCTGGAGCCAAGGTAGTTTTCCAGAAAATAGGCAGCTGAATAAACAGAAAGAAAACCCGGACCAATCGGAAAGAGCATATGCGAGTTGCACCAGACGACCATGATAAGGCTGCTTGCTATCAGGCAAAAAGCCTTTTGAAATTTCGAGATTTTGCTTCTATAGTCGAGATTTACAAAAATGAGCAAAGAAAAAAATAAAGTCGAAAAAATTTCAGGTCTGGTCACAACTCGCAGGCTGGCAGCAAACGCACCCATTGAGCTGAGCATAAAGGCAGCAGGCTTTACCAGTTTGCCCCTCTGGAAATAAGTCATCGGCATTGCGATAAGTGATGTGCAGAAAACCAGGGCGGTGAGTCCCAGAAGCCCCCTTTCGCCTGCTAGTTTCCATGTCTGAAAAAACAATAGTTCAATAAGCCACTGGTATTGAATCAATGGCTGGTCTTTCGCGACCTGTGCATAAGTGGATAAATTGCTGGAAAAAGGATCTATTAAAGGTAGTGCATGGTGGATGCTTATCCAGCGACCCAGAGCAAGAAGCCAGCATGTATCAGGGTCTCTGAAGCCGACAGCTGCTGCATAAGTGCCTGCAAGCAGAACAAAGCTGAGAAAAAGCGCAAGCAAGCATGCTGCGCTTAGATTCAGGCTAAGTTTTCTGAAGCTGTCTTGTTTTGCAAAGGTGTTGTCATTTGATTGCATGGCTGAACTTATCTTGTGGCTGCTCCATTTTACTACTTGAAAAATCTTTCTACTTGCAAAAACCTTCTATTGGCAATATCGATTCCCGACGTTGGCAGTGCGAGGAAGGGCGAAGTCCGAACAAAAGAAACAGGAAAGCAATGGACAGCTGTTGCAAATCAGTTAGAATAAGAGGAGTCAGCGGTCCAGCTCCTAACTCGTAATTTCATTGCATAACACAAATTTTCGACCGCATATCCCCGAGTAAGGAGATTTGTGTTATGAGTTCAACTGCTGCCAGGGTAAGAAAGCTGATCAGAGCTATTGCTGCAAATGTGATATTTAGCACCGCAGAGTTTCTGCACTGTGGCTCGCGTAATGCTGTAGACATTGCGCTATGCAGGCTGGTGAAATCAGGAATGATCGAGCGACTTGCTTCAGGTATTTTTGTTGTTGTTCCGGATAAAGGGAGTCTTCCTGCTGCAGAAGCTATAGCGGGAGCCAAAGCCTTACGTTTCAACAAAACCATTCTGGGGACTGTTCCCGGACAGCTGGCTGCTTTTTTCACAGACGGCTGCCGGACTTCGTTTGCTTCTGTACATGGACGCCTGCAATTCAAACAGATTGCTCCGTCTAAACTGAAAAGTACTTATTGCCGGCCCGAGAAAAGAAAGAAGCAGGTTCATTTTAATCAAGCATGTGAGGAGCCAGTCTTTGCCAAAGAGAGCAATGAATTTCCATTTCTGGCTCAATTGCTTGCACTTTTCTTTCGGTTTTCTGAAATCTCAAAAAATCTACGTGGCAGCTCATTGAAGATCAGGCGGTTATGGCTTTCCTCGATAATTGAAGCTGAAAGACGAAGTGCTGGATGAGGAAAGGCTTCGGGAGCAGGAAAAAGCGCCTGCCCGGAGAAAACGCAGGAAAATCTTCAGGGCGCCGGTGAGTTGAAAGAAAAAGCGCAGGAAAATCTTTCAGGGCGCCGGAGCTGAAAGAAAAAGCGCAGGAAAATCTTTCAGGGCACCGGAGCTGAAAGAAAAAGCGCAGGAAAATCTTTCAGGGCGCCGGAGCTGAAAGAAA
>CAZTQO010000007.1:0-82654 GCA_964615655.1 uncultured Candidatus Obscuribacterales bacterium | reverse complement strand
GAAAAAGCGCAGGAAAATCTTTCAGGGCGCCGGAGCTGAAAGAAAAAGCGCAGGAGAATCTTTCAGGGCACCGGTGAGCTGAAAGAAAAAACGCAGGAAAATCTTTCAGGGCGCCGGGGAGCTGAAAGAAAAAGCGCAGGAAAATCTTTCAGGGCGCCGGAGCTGAAAGAAAAAGCGCAGGAAAATCTTTCAGGGCGCCGAGCTGAAAGAAAAAGCGAAGGAAAATCTTTCAGGGCGCCGGAGCTGAAAGAAAAAGCGAAGGAAAATCTTTCAGGGCGCCGGGGAGCTGAAAGAAAAGAAAAAGCGCAGGAAAATCTTTCAGGGCGCCAGCTGAAAGAAAAAACGCAGGAAAATCTTTCAGGGCGCCGAGCTGAAAGAAAAAACGCAGGAAAATCTTTCAGGGCACCGCCGAGCTGAAAGAAAAAACGCAGGAAAATCTTCTGGGCGCCGAGCTGAAAGAAAAGCGCAGGAAAATCTTTCAGCTCGGGAGCTGAAGAGTGGAAAAACTTTCAAAGCAGCAAGTGAGGGTCAGGTGTTAGGAACTCTTTGAAAGCAAATTCATGACTAACATTCTCTGCGGACTAGGAGCATTACCCATGTAAATGTCAAGAGTTCCGTTTCCTTTGAGTCGTGAATCCGTAAGAATCCAGACCAGGCATGCTTTACTGGGAGCCTTGATTGCTTATTGTCAATCAAGTAAACTCTTAAGAAGCGCGTAAGCAGCGCGCCTTTGGTTGTTTGTTGCTTGGAAAATCATGAATCTGGACTTTGACTCAATATCTCCGCTTTTCGAATCATTTTCGGAAGGAATGATAGTTGTAGATCCGCAGCTCAAAATAATCATGCTGAACAGTGCCGCTGAGAAAATACTCGGTCCTGGTTGTGAAGGATTTCTGGCTCCCTCAATTAGAAAGTCGGTTCCAACTGCCGAGGTGAGCAAGTCTTTCAAACAGACTATCAGTGCTGTCAGACCTAAATATTCGCTTGAAGGAAATTTCTTACCTTATGGGGTTTTTCGCAGCGACAGCAAAGTGCCATATCAATACGATCAAATGCCGCTTCAGCGAGCCTTGAAAGGAGAGCTGGTGCAGGACTTCGAGTTGATTATTCGCAACCAGCACAGACCTGATGGTGTCAGGCTTCTGGCTTATGCCAGATCCATAAAAGACGATGGCGGCAGAGTTCTATATGCGATTTGCAGCTTTCAAGACGTAAGCTCGGCGCATGATAGCGAGCAGCGTCATAATATTTTCCGGCAAGTATTTGCTCAAACGCAAGAAGCGATTGTGATAACAGACGGCGAATTTGTAGTTCAATATGCAAATCAAGCTTACTGGGATCTGACCGGCAATCAGCCGGAAAAGGTTTTGAACAGACCATTTGCACCAACACAAGAAGAATTGCACGACGGGAGCAGTTGGCGCCAGATGCAGGAAGCCGTTAAGAAGGAAGGCCGCTGGTCCGGCGAGTTTGTAATAAGACGGAAATCCAACGAACTCTTGCAATTGTGGGCAAGTCTCAGATCTGTTGTTGATTCGAATTCGATGATCACGAACTATGTTCTGACCCTTGCAGATCTTACAAGTTTAAAAAGCTCGCAGGAAGAACTATACAGATTACTGAGCAAAGATGCGGTCACCGGTCTCAATAATCGAATGGAATTCTTCAAACAACTAGACAAAATGGTTCAGCGTGCCATGCGATTAGAAAAGGGTTTTGCCCTCTTTTGTATCGATTTGCAGCGCTTCAAAGAGTTGAACGACTCGCTTGGGCATCAGTCAGGCGACAAGCTTTTGCAAGAGATTGCAAACAGGCTTACAAGCATGCAAAAGCAGGAGGATATTCTGGCAAGACTAGGTGGCGATGAGTTTGCAATTGCAATTTCCGATTGTGCAAGCGACCTGGATCTGGCGCTTGCAATTGAACGAATACGCCAGACTCTTGAGACGCCGCTTGAAATTTCCGGTCATAAAATTACACCAAGCATTTGCATCGGAGTAGCAGTTTTTCCAAATGATGGCAATGATGCTTCAACTCTAGCGAAAAATGCAGACACAGCTCTTACTGCTGCAACAACGCAGGGCGAAGCCGACACTCAAGTTTTTACCCAGACCATGAACAAGAACATCATCAGGCATTTCTGGGTGGAAAACAACCTCCGCAATTCTTTCGGCACAAAGCAGCTAATCCCTTATTTCCAGCCTCAGTTGAATCTGGAAAACATGAAGCCTGAAGAAGCCGAGGTGCTTATCCGCTGGAATCATCCGGAACACGGATTGATAAGCCCGGGTGAGTTTATTCCGGTAGCTGAAAGAACCGGACTGATCCTAAGGGTAACCTCGGAAATTATTGAAGCAACCTGTTTGCTTATGAAAGAATGGAAATCCAGAGGGATGCCGATCAAATGTGTGGCAATAAACTGCTCCGCAAACCTCCTTCTGGACCGGGCTTTTGTGGACGATCTTTATTCTTTGCTTTCAAGATACGAGCTTGAAGCATCCGATATGCTTGTCGAAATAACAGAAAGCTCGGCGATGCTCGATCCTGATCAGGTTGCACGAGTACTTGCTGAAATGAAAGAGTATGGATTGCCGCTTGCAATCGATGACTTCGGCACCGGTTATTCATCACTTGCTTACTTGCATAAGTTTGCAGTCGACCAGATCAAGATAGATCAGTCTTTCGTAAAAGATCTTGCAAATTCGCAAGAAAGCAAGTCGATTATCAAAGCCATAGTACGCATGTGCGAAACCCTGGGCTTTGAGACTCTGGCAGAAGGGGTTGAAACTAAAGAGCAGGCTCAGATTTTGCGTGATCTGGGTGTGAAAAAGCTTCAGGGATATTTGATTGCCAAGCCGCTATCTTCCTCGGAGTTTCAAGACTTCATGGCAAGCAATGGTCAGAGTTTTGTGCTCTAGTTATGTCTGTTGGTTCTTTCTCCAGGTTCTGTGTCTGAGCTTCTGTTTCTAAGTTCTGTGTCTGATCTTCTTTTCTTGCAGCCCTTATCGAAATAAACTGCGGCACGCTTCTTGTAGTGTCAACGAGATCTCTTTCTTTCCACCTGAGCTGGCTTGAACCGCCGCCGTCAAGCATCATAGTGGGTCCGGCTCCGAACTGTCTGAGTGTTAGCTCAGCGTGTGCCTGGCTTGAGGCTTTTGACACAAAAAGCAGTATGCGTGAATAAGCCGGGGCAGAAAGCGGAACTCCGTTTTCTGTATCTTGCTTTCTACCTTCTGGAACTGGAGCTGGAACTGGAACTGGATTTCCCAGACCAAGAAAGGTTCTGCCGATTTTTGCCTCTGCTCGTCCGTCAATATTGACTCTGGGGCTCAAGCTTACAACGGCGTTAGCTTCTTTAAGCTTTCTGAACTCGCTGATATCGTTGTTGTCAAATACGCTCAGGCTGGCGTAGGAGTCCGTAAATACAAGCGTCAGCCTGTTTCCCTGGTGCTTGCCTTTTGCTGCAAAGCCTTCTGTTTCGATTAAACCATCGTGTTTGAACGGGAATGCCAGGGGAGCTGTATTTCTTGGATAGTTGGCAAAAAATCCGGCATTTGCCACTGCCACAGTTTCAGGGTTCTTTTGCCTTTCCAGATTCAGAGCTTCCTCAGAATTTGCTCTTGCAAAATCAGGATTCGGTCCTCCGTAAACAGAACTGCTGCCCCGGTCGATCATGCTTCCGTGGGCGATATTTACAGACGCTCCTTTTGAGAGCTCGCATGAAATTACATAGTCAGGACCGTTCTGATAAATCTCCACTCCCGCCCCTGAATCTATCAGTTTGAAACCTGGAGCGATACTGTTTTTGAAATTTTGCGCATAATCCATTAGATTCCCGAAGTCCGGATACTCGACTTCGTAGTCGAAATTCGGAAACTCGTTTTCATTTTTCGAGTCTGTGATTATTTCAGGCATGGCAGGATCTCTAGATCTCCGTACACAGACCTTATACGGAGATTCTGAAAATCAGCTGAAAGTGCGGGGTGAATTTGTGGTAGATTTCCCATTAGCAAGCGGATCTTGGTCGAGATAGCCAGTGCAAAGACAGAAAAAAGATTCAGACAAGCTGGCTTCGCTGGCCAGTGTCTGGGAAAGGTCCAAGCTTGCGTCTCCGTTTGAGATGAGACAGCTTATCGGACAACTGAGACAGCAAAAATGGTCGCCGGCACAAGCCGGTGAAAAAGACTGGTTTGCAGAACTCTGCCGGCTTTGCGAACCCCTGCAGGAAGAGGCGTTTTTTCTTGCGCCCGGGCTTATGCCTGCAATCGTACCCGAATTCAGCAATTCTGATTACAGTATGCATTTGCATTCTGGAAATCTTCTCAGTGTGTATTCAGCTAAATTAGATGGACTTTTACAAAGTTATGTTTTGCCTGAGTGCAGGGAAATTGAAAGACGGGTTCTTGATACGAAACATACGTCGCTTGCAATCAGTGCCGATGGCAGCTCATATGCATACAGGCATGGAGATTATCCCGGAGACCTTGTTGTTGCTTTCTTGAATGAGGAAATGCCGCCTCGCAGATTCAAGCACTTCCAGGAGAGCAATTATTATGATCCAATCGAATTTGTCGATTCAAATGAGCTCTTTCTGGTTGATGCAAACGGTCTTTTCTATTTTCTGAATCTGCAAAGTGAGGAATTTCGTTCATTTGAATTCTTGCCGCGTGTGCCTAAAATACAAGGTTCGCTTGAGCCCAGTTTTAAAGTTTCAAATGACGGAAAAATTCTTGTTATCTGCGCTGACTGGACAAAGCCGACTACAATCTATGCACTGGATAGCAAGGAAAGAATAAGCACGGTTCAATCAAACAGAGGACCAGGAACTCAGGCAAGAGCTGCATGCATAAGTTCCGACAACAGTGTTATTGCACTTGCAAGTATGAGCGAAATTCAGTTGTTAAGCACAAAGGCCGGTCTCAAGCAGGCGGTTTACAGCCTGTCTTTTGAAAACGATGCTGAAGCTGTGCTTCTTGCAATAAGCAGCGATAACAAAATCCTTGCAGTCCTCCGTGACTGCCTGCCTGAGCCGGAGCTGATATTTCTGGAGCTTAAAAGCCATGAGATAATTTCCAGAAGCAGATTAGCGGAGACATTTGCAAGCAGAAATGCTATTTTGCAGATTCTTTTCATTTCGGGCTCGAACGATCTGCTTATTTCCGCTCAGGATGGTATTTATAGAGCCAGTTCAGATAAATCTCTTCATCAGAGCCAGGCAAATTTCCTGCTTTCTATGGCAAAGCGATCGCTGAGAAAGGTCAGCCTGGAAGAGAGCGATAAGCTGGATTCTCTTTGCAAATCAAGCATTTTGAGTCTGAAATTAAGACGCTGGGCTGAAATGATGAATTTTCAGCTGAGGCAGTGCCGGGTAACTGACATCGAACTGAGCGCTGAAGTGCCGGAGTCGAGTGAAGCAGTCTCTGAATTTGACATTGAAATTGTGGAGGATGAAGGTAAAAATGAATTTGATTCTGTATAAAACTTTCGATGAGATTCTGAATAATACTCAAATTGATGCTCTTTCAGGGTAATAGTTCTTGTCTTGGACGCAGAAATTCGGGAAGATAGGACTTCAGGGGGAGCAATTAATGTCTCACATTACAAGAGTTACGACCAGGCTTAAAGATCTAAGAATCATTAAACTGGCTCTTAAAGACCTGGAAATTGAGTTTGAAGAAGGTGCTGAACTCAGTATTCCTGAAGTTTCCGGTTTTGTAGAGCTTCTTATTCGCTTGCCCCGAAACAGGCATCCGATAGGGCTCTTGAGAAATCAGGACGGCAGCTTCCGCTTAGAGGGAGAACAAAGTGCCATAAACCTCGCAGAGGAAATGGACCTGATTAATAAATTGAGCCAGAGATATGCTTACCATCTGATCAAGGAAAAGCTTGCCTCTCAGGGCTTTCAGCTTGAATCTGAAACTGAGTCTCAGGAAAAATCGATTCACCTGACTTTGAGACGTGTAACCTGATCGAATCCGGTTTTTATAGCATCGCCCGAAAAGGCAATTCGCAATTGAAAAGTGAAAACGGAAGTTAGAAAATGGAATTTAGAAGCGGAATTTAGAAATGAATATTGAAACCATAAGAGTCGTTATAAACAAAGAAGGGCAGGTCCAGTTAGAAGTGGAAGGCGTACACGGACCAGTATGTCTTGAACTTACCGATGAGATAATTCAAGCACTTGGAGGAGAGCAACTCTTCCAGGATTTGAAAGCGGAGTATTTTGAAAGTAATGAAGAGCAGGCTCTGGATCAAATCAAGACTTCAAACTGAAAGAGAGAGCGATAAATGGAATTTGGTAAGGAACTGGAAACGCTATTACACGCACGATTCACGCTCATTATTGTGGTGACAGGTGAAGAGCTCCGCTTCATGGACGCGATTCGCATGATGTGCAGTGACTCCAGAAGACTCTGTATAAGCTGGGACATGGGCAGAGGCTTCCAGATGGTATCAGAAGGGAAAATGACTTTGCCACCTGCTGCCAATCCCATTGCTGCACTTGAGCAAATCGAAAAGATGGAAAATGACGCACTTTTTATTCTCAAAGACTTTGATGAATGCTGGGGCAACGTTCAGGTAAAAAGGCAGCTGAGAAACTTAGCTCAAACATTCAAGCAATCGCGTAAATCGATAATAGTCACCTGTTGCAACCAGAAGATTCCCGAACAACTGAGGGACGATGCTTTTATAACAGACTTTCCCCTGCCTGAAATAGAGCAGCTTGAAAATGAGCTAAACAGGGTCTCACAGGCACCCGGCGCTGTTGTAAGGTTGACCGAACTCGGCCGGCAAAAAATACTGCAGGCTGCGCTTGGACTTACTGCTTCGCAGGCGCTACGAGTGTTTTCGAAAGCACTTGTTAAAGACCGAATCTTAGATGACCGGCATATTGATATGGTCACTGAAGAAAAACGGCAGGTCATAAGAGAAAGCCAGGCTCTGGAGTATTATCCGGCCACCGAAAAGGTTGAAGATATCGGCGGGCTCGATATTCTTAAAGAATGGCTGCGCCTGAGGCAGAGAGCTTTTACCCAGGAAGCCAGGGATTTTATGCTGCCGGCTCCTAAAGGTATTGCACTCATCGGCATTCCGGGAACAGGCAAGAGCCTTACTGCTAAAATAATCGGTTCATACTGGCAGATGCCGTTGTTAAAGCTTGATGCCGGTTCGCTTTTTGGCAGCCTGGTTGGTGAATCTGAAGAGCGCACAAGAAAAGCATTGCAGCTGGCTGAAACTGTGGCACCCTGTGTGCTCTGGGTTGATGAGATCGAAAAGGCCTTTTCTTTTGGAGATAGCGACGGCGGCACCAGCCGTCGGGTATTCGGGCAGATTCTTACCTGGATGCAGGAAAAACAAAAGCCATGTTTTGTAGTTGCGACTGCCAATGACGTAAAGGCTCTGCCACCTGAGTTCTTGCGCCGCGGACGCTTTGATGAAATTTTCTTTCTGGACCTGCCAACGGCTAAAGAAAGAATGGAAATACTTGCAGTGCATTTGCGCAAACGCAGGCGCATGCCCAAAGACTTCGATCTTGAAAAATTGGCCGGACTCTCTGAAGGCTACGTAGGAGCAGAGCTTGAACAGGCGATTCTAGACGCAATGTATCTGGCATTTGACGAGGCCAGAGAGTTTGAGACTGACGACATCGCAAAAGCACTTGCCAGGCAGGTGCCTCTTTCTGTGTCGCAGGCCGAGGTGATAAGTGAATTGCGCAAAATGCTTCTTGACGGCAAGGCTCAATCAGCCTCATTCAGGGAAGCAAAAGAAGCAAAACAATCATTTGTTGGTGGTCTCAATCTTGAGCTTGCTTCAGATCGTTAATGATGCAATTTACTTTGCTTCCAGTTTCTTCAGCTCCAGTGAATTCAGATCGCCTTTAAAAGGACAGTACTGGGTAAATCCCTGTGCAAGAAAAGAGTCGAGTTGCTTTTTCAGATCTTTCTTTCTTGCCTGTATCGACACAATACTACCGTTTTCCTGCAGCCTGGATGCTGCTTCTAAAATCTCAGCACCGCTGTCTCGATCAGGATCAACCAGAAGTGCGATCTTTGACGATTTCGATGGTGCCTGAATTCCTCTTTCTGTAAGTATGTCGATTATCCTTTCAAAACCTATTGAGAATCCGCAGGCTGGAACTTCTCTGCCTGAAAATTTCCCTACCATTTTGTCATAGCGGCCGCCGCCTGCTATCGAACCTGAATAGCCAGGATATTTGGCTTCGAAGATCTGGCCTGTGTAGTAACCCATGCCGCGAACCAGGGTAGGATCGAACTTAATTTTGTACTTTGATTGAGAATTGGATTCCAGTGCTTGAAGCACATTCTTTAGTGGGTCAATAAATTCACTGTCGAAGCAGCCCGAAAACAAACTTTCAAGTTCAGTGATTCCGAGTTCTCCTTTAGCCTGCTCCTGAAGATATGTAGAAAGCAGCTTCTCAAGCCGGTTTAGTGCGTCTGTTTCGTTAAAGTGCTCTTTTAATTCTGCCAGCACTTTTTCAAGCCCGATTTTCTCAAGCTTATCCAGCGCTATATAAACCGAGGACTTCTTTGCTTCGGGAAATCCGCAAAAATCGGCAAGCCGGCTTAAAAAGCGCCTGTCATTGATCAAGATAGTGAAATTCTCAAAGCCCAGCTCGAGCAAGGCGGCTGATGTGGCAGTTAAAAGCTCCATTTCAGCGATTTCCTGTTTGACACCAATAATGTCGATATCGCACTGGGTGAACTGGCGAAAACGCCCTTTCTGCGGGCTCTCGGCCCTGAAGACCGAGCCTATCTGAATGGCTTTGAGCGGGTGAGGCAGGGCAGACTGATTGCTTGCATAGTATCTGACCAGAGGCACGGTGAGATCGAAACGCAAACCAAGATCGCTAAGCTCATTGCGGTCAATGCCGGCCTTGTCTTGCAGTTCAAGTACTTTGTCGAGTTTTTCGCCGCGTTTCAGGACTTCATAGATGAGTTGCAGGTTCTCGCCGCCTTCGCCGCCACGCAGCAATTGAATGCTCTCCATAACGGGTGTTTCTATGCGGCTAAATCCGTAGCGCTTATAAGTCTCAAGTATTACCGAGCTGGCCCAGTCTCTGAGCATAACTTGATCCGGAAGAAAATCTCGCATGCCTCGAGGAGCTGCAACTGACATCTTTTACCTCGTTTGTGTCAAAGCCTGAACAGGTCTATTTTACGGCTTCATGCAAGAAAAACTGAAGCAGAAAGATGCAAGCGATGCATTTCTACGCTTCTAACTAATCATGGTTGTCAGGCGCTAGCTTTAAGAATCAAACTGCTTACATCCCGGCGGCTCAGTTTATATAATAAGACTGGCTGATGAGCTACAAAGAGATATCCGAAGAAGATTCTTCTTGGCAAGGGGCGGGCGAAAAATGAAAAGCGGACATATCTTGACACTTTTAGTTTTGGTAGCCGGAACTTTGAGCATAGAAGATCATGCTTTTGCCATGGATGCCCCTGCTGCTTCCAAAAAGCCGGCAGGCAACAAAGCGCTGACAGGCAAAAAAAGGAATTTAGCGCAAAGCAAGAGAAATTACCTGGTACCGCCGCCGCCGCCTACAGCGGTATCACCTGTGGTGCTTGCTTCTTACGGACGCATGAGTGGAGCTACGGCGCATTTCCTTCCATCAAAGCCCAGAAATCTAGCTGATGGAATGCGGCTAACAGCGGTCATGGATGATGTCGCATTCTTCAAAGTACCTAATGAAAGCGGTAGCATTCATCTGAAAAAGGGCGGAATTTACCAGTCGGTCAAGGTCGCTCAGATAAATCCTGAAGAGGTAATTCTTGAGGAAAAAGGAATTCAGTTCGTCAAATATATTCATTGAAAATCAGTTCTATTTTTGTTTCTCCGGCAAATAGACCCTGTAATAACGAAGTTCTTCGTAGATTCCGAACCTTTCTTCGAGCCCTTCCCGCCGCCATTTTCCGGCATAGTTATCAAAAACTATGCGTTCTCCGTTTTCTTCAGGTCCGAGAACGCCCATGTGACGTTTAGTAGTACCAGGGTTTAATCCCTGCACCATATCGCCTTCTTTGACTTCGGAAGCAGGAATTTCTCTGAGCAAGCGCTTGTTGCTATCGCTTGCATCAAGACCCATTACTTTATTGAACTCGTCCATGTTTACCTGATAGAGTTCGCGAAATTGTTTGTCTTGGGTCGAATCAATCACGCCTGCCATTTGCATGGCTTCCCGGAAACGATTTGAAAACGATGAAACACAACCAAGAGAGGGCGTTGGTTTGGGCAGTCTCGACCAGCGGGGCAGCGCCCATATCGACTGATTTACTGCGGCTTCAGAAGCTTTGAGCAGGTATGTGTTTGCTTCCTGCAGGTCTTTTTCGGGCCGAGCTTCTGTTTCTTTGCTTTTGTCGCTGCTTTCTTTGCTTGAATTCTCGCTATTGCTGAGCTTGAGCTCGGGCAGCTTGCTTGCGTCAGGCTGCTCTGTCCTTGCATCCTGGACTTTTGCGTTTGAATCTTTTGAGTCTGAGCGATTTAAGTCTGATTCTTGCAGATTTCTAGCTTCCTGCCATAGTCCGGCACTCAGATCTGCCTGATCCTGAAGCTTTTGGTCTTCAGGACTCCTCACGCTCTCACTATTAAGCTCCGGCCCCATGCACACCCCCGCTGATAGGCTACATTGTATTTTGTTAATCTGGGGGGAGATATGTATTAATATGCAGGTTGGCAGAAAATTTCCCGGCTTGGCGGCAGATTTCATCTATAAAAAAGCGGATTCTTGTGACTCTGACAAAAACTGTCTGAGCTCTATGCCTGTGAACAAGCGTATAAATTGACAGCCCGGCCTTTAATCGTTTACTGAAAGCACCAGTTGTGGTGTCGGTATATGATGGTCCGTTCTCATTGGAACTATTGCGGTGCCGACTACGAAAAACTCAATCACATGCGAACTCCAGCCGTAGTTGCCTTCGTAGATATCCACGCCTACAATGCCTTCGGCCTCATGCCCTTCGGCTTCCGCTTGCATTCTTTCCATGGCCAGTTCTCTTGCATCATAAAGAGCCTGGGTGAAATTTGTCATTTCAATATTTTGGCCTACTGTCTTGAACCACTGGCCGAAGGTCTGGTGTGCAACGTGATAAACACAGTTGCCCATGACCATGCCCACGGGTCGATATCCTGACCTCAGCAGTGTCCAGAAATCCTGTCCGGAAAGGTCGCTTGTAAACGGCAGACCTTTTGCAGTCTTAAATGAATGATCACCCTTTTGATGCTTCACGGCAGTGCCGATTGCAACGAACTCTGCCAGGTCGGAGTTCCATTCCATATGTTTGACTTTGAGCCGCACACCTACGATACCATCGGCGCCCAGTTCCTGGGCTTCTTCTTCCATTCTAGCCATCGCCAGCTCACGAGCATGATAGAGGGCCTGGGTCAGCACTGTCATTTCTTCGTTCTTTGTCCAGCGTGCTGCCTGGAAACCTATGTGATAAATAGAGGTTCCGACGACAAGCCCAACCGGATCGAAACCGGCTTCTTTAACCAGTAAAAATTCGTTCACGGACAGATCGCTTGTGAATAATGCCCGGTGTCCGCCTTTTCCCTGCATCCACTGCAAGCGCTCTTTTGCGTGTTCAGGCAGGTCTTGTCCTGGATCATTATTGTTAGGCATTTCCTACTCCTTAATTGATAACGCTAATAATCTACGTATGATGTTTCTTCTTCGCCACCGAGCTCGTCTATGAGCTCTTTTCCGGCCATATCCCAGTAATTGCCGCTCTTAGAGCTGGAACCCAGCCGGCCGAAACTTCCGGTTCTTAAGTCAAGGCATAAAAGCGGTGATTCATGCTTCTGTTCCTTTTCGGGATGCGCTGAAACTGCAGTGCCGAGAATCACATAATTAAGCAAAAGGTCATAGTATCTAATATCGTTCAGTTCATACTCGATTGTTTGCATATGCGGTTCAATCGAGACACCAACGGCTCCGTCGGCTTTAACTGCTGCAAGCTCGGTCTGCATTCGTGAATTTGCTCTCTTTACTGCTTCGGTGTAACCGCGGCTGAAAATGCTCACTTCCTGATTGGGGGCAAACCAGCCGAAAATTGTCTGCCTGGTGTTCCAGTCCATGTGCATGTAATAGCAACAAACTCCCATCACAAGCGATCGGGGCAGATAGCCGGCTTTGTAAAGTTGCCAGAATTCCTGGCCATTTAACGAACTTGTAAAAGGCTCCTCGTTTTTCGGCCAGTCAGGGATGCTGATTGCGGTGCCGAATGCTGTGAACTCTGTAATGCCGCTGCTCCAGGCGTGCACTTTCTTCTGGATACGCACACCGATAACGCCTGATGCTCCAAGCAGTTTGGCTTCCTGCTTAAGCCTGTTTACAGCAATTAACCTGGCGTTTGAAGTCGATTGAGTTACAACGGTAAGCTCGCCTGTATTGCGTTGAAACTGATTGAAGCAACCCCAGAATCCTGTTTTGTAAAAGGATGTGCCCATGACCTGGCCAATGGTTATAAAACCCGCCTCTTTGGTCAGCAGGTATTCACGAGTGCTGAGGTCGCTGGTAAAAAAATTTCGTCCCATAGCTACTTCGCGTTCAATTCGCTCCCGGGCAATTGGCGGGATTTCGCCTGATTCAAGCGCTTTTATAGTTTGCTGCTGGCGGATACGCTCTTCTTCTTTGCGTATTTTATCTTGCAGCTTTGCTTGCTTTTCTTCTTCTGTTTCTTTGCGCCAGAAAGGCATTCTTGCTAGTTCCTATGGATTACGGTCCTTCAGATCAGCCTTCGATGAAAGACCTGAGTGCATTTTTCATTGCAACGTTTTTTTCGGCCAGTCTTGTAAGTTCAGATACAATTTGCGAAATACAGTCGCTGAGCTCGAGTTCTGTCGACTTGAGTGCAACTCCCCGCACAATTTTGAGTGCTTTTGACTGGTAGGATGAAACACCTTTTTGTTTTACGATCTGGTAGTGAGTGTCTTCAAAGCGAACCAATAGCTCTTCCACCGGTTTGTCTTTAGAAAACAACCAGCCGGCTCGAGAAACTGTGACGATTTCAGGAAGTGCCCCCTGCAGCATTGTTGCAAGCGACTCGACAAGTTGTCTGGCTTCGCGCCTGTCCAGGTCCAGGCTGGCTGCCAGAGTCTCAAACTTCAGTGCCTGATCGAGATCGTCATCCATGAGAGTATTTGCTGGAAAGAAATGCCACATGCTAGCATGTTCCGAGCCGCAATTCCTGAATCACAGAGCTTGACAAAGCATTCAATTGAGAACCGGCCCAATTTAGAACCCGGCTCAATTTAGAACTCGGCGACCAGTCCGAATGAAGCAATCAGAAGAATGCAGCAGAAATAGAAAACGAAAAACCAGGTCCAGCGGGAGATCATTTCCATTTCGCTTGGTTTGTCTTCTTTTGCGGCCATAACTACCTCTTATACGTTACTTCTAAAATCTTACTTGCTTTCGGGCTGCGGCATTTTTTCCAGCTCGCTTGCAAATTCTTTTACTTCTGAAAGCAAGCGCTGGGGCTGCATTCTGGATAACCACAAACCGATCACCCGCCGCCTGTCGACCGTTTTTTTCAAACCAGGAGGGCGCTGACCTAATAGGCGGTCGCGGATCATTTTGTTTCCTTCGCGGAAATAACAATCGCCAATCTGGCAACCTGTTACCACGACCCCGTCTGCACCGTTTTTCAATGCAGCTTCAATCATAAGCGGTTGAATCATTCCTGAGCAGGGAAATCTGACAACATAGCAACCAGGCATGTCTTTGAGCTGGCTCTTGTCCTCATCAATATGCTTGCTCAAATCACAAGAGCGTTCACAAATGAGTGTCATTATCTTTGGCATAATCAGTTAGTCCTAATTTTGTGAAAGAAGAGCCTTAATCTGGTTTGTTACTTGAACATCGGGTTGTTCGGGCAGATCGATTGCATCGAACGCACAGGCGCCGACACATAAACCGCAGCCGGAGCAACGATACGGAAGAACGGTTGCCCGCAATTTGAATCGGGAACCGGCTGGTGCCGGTACCATTTCGATTGCTTCGTAAGGGCAATCTTTGTCGCAAAGCGAGCAGCCCGTGCATTTGTCATCGACCACGAGTGCTGGATCAAACGGTTCCAGTTTTCCCGATGCCCCCTCAACAATGAAAGGCAAAGGCAGGAAGGTGATAAAGAGGGTCAGTCCTATAATTACCGCCCAGAAGGTCATTGCCGGCATCTGGGTCAACATCCAGTAAGGAAAGAGGAAAAACCAATCAATGTCGAACTGGTTTGGCTGAGAAGTGAGCACAGCCATCGGGCTGGTCATTTTAACCGGCCAGAGAAATGTGACAACCATCAAAATTGCCATCAGTCCATAGTTAATAACCGGTGGCGGTGTCAGCACCGGTCTTGCCATCCGCACATAATGCAGCCAGAGACCGAATAG
This sequence comes from uncultured Candidatus Obscuribacterales bacterium, assembly GCA_964615655.1. Taxonomy (GTDB): domain Bacteria; phylum Cyanobacteriota; class Vampirovibrionia; order Obscuribacterales; family Obscuribacteraceae; genus JAIEPM01. The sequence continues at coordinate 68,248 of CAZTQO010000007.1, read as the reverse complement.
CAAAAAGAATGACATGCCTATGTGGATGAAGAGGAAGTTTGAAAGTGTAAGGTTTGTGATTGCAGCTCCGTTCAAGAACCATGCTTTCAAACCAGGGCCGATTACTGGCAGAGCTTCAAATGCACTCACGCTCATACGGCAGAGCACAAGCGATCTCTCGTCCCATACCAGGTAATAACCGGTTTGACCGATGAACAATACCAGGATAAAAAGCAAAATGCCGGTGAACCACTGAAGCCATCGATATTGCCTGTAGCGGTCCGTCATCCAGACCCGCACAGCATGAAGCACGATTGTCAGCACCATGGCGTCGCCGGCGTATCGGTGTATGCCTCTTACAACATTTCCGAAAGGAATCGTGTTTGTTATGTACTCAACCGACGTATAAGCATTGATCAGATTGCTTGCAGCATAGGCGCTGTCGATGGTCGGAATATAGTAAGCAAATAGCAAAAGACCTGATAAGAAAAGCACCCAGAGGAAAAACTGGGGCAGAGCTCCATGGTAATAAAATGGGTTGTACTTGCTTGTGAGCAGGACGTTTGTCCCGTGCTCAAGGGGCAAGGTTATCATTTTATTTAGACTGTCTGTATAGACTGTTTGCTGTTTCGCCATCTGATGACTACCTTCTATCGCCCTAAACTACTTTTTGGCCGGAAGAATTGTTTTTTCTTCGGCTCCCCATCTGCCCATCGCCTGTATCGCAATCGCACCCCCAAAAAGCGCCAAACCGAGAAACAGAGCGTATGCGTCATAAACAAAGTTTTTGTCCACATGCAGAATTGTCAAAATCGTTCTTAAGTTTTGCTCGCCACCAAGGCTCTGCTGAATCTGAGTAGCAAGCTCGTTGCCGTATTTTTCGCCATGTACTGAAATGAGTTGAGCGTTCCAGTCTTTGACGAGTTGCGGAGTCTGGCTCTCAGGCTTAGGTGTCGGAATCATTTCCAGCATCTTCAGACCCAGGCTGCCGTAAGTATTCATGAGCTCAGGAAGCCGTATACAAGATTCTCCTGATTCTCTCTTTTCAGGATAAACCTGGGCCGGCAAGAGCTCGGCTGCAGGCATAAACACCAGGCTGACTATCACAGTTGCTGCTGCGCCGATTATGCACAATAGCCAGCTTATAGGTCCTGGTTTTCTATCGTCCACACCCATCTTATTCTCTTCTCCCGTTAATATCAGACTCGCTCAGGCTTTGTTTCTTTACTGCTTCGCTAACGGATATGCTCTGCTTTGCTTTAGCTCCGGCAGCGGCTTTTCTTTCTTTGAGATAGCTCTCGATTTTTTCAAAAAGCTCGATCTTTTTAGTAAGCCGGCCCTTTTGCTTTTCCTCGTGGTAGATCCAGTAACCCTGTATTGTAAGCAAAAACACTGTTGCCGCAGTTCCGCCTGCTAAGAGTCCCCAGTCCCAAATGCCGCCCCGCTCGTTGATAGCCCGCCATCCGGCAAAGAACCAGGAGAGGCTGAGCACCGACGCGGCGAATATGCTCCATTTAAGACTCCAGTGAATGCTCATTTAATCACCTCAGGAAGATGCAGCAGCGGCCGGCTCGGGAGCCGGTTTTGCAGGTTCAGGCGGGTTCTTGAATTTGGAGAGCATCACGAGCGGCGCAACTGTAGCCACGGCGCCCAGCACCATCCAGATCCAGTCGATTTCAGGCACAGGCAGCGGATAAAAGGCCCCGGATACTGATTTCTCAATACCGGGTGTTGTGCGGTTGGCAAATGTAATGAAGTCGAAACTCCAGCGGTTTGAAACCATGAAATCAAGCGTGTTCTGATAAGGCAAATAAGTCGGGATTCCGTTTTTTGTAACCACGGTGAAGCTCGGAATGGCTTTGAAAAGTGGATCAAGCCAGCCGCCAACATCAGAGCTTGTGACGATTGCATAGAGCTCATGAATTTGTTTTTCAGCCGGAATGTTGTTTTGAGTCATAAGCTGGTGATAATCCCAGAAGTTGGGATTGAAATTGGCTTTGTTTGCCGGATCGCTATTTGTAAGCGTTTTAACAAGGTCTTCTGCCTGCTGCACTTTGGCCGGATTTCCCAGCGAACCGAGTGATTTGCAAAGCATGTAAGTCCAGGCCTGTGTTAGAGGTCCGAAGAACATTTCTGTCTGGGCCATGTAGTAATAAACGCCTGCCCAGAATGTCTGGATGCCTGCCGTTACTGCCATGACAATGCAACCTTTAACAGCGACCGCTTTTTCTTGTACGGTTTTGAATCCTCTGGTATAAACCCAGAGCTGCATGAGTATGCCGATATCAATAAGCCCCCACAGGAATGAGCGCCAGTAGGGTGGGTCAGTGTGGATATTGGCAATGTTCACGATGATCAGAAGTGAAAATACGATCCAGCTGACAAATCCCATCAATGCGACAAAGAATATGAGCGGGCGCTTGTAAATGTTCTTTTCAGCACCTGTAACCCATACGTCAATAAAAGGAAGCAGAATGACTGAGATCGGTATGACCATGGTTATTTCAGTGGCCACCACCGGCTCCAGATATTTGTACATCTGGTAGAGACCAAGGAAGTACCAGTCTGAAAGAATCGGTAGCGGTGTAACGTCCGGGTTCGATCTGTGACCGAGAGCCGCCGGCATGATGATTGCAATCACAACCAACATCATTATTACAACAAGGCGCTTTGTCCAGTTGAGCGGGATGCGCTTGTAGCCTGTTTTGTAGAAATAAAGTTCTACGAAAATAAGCGGTATGGCCGAAAATGCCAGGTGGATTGAGAAAAATCTGGTAATTGTTTCTTGCGTGATCGCACCGCCGGCTCCAAGCAAGAACTCTGCAGTATTCCAGCCAAGATGCAATGATTTGACCAGCGGCAGGTAAAAGTCTCCCATGAATGGAAACTGATCCATATAAGTGGGGAAGGTTGCAAAAACTTTGGTAGCCCAAAACGCCCGCTGGTTCCAGATCAAGAGGTAACCGGTCAGACCGGAATACATTGAAAGCAAGAGTGTAATAAGAGCAATTGCAATATTGAACTCTTTGCCAGGCTTGTAATCTCCGCAAATGAACATGCGGTATAGACGCATGGTTGCAGCAATGATCATCGCGTCGGCGCCATATTTATGCACGCCTCTCCAGATGTTGCCAAGCGGGATTTCGTGTTGTATGTGCAGGATTGAATCGAATGCTGCTGGTTTGGTCGGTACATACCAGATGAATAGTATGCATCCTGTTAACATTACCAGGAACCAGACCAGATAAAAGATGCCCCCAAGCGAATAAAACGGATTCGTTTTCGCCTCCTGGTGGTGGTGCTCATCCATTATGTCGATATTGTTTAATCGAACGTTAATCCAGTCGCCTGCCTTGCTAAGCGCTCCGGCAAGGCTAAGGCTTCCTTTTGCGTCTGCTGTACTAGGCAATTCCCCCGGCCTCCAGTGAAACGATACTTATTTTGTCTCCGTCAGTTTTTACTGTGAATTGTCTGGGCGGTCTTGGTGCTGGTCCGGAGACCACCTTGCCTCCCTGGGCGATGTCATAAACACTCAAATGGCAGGGGCAGGCGAATACCGGACCCTGCGGCTTGAAGTTGTAGCCTTTCAAACATTCCTCCGGATCTTTGACGAAATTGAAAATGCATCCGAGGTGTGGGCAGATACGGCTATAAGCAACTACGTCGCCTGATGGCAGCTTAACTGCAAAACCGGGAATCTTTCGGACTTCCATTCCTTCAGGATTGTATTCCTTATATGATTGCGAGAACATAAATTGAAGGCAGGTCCAGGGCTCCGGAAAGTCGGTTTGATTGAACGAAACATCTTCCAGTGCTTTAGGCTGGTCCGAAGGTCCTAAAATGTCCAGCGGTTTGATTGTCGGCCGCAAATAGCGCATAAAAGGCGAAATCAGCAAGCCGAATGTGGCGGCAAGCGGAATCGCTGCTATAAATGATCTTCTTGTTGTTCCCTCAGCCATGGTTAGCTCCTTGCAGAAACGTCCTTTCTAAATTCTATTGAGATTTGTCCTCGCTCTTACTGCTTTTAGCATTCGAATCTCCGGAAGCAGTTTCGCTTTGAGCAGATCCGGCTTCAGATTTATTTTCTGCAGCCGTCGTTTCCTTCGAAGCAGCGGCTCCAGTCTCTTCTGTTTTTGACTCTAAGCTTTTTGACTCATCAGTCTTCGAACTTTCAGTCTTCGAACCTTCAGTCTTGGCGCTTTCAGACCCGGTTGATTTAGACTCGCCGGCTTTGCTCTGGCTTGCTGGCGGGTTTGAATCTGTGCCTGTGCTGGCAGATGCTATCTGTGTTGCTTCATTGCTTATGTGGAAATTGCGCACATATTGCACCAGCTCCCGGATATAGGCATGGTCGAACTTGACATTCTTCTTCTTGTCTTCTTTGCCCAGGAAGTTCGGCATGCCTTCCCATTTGATACCGTTTGCTATGTGATCGAAAAGAGTATCGTCGGTTCTGTCATAAAAGCGGCGGAAGGTCTGAAAATTAGCCGGGCTCGGCTCCAGGTTTCTTGCAAGCGGACCGTCGCCGTCGCCTTTAGTGCCATGGCAAACCGCGCAATTTGAACCAAACACCGCGTTTATTTCATCGATTCGGGCCTGCGTGAGGGGGGGGCAGGCCAGCGAGCGCGTATAAGCTACAAGGTTCCAGGTATCTTTGGTGCTCAGCTTTTTCTGCATATGGTGAAAGTCGTCTTTTCCATATGTCAGCTCTTTATATAGATCAACCGGCTTTTTTCCGGACATGGCGCGATTATCCGTGAGCGCCGGTCCTGATCCGCCTTCGCCTCCGGCACCATGGCAGGAAGCACAATTCTGCTTTTCGTAGACAAGCTTGCCGTCGGGAATCGACGGCCTGTCGTCCGGGTAAACGACGAAGTCTTTGGGTGCCATTGTTTGCTTTTCGCTTATCAGCGGGTCGCCCTTCTGAATGGTTTGCTCAGTCTGGCCGCAGGACGCCAGCAAGAGACAGAGGGGAATTAAAGGCAGAATCTTTTTTGCAAGTTTCATATATTTGACTCTAGTCTTTCCTAATAACCAAAGAATGGGACCCACGATGTAGCCGCCCAGATAACTATGCAGGCGAAAATCACAACCAGCGCAAGCGGAGGTGCCCCTTCTCCTACGCGATACTCGGCAACTTCTTCGTAATGCTCTTCAGGCCCGGTGGCTTTTGTTTCAGTTTTTGTTTCGTCTGCCACGACTTTTCCTCCTTCCTGATCAGCTTGAGCTCTTAGCTCGGGTAACATCTATTCTTGCCTTTGCTTTTGCTGAAAGACTCAGATCATCTCCATCATCAAGCATGTCGAATTTAGAGGATTCCATGTCATCAAATTCGCCGTTTCGAAACGCCCACCACATTGCAGCAAGTGCGACTACGAAAAAGACCATGCAAATGCCGTAAGCAACATAAACTCCTGCCGACAGACCCGCTTGATTCAGAATGCAATTAGGACACATTTCTCTTACTCCCCGCCGCCAGGTTCTTCTTCACCTTCACTGCCGGTCTTCGGCTCATAAACTTGATTCGAAAGTCTCGGCAATTTGACCGGCTCAACTTTGTTCAGCTGGTCGAGATTGTCCACGGTCTCTTCCTGATCTTTTGGCAGGGTTTTGAGATAGGCAACCAGATACCACATTTGTTCTTCGGAAAGTATTTCGCCGAAGTGCGGCATACGTGTGCCGGGTACGCCTTCTCTGACTCTGAAAAACCAGAACGCATCCGGATATTGTTTATAGAAAGGACGAGTAAAGTTTGCCGGTTTCTTTTCAAGGGTAATTGAGTTCGGACCATTGCCGCGCCCTTCAAGACCGTGGCAGACAGCGCAGTTCTGAGTGTAGATCCCGCGTCCGGCGTTGGCGGACGCATCCGCTTCCGTGTCTACTTTCTTGCGTGGCAGGTAGACCAGGTCGTATTCGTCGGGAGCCTGAACATAAGTAGTGACTTTTCTGTTGTTGCCCAGTGACTGCAAATAAGCAACGAGGTCGTTCATATCGCGATCTGAAAGAAAGCTGAAGCTGGGCATGATTGAACCTGGCTTGGTAGCCCGCGGTTGTACTAAGTGTGCCTTCTGCCATTCGGATGCCATGCGCAGTCCTTCGTTAGTAAGGTCCGGGCCGGTGCGGGCAGTGCCTAACTGGTGCGGGGTTTCGTTTACATAATCACCTGCTTTAACAAGCGGGCCGTAGCCGCGATCTTGTAAGCGAGTGAACTGAGTGTGGCAATATAAGCATCCTTCTCTAACATATATCTGCCGGCCGCGTTGCGGATCGGCAACTTTATTGAAGGGTGTTTCGGCATATGTGTTGGCTGATTCAGTGAGCTTCGGATTGAAAAGCACCATCGGTAAGAGAACCGTTGCAACGATAATCGCAAAGAATGTGACGATAATACCTGTTGCACCAAGGCGATAACCGTTCATTATGCCTTCACCTCCTGAGCCTTAGTTTTTGCAGCCTGAGCAGAAGCTTTCTTGGAATAAAGTGTTTTCCAGGCGTTGTATGCAAACAAGACCTGTCCGAGCACGATCATGATGCCGCTTATCGAGCGCAAGAGCCAGTATGGCTTCAGTTCAAGCCCCCACTGATCGATAGGAATTGCATGGTGCCAACCTGCAGACTGGATCAATCCGGCAATGGTCAAACTGGTCATCATAAGTGCAAAGCCTGAGGTCTTCAGCCACCAGTGCGCTCTTATGAGCCCCTGGCTGTGCCATTCCCTGCCTGTTATTTTTGGAAGCCCGTAATAAATGGAAGCAACTGTAATAAATGAGAAAGTACCGAGCAGCGCTAAATGGGCGTGACCAACGACCCACTGGGTGAAATGAAGGTACCAGTTGACCCAGCGTGTTGCTTGAAAAGGCCCCTGTGTGCAAGTGATTAGATAGAAAATGTTTGATGTGATCACGAATCTGAGTGTGATGTCGGTCACGGCCATTTGCCATTTGCCTTTCATGGTCATGAAGAAGTTGGTCAATACCGTCATAACCGGAACAAGCAAGAAGATTGATGAAATGATCGCGATGGCTTTCAGCCATTCAGGCACCGGTGACTGAGTTATATGGTGGGTGCCGGTGGGCGCGTAGAATAAGGCGATGCCCCAGAATCCCAGCATTGAAAGTCCGTGGCTGTAGAGCGGATTCTGTGTGATGCGCGGCAAAAGGTAATACATCATGCCGACACCAACCGTGGTGAACCACATGCCGAGAATATTGTGTCCGTAGAACCAGCCGATGATTGCATCGTTCAGACCGGGCAATGCCACGAAGGTTCTTTGCCCGATGATATAAACGAGCGGGAACCAGAAAAGCGCTCCCAGGAAATACCAGAGTGATACATAGAGCTTTTTGATTTTTCTATGCACTACAGTCATGTACAGATTAAGTGCCACGCAAATAAGCGCCACCACGACAATGTTGTCCAGGACTGCGCCCAGCTCCGCATATTCTCGCCCTTCTGTAAAGCCGTTCAAAAGAGTGCAGAATGCGCAGACCATTAATAGGTTCCAGGCCCACATCGTGAAGTTGCCGAGTCTCTCGCTCCAGAGCTTGGACTTGGTTAGCGATGGAATCATGTAGAACATCGATCCTACGTAACCCATCGAGAGCCAGCCTATTGCCACAGTGTTAACGTGGAACATTCTCAGGTGAGGCATTGAGAGCTGGGCTACGTTGTGAACAAGGTCCGGGAATGAAAATTCGAGACCGGCAAGCATGCCGGCTCCCATTCCCCAGATCGACCAGAAAATTGCGGACAAAAGGAAATTTCTCGCCGCACTTCCTTCTTTGTTACTAAGAAGCCTGTCAACTAACATGAACTAACCTCTGCTTGAGATTGCTGCGCCAAATAGCAAATTGATTGTGGCATTGCAATTTGCTTTCAATTAGTAATTTGCTCCTTTTGAAAGGCACTGAATTCTTTTTGTTTTCAGTCATCTTGCCCCTTGACAAAAAATTGCAAAATACCGGAGAGCGGACAACTAATTGTACTTCTAGTTAGTCCAACATCCGAAAATTATTGCAATAAGAGAGATCTAGATTCTTGCTCAATTGAATTTTGCTACACAAAGCGTAACGCTCGGAAAGGCTTACAAAATATGGGGTTAGAGCAAAGCTTGTTGTCATTAACAAGTCTTGCGCGATTATCTTTCATTTAATCCAAAAAGTTCTGACTTCAACTGTCTGTGATAGCAAAAAAACTGCTTGACTAGTCGGCTTTGCTCAAAATTCCTGAGCTGCCAGATATTAGAGCGACCGGTAAGTAGTAAATTCTTCTCAGATAAATATTCTGGATATCGATTGCAAATAGGAGCTTAAACGGGCGCTAGCTCTGATTTGTCAAGGATGGACGCTCGCCAAATTGCGGTCGCCAAGTGTATCAATAGCAGATATGAACTTAAGATTGAATCGACTCACGTCAATTAGATTCTGTCGGTTTGTCTTTGTCCGTGTCTTCTTCTTCTTCTTCTTCTTCTTCTTCTTCCTTGTAATTCTTTGTTTAATCTCAGGCTGAGTCTTTGGTTCCGGCCCGGTCCTGATCTCAGGCTGAGTCTTTGGTTCCGGCCCGGTCTTTATCTCAGGCTCAGCCAGGTTCAGTACTTTTCTTGATGTCTGTGCTGCTATTTGTCTTAGCTTCTGCTTGCGGACGCAAATCGATGCCGTTGTATGTGTTCATAGCTTTCTGTAGCCCCTGCTTGAGATAAAGCTCTACAGCTTCAGCTGCCAGCTTGATCATTTTGAAATAAAGCTCTTCGTTTTCTGCTTCGATTCTTGCAAGTACAAAACTTGCTCTGAGTGCGCCGCCCGGGTCCGGACCGACGCCAAGCCGAAGCCTTTCGAAGTCTTTGTGACCGAGGCATTCTATTATTGATTCGATTCCATGGTTTCCTGCCGAGCCGCCGTTGCGTGCAAGTCTCAACTGCCCCAGCGGCAGTGCTACCTCATCGTGCAGCACCAGAAGCTGGTTTTTCTCTATTTTGTAAAACGACATGATGGCCCTAGCTGCATGTCCGGAAAGATTCATATAAGTAGTTGGCTTGGCAAGAATCAAGTTGTGCCCGGCGTGGTTGAATTTTGCAAGCTCGCAGTCCAGCTTCGATGAATAATTGAGGCTGGCACCATATCTGGTGGCGAGTTCGTCGATGATTTTGAAGCCGGCGTTATGCCGCGTCATTTCATAACGCGGTTCCGGATTGCCAAGTCCAAGTAGAAGTTTCAGAGACATTTCTGAGCATATTCTCTTTCATTAGCGGCTGGATTCAGGCGGAATCTGCTACGTAAAGCAGATTTTATGATCCTTGAAGCTGTATGTGATCAAGAAAATCGATGCAGAACTGAGGATAAATTATTTCGCATGTCCTCTGGAAAGAGCAATTTCAAGCTTTTCGCAGCTGCGGGCTTCGGCTTTTGCAAAGAACTGCTTTCAAAGCCCGCTCTTTCACAAATTTGCATATCAAATGAACTAAAATTTGCATGCCGATTCTATAAAAAGGCAAAAACCGACGATTAACTCAATCAAAACAATTCAGGTGCAGGCTCAGCAATGCAAGAAAACAAAGAAGAAAAAGAGAATTTTCCTTACCTGCCGCACACAAGCGAAGATAGGCTCGAGATGCTGCGGAGCATGGGGCTGAGAAGCTTCGAGGATCTTCTCGCTCATATTCCGCCTGAGCTCAGGGTTAAGGAGCTCAATATTGAGCCTGGTATGAGTGAACTCGAGTTAAGCCAGTATCTGAAGGGGCTTGCTGAAAAAAATCGTCCAAGCTCCCAGCAAGCATCTTTTCTTGGAGCCGGGGCATACCGTCGTTTTGTTCCTGCCGTAGTGAATTCGATAGTATCGCGTTCCGAGTTTGCAACCGCCTATACCCCGTATCAACCTGAAGTAAGTCAGGGTACTTTGCAGGCTATCTATGAATTCCAGACTGCGATATGTTTGCTTACGGGAATGGAAGTTGCAAATGCAAGCGTATACGACGGACCGACAGCCTGTGCCGAAGCATGTTTGATGGCTGCCCGCCTGACCAATAGGAACAAAGTCGTTTTTGCAGAAAGCCTAAATCCGGAATACGCCCTTGTGAGCCGGACTTATGTTGAAACCTGCGGCATGAGCTGGTCAACGGTTTCAGCTGCAAAAGGCGTTCTTAAACCGGATGAACTGGACCTGAGCGATGCTGCCTGTATCGTGCTTCAATATCCCAACTATTACGGCTGTCTCGAAGATCTTGATCTGATTGCCGAGCATGCGCATTCACAGGGAGCCATCTTCGTTGTAGTCAGCGATCCTGTAAACCTGGGTATTCTCGAGCCACCAGGAAAATTCGGTGCCGACATTGTAGTGGGCGATGCGCAGCAATGCGGCAACGGGCTTTCTTTTGGCGGGCCATCCGCCGGATTCATGGCTACTCGCAATCAGTTCGTAAGGCAGCTGCCGGGACGGCTTTGCGGTATGACTGTCGATAGCCGCCAGAACAGAGCCTTTACATTGACCTTACAGACAAGAGAACAACACATACGAAGGGCGAAAGCCACTTCCAATATTTGTACTAATCAATCTCTCAATGCATTGACCATGCTTGTTTATCTTTGCATGATCGGACCTAAAGGTTTAAGGGAACTTGCTGAAATAGGAATGCTTCGTGCTCATCGCCTTAAAGAAAAGCTTTGCGAAATCGAAGGTGTGAAACTCAAGTATGATGCTCCCTTTGTAAACGAGTTCCTGCTTGAACTTGATTGTGATTCAGAAGAGCTTGTCTGCCAGATGAAAGAAAGGGGAATTCTTGCTGGAGTTAATCCCGGAACTCAGTTCAAGAAGCTGAAAAACTGCTTGCTCGTAGCTGTGACTGAGATGAACTCGCCTGATGAAATCGAAAGTTATGCCGCAAGCTTCAAAGAAATTATGCAGGCGGAACGGGGAAAGCAGTCAAAGGAAGGTAGCGCTGAAGCAGCAGTTTGTCGTTGAGAAGTGAATTCGCTAATATACTTTAAGTAAATTGATTGCCTGGTTTAATGGATACTAGTTCAATAAAAAAGAGGTTGTCTTAAATCTGAAGGATGGAACATTTGGACAAGTCTACAAATCTGTCGACCGGGACTGAAACGGAGGGGCAGGAAAAAGCTCCGCTTTCTGAGCCTAAAAGCAGCGAGCCGGGTAAGCCCACAAATCCGGTCTTTGGTTTTGTCAAAGAGCTTGTAGAGCTTGTAGTAGTTACTCTGGTCCTTTTAATCGTTATACGCTGGGCTCTGGCTGAAGCTCGATATATTCCTTCGAGTTCCATGGAACCGACTTTGCAGATTAACGACCGCATTCTGGTTGAAAAAATATCCGGACATTTGCAAAAACCTTACCAGAGAGGCGAAGTCCTGGTTTTTTACCCGCCTCCTTCTGAAATGCCGGACCGCAAAGATCTGAGCTATTCACCGGATCATGTGCTGGGACGCCTTACCGGACTGCCTTTCCTGCCCTACGAGCCGGCTTTTATCAAACGAGTAATCGGTCTTCCCGGTGACACCTTGCAGGTCGTCAAAGGTGTCGGGGTTAAGATAAACGGCCAGTTTTTGGATGAGCCGTATATCAAAGAAAAGCCTAACTATGATTTGAGAACTATGGGTGACATTGGAATGACCGGACGCATGGCATATGACGGCCGACCTCAGATCAGTGCCGAGGAAGCAGGCCAGCCGATTGTGATTCCCAAAGGCAAGCTGTTTATGATGGGTGATAACAGAAACAATAGCCAGGATAGCCACGTCTGGGGATTTCTTGATCAGGATCGAGTGATTGGCAGGGCGTTTCTTGTTTTCTGGCGTAAGCTCGACCCGCCTCCTTACCCCTTGAATCTGCGCTCGGGTGATGCAGAGGCGCATTAGAGTTTCGGATTGAAGGTTCTTAACCGGGTCCGGGCAAGGAAGCTAGAAGCCGTTGGTTGAAAATCCAGATTTGCAAATAACCGACTCAGATCCAGGCGAAGCCAAAGTTAGCTTGAGTTCCGTGCTTGAAAGTTCTGTGCCTGAATGCTCCGAAACTCAAGACCAGAGCACTGAAGCTCCGTCTGAAATGGCCTCAGGCAGGCAAGCCCAAGCAGGCAATCACAGTGCAGAGAAAAAGAGCAGGTTTGCAGGGCTGAAGAAAAATGCAAAAGAGCTTCTTGAACTCCTGGGCACAACACTTCTCTTGCTGGTGCTTATCAGGTTTTTTCTTGCTGAAGCCCGATATATACCTTCGAGTTCGATGGAGCCGACCCTGAAAAAGAATGATCGCTTATTAGTGGAAAAGCTCTCTGGATGGCTCTGGCGACCGATTGAACGTGGAGATATCCTAATTTTTTATCCGCCGCCGGTGCAGTTGGGTGGCAAGGATATCAGCCACTCTTTAATGCACGAACTTGGCAGGTTGACAGGACTTCCGTTTTTTCCCACAGACATAGCCTATATCAAAAGGGTTGTAGGTTTGCCCGGTGAGCAAATTCGTGTCAAGAAAGGGGAGGGAGTATATATAAACGAACAGCTGCTCCCTGAGCCTTACCTGAAAGAAGGTCCCAGCTATGATCTCGAATGCCTGGCTGATATAGGTGGACGCAATGCTGAGGGCGAATATATCAAGCCTTACGGAGACTCACAAGAACCAATTCTGGTACCGGCAGGCAAGCTCTTTGTCCTTGGTGACAACAGGAATAACAGCGCTGACAGCCATGTATGGGGTTTTGTCGAACAAAAGCGTGTGATTGGAAAAGGCTTTCTTTTGTTTTACCGACCTCTTGGACCGGAAAGCAAGCAGACTTTTCAGAACATTGAAGAGGAATGAAATCGCGGCTTGTCAAGAAGTTCGCAAGGTCTTCCTAATTCGGCTTGTCAAGCGCCTCGACTTCCCAGAGGATCAATCCTGCTTATCTTTGCTGAGTAAGGACTTCAGCCGCCGTAATGGAGTCTGGACACAGGAAATCGGCACCAGATTTTATGTTTCCAAACGTGAATTAAGCTGAAGCTGGGTATAACTAATTGGGATCAGATTGTGCTTATTAGGGGAATTTCTTCATGGCCAAAAGTGAAGCCAAGGGTGGAAAGAAGTCCACACCCGTAGATCTTGTGAACAGAAATGCTAAGTCTGCGGAAAGCGATGAAAAGAATGTCCCTGAAGTGGGTGGGCATGATGAGAACTGCAATCATGATCACGAGCCCGATAAAACCGCTAATTTGAAGGCTCGCGAAGATTCGCTTCGCAAGCTGGAGTCGGACCTGAGCAAACGTGAAATAGGTTTGATTGAACGTGAAATAAAAGTGCTCAGCCTGCAGCAAGAAATTGATCGCTTGAGGCCGCTTTCAGGTCTTTATCGCGTGGTCAAAGCCATGACCACAGAGCGAAAGCTCGAATCCATGCTCGAAGTCATAACCAGAGAAACAGCAAGCATGCTTCGTTGCGATCGCTGTTCGGTATTTGTGCTTGATTCACATCATGGTGAACTCTGGACACAGGTGGCTCAGGGACTTGATGGACACCGCACAATCAGAGTTCCGCTTTCGGGAACCAGTGTTGTTAGTCTTTGTGCAAGAACCGGACGCACGATAAACATTCCGGATGCATACTCGGATCCGAGATTCGATCCTGAAGTGGATAAATCCACCGGATACAGAACCAACAACATTCTTTGTGTGCCGATGCATAATAGAAACGGTGCAGTCATAGGCGTTTTTGAAGTGATGAACAAAGATGTGGCCACTTTCACTCAGGAAGATGAAGAGTGGTTGCAAGCACTGGCTGCGGTGGCAGCTGGTTTGATTGAACAAGCACAGGCTTACGCTGAAATCGAACACTTTGTCGACAAAACCGTAGAAACTCTGGCTCAAACAATTGATAAACGCGACCCTCTTACTGCAGGTCATTCAATTCGTGTAACCAGATACAGCATTGGAATCGGAGATGCAATGGCAATTTCCGATGACGAAAAAGACGTGCTTCGCTATGCAGCCATGATGCATGATTACGGAAAGATCGGGGTGCCTGAAGCGATTCTCTGGAAAAACGGGCGCCTGACTCCTGAAGAATATGCTTGCGTCCAGACCCATGCTCGCCTAACTTATGAGCTTCTTTCAAACCTTCCGTTTACAAATCGCCTGGCGCATGTGCCTTTCATTGCATCATGCCATCACGAAAAGCTTGACGGAACAGGATATTACAGGAAGCTTAAAGGGCATGAAATACCGTTTCTTGCAAGAGTTATAACCGTATCTGACGTATTTGATGCGCTCACTTCAGTGCGTCACTACCGTAACCGTATGAACATTGTCAAAGTTTTCGAGATCATGGAGTCCGGAAGAGACAATCATTTCGATCCGGAAGTTGTAGATTCTTTCTACGGGCTGCCCTGTGACCGTGTGCTGCGCGTTATGGAATCGGAGCGCGGTTCGCAAATACCCGAGGAAGTGGATCTATTCAAAAACATCAGCTGGTTGAGGCTGGTGGAGCTCTGTCAGGGCAGCAAACCGAAGCGGCACGAAGAAGGTTTGAAAGAACTTTTCTCCAGAATCTACAACGCCAACCTGCCACCAGATTATCAGGAATTAGATTAGTAGCCGGAAATAAAGAAAGTAAGGGTAGTGCTCAATTGCCTGACTTCGTTTCGACATTTCAAGCAATCGAGGATGCCATGCGCCTTGCTTGCGGCAAATTCATGTCGAGGGTAGATCAGCTTACGTTTGCCATGCTGATTGATTGTTTGAAAAGCAGTGATCAGGCTGTGGTTATAGACACTCTTGCTCTATTGGAAAAGGAAAAAAAGCAGCTTGCAATACCACCTGTTTATTTTCTCAGCCGTGCACACCCTCTAAAGAAAATCAGGCAAAAGGCTCTGGAAACTTTTGCGGTGCTTGATCAAAACGGGGAAGCCAGAAAGATAGTCGAAGGCAAGAGTACCGAATTTGCTGTTAAAGAACTGATAGAAAAATACGGCAATTTCAGATCGGCCTGAAAGTGAAAACGACCCGAAACCCTTGGCAAGTGTCGTAATGCTGGGCTTTTACCAGAGGGTCGTAAAAATGAGACAATCGATAGAATCGTTCTCTAAATTAACTTTGCTTTCATATTGAATTGACCGCCAGGCCTGAGTCTTTCCAAGATAAGCAAAATCTTCGCTTGATATCCGCTTCGGCCAGCTAAAATACTATCTTTGTTGAAGCAGAGAAGTCCGCGGCATCGTTCTTGTAAAACAGAATCGTTTTTTTACGCGGCAAAGGCAAGTTCAATGGCAATAACAAACAAACTGGTGCTTTTCACTGTAATGGGTTTTTTTGTGGTTCAGACCCAGACTGCCCTGGCCCAGGGTAATGAAGGCTCGCTTATCGAATCGGCGTTGGAAAGCGAAGCTGCAAACCTGAGACCGGCAATCCAGTCAGCCGGTACTGCCTCGACTCAAAATCAGCAGCCGGAAGCCGACAATTCCGGTACCGCAGACAATGAAGCCAGTCTGGCAGAAAGCAAACGGTTGAGCAATACAGCTGAACCTGAAGGCATAAACCAGCTGCCTATTCACTCGCCTTTGCCTTCGGGAACCAGTACTTTTTTCGGCAAACCTTATCGGGTAAAAGTTGGTAAGAGCTATCCGCTTGATCCGGTCTATAGAGGCAAACCGGCGCTCCCTGAAACCCCGACACTCAGCGTTGGAACGCCATCGTGGGCGATACCACAAAAGAAAAAGGTTGCAGGACTGCCTTTAAACCCGACACCGGCAAACTCGGCTGCTCCAGTTCCCAGAACGGAAAACGCCGCGGGGCAGGCAAGTTCAATTCAATCATCAAATTCAAAAACAGCTGGAGAAGCAGGCAAGGAAGACAAAAACAAAGAACTCCGCACTTTGAATATGCGTTTTCTTACTCCGCGTCACATGAGGCCGTCAGACTCAATCTGGATCTATCCATATCCTCCAAAACCGCCCAAGCAGATTCATGTCGCTCCATTGCCTGAGGAAGCTCAGGCGCTCAAGAACCAGATTCTCAATCATGGTTATACTTTTAGACCTGATCTGAACCGACCTTATCCGGCAGGCGGCTGGCGCTGGGTTCATGCATTCGATGCCGGCTTGAAGAAATCCGGTCAGGGTCTCCCTCATACCATGATCACAATGTATCCATGGGTCAACAAAGTTTTCCCCTTTATTCAGGCTGAATGCAGGGAGCTGAACAAAATAGAAGCTCAGCGAAGCGAACGCTATATGCAGGTTATGGCTGATTACGACCGGATACATGTGGACATCGAGACCCAGGCTGCTCTGAAGAATCTCAGTCCTTGCGAAATAAAAGTAAACAGCAGGGGCATCGCTCAACATCAGCTTCCGCCTGGCAACTGGTGGATTGCTGCCGTAAGAAAATGCCCGGGCTTGAAATTCTACTGGCAGGTGCCGCTTACAGTTTCAGACGGGCAAAATCAAGAGCCGTTGAACGTACAATTTACAGAAGCTAATGCGCTTGTGGTAGGCGGTGGCTGGTAAGAGCGCGACTGTGGCATTATGAGGATCCAGCTTCATCACAACCCTACCAGTGTGTCTCTATCGGATATTGTTTTATCAGCGAATCAGCCGTGACAATCGACATTTTTTCCACCATACTTTGCGCAACGAGTATACGGTCAAAAGGGTCGCGGTGCAGATTAGGAAGGGCATCCAAGCTCAGTGCATGACTAACGCTTATGGCAATCGGCGTAAAGCCATTTATCGACAGTTGTTCGCTTACAAAAAGATCTGGTCTGCCAGGTAATGCGAGTTTTCCGGATTTAGTCTTGATTACAATTTCCCAGGCGCTTGCGGCACTGAAAAAAATCTCGTTGCCGGCATCTTCAATTAGTCGACGAGCCCTTGGCGACAGGCTTGCATCGTCAAGTATCCACCAGAGAAAAACATGTGTATCAATCAGAAGTCGCATCGAAATCTTTTCAGTTGCTTTCAAATGCCGCCAGAGTTTCTTCAGGTAGGGCATCATAAAAGGTCTCCGGAATGACGAATTTGCCTTTCGCGCTGCCTGCCTGACGTTTCTTTTTTTTCTGTTCAATTGGTATGATTCGGGCTACTGGCACGCCAGATTTGGCAATAATAATCTCCTCCCCGGACATTACTTGATGAAGAAGTCGGGAGAGATGGGTCTTTGCTTCGTGAATACTGACTTTGATTGCCATTTTGAATCACATCCTATAGAATGAGTTTAGACTAAGTCTATGACTAAGTCAACTGCTAGCTGGGCAAGCTGACACGCCCCAGTTTTTGATTTGTTTGGATGGCAACTATTTGCTCACGAATAGTGATTTCGGCTCCGCTTTTCAGCTGTGTGACTTCGGTTCCATCCGGACGTGACAAATATTCAGCTTTTTGCTTGCGTCAGCTGATGAGCGGTTATTTGTATGGTCGGCTTTGATGAAAGGCGCGAACGCACTGCTTTTGAAATCAGATCCCTGATTGAAGCTTTCAGAGATGCAAGATCAATCTCCTGAGAATCCAGCTGTTTGCTTATGCACTCTTTTACTGATTCAATCAGCTCTTCTTTTAAAAGCAGCCATTCATCAGCCTGAGTGAAGCCCAGGGCCGCACCTTCAAAGCTTGGTTCTTGCAATAATTTCCAGTCAGAAGAAAGCAGTATGCCTACATTAAGCACTCCTTCCATTGAAAGCGACCTTCGTTCGCTCACTGAAAACGCGGTTACACTCTCTTCCTGACCGCGATTGTAAAAGACTGCCTGCGCTTCGATGGAACCGATCAGATTGCTTTGCCCTTTACCGATTTCGAGAATCTCACCGTTTCGCAGCGGAAAGATGTTTTCCCTGGCGATCCCGAAGTCCTGGGCTATTTGAGCGTGGTGCATTATATGGCGGCCCTCGCCTATGATCGGTACGAAATATTTTGGTTTGCAAAGCGCCAGCATCAGCTTGAGCTCTTCTTTTCCTGCGTGATTTGAAACATGCACTCCGCCGCGCACGCTGATTTTAGCTTGAACTCCGAGCGACAGAAATTGATCGAGTATGTTTGCAATCTTGCGTGACTCGCCAGGATATATTTCAGATGAAAAAATCACCAGATCACCTTTTTTCAGGAGCAGATCTTTATTGCGGGCGCAGGCCAGATCCTGTAAGAGTGCCATGGCATCCCCGTCTTCGCCGGTTGCCAGAACCAGGAGATCCTTATCTTCAATAGAAGCCGTCTCGGCAAGCTGGGCTTCTATTGAGCGGTCATAGCTGAGATTGCCGGTAATTGCCGCCGCGACTGCTGTTTCAATAAGTGTTTCCCCAAACAAAAGAACCTTTCGCTTGAATGTTTTTGCCAGATCGAAAAGAACCTGCAATCGCAAAGTTGCGGCCCCTGCAAGCAGGACGATTACTCTGCCTGAGCTTGCGGCAATGTGTTTTTCAAATCCTTTAGCTACTTCCTTTTCAGAAAGTGTATAAGAGCTGCTTTCTACGCCTGCAGAATCTGAAAGCAGACAAAGAACTCCCTGATCGCCGGTTTCTGCAAGCCGGGCTATGTCCATGAGCCGGCCGTCAATTGGAGTCTGGTCGAGCTTGAAGCTGGAAGTATAAATGATCACGCCTTCGGGAGTGCCGATTTTCAGTGCGCAGGCATCTGCGATTGCATCATTGACCTGCAGCCATTCGACCTGAAAAGCGCCAATTTGATATGGATTTCTGCATTCAACCGTGTCGATATTGATTTCACTGGTTTTCCACTCTTTGTTGTTTTTGAGCCTCTGGGAAAGCAGGGCAGCCACAAAACTGGGAGCCATAATTCTGGGAATTTTCAGATGCTTCAACAAGTAAGGCACCGCTCCGCAGTGCTCTTCGTTGCCGTTGCTTAAAACCAGCGCTGAAATTCTTTCCTGATTAGTTTCAAGAAAGTTCGTATTTGGCAAAAGCAGATCAACTCCAGGCAATGAAGTTCCCGGATAAGATACGCCGGCGTCTATAAGCAAGATTTCGCCTGCATATGAAAGGGCCCAGAGCGCCCGCCCTATTTCACTCTGCCCTCCAAGCGGAATTAAGCAGAGCCGATCATATTTGAGTTCAACGCCCTCGGCTACAAACATCGCGACACCTGGCCTTATTTCTGTTTAGTTTATGGAATTCTGGGATCCACTTTGTTGTTTATGTATTTAATCGTTTCTTTGATTTCTTTTGCAGATGGATGATCCGGTGAAATAGCAAGTGCGGTTTCATATTCTTTTACCGCTTCCTTGTCTTTACCGCGAGCTTTCAATACATTAGCCAGGGCAATGTGCGCTTCGGTATCCTTGGGACCGTTCTTTACCGCTTCTCTTGCGGTTTTTTCAGCCTGATCGGTTTTGCGTTCGTCAAGCAAAAGCTTGCTTTGCAGACCTAAGAGTCCGGGATCTTTGGGATTCTTTTTGAGAGCCGCGTTCAACTCAGCTTTATATTCGGCATTTTTGCCCTGGTCTTTTAAGCAGATGCAGATTTTTGTCAGGTAAGCTGCTTCGGTCGGCTTTACTTTGAGAGCCTGGCGGTAAGTTTTTTCAGCCTCTGCATATTTCTTCAGCGTCATTTGAAGCTGAGCCTGAAGCTCGAGGTTTTTCAGGTCCGAGCCTTTCGACTTGACTGCTGCTTCGGCTTCTTTAAGTGCTTCGGGAATCATGTTTTGAGACTGATAGACTGAAGCAAGGTTGCGCCTGTAGTCGGCATTTGTCGGATCGATCTTGATTGCAGCTTTAAATTCTTCAATTGCTTCTTTGGCCTTGCCCTGATTATAGAGCTGTATTCCTTTGACCGTATGTGCTTTTGACTCGGGGGTCACTGCCTTTGCCTGATTCAACGGCGAAAGCAGAATGGATATTGCAAGAAAGGATAAAGCGAGCAGATTGCGTTTCAAAACCTTCTCTTTAAAATACATTTGGCTAAGTACCTCCAGACACTCCTAAATAATTGCAGGCTCTCTGTATGCTCCCCAGACTTCGCGCATAACATTTGAAATTTCGCCTACGGTTGCATAAGCTTTGCAGGCGTTCAAAATAAGGGGGAAGCTCTGCTCACCTTTTTGCAAGCCGCTTTTAAGCTGTGCAAGCGTTTCTGCAACTTTCTGTGAATCACGAGTTTTGCGCAAATTTTCCAGTCTTGAGCGCTGTCGATTTTCGTACTCCATTCCTATTTTGAGTATCTCGATTTTGTCGCCGGGAGCTTGTTCAGTAAATGAATTAAGTCCGATGAATTTGAACTCCTGGCTATCGAGCTTTTGCTGGAATCTGTAAGCGGCATCGGCAATTTCTTTCATGAAGAAACCCTTTTCAATGCCTGCAAGCACGCCGCCAACTTCTTCGATTTTGCGGAAATACTCATTTGCTCCTTCTTCCATTTTATTGGTGAGCCATTCCACATAATAAGAGCCGGCAAGCGGATCTACTACATTTGCAACACCGGTTTCGTGAGCAATGATTTGCTGAGTTCGAAGAGCCACATGTGCAGCTTTTTCAGTAGGTAATCCCAGTACTTCGTCCATTGAATTTGTGTGCAGCGACTGGGTTCCGCCAAGCACACCGGCAAGTGCTTCTATGGCGGTGCGGATGATGTTGTTTTCCGGTTGCGGCGCCGTGAGGCTGCAGCCGGCTGTTTGCGTATGGAAACGAAGCTTGAGCGAACGTTCGTCTTTTGCCTTGTAATGATCGCGAAGCCTTTTAGCCCAGATGCGCCTGGCTGCTCTGTACTTGGCTATTTCTTCGAAAAAGTCTATGTGGGCATTGAAAAAGAATGAAAGCCTCGGCACAAAGTCATCCACTTCAAGCCCTGCTTCGATGCCTGCATCCACGTATGCAAAGCCGTCAGCAAGCGTAAAAGCCAGTTCTTGAATAGCGGTTGCGCCAGCTTCACGAATATGATAGCCGCTCACGGAAATTGTATTCCAGCGAGGCACTTCGCGAGTGCAATAAACCATCATGTCTTGGATGAGCTTCAATGCTGGTCTTGGAGGCAAAAGAAAAGTTTTTTGAGCTATGTATTCTTTGAAAATATCATTTTGCAAAGTGCCGTTCAGTTTTTTGAGGTCGAAGCCCCTGTTCTGCGCGTTTGCCAGGAACATGCAAAAAACGATGATTGCAGGGCCGTTGATTGTCATTGAAGTCGAGACTTGATCAAGCGGCAGGTCTTTGTAAAGGATCTCGACATCCTCGAGGCTGTCTACCGCTACGCCGCAAACCCCGACTTCACCGTGCGAAACCGGGTCGTCTGAGTCGTATCCCATAAGAGTCGGCAGGTCAAATGCCGTTGAAAGTCCGGTCTGACCTTGAGAAAGCAAATATTTGAAGCGGGCGTTTGTTTCCTCCGGTCCGCCGAAGCCGGCAAACTGGCGCATGGTCCAGAGCTTGCCGTTATACATGTTTTTGTGGATTCCTCTTGTATAAGGAAACTCGCCTGGTTCGGAAAGGTCTCTTTTAATGTCCCAGCCCTTGAGATCGTCCTTTGTGTAGCATGTTTTCAGAGGAATGTCTGAAAGGCTATAGCGAACCTGCTCTTTGCTTTCACTATCGGGCTTTGTTATTTCCTGAACCATTCTATTCACCTTATGTTTGCGATGATCAAATATTAGCAGCTTGCAAGAACTATGATAAACAAGCTCCTTGTCAGGTATGATCATCCTCTTTCCAGGGTGCATTTATCCATACCCTAATCATTTCCTTAAGCTTCGGCAAAAAATTGGAGAATAGTCATGACAACAGCCAGCACCACCAGCGGACAAGCTCTACTAGACGCTATTCTTAAAAGCAAGAACGCTATTGAAGTAAGAGCTCTCAGGGGCAGCCAGCTTCATGCAAAAGGCTGGATACAGGAAGCTGCGCTGAGAATGCTCTTGAATAATCTGGATAAGGAAGTTGCCGAAAAGCCGTCGGAACTTGTTGTTTATGGTGGTTCCGGTAAAGCTGCCCGTAACTGGCAGTCTTTCAAAGCCATAGTCAGAGAGCTTCTAGCACTTGAGAATGACGAAACTTTGCTGGTTCAGTCAGGCAAGCCTGTGGGTGTATTTAAGAGTCATGAAAATGCTCCGCGAGTTCTGATTGCAAATTCGAATCTGGTAGGTGCCTGGGCAAACTGGGATTACTTTCGTGAGCTCGAGAGAAAGGGACTGATCATGTTTGGGCAGATGACAGCCGGCTCATGGATTTATATCGGCACCCAGGGGATTTTGCAGGGTACATATGAAACGTTTGCAGAACTGGCACGCCGGCACTTTGACGGAACTTTGAAAGGGCGCGTGGTGCTCACCGCTGGGCTAGGTGGTATGGGCGGTGCCCAACCGCTTGCAGTTACCATGAACGAAGGTATCGCGCTTTGTATCGAAGTAGATCCTGAAAGAATCAAAAGACGTCTAGAAACGAAGTATTGCGACAAAGAAGCAAAAACAATCGATGAAGCATTAGAGCTTGTAAATGAGGCCAGGAAAAAGCAGGAAGCCTGCTCAATTGCGCTTTTAGGAAATGCAGCTGAACTTCTTCCGGAGCTTATTGCCCGTGGCTTCAAAGCTGATGCGGTCACTGATCAAACATCAGCTCACGATCCGCTCAACGGATATGTGCCTGCAGGCTATGATCTTAAGAGCGCTGAAAAACTGAGAGCTGAAGCTCCAGCTGAATATCTGAAACACTCGGTCGCCTCAATTTGCAAGCATGTGGAGGCTATGCTTCAAATGCAAAAACAGGGTGCGATTGTATTTGACTACGGCAACAACATACGACAGGTTGCAAAAGACGGTGGTGTAAAAAACGCCTTTGACTTCCCCGGATTTGTGCCTGCCTTTATACGCCCGCTTTTTTGTGAAGGAAAAGGACCGTTTCGCTGGGCTGCTCTCTCCGGTGAGGAGTCTGACATTCATACGATCGACAAAGCGATACTCGAGAACTTTGCCAGCAACGAATCTCTTTGCCGATGGATAAAAATGGCAAGTGAAAAAGTAAGCTTTCAGGGCTTGCCTTCAAGAATCTGCTGGTTGGGATATGGTGATCGGGCCAGGCTCGGCTTGATAATCAACGAGCTTGTCAAAAGTAAGAAACTAAAAGCACCGATTGTAATAGGGCGTGATCATCTCGATTGTGGTTCGGTTGCCTCACCAAACAGAGAAACTGAAGCAATGAAAGACGGCTCTGATGCGATTGCCGATTGGGTTTTTCTAAACAGCTTGATAAACGCAGTCGGAGGCGCGAGCTGGGTTTCGGTCCATCATGGCGGCGGAGTCGGTATCGGTTATTCCCTTCATGCAGGGCAGGTGATTGTCGCCGATGGAACAGATGCCGCAGCCCAGCGTTTGCAACGAGTGCTGACCACAGACCCGGGCATGGGAATCATCAGGCATGCAGATGCCGGCTATGAAGAAGCCATAGATTTTGCAAAAAAAGCCGGCATCAGGATACCGATGCTTGAAAATCAAGAATCAATTGATTGAATTTGAATCCGGGCTTTGAACTGCAAGCATGCTTCGGACGATTTTTTCGTTCAGAACCAGGGAGTCATTCTTGCTCTGTGTAGAAAGAAAAAGCATGGTTCTTTTCTGGTATCTGGCTGCATAAACAAAACCGAATACCCGGCATCTTTCTTCGGGGTCGAAAGCAGTCCAGTATTGTCTCAAAAAAGGAATTCCGTTAATTTCGCCGCTTTCAATTTCAGACTGACTCCATTCTTTGGCTTTTGCTTTTTTAGATGCTGAAATTGCGTTTTGAAGACAGTCTTTAAGAGGGTCCTGTTTCAGGTTCTGATCCTTAAGTATGCTCAGCATCAATGCAGGACGTTTTGCATCTTTTTGCATGCGGTTGAAAAAAAAGAAATTCTCCGAATAATAGTTTTTGCTGCTTGCTGTTCTGTAAGCTTCCGGAAGCTTGAGCTCGAAAGCGAGTCCTGACTGGCTTGGATCGCTTTTAAATTTTTCTGGAAGCAGGAGCAGATCTTCATTATTTAATTGCCAGTTTGAAAGCTTTTTTGCAGAACCGCTTGTTATTGAAACTGAGCTCTCAGTTTTTGTAGGGATGCTTTCTGGCGGTCCTGCATTGGGTTCCGGCTTCTCAACCGGGCTTCCACAGGCTGAGAGCAAAATTGAGAAAAAAAATGCGAGCTTTTGAATTCTTAAATTGCTCATTTCAGGTCTTAATTCTCAAAAACTCTGTACGGAATAACTTGTTTAATTTTATGCCTCGCCATCAGAAATTAAATTGTTAAAAAAACTCCAGAATCGTTAATTGAGGGTTTCTCCGGGGTCGTCAAGGGGTACGTAGTAAATGTCCCCCCGCATGGTTTTTTGCATGCATACAATTGAGCCTCGACGGAGAACTCCCCCAGGTTCTGCGCTCAGGAACAGGAATGGTAATTCCCTTGTGGAAATGATCGTTGGTGTTCTTGTAAGCAGCATTTTTGCTGCTGCAGTGGCGCAGGGCATGTCGCAGGGTTTATCTCTTACAAGTGGTGCGCAAAATCAAGTAATGGCCTCTAGCATGGCTCAGGAAGTTCTCGATGCTGCACGGAACTTACCCTTTGCCACGCTTGTTTCTTATCAGGGCGACTGGCCGCTGGTTGTCCAGGCAAGCCAGGGCTCAGGTCCTGTTAACTGCCCGCCTTATCCGAGACCGCTTCTGCTGGACAATGACAATTTTTCCTACGGAGCGTCTCAATACGGAAGCGCCGCGGTCAGCAATACGCTAACTGCAAATACTTGCAACGCAACTGAATCAATCGTGAACAACGGCGACAACACTTGCAATGTCACAGTCACGATTAACTGGAGGGACAGCACAGGGAGTCATACATTTACGGCAAGCACACGCATTGCCCGAAACGGCATCGGTGTATGAAAAAGCAAAACGAAATAGCAAATCTCAGGACCGGACCACGAAAACAAAGTGGTGAGAGCCTTGTTGGGCTTATGGTTTCCATGGTGATAACCGGTTTTGTCGCAGCCGGAATGATGGGACTTGCGTATTTGAATTCAACTACAAATATTCGCGCATTCAATAAATGTGATTCGGTAAACGCCGCACGCACCTGTATAGATCAGATTGGTGCCACCCTGCGCTCCGCTCGCTGTGTCGGAAGCATGTGGGGAGCGGTTCAACCGATTCAAGTCCCCCCTGTTAACTGGGATGCTCTGACCAGCGGCACCAGCACCAACACATCTGCGATCAATTTCAATGTATATCCAAGCCAGGGCAACTCGTCTGGCTATATAGATTTTCCAGCACCGGGAGATCCATATTATGGGCTCACTCCTATAGTAGGTAACGGGCAGCCGGCAGGCGGATGGCCTGATAGTGACGGCTGGATGACCGACTCCGGACTTGTGGATCCGGGAACACGCTGGCGCTGTTCACAGACATGTTTGATCGTGCAGGTTCCGGTTTTCGATTCAAATGGAATTCCCCTGGGTATTCCGTGGCCTCAAGGAACACCGATGCAAAATATACCGGTAATGGATACCATTGTTTACAGGGTGATGCCGGACACCGCAACTGATGCCCAGCCCAACACTTTTAAGATAGAAAAATGTGTTTTTCCGGCACCGGGAGTGCCAAGACCAGCCGGGTATAACGTCAATTCTCAACCCCAAACTATTCTTCGAGGAATCGTTGGTCCATATGATCCTAGCGGCGGAGGGGGCTTGAGAGTCTTTCAATATTTGAGCAACGTCAATCCGGCCAACCCTTGTTTTCAGCCGACCACAAACTCTGGTGCCGCTAACATTAACAGCATAGGCGGCGTATCGATCAATCTTGAAGTGCTGAGGCAGGAGGCCGGTCACACGCACCAGGCGGCGCTTCAATTTAAGAGCGACGTTTTTATGCGCAACAACATAGCTTTTACCAACTGAGATCAACAATGCCCCGCAGACAACAGGTACAAAGAGGATGAACAGGTCAATCAAGCAATTACCCAAAGACCCCCGCCAAAGTGGTATGTCTCTGGCTTCGATTCTTGCAGTTTCGACAGTGTCGTCACTCTGGATCACTGCGATGATGGCAATTGTTCTTCCCACATACCAGAAAACCGCCAGTATGAAAACAGGCACCGAAGTAAGAGCTGCAGCAGAAGCGGCCCTTGATTACACACTCAATCAAATGAACAACTCAATCAGTCAGGGGCAGATATCACCTTTTGATGCTGATCCGTTAAACCCAAGCGCAAGTAAATTGAGCACAATTTCACCTGCTGCGCTTGGACTTGCCAATCAGAATGTTAATATACAGGTCCTGGTTCAAAACGTCGCATTGCAGGGACCGCAAAGCGGAGCGCTTACTCAGCCGATGATTTTCGATCCCCAGCTTGCCGGGCTTATCGCAAGCGGCAAACTGCAAAATCCGTACAGGCAGATGACTGCTTCGGCAACAATCGGCAGCGTGACCAAAGTTTTGCGGGTCATGCTGGTTCCTCAGGCTGTCAGACCTGCCACTGCCGTAAATACAAGTACTCAGACTCCAATCATGCCCTTTGCCATATATGGTGTGAATCAAACGGCCTTTGTAGGTTCAGTAGGTTTAAACAGTTATGTAGGCAAGGCTGTTGGGAACGGCACTTATGTTAGCCCGACTTCTCCGAGACCTTCACTTTATGATCCACGTGTGCGTGCTGATTTTGGTTCCGGCACCACTGTTAATCAGGTTGGATATGGCAGCGCCATGTTTAGCGGGCAAGCTCTTGGCGGGAGCCAGATGGAGTTTAGCAATGCAATTGCATCAGGAAGCCAGGCCTCAAGCGCTGTGGCCCAGCTTTATAATGCTGCAAACGCAGCGCAGGCTCCTTGGTTGAATATTTACGACAACGTTTATTCAAATTATGTCAATGCAGGCACAACAAACAGCCCGATTCAAGGGGTGGTTTATCCGGATCAGACAACTGCCGGGGTGCCCAGCTCAGGCTATATCCCCAGAGGCTGGGACAACACAACCGGCAATTCAGCTAATCAAAACGCTTACAACAATGTGTTTGGTTTGAGCAATGTAATGGGAGCTTATCCATTCGATCATGTGGGTTGGTCCGACACAAATTACAATTCCAGCAATATTTATCCAGCTGTTGCCGACAACAACAATATGGGCGGCGTGCTTACAAGCGCCCAGAATTATGCAAAACCGCAAATTCCACCAGTACCCAGCTCTCCAAGCAATGCCGTGCATCTGGGTTCAATCAATCTTACAGGAACTGCCCAGATATACATAACCAAATTTGCGCCGGCTCCTACAACTCAAATAGGAGCGATGAGTTCCGGTACTTTGCTTTTGCCTCCTGGTGATTACAGCATCACCGGTTTGAATATGGCCGGTGTTTCGAAGATAATTATCGATCCTTCAGTCAACACACCGACCAACTTTTATCTGGAAGGCAACGTTTCAACAATGGCAAGCAATCCTGCCATCAACATCGCAAACACTGCCGACGTAAACATGATTGGCGTGCTGCAAACCCCGGGCACAAGCCCGAACTCGATTGGCAGCACGGGGTTCAACTTGAGCGGCAGCACCGGACCTAACGGTCATGGCTCAACGATGGCGACCAAAACTGCAATCAACACCTCATCGTCGATTAATGAATTTGCCGGATCAGCAGCCAATCTGAACATCTTTTACAATGGTCCCGGTTCCGGGCCTTCAGCAGGTTCCCCTTCGACGCCGCCAAGCACGACCTTTTCAATAAAAGGCAAAGCCAGAATGACTATATTTGCGCCAAATGCGAATATATTGATCGGCTCCGGAACCGGTTACTCCCGCCCAACTGAATTTTTCGGTGCCGTAGTTGGAAACTGGGTTACTGTCACAGGCCCGCAGGTGGCAACAAATAGTAACTTCACAGCCTTCCATTACGACATCAAATTGAAGCCGAACGGCGGTGCTTTTACAAATCCAAATCAAGCACTTTCAGTCTGGGGTAATCCTACAAGCGATGACTGGACAATAGCCGGTGGTTATAAGGCTGTTACCTGGCAGGAAGCAAAGTCTGCAAGCACTAGCCCGGCAGACTGGAACAGTCCCAATATGTGGCAATAATTCCGTTTCGAGCAGCTCGAGTTTTAAGCATCATGTCCTTTCCGGAAGCTGCTTAGTTCTTAAATGAGCCATGCGATACGGTAACTAGATGTAGGCAGGCCGCCATTTTGAACAGGCGGGAGGCAAGCTGTTTTTCATCTTGCGCCTGGCCTTTCATCAGTTTGGCCATCAAATCGCTGTTAGCGACTAATGAGAGCAGTGGAAACTCTGCGATCTTCACTTCCTTCTCCATAATTTTTTCAACGGTTTCATTTCTTACTGCTACCTGGCTGTTCTTGCCGATTAGCAATCTCTGGCCGGCGCCCAGCACAAATTCATGTTCATTGACTTTGACCTTGACGCCTCCCCAGCGGGATTCGTAAACGTTGAATATTTCAGTGCTCTCACCATCCGATTTAATCAGGGCGCAACTGTTGCCTGAAATTTCAAATGCTGCCTGAGCAGATTTCACTTTTGTGAAATTGCGGGAATCAATGAGCATTTCGCCTTTCTTAAATATGATTGCATCGGCGGTTTTTTCATATGAGCCGTTGCTGTATATTCGGTTTGACTCGCTTGAAGATTTTTCGAAGCTTTCATTTGCAATTCTTGCTTCTTTCACCACGCTTCCTGTCAGAGCTGTTACATGCGCAACTGTTTTGAGTCCGCTTTCTTCTTTTGCACAAAATTGAGAATCGAGCTTCTTGTTTAGATTATCCAGATGAGAAAGCGAAGGCTGGTAGAGATTAGAGTGACCGGTGTTTGTATTTATGTTTGATACAGCGTTCGATAGTGCTGCTAAAGTGAACGCTGGTGCCTGGCTGCTTGAGATTGAGTTTGAGGCAGGCGAAATTGAAGCCGCTGCGATTTGCGAGCTCTGGGCTCCTGATTCAGGCGGTGGGTCAGCAAGTATATACACGCCTCCTTCCAGAACAATTGCAGATTTTGAACGTGTGCCGGTGCTGAAAACAACATTTGAACCCCAGGCATTTACTTCATTATTCTTGCCTTTTACAGTGATGCCGTTCTTGCCGAAATAAGCATGACCTCCCCACTTCTGGCTTACGTCAAGACCTTTCGGAGCAGTCCCGGCTACCGGTCTTGCCGGCATTTCGCCCACAACAATAGCTACATTACCCAGACCGTTGCTCTGACTGTTGCTCAAAGCTATAAGGCTAGCATTCTTGCCGATTGTGATCGTGCCGTTTTTCGCATCTTTGTTCTGCAAAGTAAGATTGCCTTGATTTGCAGTGATTTTGGCATTCTTTTCCACTTCAAGGCTACCTGTGCTGGCAAGAGTAATGGAGCCTCTTCTGGTTTCGATATCACCTGCTTTCAATGAACCGCTTGCGTTTAAGTTAAAGTCGCGCCCGGAACTGGATTTATCCACAGTCAGGTCTCCCTGAGCGCTTATGTTCACACTGCCCTGACCCCAGGTATTGACTGAGAGATCATCGGCTCTTAAGTTGATTGCTTGTGCAGCTGTACCGATGTTTCCACTGCCTGATTTGAGCTCAAGTTTCTTTGCGCTTATAAGACCTGAAAGCTGAACTATGTCGCCTTCACCCTTTGCAATTGCGCTTAGCTTATTTGCCTCCATATTGCCATCAAGAATTATGTCGCCGCCGTTTTTGCCTGTTTGCAATTTTAGATTATGACCTGATAGAGACCCGGAAATCTGCAGATTGCCTTCCCTGCTAACTAGTTTGAAATCCTCTCCTGAAACAGCACCTGCAAGTGAAAGATCACCGTCCGCTTTTAAAACGACGTTGTTACCCAGCTGTATGTTTTGGGCGCTTAAACTGAAATCGGATTCTTTGACTTTCAGTTTAAGATTGGAGCCGATATCAATCAGATTGCTTGCTTCAATCAGTACTGTGCCGCCAGAACCAGCGTTGAAAGTGCCGTTTGAATTTATTGAAACTTCGCTTGCTCCCTGAGCGCCGATTGTAATATTGCCGCCAGCCTGGAGATTGAGACCTCCTCCTGCGGTATAGGAACTAAGCCTTACAGGACCGGCAGCCTGAACAAATGCCGCACCCTGAGTAGATACTTCTAACTGCTGCGTATCAACTTTTATGCTTTGATTCTTGCTTCCGATTTTGCCAGTGCCTGAATTGAGCGAAATGCTTGCTGCTCTTAAAATGCCGGCCGTTTGTTTGATCCAGCCGCTGCCATCTGCCGATACAGTCAGGTCATTTACTACATTTACATCAGCAGAAAGTGTGATGTTTCCATTTTCACTTGTGCGAATTATCAAGCTGTTAGCACTCACATTCTCATTAATGAATAGATTGCCTGTGGCCTGAATTATGGTTGTATTTGAACCACCCGGATCTTGATTATCGATAAGTCCATTGTTTATAAGGGTTCCACCCGGTGTCAGAACGCTGACATTGTTATCCGAATGAATTACCACATTCTCATCCACGGTTACATCAGCATTCAAGCTTGAAATCGTCACAGGAGCCCCCATTAGATTCAAGGTCGAACTGCTGCCGCCGGCTAGCTGGCTGAAAGTAACAGGGGCGCTGTCTTGAGCGCTTATATTTATAGCCCCGCCCTGGGTGCTTACCTGACTTGCGCCGTTTGAAATTGCAATGTTTATACCTTCAGACCCGGTGCCGGAAAAATTGATTGAGGAAGCTCCGGATGCATAAAGATGGGCGCCATCGGCAAAACTAACGAGTGGAGCCGAAACATTCACAGTTGCACCGTCATTCACTGTGGTCTTGCTGTTCTGGCCGAAATTGATGCTTCCAAGCGAAATGAAGTTGACTGTGCCCTGTCCGGCATTGAAATTTGGGGTGCCGATTATATTGATGCTGTCTGTAAGATTCATTGCAAGCACGTTTATGGTCCCTGAAAGACCCGAACTGAATCCGACGGTGCCGTTGCCTGCGATGCTTATGCCTAATGGGTCTTGAAGAACTATCACACCGTTGCTCTTTGATGAACTGATGTCACCGTCAAGATTAAGGGTGCCGCCGTTTACATTGATCTCGATATTCTCGCTTGAGGCCAGATTGAGATTGTTCAAGTTTGTATTTGCACCGGTGCTGGTTGTTACAAGTTGAGCACCATTTACACTGAGATTGCTTGTGCCCAGACCCTGGCTCTGGAAACTGAGATCCTGCCCGACTCCGGCTGTAAATTGCACAGAGCCGCCATTTGCAGAGTTTATGTTTGCGGTGCTGCCGCCTGCTACATTTACCGTCAGCGGAGCGCCGGCAGTTGATTGGACTGTGAGTGCATTTGAAGAATTCGAGCTAGCAATGCTTGCGCCGTTTGCAAAGTTGAGCTGGTTGCTGAATATGTTCAGCTGGCTGCCGCCTGCTGCAGAAAGCTGAACGTTATTTGCCAGGCTGACACCGCTTGTGGAGAGACTTGCAGTCTGAATCTGGGCAGTGCCTGTGGTGCCTGCATTCAGTGTGTAGGAGGAGTCAAAGTTTACTGAGTCCTGAGAACTGATGCTTATGAGCCCGTTTGTGCCGCTCAATGCAATTTGACCACCGGCTCCGGAAAGATTGAGATTTCCACTTGCTGAATCTACACTCACACTGTTTTTGGCTGAGATGCTTCCATCAAGCACAAGACTTGCGGTGCTCAGATTTACAAACCCGTTTTGAGAGGCAAGCTGAACTCCGCTTGTAATATGTATATTAGTTCCCTGACCGCTGGCAGCCAGGCTCACTCCGCTTGAACCGCCTGTCTGGTTGAAGATCGAAATTGAGCCACTGGCGTTGATATCCAGATTCGCAGCATTGACTGCGCTTTCAATCGAAACGTCCCCGTCGTTATTAAGACTCAGGGTTCCAACGACTGTGCTTGTTTTTAAGTCTACTGTGCTTGCATTGTTAATGTATGCAGAGGCTCCGCTTGTGACCTGCAGCTCGAGCACGTTGCTTTCAATCGGGTTTGAGGCGCTGCCGATATTTCCGCTTCCTGAACTCAGTACCAGGGTGCCGATCCCAATTGTGCCTGCACCGGTCTGATTGATGCTTGAATTTCCTTCCACACTCATCACTACGGTGGGGGCATTGATTTCACTTGCAAGATTTATGTTTCCTGAGCCGATTGTTGATACATTGAGTTGACGCGCCGAAACGGCTGAGCTGAGATTGACGTTCGCGCCGCTTGCGATGATTTCCATACCCAGATTCTGGCTGGAATCATAAGCGTCAGAATTCAGTGAAAGACCGCTTGAAAGTGAAAGATCAAGACCTGAGCTTGTCATGCTCACGGTCGCGCCTGTGAAATCCACTGTGGCAGAGCCGCTTGTGCTCATTGTCAGTGCGCCGTTGCCGTTGGGACCAATTTGTACGGTGCCTGGACGCACAGCCCCTGCCTGAGTCACATTGAAAGTGACTGTGCTTGAATCTGCAAAGTCCATGCTTAAAGAGTTGCTTTGAGATCCGGAGTTTACTTTCAAGACTCCGGCATTGTCCATCGAAATCAGAGCGTCACCTGCAAAATGCATGGAGGCTGCACCCAGTTCTATAGCGCCTGTTTGAGTACTTATATTTGCGCCCGGAGCAAATATAAGCGAGCTGTTTGCAGCGCTTGCTATCAGGCTCAGCTCACCACTTGTTGTACTGATGCTGCCTGCACCAAGGTTAGAGGCGGCGCCGTCGATTGTCACATTGTAAGAAACGGCGCTGCCGGTAAATGATCCAGAAAGCGATCCGGAACCGCTTATGTCTACATTTCCAGTAGAGCTTGCATTTACTCTGCCGAGCGTTGCCAGGCTTTTGCCGCTCAGGTCTATGTTCTGCTCTACCGTAACTATAAGATTGCCTGCTGCATTTACTAAATTCAGATTGCCGCCCTGACCGTTTGAACCTGTTGCAGAAAGAATCGCATCTGTTGCGCCTGTGCCTATCTGCATTGCCTGGCTTGAATTCTGGGAAAGCGTGATATCGCCGCCACTTGAACTACCGTTAGCTAAAAGATCGCCTGCCAGACTGATGCTGCCGGTCTGTAGATTGCCTGCTGCAATACTTATCTGTCCGCCTGCCGAAGCTGCCGAACTTGAGTCAAGAATCGACTCATTAACTGATATGTTTCTGGATGCATTCAGGAGAATGGAACCGCCGGCGCCGGAGTCTGAACTTGCAAGCAAGTTATTTTGAAAGAGATTTAGATCGCAATCAGTGCCTGAAGCATTAACACTTATAGTGCCGCCGGCACCACTTCCATTTGCGCTTGCAGAAAGAGTACTGCCGCTTGCCAGATTAATTTGGCTTGCAAGAAGATTCATTTGCCCGCCGTTGCCGGAACCAGTGCCATCGGCTCTCAAACTGCCGCTTACTGAAAGAGTGTGTGACTGGTTTAAGAGTCCACCGGAGCCGTCGGAGCCGGCTGTAAGATTGATTGTGCCGCCTGAGCCGTTAATGCCGCGTGTTGCAACTGAAAGTGCCGAAGCATCGAGATTAAGATCACCGCCAACATTTAATGTGATTGTGCCGCCATTGCCGCTTGAGAGTCCGCTTGCCGCTGAGATTTCAAAACCGCTTCCTGCCCCGACAGTGAGATTCGATACCTGGCTATTGGTATTGCGCGTGGTGATTATCACGGAACCGCCGTTGCCGTTTCCTGCTCCGTCAAGATTTAAGCTGCCGTTTACTAAAAGTGCGCCGGAGGCAAGTGTTGAATCGAGCCCGGTGTCGATCGTGAGGGAGCCGCCGTTACCGTTTCCTGATTGCTGGCTGAGATCAATTGTTGAGGCATCGATTGTCATTGAACCGTTTGATGAAAGAAAGAGGAAACCACCGCTTCCTGATGTGCTGCCGCCTCTGGAGAGCAGATTCACCTGGCCGGCTTGCAAATTGAGATTTCCTTGCGAACTGATACTGATATCGCCACCGGAACCGTTAGCTGCTCCGCTTGCGTCTAAGTTTACGACTCCGTTAAGACCGTTTGTCAAAAGCAGGCTGATATTGCCGCCGTTCTTCCCGGCAAAGTCACCTCCCTGAGCTGTTATGTTAAGTGTGCTTGTGGCCAGGTCGCCGCTCAACTGTACAGATCCGGCCCCGCCGCCGTTGTTTACCAGATTGACTGTGTTGCCTGTAATGATTGCATTGGAGCCTCCGATTGCCACTATGCCGGAACTGCCGGTTCCGTGCCCACTGGTGTCGGAACTGAGATTGCCCAGATCTATAGAGCCGGCGTTGATGCTAAGAGTGCCGCCGGCATAATCAGTACCGCCGGTGGCCGACACGGAGGCGCTTCCGGCGCGGAAAGTATTACCGGAGCTAAAAGAAACTTGACCGCCGTATCCGCCAGAGCCGCCGTTTGTGCTGTAATTCGTACCTGTGAGATTTAGGTCACCGTCGGCAGAAAGCGTTATGTTTCCGCCATTGCCGCCTGCCGCATTGATTACGATCGAACCTGCGTTTATGCCGCCTGTACCATAGTTTGCCGCAAGTATCGACCCGCCGGAAGCTCCGTTTGCGCTTAAAAACGATACTGAGTTGGCGCCGCCACCCGAGTTTATGTTTAATGTGTTTGTGGGGTCCTGTGCAAAAGCGTTTGCATTGGAAATCAGATTGATGCTTCCGCCTGTACCGGCGGCATTGTCGTTTACTATTGAGTCGACCTGCAGATTTCCAGCAGACATGAGAGTGATGTTTGCACCGTTGGAACTGATGCTTTGAACTTCAATATCGGATCCGGAGCCGGTACTTATATATATTGATGACGAAGCCGAGTTAGCGCCGTTTACCTGAATGCTTCCGATAGAAGCTTTGTCGCTTGTCGAGCTTCCCGGTCCGAAGAGTCCGGTTGAAATATTTACTGAACCGCTCTGCCCACCTGATAGGCCGTTAGCCGTGATTGCCACCTGTGAAAGATTGACGTCTGCATTTCCCCAGGTCGTCATTATAGAAACCGAACCGCCATTGAAGCCGGATGCATCTATGACCGATTTACCGAAACTTACTGAGCCGCCGTTTGCAAATATATTTAGAGCACCGGCAGAGTTGTTTGCCGAACCCAGAAGAATTGAACCATCTCCTAGCTGTATGCCGCCTGTAAGCGACTGGAGAACAAACTGAGCTCCAAGACCTGAATTACTCGTGGCATTAATCGTAGTCTGAGCGGAACCGCCCCCGAGATTGATATCGCCGAGCTGGGTTACAAGCGATATTGAACCTGCATTGCCGCTGTCGCTTGAACTTAAAATCGAAATTCCATTTGAGGCAATTATGCCTGTGTTGGCCGAAAGATTCACATTGCCGCTGTTTGCGCCCTGCGCTCTTGTATCGATCGCGAAATTGCCGGAGCTGATGATGCTGCCGTTTGTGGAGCTGATGCTGACATCTCCTGCCTGGGCTCCTGTACTTGCGGTAGAAAGAGTTCCTGAAAGCAGAATGTCCGAACCGGCGCTTAATATAATCGAGCCGGACTGTGCACCGTTTGTGCTCGTGCTTATAGATAGAATCGGCACCGTTTGCAGGTCGATGAAACCACCGGCGGTCATGATAACGCTGCCTGTGGCACCGCTTGCAGCAGTGGTGCCGATCAAAGATACGTCTCTGTTGATGATGTTTCCGCCGGCGTTGATAACAAGAGCGTCAAGTCCAGGGAATATCCATTCGCCGCCGAACTGTGACATTTCCAGAAGCACATCGCCGGCAGATGAAATAGTGGGGTCGCCGGTCATGGTAAGAGCGCCCACATGCAGGTCACCGGCATGTGAAGCCAGAGCTGCAGTACCGCCTATGAGATTAACCTGACTGCTTATCTCATTTACATCTACATTTATATGACCGTCTCCGGACCAGACATTGAGTTCTTTAGAAATCCAGTCGCCGCCCAGAAGCTCAGTGTTGAATTTGCCTGAGAAGAGCTGGTCTCTAACAGTGATCTTGCCGTTGATGGCTTGCATCACACCACTGGTGTTATTGATAGTGAGATTCTGAGCCAGTTGCGATGCAACGTTCAAGTTTGCATTCAATGAAGTGATCATGCCGGCATTTTGAATTGCAGCAGCCACAAGGTCCACATTGCCCATGGCCTGAATAAGCGGATTCGGCCCGCTCAAACCGGCGGGGAGCGCGTTTATGATAGAGCCGCCGGCTGTCATATTCAGGTTGCCGGCACTCGATATGCTTCCGTAATTTACGATGTTCTGTACGGCGTTTAGTGTAAGGTTCAGATTGCCCAGAAGATTGCTGAAACCGTTAAGACCTCCCTGTGGCAATATACTTGTTATCAAGCCACCCTGGAGGTTGTTTATGTTCTGGGCAGAAATTACCGCATTCATAACCGAGCTGTTGTTCGATACAGCGTAAAAATTACCGGCATTGCTCAGGTTGCCGGTGACGCTCAAACTGCCTGAATCACCGAAGTTCCTCACAGCCGTAACACCGTTTGGAATAACCAGAGTGGAAAAATTGTTTCCGGATACAGTGAATTGACCGCCGGTGGCGGCACCTGATGCGTCGAGAACCAGGCTCTGGGTTCCCCCACCCAGAACCTGGCTCAATGCGACACTTTCTGCCGCGGTCAGCAGGCTTCCCGGCGTCACCGTCACCGAGGAACCTCCTACGGTAATGGTGCCGGAGTGCTCACTGCCGGCAGTAATGTTTCGGTCGGTAGAACTCAAATCAAGATGCTCGGTGTTCGCTTGCTGGGCCTGAACACTGAGGACACAAATCTGGTATGCCAGAAGCACAGTAGAGCTAATAGTAATTAGCGACTTTCCAGTCATCATGAAGCACCTGCCTGGGGGGGAAACCATTAGCCCGATCCAGACTCCTGGACCGGTAAACGGCTGGCTGGATGCGCCAACAACGCCTTAGGTTGATGTGTTACGCAGCTAGTCGGGGGGGACATGCCCTATATACCCGGTTATCAAGAGGGCTAACCTCTTCTAGAATCTTTAATGAAGGATTAATTGATTACTTGCGCTTCATCGTTTCGTTCAGTCGGTTTTTCTTTTTTTTGACAAAATTAATCGGCTATAAGGTTTTGGATATAAAACTTAAGGGAAATATATATCTTGGTCTGACAATTTGAGTTTTGCATATTCTCTTAAACGCTCTGGGGGGAGCGTTTCGGCAGGGTGCGCATCCAGCGGCTTCGCGCTGCTCAAGATGGAAGACCAAATCAACTGGGGGGTAGGCGCAATAGTCTTGCGCTTTGCAGAAGCGGTGATCCATAGCCACCGCTTCTGCTTTTATTTCTGCTTTTATTCTGCCTTTAATCTTCTTTCTCAATCTCTTTATTACTTTCTCAGATAATATTCGGCAAGGCTGGCTACTGACAGGCTTGCGGCAAGTTATCATGATTTGTTTGGATGCACGGTAAGCAGAAAGCACTTGATAACGGCAGGCATTCTACGGATAGCAAATGGCTAGACTAGTACAAAAGTTCGGCGGCAGTTCTGTTAAAGATATAAAGCATATTCAGAATGTCGCAAAAATCGTTGCTTCCGCAAAAGGCGCGGGCAAAGACTTGATTGTGGTTGTTTCTGCAATGGGCGATACGACAGACGACCTTATTAATTTAGCTGCCCAGCTGAGT
The DNA here is from genome assembly GCA_964615655.1 of uncultured Candidatus Obscuribacterales bacterium. Taxonomy (GTDB): domain Bacteria; phylum Cyanobacteriota; class Vampirovibrionia; order Obscuribacterales; family Obscuribacteraceae; genus JAIEPM01. Next base: position 30,785 of record CAZTQO010000007.1, on the reverse strand, counting down.
TCGGCTCCGGATCCTCGCGAACTTGATGTTTTGCTGGCAACCGGCGAGCAGATCTCCATTTCGCTGTTGACGCTCGCCCTTATGGAGCTGGGTTTGAAAGCCAGGTCATTTACCGGTCCTCAGGCTGGAATTGTCACCGACGACAGCCATGGATTTGCAAGGATCAAAACAGTTCAAGCTTCAAGAATTGAAAGCTCGCTTGCAACCGGCGAAATTGCCGTAGTAGCAGGTTTCCAGGGAATGAGCCGCCGCAGTGAACTAACAACACTTGGGCGTGGTGGTTCAGACACTACTGCTGTTGCGCTTGCAGCTGCGCTCAAAGCAGAATGCTGTGATATTTACACGGATGTGGATGGCATTTATACAAGCGATCCGCGATTTGTTGCTGCTGCTCGCCGGCTCCGTGCCATTTCGTACGAAGAAATGCTGGTGCTATCATCTCTGGGGGCAAATGTTTTGAATGCTCGTTCGGTTGAACTTGCAATGAAAAATCAAGTTCCTGTGAGGCTGCGATCAACGTTTCAACCGGAGGACACCGGCACACTTGTAAGCAATAGTGAACTCACACCGGATTATGAGTTCTGCGGTGTGGCCCTGGACAGCCAGCGAATTGCCGTAACTTTGAGCATTGCTCAGGATTTTTCAACAAGCAGTAAAGAAAATGAGGCTGCTAAGGACCTGTCTATAAAAAGATTCTTTGAACAGCTTGAGCAAATAGGAGTCTTTAAAGACTCTATTAAAATTTCCAGGTCGGAAGGACAAAATATTTCCCTTATGGAATTTACCTGCGAAAGCCGGCACCAGGCACTGCTGAGATCAATATTCGAAAATGGAAGCTCGATATTTAGCTGCGGCAATTTGAAAATTGACAGTGAAATTGCCACTATTTCAGTTGTTGGTCCGGGTGTAAACGAAAAACAAAAGGTATCTAAGCGGCTGCTTTCTGTTTTGAATCAGGCAAGGATACCGGTAGCTTTGCTCACAAGCGACAGGCTCAGTATGTCTTGTGTGGTGCCGGAAAAATATAAAGATAAAGCGCTGAAAGAAGTTCATTCGAATTTCTTTGAGGAGTCTTTTTGTACTACCAATCTAAATGCAGGCTCAAGAGTAAACTAGGAGAGAAAATGACATCGTCGCCATTCGGCAATATATTCGACAAGCTCAAATCTTCGACCAAACAAGCGGCCGATCAGATGAAAATTGCCGGCAAGATTGCCGGTCTCAAAGTAGAACGCTCGACACAAAAGGCAGAGCGAGAACGTCTTCTAAAAGAGATAGGCAGTAAGACTTTCTCGATTTTTACCAAGCACAAGAATCTGGACAGTCAGACACTTGAAGAAGAAATCATCAATGAACTCCGTCATATCGAAAGAATCGATAAGCGGATGCTCGAGATAGAAGAAGAGATTGGCAATCTGCAGCAAGAAATTTTGAAAAGCGGCGGCAAAGTTGAAATCGTTGAAGCAGAAGACGTAAACGAAGACGACGAGGAAGCCGGCGACGAGGATAAGGATTGAAGGAGATCGAAATGGCTAAGATAATTGCATACAGATTGGCGCTGGCAGTCATGATTGCATCGGTACTTGCACCGTGTGCAAACGCTGACGTTACTTCGCCGAGTATTAAAGATCGAGGCAAGAAATACAGCCACGAAAAACCGAATTCAGCCTATTACGGAACAGGCTCAGCAGCCAGGCTTGTTGAGGCATCAGAATTGAGATTTAAGGTCGACGAGCTTTTGCAGGCAGGTGAATGGGAAAAGGCGCTGCCGATAGTTCGCAAAGCGGTTCAGCTTGATCCGGGCGATCCGACCGGACATCTTTATCTTGCCAGAACTCTAACCATGAAGTTCTATCAGAGTAAAGGCGCGCCGGACGAAAGAACCATGGAAGAAGCCATGCGCGAATGGGAGATGATCAGGCGCCACGATGCCGATCCCAATGAACAGTGGGAAGCCGGCACTGAAGTGAAGAAAATGCGCAAAATCGCCAAGATTCTCCATAAAGAAAAAATCAAGCGAGAAAGAGAAGAAGAATTGAAGCGTCAGGAAGAAGAGTTGCAACGTGAAGAGGAAGAACTGGCTAAGGCTGGAAGCGAGAGAGTTGCTCGAGCAAGCACCAGAGCTGAAATCAGGACCAAGACCGATAGCACCAAAGCTGGCAACGCCCGGACGACCAGCCCCGAAAGCAAGCTCGCTGCCAAGAAAAGACGTTTCGGTCTTTTCTAGATTGGCGTGTATCAAATGAGCCAGCATACCAGTGCTCCGAAAATAATCGCATTCTATTTGCCGCAGTTTCATCCTGTAAAAGAAAATGATCAGTGGTGGGGAAAAGGATTTACTGAGTGGAGCAATGTCAGCAGAGCAAAGGCTCTCTTTCCCGGACATAAGCAGCCCAAACTTCCTTCAGAACTTGGATTCTACGATTTGCGCCTTCCTGAAGTCGCCAGGCAGCAGGCTGAGCTAGCGCGAGAATATGGCGTTTACGGATTTTGTTACTACTACTACTGGTTTGCCCCGGGAAAACAACTGCTTGAACGCCCTTTAAATGAAATGCTAGCCTCGGGTTCTCCGGACTTCCCTTTCTGTCTTTGCTGGGCAAACGAAAACTGGACACGGCGCTGGGATGGTGCTGAGCAAGAAATTCTCATGAAGCAGGAATATTGCGACGAGTTTGCTTGCGAATTTATAGAATCATTGCTGCCATCGTTTAGAGACAAGCGTTATATCAGAGTTGGCAACAGACCGCTTTTGCTTGTTTATGACGTAAGACAACTCCCCAATCCAGTTCGCTCGCTGGCGCTCTGGCGTAAATTCGCACGGGACGCCGGATTTGAAGATCTCTATATAGTTCGCTGCAATACCTTTATTGACTACGGAGAAGAAAATGGTCCGCAGGAGCAGGGATTTGACGCCTGCATGGATTTTCCTCCCCACGGATTCTCTTCGCCAGAACTTGCACTTGTGAGTGGGAGGGAGAACTATGCCGGCCAGGCACAGATCTTCGACTACAAGTCAGTTGTTGCCAGCTCCTTGAACCGGGAGGCTCCTCCTCATAAATTATTTAGGGGCGTGATGTCGGGCTGGGACAATACGGCAAGAAAGCCCCTCAATCCAACAATTTATTTTGGCAGTACGCCGGCTCTTTATGAATATTGGCTCAGAGCAATGATTGACTGGACTATAGCACGGCACAAGAACGAAGAAGAACAATTGGTTTTTGTTTTTGCCTGGAATGAATGGGCAGAAGCAGCTGTCCTTGAACCGGATGTTTATTCCGGGCGGCAATATTTGGAAGCCACAAGGCATGCATTGAAACCCGGAAGCCAGTGTAGTTTTGCATTGCTTGAGAACCTGGATGCATCCATGCTTCCTGCCAGTCACAAATTCGTAAACGGCACTGTTTTGAGAAATGGAGAGAGCCTTAGGGAAAGTGAGCTGATTAGAGGCGCGATAAGCAAACTTAGCATTTATGAATCTCAAATTTTCATTGAGGGTTGGGCTTCTGACGGGTCTCAAGATACAGGGGATCTGCAAATACTTGTTTTTGAAAATGAGAGCTTGATTGGCATAACAAACACCTCTGTCTGCGTTCTCGAGAAATCTGCAGAAATGGGTATTAGAGCCATGAGATGCGGATTTAACCTACAGCTGAAAAAAACACTGAGAAGCATTGAGCATTTGCATGTTTGTGCACTGAACTCTGCTCTGTGCTTTAAGAAATTGCAACAATCGGAAACCCGTGGAGCAGAAATTGCAGAACCATCCTCTTTCTTTTCCAGATATAAAACTGAGCTTCTTGTTCTAATGCATGAAAGCAGGTATGGCAGCCAGGAAAGCGTGCTGTTAGTGGGAAAAAACGAAAAGGGGGCAAGTAGCCGTCCCTACAAAATCGACCTTTTGCTGAAAAATGCCCAGTCTCATTTGGCTAAGCCTGAAACTATACTCTTTCTCGAATTTAATTCTGATTCCGTGAATTTGAGCAGTTTGCGAGATCCTGAGCTAAGTATTGACTTTGAACTTCCATCACAAGAATTGCTGCTGACAGAAGTCCTTCAGTCTTTGCGCTTAAGTGAGATTGAATTCCTGGACAAAGTCCGGTCGGAAAAGCAGGTTACTGATATTACTGACAGGCTCTCTCCTTACGCAGAGCAAAATAAAGCGACAATAAATTCAGATCCGGTACGGACTTTTCAAAATCGGACTGTGCAAAGTAATGAAGCTGAATTTGCAGAACTCGAAGCACATGACCGGGTGGAGAATCCGCTGGTATCTATTTGCCTGCCTTTAAGAAATGCTGAAAACAGCATTGGAGATACGCTTAAAAGTGTTCTGGGGCAAAGTTTGAAATCACTGGAACTGCTGGTAATTGACGATTGTTCTGAAGACAGAACTTTCGAGATTCTGATGGCTTTTGCAGCAAAGGATAAGCGTGTTATTCCATGGCAAAATAAGAGCACAATTGGCAGGCTTGCTTGTTTTAACGAATGCTTGATGCGTGCTTCCGGAAAGTACATAAAACCCCTAGAGCAAGCTGTCATTCTGCTCCAGGATTCGCTTTCAGTAATGGTCTCACAACTGGAGGAGAATTTTGAGCAAACTCTGGTTTCATCATTGTCAAAAGAGAGTATTTCAAGAAAGTCTCTGGAAAGCAGTGGTGCTGGCAAGAAAACACTGAAGGAATTGCTCGATTCCGGTATTTTTTCTATGAAGGAGCGGATTGGAAGCTGCTCTCAACTTATGTTCAGAACTGAGTCAATCGGACGTGGATTTGACAGCTCACTAAATAATTTTGCTTATATCGATTACTGGCTGCGAATTCTACTAAAGGGTGATTTATATGTATTGGCAAAGCCCTGTTGCCGGCAAGAGCAAAAGCTCTCAGAGTGGTCACTTGAAAATAAGTACTACATAGAGATGAGTTCAGAGTTGCTGGATCTAAAAGAAATCTGGCGAAACAATCTGGAGCGGCTTGATTTAGACATTGAAGTATTGTTTGACCAGGCCCTGCTGTTTATAGCTGAAAAATTTGCGGCCTACGAAAACAGAAACGGAAAAAATGGAGTCACTTGTTTAGATCCTGAAATTGTAAGCCAACAAAGGCTTCAAGAGATGAATATCAGCATTATGCGCACTCTTGGTCGCTGCAGGTATTCGTCTGCCCACGAAATAGAGGCTGAGAGCCGATATATTCTCATGCTCGAAGAGCAGCTGCGCTGTCTGCTTAATACTTTCTCCTGGAAGCTGACAAAGCCGATGCGTGAATTTAAGGCCCTGCTTCTTTCAAACAAGGCTTCTGAAGGAGCGGATCTGGCGAATGAAGAAGTTCAGATAGACCAGCAGGAATATGCTTGTTATTTAAGAGATCTGATCCGAAGGGTGAAAACCAGCAGATCCTGGAGACTTACAGCAGCGCTTCGCAGTATTGACGGAAGCGCTAGAAGATTTGCAAAAAGTAGGAGATTCAGAAATGTTTGAGGGCCTTGAATGGCAAGAGGACTGTATGAAGCTAAAGGATCTTTTCTTTTGCCTGGAGGGGAGCTCCAAGCTAAAGCCAGAGATTGAAAATAGCTTTAGCTTGTACAAAGCGAAACAGATTTATGACCAGTACGAGCAACTCTTTGCGGCAAGACCGGAATTTGAAGCCAGAAACATCTTGGAGTTAGGCATCTGGGACGGCGGCAGTCTTGTAATCTGGAATGAGGTCTTTTCGCCTAGAAAGCTGGTCGGCATCGATTTCAGAAAAGACCGCGGCGACAGCAAGTACTTTCAAACATATCTTGAAAAACACGATCACAAAACGAGGATCAAGACCTGCTGGGGTCTAAATCAGGCCGACAACGATGCAGTCCAGGAAATTTGCAGGCATGAATTCGACGGGCAGCTTGACCTGATAATTGATGATGCGTCGCATTTTTATGAAGAAAGCAAGGCCTCTTTTGAGATGCTTTTTCCAAAACTCAGAAAAGGTGGGCTTTATGTTATTGAAGATTGGGCCTGGGTGCACTGGCCGGAGTTTGACGAAGAGCCATATTTTGCTGGAAAAACCGCACTTTCGCAGCTTGTTCTGGAATTGACCGAGATGATCGGCAGTGCTCGCGGTTTGCCGCCTGCGACTCTTACCATTTTGCCTGCTTTTGTTGCAATCGAAAAAGGAGAGCTTGCAATTCCAGACGAGGAGGTCTTTCGTCTGGAAAAACATATAAGGCGCCGCCAGGGTTCTAAACCGTCCCCACCTCCTAAGCTCAGAGTCTTGAGCTGAATTCAGATAAGACAGGCAATTAGAATGATAAATGATTTTGAGAGTTTACGGCAGATTGACTGGTCGGAAAGCGCCAGAGACGAAATCTTGCAAAATCTCATGGCTTCTCTCACCAATCCTGTGCTTGCCGGAAAACAGTTTCCACTTTTTCCTGCTCACGACTTGCAGCTAAGTGTAAACGGAAGCAGCGGCTACGAAGCGCTTCTTGAAGCATTTCCATTCTACAAGCGTATTATCGGCTATGCCTCCAGGCTCGGTCAGGAAATCAGCGCGGATACCAGAGTTCTTGATTTTGGCTGTGGTTGGGGGCGCCATTTGCGCTTCTTCTGGCAAATAGTAAGTCCGGAAAATCTCTTTGGTGTTGATCTTGACTCTTCTTTTATTGAGCTCTGCCGAATGCTCTTTCCGTCTGGTAATTTTATAAACAATTCAAAGGAACCGCCGATGGCTCTGCCTGATTCCTCCATAGATATTGCCTGGTCCTACTCGGTTTTCTCCCATTTAAACAAGGAGTACCATCTGAAGTGGATGAAGGATATTCATCGTGTCCTGAAACCTGGTGGACTGTTTATTCTTACAACCCAGGCCCATGATTTCATTGACTTTTGTGCGTCGTTCAGAAATCAGCAAAAATACAGCCATGAGTGGTTAAAAGCGCTTGGAGCAATTTTCGAGACCGATGAAGAAGTTGATTCGGCCAGGCGCAGTTTCGAGCAGGGCAATTTTCTGTTTTTCGAAACCAAAGGAGGCGGAGGACCCAGAGACAAATCTTTTTACGGCGAAGCAGTGGTGCCCAGAAAATTCTTTCTGGATAACTGGTCTTCCAAATTTAAGATAATCGATTATTTTGACCCGCGCTATCAGAACCAGCAGGCAGTAATAGTAGTGCAAAAGACAGGAAACGGCTGAATCATGCAGCGCATCATAGTTGTTGGCAATACAGCCTCCGGAAAGTCAACGCTGGCAAAAAAACTGGCTGAAACTTTTGGGCTGTTTTATCAGGATCTGGATGATCTTCATTTTTTGCCCGGATGGCAGGCCCGGCCGCCGGAGGAATTTCGTGCCTTGCTCGATGCCGCTAGCAGAAACAAGGCCTGGGTGCTTGCCGGAAACTATATTGAAAACTCAAGCGATATTTCCTTTCAGCGAGCCGATACGCTTATCTGGTTGGATCTGCCGTTTTTGCCTAATTTCTTGAAGCTTCTCCAGAGAACAATCAAGAGAATCTGGACTGCAGAACTCATTCACAATGGGAACAGGGAGACATTTTTGACAGAATTCTGCAGCCCAAAGAGCATAATCTGGTGGTTTTTCAAACTGCGCAAACATGACAATGAGGTGCTTGAGCAGCTTTTTGCCAACCCTGCGAATCATCCGAATCTTCGCCTTATTCGCCTGAGCTCCTATAAAGAAAGCCGCGACTTTATCAAAAAGATTCAGCAAAAGGAGTCCAGTAAGTCAGTTCTGCGGTCGGTCGAGTGAAAACTCTTCAAACTCCCGTTCTCTTTTTTCTGCTTCGGCCAGTTCGTTTTCTTTTAAAGGCCTGCACTCAAGTTCGGTCTGAAAGGCTCTTTCAAAGCCTTCTCTCATCGCGCTTTCGAGCTCAGCAATGCCGACAACTCTTGAAAGTGCGTCGAAAAGATTTTCGTGGCGTTTCTCTTTATTTTCGCTGCCATTTCTTTCATTCGAATCTGAATTCAGGAGTTCTGCCATCAGATTTTGATCAAGAGACAGCGGTATGGAGCCGTGCTGCAAAACCGCGCCACGCCTTCGGCACTGTGCGCTTCCGGCTAGTTTTTGCCCTTTGTAGTGCAGGTCTGCGTTTGTAGTTGCAAGAAAGCAGTCGGCCAGGTGCCTGTAACTGGCTTGCGCCGGACCCAGCTCTGTTTGAAGCCCCAACAATTCAAAGGCGTTTTGCAGACCTGCGCATATCTGCTTGTAAGCAGCGCTTACGCTCCTTTCAAGCACGCCCTCTTGCGACTGACCTATTTCGGCAGCTACAAAAGAATAAGTCAGGTCATTCAAATGCAATACAGCCCGACCGCCAGTGGGTCTCCTTACTATGTCAAATCCTTTTTCTCTGGCGCGAGATTGCACGGGCTCTTCAAGCGTTTGATTCAAACCGATGCTCAGGCAGGCAGGCTCGAATCCATAAAGTCTCAGCACCGGAGGAGAATCGAGTGCATTTTCCAGAAGCAAGAGGTCAAGCGCCATATTGGTCGCGCCTCTAAAACTCTCGTAAGGGATAAATCTCCACTTCATTGCTGATTCCACTTCATTGCTGAGCTTTCGAAGCTAAGATTTTGCCGAACTCAAGGAAGACTCCTTGCTGATGCGAGCCCTGATTACAGGCGGTGTTGCCACTTCCTTGTCGCTGAATTCGACGGCTTCGGCAAGCTTTGCTTCTGCAAGATTTATTTGCTCGGGACTGTCACCATATATAGTGGCAAATGCATCGCCGCCTCTGAGCTTGCTGCCTATTTTGGCTTTCATTTTTATGCCCACTGCAAGATTGATTGCTTCTCCTTTTTTCTCTCTACCGGCTCCCATCAGCTTGCAAGCTTCGGCAACAGTTTTACCGTTTAAACGGCTGAGCCATTTTTCTCCGGAAAATGGCACATGAATATCTTTCTGGATTTTGGCCTGAGGCATGATCGAATAGTCGTCAATGACTTTTGGATCACCCTTTTGTCTGATAATCAGCTCTTTGAGTTTTGCAAGCGCTTTTCCTGAGCTGATAACATTTAAAAGTTCGCTTCTGGCGCTTTCCTCGTTTTTGGCTTTTCCAGCCTGAACCATTGCCATGGCTCCAAGTGAGAGGCAGAGTTCGTTCAAATCTTCCGGACCATTGCCTTTGAGGGTGTCGATTGCTTCGGCTACTTCAAGAGAATGACCCACAGCATTTCCGAGCGGTTGCTCCATGTCGGTTACCACGCATGAGACAGGGCGCTTGAGCCTGTAGCCGACTTCGACCATGGTTTTTGAAAGCTCAACAGCTTTTTCTTGCGTGTTCATAAATGCGCCGGAGCCGCATTTTACATCGAGAATAATTAAATTAGCTCCGGCAGCGATTTTTTTGCACATGACTGAAGCTGCAATCAGAGGAATCGACTCGACTGTTGCTGTCACATCCCTGAGTGCGTACATTAATCCGTCGGCTGGGGCTAGATCCTGGGTTTGCCCACCAACTGCAGCTCCTATTTCTTTTACCTGACGGATAAAATCCTCAGTTTCAAGATTGACATTGAAGCCAGGAATTGCCTCGAGCTTGTCGAGTGTGCCGCCTGTGTGTCCGAGTCCTCTTCCTGAGAGTTTTGCCATCGGTATGCCGCAGGCAGCAAGCATAGGCACGAAAACTATTGTTGTTTTGTCGCCGACACCACCGGTGCTGTGTTTGTCTCCAACTACCGGACCAATGCTGCTTAAATCAAGCATCTGACCGGATCTTGCCATGGCATCAGTCAGAAAAGCTGTTTCATCCATGCTCATGCCGTGCCAGCAGACCGCCATCAGCCAGGCTGCCAGCTGGTAGTCTCGGTAGGTTTCCGGGTTGATTATCGTATTTATCAGGAAGTCGATTTCTTCCCGGCTGTGTTCTTGCCCGTAACGTTTTTTGACCAGGAGATCGACCATCCGCATGGCTATTACCTCTTCTCTATCACTTTTCTAATGATGGGAGAATTCTACTAGCTTGGCAGGCAGATTCCTAAAAAATTCCCTGAAAGGAGGACTTTTTAGGAAAAATGCCTTGACAACCGGTGCTGAGATATGATTTATAAATTATTGGAGCGAGGCCCCGTGAAGCTTACCAAGAAGTCGTTTGGCCTCCTCCTTTTTTATTGGCAATTTTTCTCGTGAAAGCAAATAAGCAGCATTTTACGGGCTCATTTGTTTTTAATTCGAGCATTGCCCAATTGCAAATCGAATCATCTGGGTTGGGTCAAAAGCCGAAAGACAGGCATCGGCTTCTTTGTATTTTTCAGCAAACTTAAGAGAAAGAATGCAGAGAGCTGGCTATACTTTATGAATGCTGTCCTCAAGTATCAAAAAGGAAAAAGAACTCCCTCAAGGAGCCGTTGTCGCGTCTGCTGGAACTAGTTTTGAGCAAGCAAGCGAAACGCTGAAAACTGATTGCAGCTTCGGACAGATCAGTTTCATAAACACGCTGCCTCTGGTTTTACCTTTAATGGAAAAACAAGAAGAGCTGGGTTTTCCGATGGTTTTTGGCACTCCGCAGGAACTAAACCAGAAATTCAAAGAAGGCTTCTTAAATCTGGGTGCAATGAGTTCTTACTATTTTCTCGAAGATGGAAGCTTTGATCTTTTTCCGGATATTTCAATTTCAGGCACAGGCCAGGTGGGCAGCGTCCTGCTTTTTGCCAGGGAAGAACTTAGCGGTCTTGAAGGAAACCTTGTTTATGTGCCTGAGTCCTCTGCGACCTCGGTGAAACTGCTACAGCTGCTTCTAAAAGAAGAATATGGAATCAGTCCGAAATTTGCCAGCCTGAGCGAGGCCGAGCTGGCTTCCAGCCTTTCGGATTTTCTTGCATCTACTGGAAGATTCAAAAATGCTCATGCTCTGCTTGTGATTGGAGATCGGGCATTGAGACATGATCTCTCAGCAAGCGGATTCTTGAGAGTGGATCTTGCTCAGTGGTGGTTCAATCGATTCGGACTGCCTTTTGTATTTGGTGTCTGGGCAGCAAGAAAAGACTGGCGCCGGTACAATGAAGCTAAGTTTTCCGAGCTCTCGATTTTGCTTGTGGAAGCTTTGAGTCAGGGCTTGAAAGAAAAATTCGCCGAGGTTTTGAAAGAGGCTTGCAGGCGCACCGGACTGAGTGAAGAAAGGCTCAGCTGCTATTATCGAAGTGAACTGGACTACAGATTCAAGGAAGAACATGCTCAAGCTCTTGCGCTTTTCGGTGAACTTTGCCGGAAACATGGATTTCTTGCCAGGGCTTAAGCTCGCGCTTTTCTTTGCCGTCGGCAGCCTTATATTTTGCTTTGCAGTCGGGCAGCATGCACTTGCTGCGCCGCCAAGTCCCGCGGATTTTCCGATCATCAGGAGATTCCCGGATAAAACCGACGCAAGCAAGCGTTCACGTTATGACTCATCTGATGATGAAGAGAACGAAGACTCAAGCCAGGCTCCTGCGGCTCCGGAGAAAAATCCGCTCAGTTCTTATCTCAAGGCTTTCATAGATGATGCCGACCGAGCAATTGAGGCTGGTGAGCCGGAAAGAGCTCTGAGAATACTGGATCATGCAAGAAGCAAGTATTTACATAACAGCCAGCTGGCTGTGACGCTTAGCCGGGTTTATTACATACTCCAGCAAAACGAACGAGCCGCCCGCGTTTTGCAGGACGGCATCGAAAAACACCCGCTCGATTACGAGCTCTATGCCATGCTTGCTAATATCTGTATGAGTGAAGCAAGATTTGCAGAAGCAAAAAGAGCTCTGAAAATTGCTCTGCTTCTGGAGCCGGCCGATTCAATGTCGAATTTGCGGCTGGCACAAATTTTTCTTATTGAGAATCGCTCTGCCGAAGCAATTGAAGCCTTAAAAGCCGCGCTTCAGTATGATCCGCATTTGATCCAGGCAAGAGTCATGCTTGCTCGCTTGCTTTTCGTTTCGGGGAAAAGAGATGAAGCACTGCTTGAAATAAACAGTGCTGTCGCTCAGGATTCCTTAAACTCTCAGCTTCTTGCAGAGCAGGCTTCCATGCTGTTTGCAAAGGGCAAGAGTCTTGCTGCCGTAGATAAACTTGTGCAAGCTCATCGTCTGAATCCGGATTCAGCAGAGATTCAGAAAGAACTGGTGTTTGTTTATGGTGCAAGGCGGGACTGGCCCAACGCCTGTGATTCTGCAAAAGCCTGGTCGCAGCTCGAGCCTGAAAATCCTGAAGCAAAACTGATTCATGGCTTTTGCCAGCTCAAAACTCTGGATTTTGACAGCGCTATTTTTTCTTTGCGGGCTGCAATAAAATTAGCTCCCGAAAATGCGGATGCGCATAACCTTTTGGGCCTGGCCTTAAACGAAGAACGCAAATATGACGAAGCTGCATCACAGTTTAAGATTGCAGCGAGCCTGGACAAAAATTATTTGCCTGCGCTGCTAAATCTGGCTCTGACAACAGCCTTCAAAGGTTCTCACGATCAAGCACTCGAGCTTCTAAGCAAGGTCAGTACAGATGAGAGGGGCAGGCAGAAACTCATCTCGCTTCAATCCTATCTTTCATGCAAGGCCGGTCGCTGGCAAGAGGCAGAAAAACTAACGAAAAAGGCTCTGGAGGCAGATGAAAATGACGTGCAGGCTCTAATCAGCAGATCTCTGATTCTAAGCCATGATTGCAAATTTCAAGATGCAAAAAAGATTTTGTTGAGAGTATGCCGGCTTGCTCCCGAAAGCCCTTTGCCCTTGATCGAGCTATCTGATGCCAGCCTGAAAGAGGGCAATTCCGAGCAATCAATCGAGTTTGCCCAGCAAGCACTGCAGCTTGCCCCCTCGAACCTGTATGCAAAAGCAACGCTTGCTTTTGCTTTGAGCGCCAAGGGAAACTTTGAAGGCGCTGTACTTTTACTAAAGGAATGCGTGGCCCGCAATCCAAGAGATTTAAGCCTGAGGCTTGCCCTTGCCAGAAATCAGATGGAAAATCACGATGCAGACTATGCTCAAATGACTCTCGAAAAAGCCCGGACTCTTTTTCCTGAAAGTTCTGAACCAATTGTTTTGCTGGGAGAAATTGCAATCAGATCAAGAAACTATCGCCAGGCAGAATCTTTGCTTGAAAAAGCACTCGTTCTGGCGCCTGAGAATTCAAAAATTCTAGTTTTGCTTGCAAGAGTCAGCTATGCACTTGGTAAAATCGAGACCTGCTTAACTCGCCTTACAACGCTTTCGGACACTGAGCTGGATGCTGATGATTTGCTTCTCAAAGCAAGATGCGAATTTGCATTTAAGGATTTTGCAGCTGCAAGCATCGATTATGGAAAGGCTCGCAATTCTGAAGCCAGCCTTAAAAGCATTGATTATTTGAATTATATTCGAGCATGTCTGGAAAGCGGAAAAAATCGGCAGGCTCAGGAATTGTTGGAGAAGGTCGAAGCAACTGCTGAGCTGAAAGCTCAGTGCAAAAAGGCGCAAATAGACAAATTGCAGCAATTATTGAAAAATGCACTGGCAAAGAAAAGCACTGCCAAGAAAAGAAGTAAAGCAGGTAAATGAAAGTGAAAAATAAATCGATGCGAAGCCGGCTGAGAAAGTGCATCGCTTTTTTGATTGTACTGATACCAGTAGCATTGCAAGCAGGGCAGGTTCAGGGAATGGCCAACCAGAGAGATCCATTTCTTGAGAAAATGATGCAATCATTGCAAAAGCGAAAGCCGACCGAGGCTGAACTAGAGAGGCTCTCTCAGTTCATAAAGCAGCATCCGAATAACGCAGATGCTCATGTGCTTCTTGCAGAGGCATATATGCAGCTGGGAATGGATGGACTTTATGCAGAAGAAATGGAAAAGGCATGGCAGCTTGCAGCAGATGCGCTTATATATTTGCTTGCCGCGATGAAAGCGCGTGTAATCGCCAATGACCGTGCCGGGTACGAGCGCCTGATTGAAAGGGCATATGCTGCTTACAGCAATGATTCAAAATCGCTGAGAACGCTCTCCATTTTTTTTTACAGCAATAAAGAAGAAAAAATTTCTTTTCGTTTTCTCGAAAAAGCATATCTTGTGAATCCGGATGATTTGAGCTTACGTGTGGACTATTGCTCGGCTCTTATGGCAAGCGGGCGATTTAAGGAAGTATTAGAAACGACAAAAGCGCTGGCAAAGGACGAGCGAACCGCTGAGCTGGCTTCTTTGTTTGACGCTGTAGCTTACAGCAAATTGAATCAATATGAGAAAGCAATCAAGTTGCTTTCAGCTTTGTACAAAGAGAAGCAGGGTGATCCTTTAATAGCTGAAGCATATTTTGATGCATTGTCAGGCAGCGGAAACGGCGCCAAAGCTTTGGAACCGGCAATGGTGGCGCTGGCATTGCAAGCGCTTTTTGTGCAGAATCTGGACAGGCTTAAGATCAAAATCAAATCTGCTTTGAAGCAGGCTTCAGCCCTTGAGATTGCCGCTTGCGCGTCTCGAGTAGACGAGCTTCTGCACGGCGGCCGGCCGCTTGCATTTTTCTACTTTGCGCTTGCTGATTTATTGGACGAAAATTCGCGCATCCCGGAGGCAATTAATTATTATGCAAAAGGGCTTGAGCAAGACAGCAGTCTGGGAGTTGCTTATATGCGCCTTGGGCGTGATCTCGAGATCATGGGCGCTCCCCCTGAAACCGTAATGTCCTTTTATAAAACCGCAGCCGCAGGAACACCTGACGACCCTGAAGTGAGCGCCAGATACCTGCGCATGAAAGCCAGAATGCCGGCGATGAGTAAGGACTTTGCTCTCAAACTCAAGCATTTGTTTAATCAGTTCAGATACAGAAGCTAAACTGCTCCCTGCTCCGCTTCGCTGAGTTTAGCCAACTTCTCTTTTAGATTCTGGGCGGCGCTGCAATCCTCTTTCCCGGCCCCTTCAAATATCAAAAGCGCATATTTATATTGTGCGGTTGCAGTTCTTGCAAGATCTTGCTTTAGGTACATGTCGCCAAGCTTCTCGATCACAGCTGCAAGCACATGGGAGCCGCCGCTTCCGAAGGCGGCCTGTACAATTGACATGGCTTTGTTGTATGCAGCTTTTGCTTCGTCGTAATTTGCAAGTTTGGTCAGGCAATCGCCATGCAGTATGACAGTCTTGAGCAGCTTTGCGCCTTCCTGACCCAGTTCCTCCCTGGCGGCAATTGCCGTGCGCAAATGTTCAAGTGCGCTTATGCATTCGTTCTCTTCCACTTCAAGTTCCGCTATTTCTTCAAGGGTCGTAATGGTTTCCTCGTGGTTATTTCCCAGTGCATGCTGCCTGTGCTCAAGCGCTTTCAATAATAGAGGTAGAACCTCTTCGTGACGGTTCTGGGTTTGATGTATGCGAGCAAGAGCCGTGCAAGTGCGCGCCGCAGTAAGATCCCCCTGAATTTCCGAGCCCCAGGTTCTCAAAGCCCTGCTGTAATAGACTTCAGCTTGCTGTTGGTCCTGCACCTGTTCATAGAGGGCTCCGAGTTTGTATGCTATGGGCGCCGCATCTTGCTGGCTTGCTACTGCGCTTGTTTCAAGTGCCACCAGTTTATCTAGTTCTATTGCAATTTTGCGGTAAATGTCATACTTGGATTCGTCGCTTGCCAGCACGCCGGCTTCGTGCAGAAGGCGTTCAAGCGATATTCCGCGGCGTGAGGCTCTGGTTAAAAGCTCTACTGCGAGCTTTTCTGAAAGCACTCCCTGCTTTATGCAAAACTGGCATTTGAGAACCGATTGCAATTCTCGGTCGGTGACTATGCAATTCTCGCGCAGAACAATCCCCAGCGGTATGTGTGACTGCTTCGACATTTTCAAGGCTATTTGCAGTTGTGAATCAGTAAGTATCCCTGCTGATTTCAGCAGCTCACCTATTGGCGGGCTTGTGGGCTCGTTATCCTTTTTTGGTGGTACCGCAGTGACTTTGCGCAAAACGGCTGCATAATAACCGAGTTGCTGAGGCAAGAGTCCTTCGAGTATATCGAGTGCTTTCAAAAATGTTTCGGTAGCCTGGTTCTCATCAGAATAAGCCCTGTAAAGATCACCGAGGCTTTCATAGGCCTGAGCTACCTGTGGGTGGCTTTCCGTGTACGCGCTGCTCTTGATATCTATGACTTCTTTGTAAGCTGACTCAGCCTCTGCATACCGGTCGGTCGCCATAAAAGTGTTCCCAAGCCGAATTAAGCATGGGCAAAGATCG
This sequence comes from uncultured Candidatus Obscuribacterales bacterium, assembly GCA_964615655.1. Lineage (GTDB taxonomy): Bacteria > Cyanobacteriota > Vampirovibrionia > Obscuribacterales > Obscuribacteraceae > JAIEPM01. Next base: position 14,660 of record CAZTQO010000007.1, on the reverse strand, counting down.
ATGTGCTTTTCACCCTCCATTATTTCAATTCGCTTCTTGGCTGCCAGATAGTAAGCTTCTGCTTCGACACACTGGTCTTCAATCAGAAATTTGTCACCGGTTTGCAGCAAGCGGTCCACCGTCATGGACTCATCGACTTTAACGTCTGAAACATCCTCCGGCGCATCATCTTGAGGAATTGTCGCCTGGCACCTTTCTTGAAGTGCGGTTTCCAGCGCTATTTGTTCCTGAACGGCTTTCTTGAGACCTTCAATCGCAAGCACCGGTGAAAGTCCAAGCCGGATGAGTCTTTGAGCTCTGAGCGCCCGCTCGACGTCCTCATCTTCCATAATCTTCATAAGTTTTAGAACTCGTCCAAGGGCGATTCCCTTGGCTTTACCGTAGTCCAGACAGGCAGCCAGGTCTTTGTCATTTATCAGTCCGGCTTCAACTAGAACTTGCCCGATTCGCATCGTTCCCTGAGTCACCTTTCGCCCCTGTCTTAATATACCAAGCTGGCAGCGCTTGAATATAAAACATTCCTTTCTTTGAAAGATAGCTTCAATAAGAGCTTTGCCCCTATTGTTTCACTTTGCTAATGCAGGGCCGCCCCGAACGCATGAGGCTAATGAACATAGATTCGGCTTTGTGTATACTTGAATTTGCTTTGAAGCTGCCCTTTTGATTGATTCGAGCATTCTTATGGTTTTAGGCCTAGTGAGACCTGTAAATGAAAATTGTCATGGAAACTGAAAGGCTTCTACTGCGCCAGATGAATATGAACGATCTCGATTTCATTGCATCGCTTTTATCCAACCCTCTTGCAATGAAGTATTTTCCAAAGCTCTACTCAAGAAAGGAAGCGGCCCAGGGCATTGAAAGGCATATGTTTCGTTATAAAATTCAGGGACACAGTGCCTGGCTCTTAATAGACAAAAAGCTCGATATACCGGTAGGGCAACTTGGACTTGTGATGCAATCAGTAGAGCGCAAAGCCGAGCCGGAGATCGGATATATTTTGCATCCGGATTTCTGGCACAAGGGCTATGCCACTGAAGCCGGGATTGCATGCAGAAATTACGCTTTTGAAGAACTTAACTACCCTTACGTGATTTCTTTAATCCGCCCGGTGAATCTGCCATCACAGGCGGTGGCGCGGCGTCTGGGAATGGATATCGACCGAAAGGTCGAAGTCTTTAACTATCCGCACTACGTATTCAAGATAGCTAAGAGCTAGCTTGCCGTTTTATCACCTGCGCAATTTAGTTTGTTTGTGCTTTTGATTTTGATCAACTCATCTGCATGCTGTCTTGCCCAGGACTCAAACTGATCAAGAATCGGAATCAGGGTTTTGCCAAGTATGGTGAGCTCATATTCGACTCTTGGTGGAACTTCTGCATAAATAGTTCTGCTTACAAGGCCGTCTTCTTCAAGTGAGCGGAGTTGATGGGTGAGCACACGCTGGGTTACACCCTGCAGGGCTCGCCTGAGCTCATTGAAACGCTTCTTGCCATCTTTGAGCTGGTAAAGAATCAGCACCTTCCATTTGTCTGAAACCATCGCTATGGTTTGCATGATCGGGCAAACGATTTTGTCATGCATGTTCCGGTCCTCTAACTCCGTTTGGGCAGCCGCAGCCTCCCCTTGGTATCCAAGGTATCGTTTAGGATACTACATCACTTTTTGCATACTGCAGCACTATTTTGTGCCTGGTTGCGTTTGGGTACTATTTGATCGTAGGATCAAATCAGTGAAAAAACAAGTCCGAATCTCAAGGGAGGTCAAAATAAAATGACTACAGAAATATTGAACAAAGAACAGCAACTGGCAGTGGCATTTTTTGAAAGCAAGCTTGCTTTTGAAACCGGACCTGTGTCCCTGAAAATGGCTCTGGAAAGTGGCGAGAAGCTTCAAATCATTGATTTGCGCAAGGCTGAACTCTATGAGAAGGGGCATATCAAAGCTGCAGTCAATGTATCTTATGATGAGCTTGAAGCCTATCTGCCGAAGCTGGACAAAGAAACAACAACAGTAGTTTATTGCTATGACGAGCTCTGCAATCTTTCTGCCAGAGCAGCGCTTTTGCTTGCCAAAAAAGGCTACAAAGTAAAGGAACTGGCTGGCGGTTTTGATGGCTGGGCCGAACGCAAGTTTGAAATTGTAGGACAGACCCACAAGTCTTCCTGCTCAGCTTCAAGTTGTGGCTAATACACAGGGTCTGGCTTTAGAGTTGCATTTCAGAAAGAGAGGACTGCAAAGTGTAGTCCTCTTCTTCTGAATCAAGACAGATCTTTGTGCTATCTTCTTAGTCGACTGCCTGAGAGCACATGCAATGACTAAGAACCTGCTTATAATCGGCGGCACAGTTTTTCTGGGCAGACACCTTGTAAGAATTGCCGGAGAACGCGGGCATAAGGTTACGACTTTTAATCGCGGCAATCATATCCTTGCCGAGCAAGACGAAATTGAGCGGATCATTGGTGATAGAAATACCGATCTAGGCCTGCTTTCAGGCCGCAGATTTGATGCTGTCATAGACTGCTGCGGCATGGAAGCAGAGCAGGTGGCAAAATCAGCCGAAGCTCTTAAAGACAGCTGCAGTTCATATGTTTTTATCTCAAGCATTTCAGCTTTCGAAAATTTCAAAAACGCAGGTATGACCGAGACGGCTAAAAGAAAGTTGACTCCGAAAGGGGAGGAGCAGGATTACGGATCTGAAAAAGCCTGGAGCGAGAATGTTGTTGATGAACATTTCAAAGATCGGGCTTTGATAATAAGACCCGGCTTAATAGTCGGTCCCTATGATCCGACAGATAGATTTACATACTGGGTCCATAGAGTAGCTAAAGGCGGTCTGGTTCTGGCACCGGGCAGACCGGAGCGGCCGATTCAATTCATTGACGTAAAGGATCTTGCCGGCTGGATCATAAGGCTTGTCGAAGCTGAAATCGCTGCTTGCTTTAATGCCAGCGGACCGGGATATGAACTTTCAATGGCGTATTTTTTGAATACAGTAAAAGAAGTTTGCTGCTCTCAGCCTGAATTTGAGTTTGTGGATGACGAAAAGCTTCTGGCTTGCGGTTTGAAGCCCTGGACTGAGATGCCTCTCTGGATACCCGAAAAGGAAGAGGACTATTTCGGATTTATGCGAATTGATTGCAACCGGGCACAAAATGCAGGGCTCTCATATCGGACTCTCTATGAAACAATCGAAGACGTTCTTGCCTGGGATAATAGCCGCAATTACGAGAAAGAGCCGGCAAAAGCCGGATTGAGTCCTGAAAAAGAAAGCGAGTTGCTTGCGACTCTGGTGGCGCCGCGCTGAGTCCTGTTTTTTTATCACTGTCTTTCGGCTCAGACCGATTCAGACCAGTTTGAGCAGGCATTTAGATGCAAGGTCGTGTAAACACTGTTTTCTGGCTGAAAAAATGCAATAGAAAAATCCGGACATAAAGAGCAGTTCCGAGAGGCAGAATGCCAGGTTCCTTTCAAGGGCTCTGATAAAGCTAAGGCGCCTGCCTGCATAATCGCTGACCTTAATTCTGAATATCAGTTTTCCGGGGCTTGCCCTCAAGCTTGATGATTCAAAAAGAGCTGCAATAAGAGCCGGTGCTAGCGCAAGAAAAAAAGAAGCAGCAAGATTTATCAAAAAAAGCTGGAGCGGGTCTCTTACTAAAGCTGTGGCAAAAAACACTGCAAATACAAGCAGAAAGCAGGGAGGCAAAAAAATCAGCGTGTCTATTAAGCATGCGGCGGCTCTCCTCTCAAATCCGGCGTAGCGCGGTGCCGGATCAGGATCTTCGGAAATAGCTTCTATTGCTGCCTTCTTTGAAAAAATAAGCAACGCAGCAAAGCTGATGGCTTTTGCTGCAAGAATCAAGCCAAGAGTCTGGCTCCAGACCCAGAAAAAGTTGTTCAGAACAAGCAAATATTCCATATATAAAGCAAAAACAAAGATTTTAAGCCAGATGCTTCTCAAATGACTCTTGATTGCCAGACAGGGCTATCATAACTCTGATGCTCGAAAAGCGCATTAGCAGGCTGTTTAAGGAAAGTTCAGCCCTTCTGCCGTAGATGGCTGAACCTTCTAAGACTGTGCCATAAGCTTTTAGAGATATGCTAGTATATAAACTTAGCTAAAAGAGTAATTTAGCTGAAGCCGGATCTGGCTCTCAACAGATTCCTCAGCTAAGCCGAAGCCTTAACCTGATAGAGAGGTTCTAAACATGTCTGAAACCAGTACAGCCCCGCAGACCGAAACCATCATTTCACTTACAGAAGAAGCTGCGATTGAAGTCAAAAAATTGATGGCCGATGAGCCTGAGAAAAAGGAAGGTCTCCGTCTTGAAGTTCGCGGTGGCGGCTGCTCCGGATTCTCATACGGCTTTACTTTTGACAATGTGCAGGAAGGCGACCACACAGTCGAGCAGCACGGTGTCAAAATTATGGTTGACCCGAAAAGTGCGATTTATCTCAAAGGCACAATCCTGCATTTTGAAGGCGGCTTACAGGGACGTGGATTCACAATCAAAAACCCGCAGGCCAAAGGCTCTTGCGGCTGTGGGAATTCATTCTCCGTCTAGTCTGAAATACAATTTCATGTTCATGCATCTGACAGGGACGGTTTTGCTGCCGTCCCTGTGCTCTTAAATACATGCGAAGGGAATTAGCTTGCCGTATGAATTCAATCGATAGCAGAATCGCAGAAATCAAAGCCTCGGAAGCGCATCTCAGAGATCATGCTGCGTATTACCGGCTGCCTGAGTTTAGTCTCGTTGAACTGTCAGGACCGGACGCCGAGTCATTTTTGCAGGGTAGAAGCAGCAACGACGTTAAAGCGCTGGAACCCGGGCAGGGGCAGCTTTCTTCATTTCTTGACCGCAAGGGTTATTTAATAGCATTTGCTTCAATTCACAGGCTTGAAGCGGAGCTTGCAAATGAAAAAAAAGAATATTGCTACTGGCTGTTCAATGAACGCAGGCAGAGCCAGGTAATCTTAAATGAATTTGCCACCTATCATTTTAGAGAAAGAATCAAATACCAGGAGCTTGATAGTCAGTATGCGGCTCTTGCTTTGCAGGGACCGGCAAGTGAGAAACTGCTCTTAGATCTTGGGCTTCAAGCGCCTCTTGAGTTTGAATATGACATATGCAAAATGCAGATATTCTCCAAAGACTGCTTTCTTATAAAACGCAGTTTTTGCGGGGACAACGGCTACTTGATTTTGCTTGCCGGAAATAAGCAAGCAGAATTCATGAGCCTGTTTACTGAATTTGCTGAGAAAAACAGAGTTGAAAAAATCTCGGATCTTGTTTTTGACACTGTGCGGGTAGAAGCCGGGCAAGCCCTCTTTGGAGTTGATATCGGCTCTGAGCATATGCTTCCCGAAACAGGTCTGGAGCAAGCTGCGGCAAGTTATAACAAAGGCTGCTTTCAGGGGCAGGAAGTACTTGCCCGAATAAAGACCTATGGAGCGCCTAAACGGGCGCTTGTAGGCCTTGTATTCGACGAGCTGCCCGATTCAAACTTCGAGCTTGACAGCAAATTTTTCGTGAGCGAAGGCGAGTCATTAAAACCTGAACTTGCCGCAGCGACGCAAGAAGCCGGCTGCATTAAAAGCAATCTTTACTCACCTGCCCTTGATAAACACATTGCACTTGCTTATGTGAATCGTGATTTTAGAGTTCCTGATAAAAGGCTTGAAATCGCATTTGAAAATGGAAAGAGTTATTTCATAACGGTTAAGTTTCTGCCCTTTTATTCTGCCGGTACAAACAAAGAAAAGGCAGCTTTGTTATATAAAACAGCCTTGCAGGAATTTGCGACAAATTCGGAAGAAAAAGCCATAGAGCTGTTGCGTAAGGCAATCGATCTCGATCCACTTCTGGCCGATGCATATGAATCACTTGGTGTAATACTTTCCAGGCACGAGCAATACGATGAAGCAATTGCGCTTATGCACAGGCTTCAATCCTTGATGCCTGATTCAGTGATGGCTCATACCAACCTCTCTGTTTACTACATGCATCTTGGTGACAAAGAGCGGGCAGAAGAAGAAAAGGCAATTGCAATGAGTATTCGAATGTCTCAGCTTGCAGCCGAGCATTTGAACAAGAAAAAGCAAGAAGAAGAAAAGGCAAAACAGGAAGAAGAAGGCGAGCGGCGGCTTGCGATGTTCAGGCAAGTGCTTGAAATAGACCCGCAAGATTTTCTTGCTAATAACGGAGTCGGTACGGTTTATGTCGAGCTTGGCAAATATGAGGAGGCACTGCCTTACTTAAAAAAGGCAATAGAAGTGAAGCCGACACATACGGTCGCATATCTGGCGCTTGCACAGGCATATGAAAAGCTATTCTTAGTCGATGAGGCTATAAATATTTGCACTAGCGGTATTGAAATTGCAGCCAAGCGCGGCGATCTCAGTCCGATGAAGGAAATGCAGGCAATGCTCTTTAATCTTGAGTCAAAAAAGAAAGAACTCAGTACTCAATAGTGGAGCGAATATATGCTTTATTCACTACCGGCTCCATGGCCCGGTATTCTTTGCGTTCTTGATCGAGTCTGTTTTCCAGCTCTTTTTCTTTCGGGCTTTTGTTTGCTTCTAAGACATCGGACGCATCTTCCATTTTGTTATAGAGCCCCAGAAGTTCTTTGTTGTCTTTAAGACCTTCCCTGATCCGCGCTCTGTGAGCTTCAAGGCTTTCGCCTTCTTTCCATTCGATCAGCTCATAAATATCCCATCTGTTTTTTGACTCGTCTGCCTTATCGAAAAACTTATGTAGTTTGGACTCAAAATCTGCCTGTATTTCTTTGCGACCCGGCTGTTTGGCTCCTTCTTCCTGCATGGCTTCATAATTAGCCTGCATTTCTTTGCCCATCTGCACACGAAGGCGCGAATAAGATTCGCCTAGCTCCTGTATTGCTTTTTTCTTGTCGGACTCATTGCAGAACTTGTCGATCATTTTTTGAAAAGCAAGTATGTCTCTGGAGCCGCCTTCAATCGTAGAATCGGCATAATCTCTCAGTTCTCTGTCAAGCCTGTCTGCTACATCTTTTCCCGGACCTTTTTGTTGTTTTTCTGCCTGAGTCACTGCAAAAGCAAGCTCGCTTTTACTTGCGCCGGATTGCTCGTTTTCGAGCCATTCTGCCTGCAAACCGGATGATTTTGAAGCTTCGTCAAAACGAGCAATTGAGAGATCTTCCATGTCCAAGCTACCTCTAAAAGGGTGAAGTCGCATCTTCGGCCAGCCAGGTCTAAACTAACTCTTCTGAAAAGCCCAGCCAATGCGGCAAATCCCATCCAAGCCTTAATCATCATTCATTGGAGCATTGAGAAAAACAAAGATGGGACTGAGAATTCTTGCTTGAAGCCGGATTCGGGAAGGTCAGGCTTTAATATCCGAGCGAATTGACATTTTTCTAACTATTTGTCTTACGGTTTGCGCTTCTTGAAGGTCGCGGCGGTGCAGTGCCGAAAGCTCACGCTCTCTCTCTGTTTTCGAGTCTTCGATTTTTTGCGCCGCGGCATCCATTTCATTGAATGACTTAAGCAGCTTATTTTGATTCTTCAGCCCGTCCGCAACTCTTTTGCTGTGTTCGTCCCTCGATTCACCGGGTTTCCATTCCATTAAGCTGAGAACTCGCTCATATTCTTTGGATGGCAGCTTGCTTGCCAGCCCGAAAAAATTCTGGTTTTTTTCAGAGTATTCTCTTTCGAGTTCTTTGCGCCCGGGTATTTTGTCTGCTTCCTTTTGCATCTCTTTAAAGTTAGCCGAAGCGTCGTTTGTCATCTTAACTCTCAGCTTTGCTGCTTCCGGCCCGAGTTCCTTAATTGCTGCCTTTTTGTCCTGAGCCAGGCCGAATTTCTCAACTAGCTTTTGAAAGTCCTGCATATGCTTTGAGGGATTTTCCAGTTTTGAGCCGGCAAAGTCTGCGAGTTCTCTGTCCAGCCTGTCTGCAACATCTTTGCCTGGACCGGGGAGGTCCGAGCCTGATTTTAAGTGCGCAAGCTCGATTCTTGATCTTTCAGTATCTAGCCATTCGGCATGTAATTTGAAATTTGAGGATTTGTTATCGGCAGTTTCCAGTGCCCGGGCGGATCCAAAGTCTTCCATCTCAAAGACTCCTATTCTAAGTAATTTAGATGATCCCAAGCTTTGCCTGACGCAAAGATAACAAGCGTGCTCCGCTGCATCTATGTGGCAATTACCCACAAAGTATTAATCATTTCCAATACTTGTTTTTTCAATGGGCCGGATTGAAATCAATTCTGAGCCGCGCTAGCCGCAAGAGCTTCTCTGACTTCGTCGTCGGCAACCTGATGGAAGTCCTCATAATAAAGGCCGATAGCCGAGAGATCTCTGGGTTCAAGGACTGCCACGATTTCATCACAGTAGGCAGAGAGTGTTTCTTTTGTTTGCCAGGCAAGGACCGGGGTGGCAAGTATAAGATCTGCCGCGCCCATTTCTTTAAGGCTACGGCAGGCTGCAAGCGTTGTCATGCCGGTAGCCACGCCGTCGTCAATTACTATTACCCGCTTTGAATTGAAATCGAACTGCTCTTTGAGACCGGCTGCCTTAATAAACTTCATCTCTGTCTCTTTTGTAATTTCTGAAAGCCTTTTTCTTTCTTTTTCTATGTGTGAATGCATGAGCTCAAGAGGCAATTCATGCTCGTCGTTCAGTACTACAACTCCCGAGGACGAAACAGCTCCGATTGCAAACTCCGGTTGAAAAGGCGCGCCTATTTTTTTGAGACGAAAACCGTAAGCGGTGCTTTAATTGCCATTGCGATCGGGCTTGCAACCGGTACGCCTCCCCGGGGAAGTGCCACCACGACAGTATCTATCTTTTTTCTTTTGCTCAAAAGTGCTTGCAGTTTTGCAAGCAGCCTCTTGCCTGCGTCCTGCCTGTTTTTGAATACTTCATGTGTCTTTCTAAACATAATCGCCTGCCTCAGTGTTTTGCATGCTCATGCCTGCCATGTTTTTGCTCCGAATGCTCGGCACCTGAAAGTATGGATATAGTATGAAAAGCAGCCGGAAAAATCGCATCCATTGATTCGCCTACTGCCCGGCTTGAGCCTGGCAGAGCTATGATAAGCGTTTTGCCTCTGACACCGGCCAGACCTCGAGAGAGCATTGCAAGTGGCATGCGTTCCTGTCCGTATGCTCTCAGTGTTTCGGAAATACCGGGAACATCCATGTCGATAAGTCTTTTGATTACCTCAGGTGTTCTGTCCCTCGGACCAAGACCGGTGCCGCCTGTTGTAACGACAATATCGAATTTGTCGCGGTCGGCAAAGTCTTTGATGCATTCTTCGATGGCTATTTCGTCGTCAGCCACTACTTTATACTGGGCGACCGTAAGTTCAAATTGTTCCAGGCGCTCCACTATTAATTTGCCTGAGCTATCCTGCTTTTTGCCTGCCGATACAGTATCTGATACCACAAGTACCGCTGCCTTAATTCTTCTCAGATTATCATGCACAAAATCGGACTTGCCGCCTTTCTTTTCAATGAGTCTGACTGAACTTATTTCCATGCTCTGGTCAAATACTTTGAGCATATCGTAAATAGTAAGTGCTGCAACCGAAGCGGCGGTAAGCGCTTCCATCTCAACACCGGTCTTATAAATGGCTTTAACTTTGATGTCTATTTCAATTGAATCGAGCCCTAATTCAAAGTCCACCTGTACATGGTCAACTGGAATCGGATGACAATATGGAATTATCCTGTCGGTGCTTTTGGCTGCCTGGATTGCCGCCACTTTTGCAACCGGGAGCGGATCGCCCTTTGGGATTTCATTTTTTCGGATTTTGTCAAGCAGTTCGGGGTTGGCTTTCAATGTCGCCCGGGCATGGGCAATTCTGAGCGTGGGCGTTTTGTGACTTATGTCTTTCACCTTAAACTCTCCTCTTTCCTGAGAAAGCTCTGCTAGACTTCACTGGGTCGGCAAGTTGTTATCAAGAAGTCCCGGGCGTGAAAAATCCAGTTCTGAATATCATAGCGTTTGGGGTGCTTCTCTTTCAGTACCTGCCAATACTTGTTCTTATCATTTTCAGTTTTGATGACTCGAGACTGGCTGTAAAATGGACCGGCTTCACACTAAAGTGGTATGAGTCGCTTTTGACTGAAGCGCCGCTTATTTCAGCCTTTAAAAACAGTCTTTCGGTGGCGTCTGTGAGTGTTGTGGTAGCGGCTTGCATGGGAACCCTTGCTGCCATCGGTCTTGCAAGAGTACGTTTTGCTGGAGAAAATATTTACCGGGCTTTAATTATGCTGCCCATTATTATTCCTGAAGTTGCCATGGCAGTGGCGGCTCTTTCGCTCTTTCTTGCCATGGGCATGACATTGAGCCTGGCTACTATAATTGTCTCGCACATTGTTTTTTGTGTTGCTTATGTGACACTTACGGTAATGGGCCGGCTTGAAGGCATGGACCCGAAATTGGAAGAAGCTGCTCAAGATCTTGGCGCACCACCTGTAGTGGCGTTCTTCAAAGTTACGCTGCCGCTGTTAATGCCGGGCATAATTGCCGGTTGCTTGCTTGCTTTTGTGCTTTCTCTCGATGACTTTATCATTACGCAATTTACAGCAGGGGTTGGTGACACTACTTTGCCTCTCTGGATTTACGGCTCGGTTAAATTCGGTGTAAAGCCGACAATAAATGCACTGAGCACGCTCATGATTCTGGTAACTGTAGGCACATCACTTCTGGCTGAGGCAATCAGGCGCCGCAGTGCCGGCTAAATTGAGCAAAATTGTCGAATTGAGGGTATAGTATCTCTAAGGTCTGAAACTTAAAGCTTGCGGCTCCGGAGCCTCATTAATGTCAAAAGCTGCAAAAACTGCCACCGTCTTCGTTCTTTCATTGAGTTTAGTTGCCTGGTCTTCAGGCAGCGAATTTGCGCAGGCAGGCAGCCTTACTGTGCCTAAATTTGAAGATTGCTGCAAGTCTTACAAAGAAAAAAAATATGCCCAGGCCCTTGCTCAGTTCAGGCAGTTGCACAATTCAGGGACATGCAACGAGCATATTCATTACTACATGGCGCTTTGCTGCCAGTCGCTCAATCAAGTAGCCCAGGCCCGCAAAGAATACGAAGCAGTGATGAAGGGCAAAGTGCCGGCTTTGAAAGCGTATTCACAGACCGCCCTTGCAAACTTAAATCGCTGGTCGCAGCACCGGGCTTATGAAGGAAACGGAAATAATTTTGCCCGTTACAGCAGCGGCAGCCAGTTCTCTGGCGCTAGAAGCAAGGTTGAGGCGCCTCTCAAGGAAATTATCGTGGATATGCCGCCGCCTTCTGGCGGTGGGTGTTGACACTGAGCCCCGAGCCGGCAGGTTGCCGGCTGAAAGATTAAAAGCCTTAAATAAGCGTCGATTATCCGAAAGCTCCGTATAGATTCGTTTCCGGGCATTTCCTTTCAAGGCATAAGGCAAAAGGCAAAATGGCGAACAGCCAGAGCGGATTTGAATCGATAAGCAGAGTTGAGAACTTCACGGCATCAGAACTGGCGTCAGAAGTGGCGTCAGAAGTGGCGTCTGGGCTGGCGTCTAAAGAAGCGCCTGAACCTCAGCTTAATTTGCTTGTTCTCGCGCAGAATCATGAGCCGACAGTAAAGTCCAGTAATCCGATAGCAAGGTCCGGTGATTCGGTAACAAAGGCAGGTGCTCTTGCAGCAAAGGATAGTGTTCCAGTAGCAAAGGCAGGTGCTCTTGCAGAAAAGGATAGTGTTACAGTAGCAAAGGCAGGTGCTCTTGTAGCGACCGGTGCTGATTTTATAAGCGATCAGAAAGAAGCGCAGGCTAATAGCGAAGCGCAAAGCCTGGAGATTGAAAGCAAGCTCTATCCAGAGCTTACGCTTTTTCGCCAGGCAATGGAAACGCTTAAAAACAAAGAAGGCGATCAAAAACAGAATTTTGAAATTGCAAATTCATATTTTCATGTTGCTGAGATTCAACTTGAAAATTACATTGAATATCAGGGCGGCGTAACAAATATGCTTAAGCAGGCGGGGCTGCTTGCAGACGAGCTCTATAAAGCTGTCGATGAGTTTAGAGCAGGTACACGCAGCATCGAGGGTCCTGATTTTGAAGGTAAAAAGGAAATAGAAGCACGAATGCGTGCTGAACTTAAAGATTTGAGCAAGCAAGATATTCTTGCGGCTTTAAGAGGAGAGAAAGGCTTTGAATTGCGCAAATCACTTTTTGATTGTTTAAACGAAGACGAAAAAGAAATGCTTGCTGAGCTTGACCTGGCTCTGAATAAAATACAACTTCTCTCTTCTGTAAAACTGCAACACGCGCTTGCGACAAATGCCTTTGCTATTGCAAATAATGACCCCTCCGCAAAAATTCTTGCAGAAAACATACTCAAGTCAATTGCAGCAAGCGACCCTGAGGGATATAGAAACAACCCGGAAATTCGCGGCTTGCTCTTGCAGTCTCAATATGGGCAGCCTATGGATCTAAGAGAAGGGAAAGCATTTGCTACGGCGCTTTGTGAAGAGGCGCAGAAAACTATTGTAAGAATGCTGATGTCGGCTGACTATTTGTTTGACGGCGAAGCAAGAATGAAAGCTGCTGAACAGGCTGTAGGATTGCTTGCTGCTGCGCTTGCTGCAAATGGCGACACCACAAGAAAAATGTGGGCAAGCTTTCCTGAAAGCAAAAATTATGAGGGCATATTTAAAGCTGCGGAAACCGTTGTTTCAGGAAAATCAGAGCGACCCTGATTTGAGTTTTGCTGGTTCTGCTTTTAAGTCTTTTTCTTTTTCTGACAGAGTTTTGTCAGAAAGTTCTTTTCCGGAGTTTGAGGCTCTTATCGAAGCAAGTTCTTGAAGCATTAAACTGCGCACGTGATCTCTTAGTTTTTTGACATTGTAATCGAAGTCTTTTGGGTGAACCGGCGGCAAAGCTCGAACTGTTATATTGCCTTTGAAATTCAAAAGCATCGAACCCTTAGGCAATAGATCATGGGTGCCGTCTACAACTATCGGGACCACAGGAAGCTTGCAGTCGCTAGCAAGCTTAAATGGTCCGTCTCTGAACTCCTGAATCTCGCCGTCTGGCGAACGGGTGCCTTCCGGAAAAATCATTATGGAAGCGCCCTGTTTAAGCCAGCTTTTGCAGGTGGCCATCATCTCTTTGATGCTTTTGAGATCGCCGCGCGCTATTTTTACATACTGGTTGAAAAACATGTTCCAGCCGATAAACGGCACTTTAAAAATCGACTCTTTAGAAACCCATTTGTACGGTTTGTTTAGCCCATAAAGAACCATGATGTCCCATAAAGACTGGTGGTTGGCTACCAGTACATAAGTCTCTTTCTCAGCGATGTTTTGCAGACCTTCGAACTTGTACTTCCAGAAGGGATTAACCTGTATGTAGTGGAAGCCCCACCAGCAGGAATACATGTGAACCGCTGTCCTGTTTGGATCACTGCCTTTAGTAAGAAGGCAGATTAGAGCCGAAATCCACACTAAAAAGGCAGAAGTGAAAAAGAAGTAGGCGATGTAAATATATGAAAGAAGTCGTGTGAACATAAGCCAGTACCAGACTCCAACAGTCTGAGTTTAGCAGCTGTATGAACTGAGCTAAAGAATTTTTTTTCATCCGAGGCGAAGTTAATAGTCCGGGATTTGCCGAGATTATTACTGAGCTTGGATCTTTAGAGTTTTGCTCTCAACAGGATGGCGTAGTCAAGGAGGGGGCGGGCAATCTTGCATCAACAGTAGATCGTATTCTTCTTAATCGCTAAATGCTGCAGAAAAACGAAACTAATAAGGCATAATAGGCGCAAAATGCTATTTCCGGGAAAAATGCCAAGAATTATTGAAACACCAGTTAAATTTCAAAGCTTTCTTAAAAAGCTCCTTGCAATTACATTAAGCCTTATTTTTGTTTCCGGCTCAGTATCACCAGTGGCACTCGCTCAAGAGGGTGATACTTTCAATTCGAACTCAAACTCAAATTACAACAGAAGGACCATACCGGCACAGGGTAACAGGGGCGGAGGCAGGTATTATCCAAACCACCCATATAATGACCCTCGCGGACGCCGTGGCAACGTACAAGACACGCCCGCCGACGCCTACCACATTTTATCCACAATCGTAGGCCGCGCCTGGCCTGCTCCCCACATAGATCCAAAAGAGGAAGAACGCTTAAATACAATTTTCAAACTTATGCACCTGGTTCCCGGACTTTCCTCCTGTGCAGACTTGATGCAGGAATGCCTGAGCAAAATAAAAGAGGCGATAGAACTCTATAAAAGTGCAGACAGGAGGAACAAAGAAGAGTTTGAAGCTGCAAACAGACTCAATCGAGAAGCCGGCAAAATTCTCGAAAGAGCAGGGCTTTGCATGCGCGAATTCAGTACAAGAAGGATTCCGCTTCCGGGTCCGGGTCCGGGAATTAGTCCAGGTCAGTTTCCTCCGAGTCCGGGGCCGATGCCGGTTCAAGCTTATCCGCCTGTAGCGCCTGAAAGACCGCCTGTCAGAATAGACCGTCCGCAGCCGGTGCCGCTTCAAAACTGGCCGCCGGTAAATCCCCAGCCGCCACTGAGTTCACAACAACCTGTTGCACAGCTTCCAAACCAGGGCTTTGACTTCCCCAGAAGTTCAAGCGGCAACACCACCGAGTCCTGGCCGGTGCTGACGCCTATCTGTATAAAGTCGG
>CAZTQO010000006.1:102165-215800 GCA_964615655.1 uncultured Candidatus Obscuribacterales bacterium | reverse complement strand
CGGAGGTGTTCTATCCAGCTGAACTACGAGGGCTTAAGGTCCGTATTATAGCAAAGTCAGGCTGTAAAGTGACGCTTTCCACCGGTCAAGTCCGGCCGGTGTTCAGGTCCAGCTCTTAAGACCAGCCGTCAAATTTCCCTTACTTGTTATCCCCCCATTTCCTCCACCCACTTCCTTTCATCCCTCAGATCCCCTCAAAACCCGCCGCTTCAAAACCCAGCCGCCTCAAAACCACCCTCTCTTCCGGGCAAGGCCCAGCAGCAGCAAGCCAAGAGCTCCTAGCCCGGCAAAAGCAAATCCCAGGACCAGAGACCAGGGTTTGTAAGTCAGCCTGAGCCGGTGCTTACCCTCAGGTATAAGAACCGCCTTGTTCAAGAGATTCGCCTTAATCACAGGCACTCCCACCCCATCAAGCTCCGCCACCCAGCCGGGGTAATAATGATCCGCAATAACAAGAACCGCCGGTCTGTTCAAAGCAAGATCAAGAACAATTTCCTGTCCGTTGTCAAATACTATATCCATCGAAGACTTCAAGGTCGGGTCATCGGGCGTGCTTTTTTCGCTGTCAAATTTGAGTGCATCAATTACTTTAAAGCCACGCTTGTGCTTTTCAAAGTCTCTGTTCAAGAAGTAACTAATATCGGTTGAATCATCGATTATTTCTGCTTGCGGCAGATCTTCCGTTGTAGAAAGCAGAGTTTGCAGGTCTTTAAAAGATTCCACAAAGACCAGGCGGTCAGTGAAATAAAAGCGAGCCCTTGTGTTTTTCACCCTGTAGGTTCTGTAATTGAGTTCTTCGTTTTCATCTATTAACTCGAAGAGATCCTTATTAAGCCGGGGCATTTTATTGGCCGGCTTACGGTGATAGGCTTGTGTATTTACAAATTCGGTTGCCGTGAGTTCTGCGAATCTGTGTATAGGACCGTCGCTCCGTTTCTCGGGCACCGTCTTTGGTCTCTTCTCCATAGTGCCTTTTACTTTTGGCTCATGTCCGTTTATAAACTGGCTTGACACTTTGAATGCATTGTAGAAAGTGTTTTTGTAGTCGGCGGTTTCTGCAGCCTCATACCCGTAACTTGATGGAATATCAAAATCGATTCCGGTCTGATACAAAAGCATCTGTCGAGAGTACTGGAAAAAATCTTCGTCGAAGCCTGCTTCTGTTTTTATCGAATAAGACGGCGGAATCGTAAGCGGGTCGAAATACAAATTGAGGTAGCGCGTATTCAGATATCCGGCGTCATTTGTAATTGCTACGGGATTTTGTGCATATTCCTTCTCTTTTGTTTCTCGTATCTCGCTTGCTATAAAACCTGGCTTTTCATAAAAGCCGCTTGCGCAAACCTGCCTGGTGCCAAGTGAGCACTGGAACAAAAGCAATGCAAGCGCCACTGCAAAAAAAATGCCGCAGCTGTGCTTTGTGATTTTTTCTTTTGCAAGCATGAAAGCAAACAAACATGAAAGCAAGCCGGCAGATGCACCGGAAATCAAACTTGCAGCCATAAGCGTTTGAGCTCTTTCTAAAGCCGGAATTTGTGGCTGAACAGTAAACAGCCAGCGCCACTTGCTTGCTTCATAGCCGATTTCAGGAATTAACAAAAGCGCTGATCCGAATAACAAAATAAGAGTCCAGAAAATTGCAGTCGCAAGCAATACTTTTTTGCTGATTAGATTCTTCAGTAGCAAATCCATGCCTTTTACAGCAAAGAAAATCAAAACCAGCCCCGGAAAAAACATGAGCTTTACCGGATATCTAAAGGCAGATAAAAACGGCGATAAACTCAGCACTGCCGGCGCAACCGGAGTATGCCTGCCGAGCGCCAGAACAGAGAGACCCACAAAGAGCAAAATGCAAATCAGCTTCTTTCGATTTTTTCTGTCGAATAAACCCCAGAATGCCAGGGTGAAACACAGAGGCGAAATATATGCAGTGCTCAAGAATGGAATATAACCTGTCCGGCTCAAGACCATGCCTCTAAATTGTGCGGTCTGATTATCTAAGACGCATAAATTACCGAGCGGCTGCCCGAATATAAGTGAAAGGAAGTCGTACCAGTTGGCGCTCCAGGTGAGCACCCATTTGAGCGCCATGCCCTGAGAGCGCGGCGAAAGCGCGGTCCATTCAATGCCGGGCGCTACTGTCGGCATCGCCAGCAAGAGCCCTAACGCAAGCGCTGCCATTTTCAAGAACCAGCCCTTCCAATCGGGGCCGATTGCCCGCTCCGTCCCGCCTGCGCGATCCGGCTCGCCCCCGGCAGCCGCAGCATCCGGCCCGCCTGCCCGATCCGTCCCGCCTGCGCGGTCCGGCCCGCCCCCGGCAGCCGCAGCATCCGTCCCGCCCTCTCGGTCCGGCCGGGCTGCCTCATCCGAATTGCCCCCGTCCGACCTGCCACCACCACGCCCCAGCAAATACATCGCCGGCCGGCTGCAAATAGCAAGCACAACAATAAATAACTCCGGTGCCCCTACTTCGGGTCGCCCCACGTGCATCATCATTGCAAATGAAAGTGCAAGCCCGAATATATATCTGAGCCTGTAGCCGCTTTCTTTGCAGATCTTCTTCTCAAAATAAAGCATTAGCGGAAACCAGGCCATAGAAGCAGGCAGCGTGCAGTTTCTTACAAGCGAAAAGTTGTAGGCGCATAAACCAACTGCAAGCGCACCGAATAAAGCCGCTGCTCGTGTAGCCTTCAGTTCCCTGAAATACAAAAACGCCCCTGCTGCTGCAATTATCTGGTGGACCATCATATATATAGATAGGCCGCAAGAAAAAGGCAGCAGGAACATGAACCATGAAAGCGGATAAAGCAAGCCCGGCGATGGCATGGCTATTTGAGCCATGCCGCAAAAAATCATCGGGTTCCAGAGCGGCACTATGCCCTTATAGCAGGACTCTCTGACGAATCTACAAAAGGGTTCGAAAAAATAGCAGATGTCCGAAAAATAGTAGTCGGATTTGCCTGAAAGACAGGGCCAGTAGAAAATGAGCAGCAGAGCCAGAAACAGGCCGGCAAATAAAGCGAGATCGCTTTTACTCAGGTCTGCGTTTGTGTTATTGCCATTCACAATTCACATATCAAGACTGCTGAGATCTGTCGTTAGCACTTTGAGTAATTGCTGCTTTTTGACCCAGCCAGCTCTTCTTTACTGTAGTGCTCCGCCCTTATCTAACGACGGTGGCAACTGGCTTGTAAGCTGCGGTTGATTAAGCGAGCTTATGGTTCTTGCTGAGAACTGCATCAGCGGTGTAACCATTGATGTGCCTGCAAGTACAATGCCGACTATGCTTATGGTCAGAGCCAGAATTGGTCCAAGTTGCGAGTCTGGAAGGCTGATTCTGTGTCCTGGCAGCGCCTCAACAGCTTTGGAGGGCTCGCGGACTACCATTTTGATAGCTACCCGAGTGTAGTAGAAAAGTGCTGGAATTGAAGTTATCAGGCCGACTGCAACTAATATGTAACCCAGTGTTGAATACATTTGCATACCGGACCAGAACACGAATACTTTGGCTAAGAATCCGGCCGGGGGCACGGGCAAGCCGCCGAGATTCAGTAAGCATACTGTCATAGCTACTGCTAAAAACGGTCGCTTGCGAATTAGCCCGGACCAGTCTTCCATGTTGTCTGTGCCGAGTTCGTTTTCAATCATTACTGCGGCTGTGAAGGCGCCGATGTTCATGAATCCGTAGATTATTACGTAGAAAAGCAGCGCCGAGAGGCTTTCTGAGGTGTTTGCGCAGAGGGCTATTAGAAAGTAGCCTACGTGGGCTATGGAACTGTAGGCAAGCATTCTCTTAACCGAACTCTGGCAGAGCGCGATAAAATTCCCGAACACCATCGATAAACAGGCGATAATGCCGATTAGTGGAATCCAGTTAGCGGCTGCTGCGCCGAAAACTACAATTAGTAATCTGAGCATTACGGCAATGCCGCCGAGTTTTGAGCCAACCGAAAGGAAGGCGGTTACCGGGGTTGGTGCACCTTCGTATACGTCAGGAGTCCACATATGGAAGGGGACCATCGAGAGCTTGAAGCCGATTACGCTTATTAAAAGAACCATAAGCAGCGAAGCCACCATTGACGGTGATTGTGCTATCTGGAAAAACTTGGATGTTATGTTTACGTAGTCGGTGGAGCCAGTGAGCCCGTAAAGAAAGCTCAGTCCATACATAAATGTGGCGGTGGTGCCGGCAGTCGAAAGCAAGTATTTAAGCGCGGCTTCGTTGCTTTTTACATCGCGCTTGGCCATGCCTGAAAGCAGTACGCAGCAAATAGTAAGTGTTTCAAGTGCCACGAAAAGCATGATCATGTCAGTGGTTCCTGCAAGGAACATCACAGAGACTGTGGCGGTAAGAAGGATGGCGTAGAACTCGCCTCTGTTGGGTCCGAACTTGTGCTCGTAGCCGGTGGACATTAGAGTCACCAGTATGCCCACGATACAGGCTATCAGCCCCAGACCTGTTGACAGCTGGTCTACAGTGTAGAGCTGGCCGAAAATGCTGGTGCTGTGTTCAGAGAGCTGTGACACTAAAATAGCGGCAGCTCCGATTAAAGAGCCGAGTGCGATTAGAGGCGTAACCTGCTTGGACTTCGGGAAAAAGAGGTTCCAGAGTGCTGTGCCCACTATGCCTAAAATCACAAGCAAGTGAGGGGATAGCCAGTTGAAAACACCTGCGAAATATGTAGAGCTCATTAACTTGTATTTGCCTTTTACCGTAATACCGGTCTTATTTTACAGAGCTGAGCAGTTAAATAACTCAGTTAAATAACTCAAGAGAAACTCAGACTGGCTGCTACTTGAAACCCCGGGAGCCAGATCCTGTGCCCGGCCTGCAAATACTGGCGATTTGCCGAATCTTAACTCTCTTAAAGCTATCAATTATTTGAAACAGTGGATATTCATTTTGTCCATAACTGGCTCTTAAGGCTTGTAAAGTGAGGCTGTGGGGCTGTCAGGTGGCGCTTGTAAAGCGTAACGGATGCTGTCAGGTGATGCTTGTAAAGCGAGGTAGAGGAGTTGTTTTGTATAGGGGTGGATAGGTCTTGTCGAGAGGCTTGTGGATAGGTCTTGTCGAGAACTAAACCAGAACTAAACCAGAACTAAACCAGGACTAAACCAGAACTAAACCAGAACTAAACCAGAACTAAACCAGAACTAAACCAGGACTAAACCAGGACCAAACCAGGACTTAATATGATGAGCCTTTAAGTAAGCATTGAGCCAGTCGCTATGCTTATAATTAAGAACCGGAACTAAAAGCTTTTATTTTGGAAGATTTAAATCGATGACTTATTCTCCATCGCGCGCAGGTTTTAACCAGGGCAGCCCATGTTTGTTGGCGCTGGAAGACGGCAGGACTTTTAACGGCACGGCATTCGGAGCCACCGGCACAAGAACCGGCGAATTAGTATTTAACACCAGTTTGACCGGCTACCAGGAAATACTCACCGACCCGAGTTATGCCGGTCAGGTCGTGACCATGACTTATCCTGAAATCGGCAATTACGGAACTAATAGCGAAGACATCGAATCAAGGCGTATATACGCAAGGGGTATGGTTGTACGTCATCTGAGCCGCAGGCACAGTTCATGGAGAGCTGAAAAATCACTGCACCAGTTTCTTGCCGAGCAGCAAGTAATCGGCATTTCCGATGTGGATACAAGGGCCGTAACCAGGCACATCAGAGACAAGGGTGCGATGCGTTGCGCCGTTTCAAATGAAATCTTAGACCCGCAAGAGCTTGTAAAAGTAGCTCAACAGGCAGCTCCTATGAGCGGTGCCGATTTTACGGCTGAGGTGAGCACCCGCGAAAAATACACGATGGGCTCGGGAGAGTTCAATGTGGCGGTGCTCGACTTCGGAGTCAAACAAAACATTCTTGAAAGTCTTGCAAAAGAGAATATGAAACTGACTGTATATCCGGCGGCTACGTCAGCTGAGGAAATTTTGCAAACAAAGCCCGATGGTATATTCCTTTCAAATGGTCCCGGCGACCCGGCCGCTTGCACCAACATTATTTCGCAGATACCGGAGCTTATAAATACAGGATTGCCGATTTTCGGGATTTGTCTTGGACATCAATTGATGGCGCTTGCATGTGGAGCAAGCACATATAAATTGAAGTTCGGGCATCGAGGCGGCAACCAGCCGGTGAAAGATCTGAGCACCGGCAAAATTGAAATTACCTGCCAGAACCATGGTTTTGCGGTGGACGAAGCCAGCCTGCCTGAAGAGCTCGAGCTTACGCATGTGAATTTAAACGACAACAGTGTCGAAGGCTTCAGGCACAAGAAGCATCCGATAATTTGTGTTCAGTACCATCCGGAGGCAAGCCCGGGTCCGCATGATTCTGCGTATTTGTTTGCTCGCTTTCGTGGACTTATTGAAACAAGCAAGAATGTGAGTAAGGCAAGTTGTACAGGCTAGCAATCTTTGATTTCGACGGCACGCTGGTTGATTCAGCCCCCGGCATCGTTGATGTGATGAAGGACGTATGTGTCGAATACGAATTTACTGAACAAACTCTCGAGCTCTGGTCGCACTTAATAGGTATTCCGCTTTTAAGACAGGCGGAGATACTTTTTCCTGATCATTCGCATGAGTTTCACGAAGAAGTGGCTCAGAGATACAGAGATATATACGATGCGCGGGCCATCGAAATTTGTCCTCCTTTTGCCGGACTTGAAGAAATGCTGCGAAAATTGAAGGAGGCTGAAATTCTTATAAGCATAGCCTCTTCCAAGCGGCGGCATTTGATCGACACTGTGCTGGAATTCCACCACCTGGCGGACTATTTCGCCCTTGTGGTCGGTGCTGAGGAAGTTAAAAAGCACAAACCGGACCCGGAGCCCGTACTTATTTCAGCTAAAAAACTTAGTATTCCACTGGCTGAATCAGTGGTGATTGGTGACAGCAGCTACGACCTTGATATGGCTCGTAATGCGGGTGTTGATGCTATTGGAGTCACTACCGGTATTCATACTAAGGAAATTCTCGAAAAATCGGAGCCGAAGCACATAGTTTCAGGCTTGATGGACGTAATGAGGCTTTTGCTTACTAAGTGATCTTCGGCTGCATTTTTTGCAGGCAAAAATTCTTTGAGAAACGAAATTTTTTTCATCAAAATTGCTCGCTTATACGAAACCAATGACTACCTCGGCCCGTCTGCTATGATCAGCCGGTGTTGCCTAATTGCAACCTGAATGCATTCGCCTCACCAGCTTAGAAGCGTTTCAAGCTATCGACAAAAGCGATTCTATGAAAGCTATTTCGGTAAAAGCTATTCGATGGAACTTATGCGATAGAAGCTGAAATGAGGCTGAGAAAACCAAGGTACTTGAAGGTACAAGTTGAAGGTATTTATGAAGCTTTTCACACTTAGATTAGTACTGGCATCAAGCATTCTTCTGAACTCGAGTTCTTTTGTATTTGCTAATACTGGAAATGGTGGCGCTGGAACCGGTGATGCAGCAACTGGTGGTGGGGCCGCAGTTAGTGCTCGAACCGGTGATGCTCAAGCAGGTGGTACTCAGACCAGCGATGCTGCAACCGGTGGTACTGAAGACGGTGACAACAAAACAGTGACCAAATGGAAGCCAGGTGTCGAATTGAGTGTAGGAACCGATACTCAGGATCTGGTGCCTACAGATGATCCGGCTCTGGCAAAGAAGCAGGTAGAAGCCTATCCGGATAGCCCCGAAGCCAGTTTTATCTTAGCAGTCGCGCTTACTCGAACAAGCAGGGTCGAAGAAGCTTTGAAAGAAGTGCGCCGCGCTCGCAAGCTGGCAGAACAACAGGGTGGCAGCGCATATTTTGACAAGATGATTGCTACTTACGAAGGGCTGCTCAAGAATTTCCCCAACGAAAATCGTGTGCGTTACGGGCTTGCATGGGCTTATTACATGAAGGCCTATTTGCTTGCGAATTATTCCAAGAAAGTAGCGGCCTGGAAGGCTGCAAACGGGGATCCTAATGCGGCGCTTGCTAAGTTGCAAAAAGAACAGGCCGAAAAAGCTTCCGGCAATCCTAATACTGCCGGAAATGCAAACGGGTCCGGTAATCCTAAAACCGCAGGCACGGCAAGTGCAAGCGCGGCAAGTGCAGGCTCAGGCACGGCAAATGCAGGCACGGCGGTAAACACAGGCGCAAGTGCAAATCCAAGTACAAAAACAGAAGAGCAAAAGCAAATCGAAGCTGCAAAATCAAACATCGCTCAAACAGTAAAATCAGGCAAACCGCTTGATCTCGGAGCGATCGTCAATACTGTCGGTGCTCTTGCCCAGGGCAATACAAAGGCACTGCCTAAGATACCTTCAATTACCGACAATGTCGACCCGGCCGACTTACCGCAAATACGCAAATATTACGAGCTGGCTCTTACAAAACTCGATGAGCTTTTAACTCAAAAACCTGATGATGTCTGGGCTATCGTTTATCGAGCTCATCTGAAAGCCGAGTACAGCGGCAATCTCGATGAGGCGATGTCTACTTGGATAGCCTGTCGCGATAAATTCCCGAATAATCCGGCTGCCTATTTTTTCCTGGGTGAAGGGTATTTGAAACAGGGTAATTTGAAGGAGTCGCTAAATAACGTATCCAGAGCAGTTGCACTCAGAGCTATGGGGTACTGAAGCGATAAATGTCAGTGGCAACCTTTTCTATTCACAGTCCCTGGATTAAGAACACAGTCAAATTTCTGGCTGCGGTTTCGATTCCTGCAGGTATTATCTGGGCATTTATGGCAGCCAAACAGGGCGCCGAAATAGAATATGACACTGAAATCGCCAAAATGAAGGCCAATCCGACTTCGACCGGTACTTTTGTTGACAAATACGAACTCAAAGAAGTCGACGACAACAACACGATTCGCTGGCAACTGGTGGCCAGAAAAGGGACAACTTCGGACAACAAAAAGTTCAAAATTGAAGACATCAAGATCAAATACTTTGACGGGCCTAATGTCAAGATGGAGGTTGGCGCACCATTAGGTAACGTTGATGCAGATACACGATTTGTCAAGCTGATGTCTGAAAAGGGGCGCCGGGTGCGCGGTGAAGGTGAGTCTGGTAAGAGTGTATTCGAAGCCGAAACGATTGAATTAGACAAACAAAATCAGTTCTTTGCTACCGGTGGTGTTATCATCGAGTGGTCCGAAGTAGCCAAGGTGACAGGCAACGAGGCCCGCGGAAAACTCAGCAAAGAAGGCATTCAGAATGTCAAGGTGCGCGGTAATACACACGCAGTAATTGCTGTTAAGTAGCTTCATAAGGAGCTGTCAGGCAGATAAAACGGGAATCGGGTACTTCGGGGATTGCAAAGAGCTAGGAAATGAAATCAGCTAATCAAAAAACACGAACCATAGCCTGCATAGTCGCCGCATTTTTCTTAGCGGCTTCGTCAACTCTGCCGTCCGGCTTAATGCAGAAGGCTTATGCCCAGATGCCGGGCACACCGGGTGGCGGGGCCCAGGGACCGATCGATATCACTGCCGATGAGCAGGAGTTCGCCGGTGATTCGGTTATTGCAAGAGGCAGGGTGCGGGTTGTATACAAGGACAGCGTGATTCTGGCACCGCTTGCGACCTTATATAAAGATCCGACCGGCAACCCTAATCGTGCAGTATTTACCGGCCATCCGCGTTTGACTCAGGGACGCAACAAAATCGATGCCAACACGCTTGTATTCGAGATGGCTGTTAACAAAATCATTGCTGATGGCAATGCCCATTCGGAAGTAGATGTGCCGGAAGACGAACAGAATGCCTCTGATCTCCAGGCAGCCCCGGTCGCAAGCAAAGCTGTGAAAGCTCAAGATCCTGATTCGGAAGATGAAGACGATTTGCAAGAGAAGCAGCCGGCTAAGGTCGCCGAAAAGCTTGCTGAAAAGTCTAAAGCAGACAAGAGCGAGAAAAAGACAGGCAAGGCAGAAAAAATCATCACTGATTCAGAAAGACAGGAATATGACCAGGCAAGCGGCAAATTCGATGCAAGCGGTCATGTGAAAGTTGTTCACGGCGACATAGTCGTTTTTGCAGACAAGCTTCAGTTGGTTTACGGTGCTCTTAATAACAAGCCTGAAACTGCGCTCTTTACCGGTCACGTGATTGCGACCCAGGGCAAAAATACAACCTGCGCCGACACCATGAATTATTCGCTTTCTACAAAGCGCCTGCAGGCAACCGGGCATGTGAAGTCGAAGGTGATTCAGGAAAAGAAGGAAGGCTCTCCGAAGCCGAAACCGGCTGCAAGCGAAGTTGATGAGGAAGCTAAAGCTGATTTTCTTGGTATTGCACCGGCAATAGCAAGCAATAACAAAGGACTTTCAGGCAGAAGCAGCGCCACTGCCGCCAATTCGAGTATTGCCACAGCCGGAGCTCCCGGCGACAAGCCGGTCTGGGTTTATTCCGATGCTCAGGATTACAGCAAAGACACAGGTCGTGTTTCGGCACACGGAAATGTGCGTGTGGTATGCGGTGAAATGTTCGGAAGCGGTCCGTCGATTGTTTTGAGTAAGAAAGCGGACGGCCGGGCCGACAAGATTTTTTTTATTGGGCGCTCGCAGATTTCGCAGCCAGGGCGCAAGTGGATCGCAGACGAAATCACATATGTAGTAGACGAGCATCGAGTCATTGCAAACGGCAATGCAAAAGCCATGATTTTGCAAAACTCGAATGACAAAGCTCCAGGCAGCAAACTTTTACCGGTACAACCGCAAACAAGACCGGGTGACGGCAGCAGGATTGCTGAACGTCAGCCGGCCGGCAACGAAAAGAAAAAGAGCATAAGCGCAAGCAAAGTAGAGGCACCTAAATGAGTCTACTCGTAGAAAACATACAGAAATCATACGCAGGGCGCCGTGTTGTTGACGGTGTCAGCTTCAA
This sequence comes from uncultured Candidatus Obscuribacterales bacterium, assembly GCA_964615655.1. GTDB lineage: Bacteria > Cyanobacteriota > Vampirovibrionia > Obscuribacterales > Obscuribacteraceae > JAIEPM01. The sequence goes on along the minus strand of CAZTQO010000006.1, from coordinate 204,920 downwards.
TGTTGAAAAAGGGGAGGTTGTCGGTTTGCTCGGCAGAAACGGCGCCGGCAAAACCACCAGTTTCGACATGTGTCTCGGTCTTGTGAAGCCTGAAAAAGGCACAATCACACTTGATGGTCATAATATTTCTAAAATGGCAATTCATGATCGCTGCCGCCGCGGCATCGGTTATTTGCCCCAGGAAGCATCTATATTCCGCAAGCTTTCTGTCTGGGACAACATTCGTTTGATTCTAGAGCTCAAAGGCTATTCTAGAAGAGAGCAGAAAACACGCATTGAAGAACTGCTCACTGATTTTGGGCTCGAGCATCTATCAGAAACCATTGCGGTGCAGCTTTCAGGCGGTGAAAGAAGACGGCTTGAAATTGCACGCTGTCTTGCTTCCAAGCCGGCTTTTATATTGCTTGATGAACCGTTTACAGGTATCGACCCGATTTCAATAGCTGATATTCAGGGCTTGATAAGAAGGCTCAGAGATCAATGGGGACTCGGTGTTCTGCTGACGGACCATAATCCAAGAGCCACACTAAAAATTACTGACAGAGCTTATTTGATAGACAGAGGCAAAATTCTTGTAGCCGGAACTTCAAAAGAAGTCGCATACAGCCCGGTTGCACGCAAACACTATCTAGGTGAGGACTTCATTCTATGATCGGTACCAAACTACTCGACCGCTACATCGCCAACGAGTTCTGGCAACCGCTCTTATTCGGTATCGGTATCGTCACCGGTGTCTGGTTCGGCGCCGACCAATTGAAGACGATCTTCAACCTGATTATGAAATCGGGTGTGCCTATTCATCTGGCTTTTGAAATTATCGGATTGCACCTGCCTGAAATTATCGTGCTCACAATTCCTATTGGTGTGCTGCTCGGTACCTTGCTGGTATTCAATCGCCTGTCCGGCGATTCGGAAATTATTGCGCTTAGAACTTCAGGTATCAGTTTCTATCGAATCATGGTTGCGCCGCTTATGTTCGGTATTCTGACCAGCTTTGCCAGTTTTACAATCAACGAATACGTAGTACCGGTTGCAACCCGCACGTCAAAGAAGCTTGAGTTTCTTGCCATGTATAAGACGCAGCTTCCCGAAGGCACGGCTAATTTTACATATATGGAGCGCGGTAAAGACCTGGGTTTGAGCCGGGTTTATTACATCGGACTTGCAGACAAGACCTCAATCAACAACGTGATTATTCTCGATTTCACCAGAGATAAGTTAGTTCAGATTATAAGTGCGGCGCACGGACTCTGGAACCACGGCGAGTGGATTCTGCAGAAAGGACGTACTTATGTGCTTTCCGGCGACAGCGATATCACACGTATTTTGAAATTCGATTCGCTGACGATTCCCGGTGTTAACAACGCTGCCGAAGCGCTGAAACTGAACAGAGTGCCGCCAAAGGAAATGAGTATCTCGGAGCTTTCCGCATATATAGAAAACCAGAAAAAAGTGGGTGTGATTCCCAAAGACTTATTGGTTCGCTACTATCAAAAGTTCTCACAGCCGCTTGCCTGTTTAATAGTGGCTCTTGCAGGTGCGCCTCTCGGTTTGCTTGCACGCCGGTCGCGAAGCAACCTGGGACTAGTTTACTCCGCTGTGATCGTATTTCTGTATTACGTACTGCAATCAAGTTCGGGAGCGCTTGGTGATTCAGGACGACTCGAGCCGATTGTGGCGGCCTGGCTGCCCAATATGGTTATCGGCACGCTTGGGATGATAATTCTCTATTTCAAAGCGAAGTAGCCCTTGCCAGGGTATGTTTGCAGACGCAAAGCAATAGCAAGTAAAGGAAGAAAGTGAGCATGAGTTTTCTTGTGCTAAGTACGAGCCTGAATAAAGAGAGCAAAAGCGCATTGCTTGCTGCTTCCGCTGTGGAAGAATTCAAAGCAAGAGCGAAAGACTGCGATTTTCTTGACCTGCGCGAGCTTAATTTGCCTCATTGCGATGGTGATACCGCATATAGCCACCCTGATGTTGCTCGTGTTAGGGAGAAGATTGAAAAGGCAAACTGCATAATCATGGCAGTAGCGATTTACAACTTTGATTGCGGCAGTTCGGCGAAAAACCTGCTGGAACTCACAGGGAAAGCATGGACCGACAAAACTGTGGGCTTCTTGTGTGCAGCAGGCGGCAAGTCGAGCTATATGTCGATTATGGGGCTTGCAAATAGTTTAATGCTGGACTTTCGCAGTCTGATTCTGCCTCGCTTTGTTTACACAGACGGAGCTGCTTTTGCAAATGGAAAACTTGTGGATGAAGAAATAGCTAAGCGTATCTCTCAGCTTGTGGATTCTGCAATCAAACTTGAAAAGGCAATGTGCCCGCTTTAAGTGCCCGTTATTTCCGGATAAATCGCGAAGGGTAAACGGTATCCTTCATCGAATTTCCGTCAGGACTCACGATTAGTTCATGTACTTCTTTATGTCCGAAAAAGCTCAAGGTCGCTCTGTTGGCACTGCTCTGTTTCCAAGTTCCACGATAAGGATTTGTTCCTGTCGTGGTACACGTGCCGTCAGGATTGATGATTACGTATCTGAAAAAGCCTTCCTTGCCGTTGAATATACTGGTCATATACCAGGCCCATCTGCCTACAATCGATGGACCTGTCTTAGCTGGCGTGGCATTTGCTGCTACTTTCTCGCCAGTGGCTTCTGGCTCCACGGAACTTGCTTGTTCTTCGTGCGTCTTGCTTGATAATTCATCGAGTAAAATTACTGTGAATCCTCTGCCGTTTGACTGGGCATTGCATGACCAGCTGGGTTTGTCGCTGTCTAGAACCTTATAAACTCCTGGATCTATCTCTACATCCGGTTTGACGTACCAGTATGCATCAACTGCAGCTCCCGAGCCTGGAAGACCTTTTGCTTTCCACCAGCTGTAGTTGCCGTTGTGAATGTTCTGCAGTCCAATTTGTCCAGGCGGAGATTTTCCCTGTCCGTTGTTCCAGTGATAGTTTGTGATGGAACGCACTATCGACGTGACCTTAACTGTGATCAAAGTAGGTTTTGTAGGACCATTTCTTGTACTGTAGCCGTTGTCTATTTTGAGAATCATTTTCCTTACTTTGGGAGCTTTTGTTTTAGAGACTTGCGGCGCTGAAACAGAAGTGGCGGCAGAATCGGGCTCAGAAACAGGAGCGCTTGGTGTTTCTAGTATCACAGGTGCTTTTTCTGGGCTGCTGGTGCTTATTTTTGTGGAGCTAGTGCTGTCGGGTTTTATTATTACAGGAGCTTTTTCTGGGCTGCTTGTTATAGCAGTCAAAGCTCCTTTGCCAATCGACATTCTAAGGATCAGGCGAGCATCGGTGGAGTCGACTGTTCCATTTGAGTCGACATCTGCTGCTTTTCTTGCTGGAATAAGTTCAACATCCATTTTTAAGGCCAAGTCGGCGTCGCGTGCTGTTATCGATCCATCAGCGTCTACGTCACCGAGCCGGGGAGAGCTTGCCGGTGCTTGCTTCGAGCGGGTATTAAAAGAAGTGCTTTGCTGGTTCTGATTTATGCTTGCTTCGGCCAGCTTAGCTGTATTTTCTTGTGCCGGAGCTTTTAGGGCAGTGAATAGCAGAAGCAGAACAAAACTCAAGAATATTGAAAGTCTTTTTTGCGCTGGCATAACTGCACTCCTGTAAGTCAAGAGTTGCCGGACTTATTTAGCTGTCTTTTTAGCGCGGCTGGCGAATAGAGCAAGAAGACCTATAAGTAAAACTGCTGCGCCTGCGATAATGTAAATATAGAGCTGGGGCAGACCGGCTACTTTGAACTGCCCGTCGTCCAGATTTTTCACGAGCATTTCAGGAGCTTCCGGGCTTGAATCCCAGGCGCGAATGTCTTTTATGGCTATAGCTGATTCATCTCCTTGTTTGCCTTTTACATCAAACACGAGCTTGATCAGATTGCCGCTTCCTTCGACCTGGGCTCCGGCTACTGCAACTCGAATCAAGCCTGGCTCGCTGATATTGCTTTCAAGCAAAGCACCGCCTAGCAGCTCACCTGCGGCTACTTCTTTGGCTGAAAGAACTGCCGGATCATAGCTGACATTGAATTGTGTGGACCCCATGTTTTTTGCTTCACTTATATTTATTCCGACCGTGGCAGTAGAGTTGCTTGCAGCGCTGCTGTCTTCAACTCCTAGCGAAAGAGAGGCTGCCCAGACTGAACTGGTAAATGCAAAGAACATTGATATAAGAATTATCAGAAAGGTTCCAGGTTTCTTGAAGGACATGGCTATTTCTCCCTTGCTTGTATTTGTTACCCGGCTACTTGCCCACTACCTGACGCAGAATCAGGCGAGCATCTGTAGAGTCTACTTTTCCGGAATTGTCCATATCGAGTATTCTGTCTTCCGGAATTAGCTTTACGTCCATTTTAAGAGCGCCATCAGCATCACGGGCGGTTACTTTGCCATCGTGATCGTAATCTCCAGGTACTAGTTTATCCTTGCCGATTACGGCAAGCTCACCATGAATTCTGACGATTGATTCAGGTGCAATACCGGTGGCTGCTGTAACCGAGACATTCAGTGGTGTTTTTGTACCGGCAGCGCCTTTTGCCTGAAATGGAATTAGAGCCACGGTGCCTTTATCCGCACCAAATGTAGCGCTGCTTGCTGCTGCAACTCTTACATTTGACCCAAGGTTTGGATTCGCCTGGAAACTTGCTTTGGAAAGCAGGTTCCCTTTACTTACCGGGTTAATTGCCTGAGCTATCGAGTTGTTGTAACTTACATTGAAACTGAGACTTCCAAGATTTGCACCTTTGCTCAGGTAAACCGGAACAACTACACTCTGGCCTGAAAGAACCGTGCGTTTCGCCACCTCAATTGTTGTTGTGTTTGCCGGCGTGGGCTCAATAATAGTCAGGGGCCCCGGAGCTGGACCTGGTGCTGGTGCAGGTCCGGGTGCAGGTGCAGGTGCAGGCCCTGGTCCTGGTGTAGGTCCGGGTGAAACTGGAACTGTTGTTTTAGTCTTGGTATCCGTAGTATCCGGCACAGTGGCGCTGCCACCTTCTTCCCAGTGATAATTGTGATGAATTGTGGCACGCCCGGCGACACCCTGGAATACAGTGGCTCTAAGATCAAGCTTGCTTCCCGATTTGCCACCCACAGGCACCTTCCAGGTTACAGTTTCAGCTCCAGGGTGCGATACGTTATTCTTTATGTCGAACCAGCCTTCAGTAGAAACAAATGGATGGTTGCTTGGGTTATCGCAAAGCGTGGTTGCGCATTTTATGCCTTCCCCTACCTGGGCTCCTTTATGAACTATCGAAGCCTTGCAAGTCATTGCTATTTTAGCGTCACCCGGAAGGCGTGATGGCGGCTTGGTCCAGGAAAATTGCGCCTGAACCGCACCACCATGCTTATAAGTTTGACTGTACCAGGAATAGCTTGCTGCGGCACCGGCGGCCTCCTGATTAACTGTTAGCTTCCTTTTGAAACAGTAACTGTCGTCTTTAAATACTTCTATCGAAGGTACTACCGAATCAAGCACCCAGACCCCGCCATTCGATTGAACTGCAGGTGTGGGCGCAGGCAGGAGAATCCACACTAATAAAGCGATAAGCGAAATCAGTATTGTAAAGCGACTACGCATAATTCTCCCTCCAGGAGTTCCTGCGTTGATGATACTAAGAGTGGAAGTCCATGCCATCATCCGCAGGATGTAGCTGGTCAATCCAGAATGCTGAACTTGACACTTTAATGTTTATTACTTCTGACAGCCGGAATTCTGCTGCCTCGTTGATCTATTCATATATACAGAATGAACTCAGGTGGTTTCATCCATAGGAATGGTGACGGCCGGCGAAAGTTGATCTACCCTGCTGAAGAGTGCAATAGAAAACTTTCAGAATGAAACTATATCTCAGCTGTCTTCTGAACGGAATTTGATGGAGAGAAGCAATGGACAAGATAAAACTGACAAATAGAAAATCCATGATATCGTGCATTGTGTCCGGCCTTGTTCTTTTTGTTGCTGTCCTTGCTTCTGGCACCATTGCCCCGGTGTTTTCGCAGCCAGCGCCCTGTACCGGGGGCAGAATCAACTGGGCGAGTTTTCCGGCAGGACCTAATGGCTGGCCAGCAAGAATGCTTTGTCTATCGCCAAGAAAACAAATCGACTATATCAATGAACCTGCGGGTGACTATTGTATCTGGGTTTGCGGTATTGACCGAAAACGTCTTAAACCGGGTGAAAACGTGGCTACATGGAAATGGTTGCACCGGGGACCATTTAGATTTGTTGGTCGTAGATGGTATGTTGTCAGCTCCGGAGCAACAGGTCAGTATGGTATTTCTGTGAGCGAGGCTCCGGAATTGAACCTTAAATTGGGGCATCCGCTGCCCGGCAAGATTGGATTGAGGTTCAAGAATGAGAATATAGGGCCAGACGAAGAGAGGGCGTTCCTCTGGGGACTCTCCGGAGCAGGCGGTGTTGAGCTGGCTTCAGGCAGCCACGCTGCATCTGGAAGCACATCATCATCATCTTCTTCTTCTTCTTCTCCTTCTTCTTCTTCTCCTTCTTCTTCTCCTTCTTCTTCTTCTTCTTCTTCTGCCACTTCCTCTTCATCTACTTCCTCTTCATCTACTTCCAGTTCTCCACTCACGGCTAATGTGAACGGAGACTGGGAGATGAAAGCGGACCAGTTCACGGCCAAGCTCGAACTGCGGGGATCAGAGGGGCGGATTTTTTATCATGTTGTTGGGCGCTGGGAGAAAATTGACAATGTGTCATTCAATGCTAAAAGCGGAATGCTGACCTTTCGCCGACCCGAGTACAAGCAAGAATATCGCGGACAACTTGTGAAGCCGGATCGATTAGAAGGACGATATGTCCGTAGTTCTGGAGAAGGTTATGATGGCGTCTGGTATGCTGGTCGAAATTCTGCTGGTACCACTGGCGCTGGTGCCACTGGTGCTGCCGGAACTGCTGGTAGTGCTGCAGGTAGTGCTGCAGGTGGCGCCGATGGTGGTGCCGCTGCGCTTGGCGGATCGATCATGACTCAGGAAACTTCCTGGATAGTTGATCACCATCCAGTTCCCTGGGTATTTCATAAAGATGGGATTGTGGAAGCTCCTGGCTTGTGGAAGGGAACATGGACGATCAAAGGCAGCAATCTCCTGCATATGACACTTACACACCAGGGCGCAAGCGATGAGTTCGATGTTAGATTCGATGCTGACGGTAAGAGTTTCGAAGCTATAAAGAACGGCCAGGTTTATCGTCATGGAGTGCGCAAGTGAACATTGGGGAGTGCGCAAGTGACATTGACCTTAGAGCTGTGGCTGCCGGCTCTTAGGTCAAGGGGCTATATTCCGCGATAACCCAGAACCACAAGCAGGCACGGGCCGCCTGCAATCACGTTCAAACCCTGGCTTTCTGCGCGATCAATTGCAATTTGCGATTCGGCACCCGGCTGCATCCAGATGTTCTTGATACCGCAAGCAATGGCATCTTCAATAATTGTTTCTGTCACTGCAGGTGGTGTTATTATCGAAATCGACTCGACTCCTTGCGGAAGTGAAGCAAGATCTTTAAAAACCGGATTCCCCAGGATTTCTTGCGAATGAGGATTTACCGGGTAAGCATTACGCCCGTGCTGCAGGTAACACTTGTAGCATTTGTGCCCGTACTTGTGGACGTCTTCGCTGGCACCGACAACAGCAAAAGCACTTGCTTGCAGAAACTTCTCTATTTTCTCGTCAATGTTCATGTGATTTTGTGTTCGACGTTTTTCCACGGACGCTCTAAACCCTGTCAATATACATTGAAATCTTGGCGAAAACCGTCAGCCGAATTTGTCTCTGTGGAAGTAAAGAGATTTGATGCAAAGAAGTTCGATGCCAGGTTAGTTGCTGCTTCCAGTATTTTTGCCGAATTCGGAATAAATTCTGTGGAGTGACTCAAACATTCGGCAAAAGTTCAAAAATGAGATTCTGTTAAAAAATTCTCCTGGATGAAATCCGCTAAAGCCTGTCGGGTGTCGAATTGTGGGGGATTACGTATTGACTGGAACTGGCCATCCATTTAATGTAATCGTACTGTATATCCAAAACCTATTTTTTAAGACCAGTTCGTCAGTTCATGACAAATTCCCCAGCAAATGTCATTCGGTCAAGGCGCTTTCATCCAGCTTTCGCCTGGCTAGCAATCGGAGCACTATTGCTCCTGCTTGCCACTGTGCCGCTTTCAATCGTGAACAAGTCGCAGGGTCTGAATTTTCCGGATATCCAGAACTTATTTAGTGCTGAAAAGAAAGCCGCTGTAAAGCCTGTGCAGGCCAAAAAACAGACTGTATTTAAGGGGCTGAGAAACAACTCGCTTGCATATGTTCAGGCGCTGGACCAGGCCATAGCCAAGCTGCAAAGCCAGATAAGCAAATCGCCTTCGGACCCGGCCCTTCAGAATCAGCTCGGCATGATCTATCTCAGCCTTGCTGACAGCGAGTCTGCAGAGCATTGTTTCATCAATGCGGTGAGTCTAAGTCGCAGCAATCTGACTGCCTGTGCCGCCAATGTCGAAAAGCTCAAAACCCAGGGGCGAATGGAAGATGCAAGCGCAGTGGTGCTTGAAGCCTCAAGAAGCTCAATTGAACTCTCGGCTGCGCATTCCAACCTGGCAAGAGTTTATGACGAGCGAGGCGACCGCAAAAAGGTTATTGCTCAACTTGACCAGATAAGTAAAGACGGACGCATTTTCAATGGATTTGCCGCAAACGCATCATCCGGCAAGCTTCAGGTAGGCGGTAAAGAACAGATGTTGAGCAATAAAGATGCACAAGTCTTAGCTCAAGCGGAGTCTTTGTTCAAGACCAATCAGCTTGGGCCGGCTCTCTTGCAGTATCGCAAGCTGTCTGAGTCAAACCCGAAGCTCGCGTTTGTTTATGACCGGATCGGCCTGATTTCCGTAATGACAGGCGATCTGGGTTCTGGCGTCGAAGCCTGGCAGAAAGCTGCGAAACTAGATCCGCAAAACGCTGCAATTGCCAATAATCTGGGGCTAGCCTATCACCAGATGGGTGAAGACTCATCATCAGAATCGGCTTACAGATGGGCTCTGAAACTTGATCCATCTATGGAAGAAGCCTGTCTCAACCTGGGAGATATGCTCTCGAGCCGCGGTGATTATGCTGGCGCATGCAAAGTTATGATGGCGGGTATCGCTAAAAATCCGGATTCTGCAAGAATTGCGAACAATCTAGGTAGCTTCCTTTCCTTGCAACATAAGTACCATGAAGCAATTCCAGCTTTTCGTAAAGCAATTCACAATGATTCGAACCTGGCATCGGCTCATTATGGGCTGGGTGTGGCGCTTTTAAAAACGCATAAATATGCAAATGCGATTCCCGAGCTTAAGATGGCACTGCTTCTGAACCCGAGAATGATGGATGCTCAATCTAAAATAGAAGAAGCGCACAGGTTGGCAGGATCGCGGCTCTGAGTTCTGAACAGCATGACCAAAAAACGCGTCTCAGTCGCGTCTCAAGAGCAATTGCGCTTCTCGGTCCATCAGGAAGCGGCAAGTCAAGTATAGGCGCCTTGCTTGCAAAGAAGCTCTCCTTTGACTTTGTGGACACTGATAGGCTGATTGAGCAAGAGCAGGGACAAACAATCGCCCAGATCTTTGCATCCTCGGGTGAGGAAGTCTTTCGCAATATGGAAAGCCGCTTGCTCGACAGACTTTTTGGGGATGCCAAAGTCCCTGGTGCGGCTGCGGCCGCATCGGCCGCCGTTGCATCGACTAAGGGGCTGGTGATTGCAACAGGGGGCGGCATTTGTGTAAGAGCTGAGAACCTCTTAATTCTTGAGGAAAATGCAGTGCTCGTCTATTTGACAGCCCCACTTGAAGTTCTTGTAACACGAATTAAACAGTCCGAAAAGCGGCCCATGCTTACAGGAAGCGATGATTCAAGCGCGGAGCAACGTGAAATTGAATTGAGTCAGCGCCTTGGCAAGTTAATTGCTGAAAGAGAGCAGATTTACAGTCGTGCCCGGTATAAAATTGACACATCGGCTGGCAGCCCCGAAAAGTCAGCTGACGAAATCATCAGGTTGGCAGGATTAGCGGATAGACCGGTTTAGCCCAGTTTTGCCTTTCGGTTTGCAGGGTAAGGATTGACAAGAAACTCAGTGTTTGCGGAGGAATGAGGCTTGACGGTTACGCAGGAAGAATTGATGTTTTTGCAGTCCCAACTTGAAGGGTTAGAGTCCATTTTTCTTGAACTCATTCCTTTCGGAGTTGAGCTGAAAAGACAACACGTTCAAGATTACTATGAAAAGCGTTTCGACCAGGCAACCAGACCAACGGCAAACGTTGCGGAAAACGAGCTGAAGAGACAGTTCAATACTAAAGCCAACAATGTGCGTAATCTGGTAGATGCTGCCGAGTCACTTGGGGATGCAGGCAACAAACTAAATCTTATTCGTGCGGCGGCAACTCTTCCGGATGAGCGCACCAAGCCGCTGAAAGGCAATATGGCAGCTGTTTGCCAGAAGCTCCTTTATGAAAACTCATTAGATCAGCAATCGCTGGCTCAGGCAATGGCAGGTGGTGACCTGGCTCATGTGGAAGCACGTGTATTGCTTGGTTCGCTGATGTTTTTGATTACAGACCAGCTTGAATGCAACGGGCAACAGGTGGCCGTGCAGGAACTTCTTGGCAAGATAATTCAGTTTGTCAGCCAGAGAGGCATACTTGCAAGAAACGATCCGTTTTTGATTGAAGCGCAGTGTGCCCTTGAGGCTATGTCCGACGAGTAACGGCAGCAGGTTTCCCGGCACCAGATTCCATGAGCAAGCGACTCCGTATCAAAGTGATCAACGGACCCAATCTCAATTTATTGGGTAAGAGGGAAACGTCCGTCTACGGATTTGTTACTCTTGACGACATCGGGCTGACGCTTGCTGATTGTGCAAGAGAGCTTGATATAGATATCGAGTTTCACCAGTCGAATATCGAAGGCGAAATCGTGAATCTGATTCACAAAGCCGGAGACCGCGCTATTGACGGAATCTTGATAAATCCTGCTGCTTATACACATACATCAATTGCAATAAGAGATGCACTACTAGCGGTGCAGATCCCATTTGTGGAAGTGCATATTTCAAACACATATTCGCGCGAGTCTTTCAGGCAGAAAAGCTACCTATCCGATCTTGCCGACGGCGTTGTAGTGGGTTTCGGTCCCCAGGGGTATGAGCTTGGACTTATTGGACTTGTTGGCAGAATCAAGGCGCGAGCAATCAGTTCGGAGTAGATGCAGACAGTCAGGGGCTCTGGTAGTTTCGGGATGGTACAACGCAAGTTCGGGACGGTACGCCCCGCATCGCAGCGAGTCGCACATACACTGGGGCAAGCAAATGTATGTCCTGTGCGGGATGGGAGCTTTATCGTAAACGCTGGGCGGGGCACCGCAAAAGCGGCGCCCCGTCGTGTGGGTTCGTAGATCATTTTTGGTAATCTGGAAAAAATCTGGGCTCTGGAAAAATGCTTTCCAGGCTTGTTTCCCCCGCTGCACAACTATAAATATATACAAAAAGCAGTAAGATGCAAATGTTCAAAGCTCCATTTGCGCCTGCAATTGAGCCCAGATTATTGTGCCGCAAAAGGCAGTAGCGACTGTTCAATAGCACAGTCGAATCGGAGAGATTCGTGCCCCTGTTTAGAAGAGCTTTCCAGGAACCATGTCATCTGAAGCTTTCTCGAAGAACTTCCAGAAATTCATCTAAAAGGCATCATAAAACCCGCAGGTAAAGATTATGTGGCAGCGCGATCTTTAGCTTAATCTCAGATTTGTTCATCAGACTTGTTTTATCAGGCTTTTGTTTCATCAAGCGGAGTTCCATCAGTCTCTTTATGTGTGATAACTGTAATTTCGGCGTATAAGCCGCTTGCAGCAAGCCTTCTACGTCTTAAAGCCGGCTTGATTGACGCCAGGCGTCGGAAGCAGGGTAATTGATTCAAGATATAATCACTTCTTGAATCAGATCCAGGGTCTGGAGTCTGGTTCTGGACTCGGGCATGAATGCCGGGAATTCAGGAGGTCAATTGCAATGGCAGTTCAAAGAAATAGCAGCGTTATGATTGCAGTAATTGCGTTGTTTGCAGCATTTCTTCTTTCAGCATTTGCTCCAGTATTTTGCCAGGACGCTGCTTCGGCGAACGCTGACAATAACAATGCCGCTGGCACTCAAGAAAGCAGCGCTTCTGAAAAGGGCGCTTCTGAAAGCAGCTCTGAAGCAAGTGGCGCTTCTGAAAAAGCAGCCGCTGAGAATAGCGAGAAGCAGGACAACGAAAAAACACTGGCTCAGGAAAAAGGGAAAAAGAAGTCGAAGAAAAACGATTCAAAATCAAAGGCATCGAAGAAAAAGAATAAGGACGATCAAAAGGCTCCGGCCGAGGAAGAAGCCACAAACAGAATTAATGGTGAAGAAGGCGAAATAACAAGCGCCGACGACAAGAAACCTGAAGCAAAAGCCGATAAGAAAGAATCGAAGAAAGAAGACAAAAAAGAAGATAAAAAAGCTGAGGCTGATCCGGCAAAACCATTCAATCCCGAGGCCATCAAAGCCTACAACCAGGGAGTAGAGCTTCAGCAACAGGGCTTCTTAAATCAGGCAATCGAAAAATACAAAAGAACACTTGAGCTGGATGAAAGAATCGAAAGAGCCTATTGCAACCTGGGACTTATTTATATTGCCCAGCGCAATTTTTCCAAAGCAAGCGATTCATTCAAAAAAGCAATTGCATTGAAGCCGAACAACCCATTTTCATTGAACGGAATGGGCAGCGTTTTTTATTCGAAAGGCAAATTGAAAGACGCCATGGAACGCTGGCAAAATGCAGTTGAAGTGGATCCGAAATTTTTCTCCGCATATTTCAACATGGCTAATGCCTGGAAGAACGAAAAAAACTTTGACAAAGCCCTGGAAAATTATGTTTTGACCATTAAAACCAATCCAAGTATGGCTGATGCTTATTACGAAATCGGCTTGATTTTTGCAAAACAAAAACATGCCGCCCAGGCGCAGACAATGCTGGCAAAAGCTGTGCAACTGGCTCCTGAGGGTGAGTTTGTTGCAGATGCAAAAAAACAGCTCAGCGGGATTGAAAGCATGATGGGCAAGGATGACTCCGAAGCCGAAGTAAGAATGAACATAATGGCACCCCCTGCGCCAAAAGAAGAAGAAAGCGGCAACTGATGAAAGCGGCTACTAATGGTTGATCTTCCCGGAAAGCAAAACGCCGTTGCTAAGTTAATCAACGGTGAGGTAATCGACGATACTGATCGAGTCGCAGTTTGTATTAAAGGCGTGGTAAACGGCTTTCCGGCTCAGTTTGACGCATTCATGACCGGCTGGCCGTTTTCGGTAACTTATATTGTAGAAAGCCGGGTTGTCGAAAGCGGCAGCGATCAACGCGACGCTGAAGATTGCGCCAAAATTTCAATAGTGCCGCGATTCGGCCAGGGATTCTGGTCGATTTTTTCCAAGATTTTTTTGTTTGAATCAAAAGGCATGTCTGTGGGTGACCGCCGTCTTGAGAAAAAGATGATTTTCAGCTATGACCTGAGAGAGCCAGCTCTGCGTTTAATCAAATATCCTGGCATACCTGAAATTTTGCAGGTACTTGAAGAAGACTGCAAAATGAAAGAGATGATGATGAAAACCAACGCCGGGATAATATTCACTCAGTCCGCAAACTTTGAAGAGCTGGATCTCGACATGTGTCAGGCCACATTCAATTACCTGTCGCAAATTGCAAAAGTAATGTCCGAAATCTTTGAATGAGGCGTTAGAGCTCAGAATTTAAGTTCTGAGTATGTCAAAGCTATAAATAGCTCAAAGCTCTTTCAACGTTTCCTGCAGATCAATCAGATGGTTGTTGAAAATTTCCTTTGCTACATCTAAAAGCTGGAAAATGGTAGGGTCAACGCAAGAGTAATAAATGTTTGTTCCTTGTTTGCGTGCGCTTACGAGCTTCTTTGATTTGAGCACTGCCAGCTGCTGCGATACGTTTGGAAGCTCGACTTCTAAGCGTTCCCTGATTTCAGAAACCGTAAGTTCATTTTCGCGCAGCTGATCTAAAATCCGGATTCTCAAGGGATTGGCAAGTGCTTTGAAAAAATCTGCTTTGAAATTTGCCAGTTTCTCTACCATCTATATACCGTGTTTCTAAAGTTTTGCCGGCGCAAACAGGAAACGAGTCTGATTCTGCCGGCATTTGCAGGGGGCGATCCAATTGTACTGCCGTAGCCTTTCAAGTTGCTTTTTGAACATTTACAGTTGGCTATTAGTACAGCCGGCAGCTGCCTACAATGTTAAACTAAGATTGCAGACTTTCGCAAGTATGCAATTGCGCAATAAATGTGATAGTGTATAGTCGACATGGCTTTGCTTATCCTCCTGATTAATGGAATCTGTTCGATACTGGCGCTGGCAGCGTTTTCGAGCTTTTTTTGCCTGGGGCGCCGCAGTAAGCAGGATACATCGGGGGCGCTGCCGCCAAGCACGCCTCCATCGAACACGAACACGTTGCCATCATTATTGTTGTTGGTTTCCAGCCTGCTTCTGCTATTGGTGTCAATGATTCAGTTTTTTCAGGGGCAGGAAATCAACTTTCAGGCAGCTGCTTTTTTTAAGCTGGGTCTCTATTCGATTCACTTCCATCTGGACAGGCTGGCTGCTGTCTTTCTGCTTTTGCTTGCTCTGCTCAGCATTGCGCTTTCATTTTTTTCGGCCGCTTACATAGATCATTTAAAGGAGCGAATTCAACAAGGACCATACTGGGCTTGTTTTTTTACTTTTTTGCTTGCGCTTGTGCTTTTGATTTTGAGCTCGGACGCAATCACATTTATGATTTTCTGGGAATTGATGGCGCTTTCATCTGTGGCGCTTGTGGCAAGCGAATACAAAATAAAGGAAGCAAAAAAAGCCGCTCTTATATATCTTGCCGCAAGCAAAATTGCTACTGCCTTCATTGCTGCCGGATTTTTCTGGCTCTATGTTCTGAGCGGCAGCTTTCTGTTTTCAGCCTGGCATTTTGAACGTCCTGAATCTCTGTTGCCGGCTCTCTTACTCTTTACCGGTTTTTCCATAAAGGCAGGAGTCTGGCCCTTTCATGTCTGGCTTCCCTACGCGCATCCGGCGGCCCCGGCTCCGGTTTCGGCGCTTATGAGCGGAGCCATGATCAAGGTTGCTATATATGCAATCATACGTGTTTTGATAATGGGGCAATTAAATTCGGCCTTAATAGCATATCTGGCTATTTTCCTCGGAATCGTATCTACATTCTGGGGCGTGCTCTTTGCTCTGGTTCAAAACGATCTCAAAAAGCTTCTTGCATATTGCAGTGTTGAGAATATCGGCATAATTATGTTGACACTCGGACTCTCTTTACTGGCACGTTCGGCGGCACTACACGATCTTGCTGCGCTTTGCCTTGCTGCTTCAATTTTTCATGCTTTTAATCACGGTGTTTTTAAATCACTGCTTTTTCTTTCAGCAGGTGCTGTGGATGCATCGGCACACAGTCGTGAACTTGCCCGTCTTGGTGGCCTTGCTAAAAATATGCCCTTTACGGCTTCCATGTTTTTGCTCGGCAGCATCGCCATTTGCGCATTGCCTCCTTTAAATGGCTTTGCAAGCAAGTGGCTTGTATACAAGGCCCTGCTTGCAAGTGCATACGAATCGCTTTCGCTTGTTAATCGAGGCATTTTTCTTGCGCTTATTTGTATGCTTGCCGTAGTAGGCGGGCTGGGGCTTGCAGCATTTTGCAAAGCTTATGGTGTGGCATTTCTGGGAAATCCGCGCTCAAAAGAGGCTGAGCATGCACATAGAGCAAGCCGCGGCATGAAGTCTGCCCAGTTCATGCTTGCAGTCATTTCTGTTTTGCTTGGACTTTTTGCCGGCCAGGTGCTTGCATTTCTTTCACCTATTCTTTCTGCATATGCAGGAAAGAACCTGGATTCATCCTCTTATTTTGAAATCCCGCTTGCAGGCCTTGCAATTGCCTTGCTTTTGCTTACATTCTTTTTTCTTTTGCTTTTGAAAAACTCAAAGGTCAAAACTTACATTACCTGGGAATGCGGATTCGGTGATCTATCGCCACGCACTCAGGTTAATCCGGGGTCGTTCGTGCAGCCGCTTGCCAGAATATTCAGCTCGATTCTTGCTTACAAAATCAACTTTGAAATTGCAGGCAGAGACAGGCGGCATTTTCCGGAGCGTATAAAAGTTGAGCCGCGCATGTTTTCCTATCTTGAAAAATATTTCTACGCCCCGCTTATTGCGCTTTTCACAAACTCTGCAAAAGCACTTGCCAGAATTCAGGCAGGAAGCATTCATCTTTATCTTCTGTATCTCTGTTTCACTCTTGTTTTTCTTCTTATTATGGGCACTCAGCTTTGAATTATTTGATTGATGGTTTCAATACTAGTGTTTTTGCCGGTTTTATCTCATATCTTGCGGCATTGATATTCTTGCCTCTGCTTGTGCTTGGTACTATTGCCAAAAGCAAAGCATTTCTTCAGAATCGCTGCGGTCCACCACTTTTGCAGCCCTTCTATGACGTGATTAAGTTGTTTCGAAAAAGCGAGATTAGAAGCATCAGCATGAGCTGGCTTTTTAGATCAAGCTCAGCTTTGAACCTGGCAAATATGATTATTATATCGGCTTTGCTGCCATGGCTTAGCTTCAAGCCTGCATTTGAAGGGGACGACCTCTTCTTACTTGTCTATTTGTTTGCCCTGAGCCGCTTCTTTTCGATTCTGGCGGCACTGGATTCCGGCTCGGCCTTCGGTGCCTTTGCTGCAAGCCGTGAAGCGACTCTTTCTATGCTTGTGGAACCGGCAACGATCCTGAGCCTGGTCTCTCTGGCGGTACTTGCCCATACTAGTAAGCTGAATTTGATATTTTCTTTTGAGAGCAGTGGTGCTTTGAGTCATGGATCTGCAATCTGGATTTTGAGCGGCTCCGCGATTTTGCTTGCAAGTCTGGTTGAATTGTCGCGCATGCCCATTGACGACCCGACCACGCATCTGGAGCTTACCATGGTTCATGAAGCGATGATTCTTGAGTCGTCAGGTCGGAATCTTGCCTTTACCGAATACGCCCATGCAATAAAAATGTGTCTTTTATTCGGACTTGCTTTCCAGTGTTATTTGCATGCGCTTCATTCATTCTGGAAACTTGCTGCCCTGCCGCTTGCAGCCGTGAGCATCGCAGGAATTTTATTGATTGCAGTGGCGGTCGGCATTTTTGAGGCTATTAGTATAAAGCTTCAATGGCGCAAGAACCCGGAGTTCATTGCATACTGCCTGAGTATGAGCCTGCTTGCATCACTTATTGCTATTGCCTGGGGGATAATCAAATGAGTTTCAACAGTTTTGAACTTGTGGTGATCGCGGCGGCAGTAAGTGCTGTTTTAATGAGCGGCTCCATGCATTTGAGGGCTAACTTGTTCTTTTATTCACTCGGTACCCTTTTTATAGCAGTGGCTACAGCACTCAGTGCTTACAAGCAGAACGAGCCTGGTATGTATATGGTTGCCGCTGCAATAGCTTTGTTAAAGGGATTTGCGATTCCCGTATTTTTAAGCTGGATTATAGGGCGCTTGAAAATAAGCAATGACACAAGTGCTCTGCTTACAGCGCCGCTTGCAATGCATCTGAGTATATTATTGCTCGGCTTAAGTTACCTTTTCGTTCAGGATCTACCCGTGCCGCCAGGTGAGCTGCGTGGCTGGCCCGGTGCGAGCTCTGCAATATCGCTTGTGCTCAGCGGTCTTGTCTTAATGCTCACAAGACGAATTGCCGTAAGCCAGATTATCGGTTTTTTAGTCCTTGAAAATGGCATTTATCTTTTTGCTCTCACACAAACCAGGGGGATGCCGATGATTATTGAAATGGGTATCCTTCTTGATTTGCTTGTGGGTGTGATGATTGCCGGTCTCTTGGTATTCAGAATTCAAAGAAGCTTCGAACATATCGATGTGAGCCAGCTGACCGAACTGAAGGATTGACTTGAGGATAAAAATCAGACCATGATTGAGCTCTTTTTCATCAATGCACTTCTATTACTTGCAGCTTTGCTGAGCTCAATTTTGCCCTTTACTGCTTTTGTTCGCAAAGCGGTTCCAGCCCTCTCTTTCTTGCAAATAATTCTGATTATTCTAGTCACGCGGACTTTACTAAGTGGTACTTGTGAGAGTCTTGTTTTTACGCCTGACTTTTCATGTGATCGTTTGGGCGTGCTTTTTATGCTTCTGAACATGCTTGTTTGTTCGTTAGCACTTGCACATTGCGATCTGTTTTTTGCAAAAGAAGAAGCAGATGCAAGAGCTTACAATGCCTACCATGAACGCATTTTTTATGCATGTGCTTCTCTCTTTATTGCTTCTATGAACCTGGTTTTTCTTTGTGATAACCTGGGCATTCTCTGGGTCTGTGTAGAAGCAACGACTTTATTGTCAGCAGCGCTTGTTTATTTTTCGCGCAGTAAACATGCGCTTGAAGCCTGCTGGAAGTATCTGATTATCTGCAGTGTCGGAATTGCATTTGCTCTTTTAGGTACGGTATTGATTTTTGCTTCAAGCCAACATGGCGCAGTTGACGGCGGCACACTCAATATAAGAGAGCTTGTCGCAAAGGCTGCTTTGCTCAAGTATCCTTTGCTCAGAATGGGATTCATTTTTTGTCTGGTAGGCTACGGAACCAAGGCCGGTATTTTTCCGCTGCACAGCTGGCTTCCGGATGCTCATTCTGAAGCACCGGCTCCTGCTTCAGCCATGCTCTCGGGAGCACTTCTCAATTGCGCCCTTTATGCAATATGGCGTATCAGTAAAATTACAGGAGCCGCAGGTCACGATTTGCTTGCTTACAGCATGCCGCTTGTGCTTGGAACCGTGACCGTGCTTGCAGCCAGTTTCTTTCTGGTTCACCAGCACGGTATCAAGCGACTCTGGGCATATTCAAGCATTGAAAACGTGGGGCTCATGCTCGTGGCGATTGCGCTCAATTCAGGACCGCTTTTCTTTTTGCAGGCCTTCAATCACAGCATAGCCAAGACCGGATTGTTCTTGCTGTCGGGCAACATAATTCAGTGTACGGGAACTAAAAAGCTCTCTGAAATCAAAGGGATTTTTGCTGTGTCGCCAATCTGGGCTCTGCTTTTTGCTTCACTTGCTTTTGCTGTTACCGGGGCCCCGCCCTTTGGTGCGTTTATAAGCGAGTGGCTCATACTTACCCGATCTGGTGATCAAAAGCAGTATCTGGTTCTGGCAGTTTTGATATTTGCACTGGCTTTGAGTTTTATTGCAGTAAGCGTTCATGTGGCTGGTATTTTGCTTGGCAAGGCCAGAGCTGAAAGCAAAGTATTTAAACCTATTGCAAGCAGCTTCGTGCCCGCATTGTTTCTTATTATTGCTCTTGCTGCAGGCGTCACAGTATTGCCTTCTTACCTGGTGGATTTGAAATGAAAGCAAGAATTATTGAACTTGAGCTGGAAAAACGAAAAGATGAGCTGCAGCGGCGGCTTCATATGCCGGGTGCGCGTCTGGGACTGCTGACTTCCATTGACGGCAGTCAGCTTTTGAGTCTGGTTCTTGATACAGAAAAAGGATCTTCGGATCTTTTAATAAGCAAGCTTGCCGGACGCAGCTATCATTCGCTTACGCCCACTATAGCCCAATGCCACTGGTTCGAGAGAAGCACCTGGGATATGTTCGGCCTGTACCCGGAGGGGCACCCCCGGCTCAAACACAATCTTTTGCATGAACCCTATGATCCCGAATTCCTGCCGCTTGCCCATGCAAGTCCGGCAGTAGATGCTGCGCCGCCAGGTGCAAGTGCGGATAATGTCGGGTTCAATCTTTCTAGTTCCGGGCACAGGATTTATCACAATCTTGAAGTTGAAGGCGAAGGTGTTTATGAAGTGCCGGTTGGACCAATACACGCCGGCATCATCGAGCCCGGGCATTTCAGATTCAGCTGTGTTGGCGAAATAATAATGAATCTTGAAATAAGGCTTGGTTATGTGCACCGGGGGCTTGAAAAAAGGCTGAGCGAGCTTCCGCTTAAAAAATTGCGATTTGCAGCAGAAGCTGCAGCCAGCGATACTGTTTCAGCCAATGCACTTGCACACGCTGAAGCAATTGAAAGTATGCTCGAGCTTGAACTTTCGCCTAAGGCCCGATTTCTTCGCAGCCTCTCGCTTGAAATCGAAAGGGTAGCCATGCATATTTCTGATCTGGGCGGGCTTGCTGCTGACATCGGCTTCCTGGCGATTTCTTCTTCGATGGCTCGGCTGCGCGGCAATGCGCTCAGGCTGGCTGAGCTGCTTAGTGGTAGCCGTTTTCAACGAGCCTTCATTTGCCCGGGTGGGGTGGCTTTCAAAGTCAACAGCCGTTATCTTGCTGAACTTAAAAGTCTTGCTTTGAAGCTCAGGCAAGAGCTTGATCCCTTGCTTGAGATGTTCTTGAAGAATCAGATTGTCTGTGAACGTATGAAAGGAGTCGGGCGGGTTTCTAAAAAGCTGGCAAAAGACTTCGGACTTGTGGGAGTTGCTGCCAGAGCAAGCGGGCAGAATTATGATTGCCGCTTTCATTTTATGAACGGCTGCTATTTTGATTTGCAAAAACTGGGTGTGATGCCGGCTCTTGCTCTTGAGCATGATGGTGATGTTTACAGCCGGGCCAAAGTTCGTGCTTTTGAGCTCGGGGAAAGCCTCAAACTAATAGAACTACTGTCAGAGTCGTTGCCTGAGGGAGCCGAGTTTAAGGAAGTACCCGAGAGCCTACCTGAAAATGCAATCGGTGTTTCTGTAGTTGAAGCACATAGAGGTGAGTTAATTCACCTGATACTTAGTGATTCTAAGGGCAGGATTAGCCGCTATCACATAAAGGATCCAAGTGTAAACAACTGGACGGCGCTGGCAATTGCAGTAAGAAATAATCTGCTGGCGGATTTTCCTCTCTGTAATAAAAGCTTCAGTCTTTCTTATAGCGGTCACGACCTTTGACGAATCATTGAAACTGAGGAAGCATTAAAACTTGGAGATATTATTGTTGAGAAATTACTCGAATTTGGAGAAATCATTGAAAATTAGCGGCTAATAGAGGGCTCTATTTTGATCAGGTTGTTAGGATATTTATTGAGCAAGGGTGTGCTGACGGAGAAAGTGAAGTTTCCACAACTTCCTGATTTTGTGCGCGGATTGCCGCAGCTAACAGAAAAAGCCTGCGCCGAATCCTGCAACATATGCAGCCGGCTCTGTCCAACAGATGCTATTGAATTGAATCAGCATTCAGAACAGGTCAGGGATGCTACGAAAGCAAAACAGCAGATTAACCTTGATCTGGGCAAATGTATAAACTGCAGTCTCTGTGTTGAGCACTGCCCCACAGGAACAATCGTAAACAGGAGTGATACAAAATCAGCTTCTTTGAACCGTGAGCGACTCTTGCTTTCGAATCAGGGCGCAGCGGCAGCCGGAAAGACGCAGTTAGAGGATGAAGAAGCGGCAGATCCTAGATTGCAGGCTGAATCAAAGTCGAAATTAGAATCAAAGTCGATTTTTAAGCGTTCGCTGGCAGTAAGGGTGGTATCTACCGGTTGTTCTGCCTGCGATCTTGAAAGCAGTGCCTGCGGCAATCCTGTATTCGATATGGAGCGCTTTGGCGTGCATCTGGTGGCATCGCCTCGATTCGCTGACGTCTTGCTTGTTACCGGACCTGTACCCAAAGCAATGCACGAACCTTTAAGACGCTGTTATGAAGCCATGGCTGAGCCGCGCCTGGTCATTGCTGCAGGAACTTGTGCAATTTCGGGAGGAGTGCATAAAAACGGATATGCGGAAGCAAACGGTGTTGAAAACGTAATTCCTGTTGATGCCTTTATTCCAGGCTGCCCACCCCATCCGTGGAGCATTATTTATGGAATTCATTTGTTGATGAGTCTATCTTGATGACCTCTGATCAGGATACCGGCAGGTGCCATGACTTCAATACTTTCATGTAGTTGGCTCTTTCAAAAGCACTCGGGTCGGCAACATTAATCTGGCTCATGCTTCCCTGCATTTGCTCTATTGATTCATAGTCATTTTCTTCCATCCAATGGCGGACTTCGTTCAAGATAACTCCAACTCTGCCGAGCCCGTGGCGCAAAAGTTCGGATGCCATCATTGTGACTTTTGCACCAACCATCATCGATTTCAATACGTCTGAAGCTGAATGTATGCCGCTTGTGATTGCCAGGTCGGCATTGATCCGTCCATAAAGAATTGCCACCCAGCGCAAAGGCAGTCTCAGCTCGTGGTGGTGACTAAGTACCAGTTGCGGGCTTACCTCAAGATTCTCGAGATCTATGTCCGGCTGGTAAAAGCGATTGAAGAGTACCAGTCCGTCTGCGCCATTCTCAACCAGCCTTTTGCACATATTTGCAGTCGAGCTGAAATAGGGGTTCATTTTTATTGAAACCGGAATTGAAACATGCTCTTTGACCATTCTCAGCACTTCAATATAACGATTTTCAACTTCTCCTCCAGTCAGGTTTATGTCTGCCGGCAGGTAATACTCGTTCAGCTCAATTGCGTCGGCGCCTGCTTCCTGCGCAAGTCTTGCCCAGTCTGTCCAGCCTCCGGGGCTGCAACCGTTCAGGCTTGCGATAATCGGAACTTTGATCTTTTGTTTTGCTTCTTTCAATAAGTCGAGATGTCTTTGCGGGCCGATATCGAAGTTCATGTTTTCAGGGAAGTAAGTCAAAGACTCGCTGTAACTTTCGGTGCCGAAGCTTAAATAAAAATCGAGAGCGTGCGCTTCGTTTTCAATCTGCTCTTCAAATAGGCTCGACATCACTATTGCGGAGACCCCGGCTTCTTCAAGTTGCTGCATGCCCTCAAGCGTATCGGATAACGGAGAAGCCGAAGCAAGAATCGGGTTCTTGAGCTCAAGTCCTAAGTATTTTGTTTTAAGTTCAGCCATTTGCCGGCTCCTTTTTCGCGTCATCATTCTCTGTTTTCATTTCAGCTTTTAAAACTGCTTGCTGAGCGGCATCTTCATTTTGTCTTTCACTTTCACCTGCTGCTTTCAGTCTTTGAAGCGCCTGCCATTGACTCTTTATGTCATCTTTTGCTTGCTCCAAAAGCAGGGCAGCTTCGGCAGGATTGCTCTGCTTGAGCATACGATAGCGTGTTTCAGAATAGTAGTATTCTTCAAGTGGAATGCAGGGCGGATTTGAATCTAGCTCGAATGGATTCTCGCCTTTTTCTTTCAGCCTGGGGTCAAATCTGTATAAAGGCCAGTGTCCTGAGTTAACGGCAAGCTTTTGCTGATGCATGCCTTTTTGCATATTTATTCCGTGAGCAATACAGTGGCTGTATGCAATTATCAGTGAAGTTCCCGGATAAGACTCGGCTTGAATAAAAGCTTTCAAGCAATGGCTGTCGTTTGCACCCATTGCTACTTTTGCCACATATACATTCCCGTAACTCATAGCCAGCATGCCCAGGTCTTTTTTGGCGTTGGTTTTGCCGCCGGCCGCAAATTTCGCCACAGCTCCTCTGGCTGTTGATTTAGACATCTGTCCGCCGGTATTTGAGTAAACCTCGGTGTCCAGCACGAGAATATTGACGTTTTTTCCTGATGCAAGCACATGGTCGAGTCCTCCGTAGCCTATGTCGTAAGCCCAGCCGTCACCGCCGATAATCCATATGCTTCGCTTTACCAAGAAATCAGCCAGGCTGATTAAATCAAGTTCTTTACTGCCACCCAGTTTTGCCAGTTTTTCTTTCAGCTGGCTGATCAATTCTCTCTGGACCTGCGGATTTTCAGCCGAGCTTTCGTAATTTTCCAGAATTTTTTCAACCAGTGGAATGCCGATTATTTCTTTCAGCTCTTCTAAAAGTCTCATGGCATGCGTTGATTTTATTTCTACTGCAAGACTCATGCCCAAACCGAATTCGGCGTTGTCTTCAAACAATGAATTCGACCATGCCGGTCCTTTTCCGGCCTTATTAGTAGACCACGGTGTCGTTGGTAAATTGCCTCCGTAAATGCTCGAGCAGCCTGTTGCATTTGCAATCATCGCTCTTTGTCCGAAAAGCTGGCTCATCAGTTTTACATAAGGTGTTTCGCCGCAGCCCGCACAGGCTCCGGAGAACTCAAAGAGTGGATCTAAGAGCTGTACATTTTTGACGCTTGTAAAATGGAGCTTTTCACTAACGCCGTTTCCGCTGCAACCGCTCCGGCAACGAACTTCATCATAGGAAGGCAGGTTCAGGAAAAACTCCCAGTCAGCCCGCGCTGCTTCCCTGTTTATGGAAAGGCGCGGTTCCATGTTGATAGCTTTGCGCCCCACCTGTGATTTGTTCTTGGCCGGACAGATTTCAACACAGAGGCTGCAGCCGGTACAGTCTTCAGCGGATACCTGTATGGTGAACAGTTTATCCGGTTCGTCCCGCCATGAAGACTTCTGGGTTTTGAAATTCTCGGGTGCATTGCTATATGCATCTTTTTCTGCCAGCTTGCTTCTGATTACAGCATGAGGGCAGACAAAAACACACTTTCCACACTGTATGCAGCATGAAGGATCCCATACTGGAATCTCCTGAGCGATGTCTCGCTTTTCAAATTTTGCAGTATTTGTGGGGAAAGTGCCGTCCGGTGGCATTGCACTTACAGGTAAATTGTCGCCACGTCCGGCAATCATTTCCATGATCGACTCGTGAGATATCTGCGCAAATGAAGCTGCCGGGCAAGATCCGCTGCAGTCATGGGAGTTGCAGCTTTGAGAAACACTGCTGCTGGCGGAACTGCAGCCGGATTGTTTAATTGGCTCCAGTTTTACTTCATGTAGATGATCCAGTGCTGCATCAACTGCAGCACAATTTTTGCGAAGCACAGGCTCACCGAATTTACCGTAAGTTTTTTTGATTGCCTTTTTGATTTGCTCAAGGGCCTCTTCTTGTGGAAGAACTCCTGATAAAGCAAAAAATCCGGCCTGCATGATTGTATTGATTCTGCCCCCGAGTCCGAGTTCTTTTGCAAGGGCAATGGCGTCAAGCACAAATAAGCGCAGCTTCTTTTCTCTTAGAGTTGAAATAAATGCTTCTGGAAGGTGCGCAAGCACATTTTCAGGTGTATGAGGCGAATTCAGAAGTATGCTTGCTCCTTGTTCGGCGGCTTCAAGTAGCGGGTATCTGTTTGTAAACTGAAACTGATGCACCGCGATGAAATTTGCTTTTCGAATCAAATAAGGCGCATGAATTTCGTCGGGTCCGAATCTCAGGTGCGAAACAGTTACTGAGCCTGATTTTTTCGAGTCATAAACGAAGTAGCCCTGCGCATGATTCTCTGTTTCTTCGCCGATTATCTTAATTGAGTTTTTGTTTGCACCTACAGTACCGTCGGAACCGAGCCCCCAGAATATTGCTTGCACAGTGCTTTCGGACTCAATGTTGTAGTTCTGGTCGTAATCAAGGCTGAGACCGCTCAGGTCGTCTTTAATGCCTACAGTGAATCTCGCTTTGGGGCTGTCTTTCTTGAGCTCGTCAAATACTGCTTTGACCATGCCGGGTGTGAATTCTTTGGAACCGAGCCCGTATCTGCCGCCGATTACTTCAATATGGCGTTTGTTCTTATATACTGCAGTTATTATGTCTTGCAGCAGTGGTTCACCCTGTGAGCCGGCTTCTTTAGTACGGTCAAGAACTGCAATTGATTTTACCGATTCAGGCAGTGCATTCAAGAAACTCATTGTGTCAAAGGGTCTGAAGAGCCTGACTTTTAGGAGCCCTACTTTTTCGCCCTGTTTTAGAAGAGTATTTGTGACTTGCTCTGCGGTTTCCGCGCCCGAACCCATGATTACAATGATCCGTTCGGCGTCATTTGCACCTGCATAATCAAAAAGCCGGTAGCGCCTGCCGGTGACTTGGTAAAAGTCTTCCATTGTTTGAGCTACAATCGATGGAGTCTCTTCATAGAATTTATTTGCACGTTCTCTTGACTGAAAAAAAACATCGGGGTTCTGAGCTGTGCCTCTGAGTACTGGATTCTCCGGAGAAAGGGCTCGCATGCGATGCTCTCTTACGCTTTTTTCGTCGAGCAGAGCTTGCATCTGCCTATCTTCGAGCAATTCGATTTTTGAGATTTCATGCGAGGTTCTGAATCCGTCAAAAATATGTAGGAAAGGCACGCGTGTTTTTAATGTACTTGCCTGGCTTATGAGGGCAAAGTCGTGTGCTTCCTGAACCGAGTTTGCAAATAACATTGCCCAGCCTGTCGACCTGGTGGCCATTACATCCGAGTGGTCGCAAAAAATTGAAAGTCCGTGGCTTGCCACTGAACGGGCGCTTACATGCAAAACTGCGCTTGTAAGTTCTCCGGCTACTTTGAACATATTCGGGATCATTAGCAAGAGACCCTGGCTTGCAGTAAAAGAGCTGGTCAGAGCTCCTGCTTGCAAAGAACCGTGCAGAGCACCGGCAGCTCCAGCTTCTGATTGCATTTCTTGAATGAGTGGAATCGAGCCCCAGAGGTTCGGCCTTTTCTCTGCGGCCCAGGCGTCGGCATATTCAGCCATCGGTGAGGAGGGAGTGATTGGATAAATTGCCACAATATCGTTGCATTTGTAGGCTACGTATGCGCACGCTTCATTTCCGTCTAGAGTCTTTTTGACTTTGCTTACAATCTTTGTCAAGGTGCGCCTCTTCTTATTGCCTGGCAAAAGCTCTGGCAGCCTTTTCATTTTTCTGTGCTGGCTTTCGCTTAAAGCTGACTTTTGCATTTTGGCTTAATGAGGACTGTCCGGCCATCAATCTGTGGACTGAGAAAAAATAGACCCCAGGCCTGAGAAAAAAAGTCGGGCCCGGAGGATCCGGACCCGACTGCTTTAGTGTGGCGACTCAAAGATAGTAGCGCTGCCTCTAAGAAACTCAGTTCAAATAAGCATCCAGGTTTCTCAGGCGGCTGTGTTTGCGCAATTTATACATTGCCCTTTGTTCAACCTGCCTGATTCTCTCCCGGGAGAATCCGAGAATTTTGCCCGATTGCTCCAGTGAAAGAGGTTCTCCCGTTTCAAGACCGAAGCGTAGTTTAATAACTGCACGTTCTCTTTCTGCAAGACATCCGAGCAGCTCATTCACGTCTTCGCTCATCATATGAGATGCTGCCTCGAGCTCCGGCTGCCTGGATCCCTCATCTTCGATGATTTCACCAAGAGGTGTGTCATATTCGTCTCTCACCGCCGAATCAAGCGAAATCAATTCGCTGGCAGCTTCAAGAGTAAGTAGCAACTTTTTCTTGCTCCATTTGCTTTCAGCAGCTATTTCTTCGATTGTCGGTTGCCTGCCTAGCTTTTCACGCATGTCTCGAATCAACTTGCGCAACTTGCTCATTTGCTCGTGCATATGAACAGGAATGCGGATGACTCTCGATTTGTCTGTAAGGGCTCTTGTAATGCCCTGTCTGACCCACCAGGTTGCGTAGGTGGAAAATTTGTATCCTTTTTCAGGATCGAACTTTTCTACTGCCCGCATTAAACCGAGACTTCCTTCTTGAATCAAATCAAGCAGAGGCAGACCTCTATTCATATATCGTCTGGCTATACTAACTACCAGGCGTAGATTGCTCTGTACAAGTCTGTCTTTGGCGTTCTGGTCTCCACTTCGTGCCAGACGCGCAAGTTCAATTTCCTCGTGTCCTTTTAAAAGCTTGTGACGGTTGATTTCGCGCAAAAATGACTTTACAGAATCATCATCGCCGGGTTTTCTTCCATGAAATTCATATTCTCTGCTTTCGCTTGACTCTGCAAGCTCTTCAGAAATGAAGCCGCCTTCTAATTCATCTCCCTCGTTGTCTCTGAAACTTGCTTCCCTGACCTTGGAAAGTGAACGAGGAAAACCCTTTGGTTTTACGGCCCTTGCTGTGTTTTTGCTACCCATTTCTCAATCCCTATTTGTCGCTATGTGCCTTACTAGCCTCGTTTACTGGCGCTGAATCTGGCTTTTAGCGATCAGTCCCGTTTTGAGCGCAGTTTCGCTTTTTGCCTCAGCCGATGCTGCCGCACCGGCTTTTTCACCGATACAGCAAATCAGATTTTTCTGTCGCCATCATCACAATTTGAATGACGGCTCTTGTGGGATCAGGTTCCCGAAAACTTGTTAAGGGAAAGTGAAGCTTTATATAAAACTAGATCTTGGATTAACTGGGCCAAAAACAGTCCTATTGTCTAGATAACGGGTAATAATAAGGAAAGGCGCAGGGAGCAGGGTCTTGGCAGGGCTCATCGACCTTATCAGCACAGGCTTAGAAGATCTGGAACAAGACCGGCTCAAAGAAGCCGAACTATGCTTCAGCAAGGCTTTGCAGCTGTCATCTACAGATGAGGACCGTCAGGAAGTCCTGCGCTGTCTTCTAAAACTTACCGGCAAATATCTGCGCCAGGGCGAATTTGAGAAGCCTGAGCTTCTTTACCGCCATTTGCAAACTCTGGAAATTCTGGAAAGAACCCGAGCCATGGAATGGCTGGCCAGGGTTTTGCAGCAAAACCAGTTCCTTACTCGAGCCGAGCAAATGTATGTGGAAATATACGAGTTGAGAGCAAACTTTCTGGGTACTTCGCACGCTGATTCGGTTGGCGCACTCAGAACTGCGGCGCTCTTGCGCCAGATGCAGGGAAAGTCTGCAGAAGACCTGTATGAGAGGGCTTTCGAAATTGCTTCTGCCAGAAAAGCCGCTATGAAAGAAGCCGTCGGCGAGCAGCCCGCCTTGCCGAAAAATGAAATGCGGAAACCCCAAGAAAACAAAGCTGAAAGCGGTGAAAGCACTGCAAGCACTGCAAGCGATGAGCCTTCGGCAGCTTCGATCATAGACGAAATGATCCCGCTCAAACGCCCGTATGCCCATGCTCTAAGCCCGAGCAAGAGCCCGGAGCAAGAAAGTGCTGGGACCCTTTCTGTTTTATCAGCTATTGATGCAATCCTTGCTCAGGACGGGGAGCTGCCCGAACCGAGCAGTCTAAGTAAGCAAAAGAGTTCGGCGCCGCCTTCGGAACCCGCCGTTGATCAGGTAAGTTCTGTTCAAAATGCGCCATCTTTGGGCCATGAGCCAGAGCCATCGCCCAGTCAGGGCGCAACGGCTGGCCAGCCGGCATCGGACTTATCTCAAACATTGCTGCCTCCTTCGCCCAGTTCTTTTGAAATTGTTAAAGGAGAGCCAGGGTCGCTGGCTCCAGCAGCATCGGATCCAGTGGCTCCAGCTCCAGCTCCAGCTCCAGCCTTGCCGCAGCCGGTCTTAGAAGGTGAGAATCCTCAAGAACTGGCAGAAAGCGCTCAGGCAGAAAGCGCTCAGGAAGAAAGCGCTCAGGCAGAAAGCGCTCAGGAAGAAAGCGCTCAGGAAGAAAGCGCTCAGGAAGAAAGCGCTCAGGAAGAAAGCGCTCAGGAAGAAAGCCTTCAGGAAGAAAGCCTTCAGGAAGAGAGCGCTCAGGCAGAAAGCCTTCAGGCAAAGGTTGCAGAGGCCAGAAAACAAACAAAAAAATCGACGCTCTTTTTGCTTGATCAGGTTTTACTGACACAGGCGCGTACTGAAGAGCAAAATGAAGTTCCGGTGGAAGAATTTCCGGATCTTGCACAGAGCCAGCTTACTCTGACTGAAAGCGTCCAAGAACTAATGGTCCAGTGGGAGCCGTATTGCAACATGATAAGCAGGCAGCTGGTGAAACTTCTGCAGAACAGCTCGACTCCTGCTTACCGAAAAATATTGCTGAATCTCAGGAGCTTGCTAACTCAATCTGATACCGTGATGCACGTTGATGTCGAGCATCCTTTTATAGGGTGCAAAAGAACCCCGCAGTCAAATAATTTGGACTGGCAGATATTGAAAGAACTGAGCCCTGTTTATGAGGCATATGACGGAACCTGGGGAACTTATCCGTTTGAAATCGGAATGATCTATGCCTGCTTGCGGCGGGCTCTACAGCTGGGTCCTTTTCATGTGGATACTTTACAAAGCCTGCATCGCCTGGCTCACATCTATATTCATGAGATGTTTGGTTGCTACGACCTCGAGTTTGCAGCTGCGACATTTCGAGTTTGTGTTCTTGCTTTCAACGATCATCCGGAGTTTGATGAATTTACCAGAGTGCAGTGCAAGACCAGTCTTGCAAATGTGCTTATGGCAAAGAACGAAGCAAGAGAAGCTAAAGAAGTTTTGAAAGCAACAATAAAATCGGTTGATCTCTTAGATCAGGGAAACCGGCAGCAAATTCTTGCAATACTTAAAGTGCTTGCCGAATGTACATTTCAATTAGGTGATTATGAAACTGCTGCCGGAGTTTATGAACGAATACGAAACTTCCAGGAAGCAGTTTCAAGGGACGGAGAATTGTTTGATACGCTGATTCATCTAATAGACTGTTATAGACGATCTTCTAATACTTCGCAGTTACAGTCCTATATTCAAAGACTGGAATGGGAGCTTGACTGGTTTGATGATCAAGGTCCTATCTGTGAAACGATTGCTTTAAAAGCACTCGACCTTGAAATATACGAAGTGGCCGAAAAATTTCTGAATCGTATCTTGCAACTAAAAAAACCGACAGAAGAAATTGCCGGCAGAGCAGCATCTTTACTGATCAGAATCTACGAAAGAACCGGTCGTAATGAAATGGCGCAGAGACTGAGGGGCATGTGATAAGAGAGCAGGTTTGCAAATGACATTCAATGTGGCAGCAATCGATCATAAATTATACCGTAGCAAGTACATGGCCTGGCCGAACACCGCGAAGCTTGCCGGTTTTGCTGAGCAGATCGAAGAAGCGAATCGCATAATGCGTGATTGTATCGATCAATGTCAGATTACCCGTTTCACTGGGAATCTCGTGGTGCCCGATAAAGCACTCTTTGACGGCTGGCGCGGTGCAATTCCAGAGCTTGCTCAGGTCAGGTCCTGCCTTGAGTTTCTCAGGGAATTGCAGTATCCGAGAAATCAAAATTCCAACAAACCGTGGTGGATGAAACAATCATCGCTTAACATATCGGTGGTGGCACCGGAAGAACTCAAACTTTTTGCACGAGACCTTCATGAATGCAAATTTTTTGAGATCTTTCTTGCAAACATAAAATCCCATGCGGCTGCGCCGCAATTTATTGAGCTGGGAGAATTTCTTGAGTTATCGGCAGTCAATGATTGCATGTTGTTTGCCTGGTCGCTTAGAAAATAAAAACAGGGATGGTTTGCATCTTTATGCAGTCAGACCTGAAAGTTCGTGTGAATTGAGGCAAGGGAAATCACCAGACTTTTGCTGTTTTACGTGCTTTCCGCATTTTTCAATTTGCCGAGCTGCTTTAAGTTCTATTTACGGAATTTTTGGGGTGCACGCATGGAAAACGATTTTGTAGAGTCAACAGCAAATAAGCTCTATGGAGAAATGAAACGATTAATGGACTCTGAGTCGAGTATCGACAAGCTCGTGAGCAGAGAAGAATTCGACAAACTCTGGAACGGGCTTGATTGCGAGAGCAGAAAAGCAGTCGGCAAACAGATGGAAAGGATGTCTAAGGAACACAAAGAGAAAACTTTGCCGGAAATTGAATTCTATTACGACAACAATGGTAGTGTTGGCAGCATGAATTTCAGAAAAGAACTGCCACGAAGTTTGATGCAGAAGATTTATGGATTTACCAGTTACGAAAGAGAATACTTCAAAAATCCTTTTGAGGGCTGCAAAAAATAAGAGCTATAGTTCTTGAGATTTTATCTGTAGACCAGAATTGAGCAGGTCGCCTTTCTTACAATTGAAGTTACAGTCCTTCCCATGACATTGTCTTCTGGGTTGCTGTATCCGTATGCGCCAATCACAAGCATGCTTTGATTTTGTTTGGCGATTTCAAGAAGCTTGTCGGAAGGGTTGCCGAATTCCACTGAAAAAACCTCTTCCGGCCAGAATTCTTTGAGCAACTGTTTACCCTGTTCGATCATCAGGTGAGCCTCAGCTTTGTGAGATTCGTCCGGAACAACCATGACAGCTTTTAATCGTACGCGCCCCATCTTGGCAAGGCGCTCGGCCATGAGCAAGGCTCCTTTGGAAGGTTCTGAACCGTCATAAGCAACAAGCAATTCATTTAATCCCTGAATCGGTGTTGACGCAATCAAAACCGGTTTTTTTGAGCCTACAGCCACACGTTCTGCGATTGCACCGATGGCAACTTCGGCAATTACCGGCTGAACACCTATACCCCTGTGTCCAATCACCACAAGATCGTGCTCGGCTGATCTTTTGAGAATTTCTTCGACTGCGTGCCCTTCATCAATACAGGTAGATACGTGTAATTTTCTGCCTTCGGCTTCGGTGCTTACAACTTTCAGAATCAGCTTGGCCACTCTGCGCAGAGCAGAGAATACCTTGTCTGATATTTCTGCTGAGGCCGAAAGGCCGAGCTCTTCACAAAACTCAGGCGCAATAAACATGTCTACCAGTCGTGGATCGATAACATGCTGGGCGGTTAACTTGGCTTCTATGTTTGCCGAAAGCCAGAAGCCGTAACCGGAAGCAATCTGACTGTATTTGGAGCCGTCCAGAGCGATGAGAACCTTGGTAAATGGCATGTCAGTCTCCTTGCTGGGGTCCCCGGACTTTACAAGTCAAAAGGACCCGTGATTCTTGGGAACCATTCAGAAATGCCTCACTAGTGTATCTGGAATCTAATGTATTTTGAAGGCGCCGTCATAGTTGTCAGCCTGCGCCGACTTTGAGCCGCTCACATACATAAAGGCCAGAGTCGAAACAATCATGGCAATTGCAGCGCCGCGGCTCAAAGAATTGCTGCCTCCCTCCCCGGGTTTGAATCGCTCATTAAGAGCCCGATCAGCTGCTGTCTTTACCAGACTACCGGCTTTTTCACGGGCAGCCTGTCCTCGTTCGCCCTTCATGGCAAGATGCAGCTCGCTTACTACTTTAAGGTTCTGTTTTTCAGCCTCGAGTTGTAAAGCCAGGTCTCTTGCCTTGCCCATGTCTTCGGTTTTTTTGCTTGCTTCTGCCAGTTCCTTTGCCTTTTGCAGATCTCGCTCGAGCTCTTTAATGCGCTCGCCTTTTTCAGTCTCGATTTTTGCAAGCTCCGATCGAAGTTGATATTTTTCAGTGCCAAAAGTCAGGTTTTCACCATCCCAGCTCGTAAGAAGCGGCTTATTAAAGTCAATTTTGAT
Source organism: uncultured Candidatus Obscuribacterales bacterium (assembly GCA_964615655.1). GTDB lineage: Bacteria > Cyanobacteriota > Vampirovibrionia > Obscuribacterales > Obscuribacteraceae > JAIEPM01. The sequence goes on along the minus strand of CAZTQO010000006.1, from coordinate 171,730 downwards.
TTCTCGATCCGAGGCTGCAGACTGCTGGTTTACTAGCGGCTTTTCCTGAACCGCCAGCGCAAGTGAGCGTTCACCAACGATTTTTTCTGCCTGCTGAGTTATTTGTTTTAAGAAGGGCTCGATAGCCTTTGAAACAATAGCTTCGTTGCCGGTTTCATGGAGCGCATCTATGAGTCCAAGACCGGAAGCCTGGGCATAGGCATCCACAAGCACAGATTTCGGATTTGCAAGCAGTACTTTTGCAGGAATTTCAAATACAGCAGCTTCACCTGAATTTGCCTGGATTATTTTGGGAGAAGCAGCATCCGTGTCGACTATTTTGATTTGCATTTTGCGAACGCTTTCAGGAAGTTCCGCATCGGTTGATACGCCAAGTTGCCGTCGCATGGCTGCCCTGATTTGCCTTTCTAAAAACTCGCCTTTTGCTTCGTTTCCTTCCGGCAGGCGTTGCAGCGTGCGATCGGTTAGTTGCTTGAGTGCTTCAGTCATGCGCTTTTCATCACTGAGTTTTTTGAAAGATTCGCTTTCTGCCAGTTTGCTTGCCAGATCCTTTTCTGCGTTATCTGAATTCTTGCTATTGTCTTTTGATCTTTGCTCAGCTTTTGTTCTGTCTGTATCGATAATTTCCCTTACTTTTCTAACTACTTCATTAACGTCTTCCTGAGTCTGACCGGTTCGTTTTAGATAGGCTTCCCATTTGTCGTCGGCCATCTGTCGTGCTTTTGCAAAATCGCGTTCTCTTTCAAGTTTTTCTGCTTCGCTTAAAGTCTCGACCTTGCGTTCACGCCACTTCTTATAAATGTCATGATGCCCGCCGGTCATCGCCTCGAATTGCTCCCTCGGGAGCACATAGTATTCGATAATCTGGCCGTTTGGGGCTCTGAGATCAAAGGGAGCCATGCGCAGTTTCAGGTCTCTTGTATTTACGAGTTTTTCAGGGTCGGGTTTTATAATTTCAAAACCCTGGCTTTTGAGTTCTTCGACAATTTTGGGCAGGTCCTTGATATCTTCGATGACAGTTCTGAATCTGATTGCATCACGAATATGTTCCACTCCGAACCAGGGCTTTTTCTGGGTGATTTCTTCCCGCTCCGATTTCAGCCTTATATCAACAGGTGCCTTGTGCCCCCAGGTTTTGTCTGCCTGAGGTATTTTGCTGCCGAATTTTTCGTGCAAGCTCTCGGCAGTGCGTTTTACCAGATCTTGATTTTCTTTTGAGAGTTTTACAAGTTGTTCGACTTTTTCTTCAGGACTGGCGTTTAGATCTATGGGATTTGCAATGAATTGCTCTTGTGTTGCCCGGCCGCTTCTTACCTTGTCAATCAGTTCGTTCTGGGCGCCTGTTCTTTCCGAAAGAGGTGTTTTCAGAGCTTTCTTATATTCTTCATACTCGGCTGCTTCTTGCTTAGCTTTTTCAATGCCGGAGTTTTGTGGATTTTCCCTGGCTCCGTCCTGAGCTTTCAGAGACTCGTCGTCTTTGATTTCCAGATCTGCAAGCCCGGTCAGATTTTGAGGGCTCATTAAGCTGAGGGCGCTCTTAAATTCACTAAGAGTCACTCTGGCTGCTTCTTGAAGCTTATCCAGAGCCGGTTTTATCGTGTCTTTTCCCGCTTCGAGCCGCAGCTCTGTTTTCTGACCGGTTTTTGTTTCTTCGTTACTGCTGTCGTCGCCTGGCATGCGTGTCTACTCTCTCAAAACTGAGGCTCATAGTCCAGACACCACACCCCACAACCCTGCAAGGATTGCAGCAAAGACAGCCATACCAATTGACTATATGCTCTGTCTCATATCTTTGGACATCAGATCTTGCTTCTAATAAAAGTCTGCGGACTTACGCAAAGATCAAGTTTATTGATTCGCCGGTCTTATCACCAGAACCGGACAGGGTGCAAGCGTGCAGACCGCCTGGGAAACACTGCCGAGAAGCAATTTGTTAAAGCCCTTTCTGCCATGAGAACCTACTACAATCATGTCTGCTTTGAACTCAGAGGCAAAATCCAGGATTTCTTCCTTGGGGAAGCCCTCGATAATGTGTTCTTTGATTACTGAATCAGGATAGCTTGCCCTGAGCAGCCCACTTATTTCCTTTATGCAGTCTTGCCCGCGCTCTTTCATTTTAGCTTTCATTTCTTCAAGTATGGTCGAGGGAAGCAAACTTAGATAGCTGCCGATTAAAAGTGGTTCGAGTACAAACAAAATTGCAAATTCCACGTTATCGGCCCAGTATTTGATTTTGAGGAAGTCTGTCAGACCGTTATCGAAAGCTGTATCATCTGTGGCAATCAGAACTTTCATTTCGAGTTTCTCGCTTAAAATAGCTTTTGAGTGCTCAAGCTACGAGTGTATCAATTCAATTATCGACCATCCGGTTGATGGAGCTTCGCTCTTGTGGACGATATACGAAAAGCCAGAACAGGATAGCATATAAGCAAAGAGAAACCCAAGGAGCGAAGGCTCCACGGGCAGCAGGCACCCGAGCTTATGCTTCGAGCCTGAAGACGCTGGCTTCTGAGCCGGCGTCTATTTTTGCTAAAATATCGCCGTGACCGGTGGTTTTTTTTGACGCTCAGCCCGGCTGCAAAGTGTTCCGCCTTAGTGGCGGCTATCAATACGGCCAGGATCTATTCGGGAGGGCTAATGTCCAAGTTTCTGGTGCTCTGGCAGCTTAACGCGGCTCAGATGGGCGGGCAGACTGTAAAAGCTATCCTGGCTATGCCTGAATATGCTTCCAAACTTCTTGCTTCAGGCAAACTGGAGAAGCGTTATCACGTTGTCGGCAGGCATGGTGGTGCCTGGATATACAATGTAGAATCAAACGAAGAACTCGATCGACTTCTGGCAATGGCGCCTGTTTATAACTACGCATCCTATGAGGTGCTTGCGCTTGCTGAAATGCAGGACCCGCTGACTGTTCAGGCAAAACATAGTCCGCAGGAATGATGTTTTAGTCGTATTTTTATGTCAGACTTTAAATTGAATTATTAGACCCTTTCTGCCGTTGTAAAAAGGAGTGGTTCTAATGAAGGTACTTGTAGCAATGGATGGTGAACCATTTGCAAAGGTGATTGCAGAATTCGTTTGCAATCATCTCTGGCCCGTCGGCACTTTGTTCCGACTTGTTCATGTAAGCGAGGAGATCAAAGGATTAAAACACCTGTCAGGCATGGGTTATCGTACCGGCGGCTTCGACATCAAGCTCAATGATTATCTTGAGCTCATAAGCAAGGAACTGCCTCATGTTGAGGTCCAGAGTATTTTGCGCCGTGGCGATCCTGTCAATGAATTGATGCATGAATGCAGAACCTGGAAGCCCGATCTTGTAATAGTCGGCAGCCACGGAGCTGGATTTCCTGAGCGCAAGTTACTGGGAAGCGTCTCTCATGCTCTGGTAAATCATCTTGATTGCAGCTCGATCATAGTAAGGGTTCCAAGCAAGATTCTTGAAGAAATGAGAGCAAAGGCAGCCTTCGGCACTGAACAAAGCCATAGCTTGTCTGTTTAGTCTCTTTCAACAAATTCTGGGAAGCTGCTCGCCCGGCAGTTTGTCTATAATTCTTTTACCGCCTACTTTAGATTCAAGAAGCACCCGGCCTTTATGCTCAGAGAGAACTTCACCAATAATGCATGCATGCTCGGAGTAATCTTTCAAGACCGAAAGAACTAGCCGGGCATGTTCCGGATTTACAATAGCCAGAAATCGGCCTTCGCAGGCTACATATAGAGGATCGAGTCCGAGCAATTCGCAGGCGGCGCTCACCTGCGGGTGAAGTGGCAACCGAGCTTCTTTTATGCTTATGCCTGTATTTGAGGCGCAAGCAAGTTCGTTTAATACGCTTGAAAGACCGCCGCGTGTAATATCTCTCAGGCTATGTATGGCGCCATCCGGACAGCATGTCATGATAGCTTGCACTTCGTTATAAACGGACTTGCTGTCGCTTATGACATCGGTCTCAAGTTCGAGTCCTTCCCGGCAGGACATGATCGCCATGCCGTGCCTGCCCAGGTCGCCGCTTAAAATCACCTGGTCGCCGGCTCTAGCTTTTGATGGCATCGGAGCTTGCTTGCATTCAATTACTCCTATGCCGCAGCTGTTGATAAAAATTTTGTCGCAGGCACCTTTTCCCACTACTTTTGTGTCTGACGCAATTAACTGAACATTGCTTTGCCGGCAGGCCTGAGCCATTGAGTCCACTATTTCTTTGAGTTTGTCTATTCCAAAGCCTTCTTCAAGTATGAAGGCGGCTGTCAGAAAGAGAGGTCTTGCTCCGCTCATCGCCAGGTCGTTTATTGTTCCATGAACTGCAAGCGACCCGATATTTCCCCCTGGAAAAAATACCGGCGAAACTACATAGGAATCAGTGCTAACTGCAATGGAGCTTGATGGCAGGCTGAGCTGTGCTGCATCTTCGAGCCTGTTTAGTATTTCATTGCCGAGTTGCGGCAGAAAAACGGTTTCAATCAAATCAGCGCTCATTTTGCCGCCGCTGCCGTGCCCGAGCCTTATCGATCCCGAGGCTGCCAGAGGCGGTCTGCAATAGGTTGTTTCAGATTCAGATTTAGATTCAGGTTCAGGTTCAGGCAATGCTCCCTTCTCCTGTTTGATTCTTGCCGCTCAAATCATCGAAGCTGCGAAATTTGTAGTAGTTTGCGCAGGTTCCTTCTTGCGATACCATGGTGGCTCCCAGCGGGTGCTCCGGACTGCATTCTTTTGCAAAAGCCGGGCATTGTGTGGGTTTTGCAAGTCCTTTTAAGATCTGACCGCTGATGCAGACGCCCGATTCTTCACAGTCTTTCCCTTCGACATTGAACTCATGCTCCGCGTCGAAGCTCCTGTATTCATCGCTCAGTTTGAATCCGCTTTTTGCAATCGCTCCAAGCCCTCTCCAGCGCCTGTCTGAATGATCAAAAACTTCCGATAATATTTGCCTTGCCGACAGATTACCGGCTTTTTGCACAGCTCTTGCATACTGGTTATCCAGCTTTGCTTCTCCTCTTTCAAGCTGCAACACTGAAAGATAAATGCCTTCAAGTATGTCTGCCGGCTCGAAGCCTGTAATCACGATCGGCACTCTGAAATGATCGCTGAGTGCCTGGTACTCATCTGTGCCCATAATCGAACAAACATGGCCGGGGCCAAGAAATGCCTGCACCTTATTTTCAGGAGACTGCAAAATCGAAGCAATTACAGGCGGAACTGTTACATGACTTGCAAGCATGAAAAAGTTCTTGATTCCCTGCTTTTTTGCCTGATGCACGGTCATGGCATTTGCAGGAGCCGTGGTTTCAAAGCCGACCGCAAAAAATACCACGCGTTTGTCCGGGTTTTTCTTTGCCAGAGCAAGTGAATCAAGAGGTGAATAAACAATGCGGACGTCTGCGCCCCTGGCTCTGGCTTCAAGGAGGTCGTAAGTGCCGCCCGGCACCCGGAGCATATCGCCGAAAGAGCAAAAAATAACGTCTTTGCTCTGGGCAATTGCAAGCGCCTTATCGATCATATGCACGGGAGTCACACAAACAGGACAGCCCGGTCCGTGCAAAAGTTCAATGCCGTCGGGCAATAAGTCTTCGATGCCATATTGCAAAATAGTATGGGTTTGACCGCCGCAAACTTCCATGATTTTCCATGGCGATTTTTGTATTTTTCTGATTTCGGCAGCAAGTGATTTTGCCAGCCTTTCGTTTCTGAATTCTTCCAGGTATTTCATAGCTCAGACTTCCATTTGTTTATTTGAAGATATTTCTGCCTCTATTTCCGACTCCAAAGTATCGCCGCTTTCTTCGAGCAATTTGAGTGTTCTTTCAGCCTCAGCTTCGTTGATGATGCTGATTGCAAAACCGACGTGAACAAGAACATAATCTCCGGGAACTGCTTCGGGAGCGTATTCAAGACAGGCCGACTTGCGGATGCCGCCGAAATTTATTCGGGCCATTTTCAAGCCCTCGCTTTCAAAAATTTCTTCTACTCTACCAGGAATAGCAAGACACATAATCAGGCACCTCCTTCTAAAACGTAATTATTGCAAGCCTGATTTTGCCAGTAGGCTAATGCTGCCTGACCAAGTGAAATACCGCCGTCGTTTACAGGCACTTTTTCAGATATGAATATTTCAAAGCCGGCGTCTCTGAGTGATTTTTCAGCAAGCAGGTACAATAGCCGGTTCTGGAAGACGCCGCCACCAAGGCAGACATTTTTTGTGTTCAAACCTGAGCCCAGCTTTATGCAGGTGTCGGCGATGATTTGAGCCAGGCTTAAGTGAAATTTGAATGCCACTTTCGATACGCTGATTTTACTTAGCAAATCAGAATAGATTGCTGAAATCATGGGTGAGAAATTTATTTGCAAGGGGGCTTCCGCTCCGGATTTAAGCCCTGATATCGAAAGCACCCCGGATCCGGATATTGATCCGGAGCTGGATACTGACCCGGTTTTTCCTGCAAACTCGAAGTTAAATGGATAGGAGTCTGTCTGCGCCATAGCTGCCTCAAGTCCGAGTTCATTTAGATGCTGCCAGGCCTGAGATTCCAGTTCCATGGCTGCCTGCCCCTCGAAATCTGCCAGGTGGCAGATATTGCATAAAGATGCAACAGCATCGAAAAGACGCCCGCAGCTCGAACTCAGTGGCGAATTAAATGAGCTCCTTATCTGCCCCTGTATCAGTTTAATTGACTCCTTTGAGAATTTTGATCTCAGGCTTTGGATATATGGCTCAAACAATGTTGCTGACTCGGAATTGCAGGCTTGATCAATGTATGAAAGTGCCATGCGGAAAGGCTCTTTGATTGCTTTACTTGCTCCGGGCAATTTAACATAGTCGAAATGAGCCAGCCTCGAAAATTCTCCACTTATTTTGTTGTTGTCGCAAAAAAAGAATTCGCCGCCCCAGAAGCAATGATCGGTTCCGTAGCCGAGTCCGTCAAAAGCTATTCCGATACAATTGCTCACCGAATGTTCGAGCATGCAAGCTGCAATGTGAGCATGGTGATGCTGGATTTTTACAAGAGGCAGGCGATTGCGCATTGCAAAGTTACTGGCCAGCTTGCTTGATAAATAATCCGGATGAAGATCGCAGGCCAGTATTTCCGGATTCAACTTAAATACATCCAGATAATAAGCCAGACTTTCAAGGAAAAACTCCTCGGTTTCAAGATTCTCCAGGTCGCCAATGTGCTGGCTCAGATAAGCATTGTTTTTATGCAAAATGCAAAAGCTGCTCTTTAAATGAGCTCCGAACGCTAGCAGGTCTCTGTCAGTTGAAAAATTCAGCTGCAAGGGCAGCGGTGCTATACCACGGGCACGTCTTAAAAGCGATCTTTTGCTAGCTGTAAACTGAATCACTGAGTCATCGTATCTGGAATGGATATCCCGGTTGTGAAATAAAAATGAGTCGCAAATATCTGAAAGACGCTCGATGGCTTCCTGGTTTTTGAGGACTATCGGCTCTTCACTCAAATTGGCGCTGCTTGCAACGATGGCTCTGCCGAAATCGCCAAGTAAAAGGTGCTGCAGTGGCGTATACGGAAGCATGACCCCGAAATTCTTGATGCCTGGTGCAATTTGCCGTGAAAGTTCGGAATTCTCGGTTCTTGAAAGTAGCACGATTGGAGCTTCCGGCAACAGCAGCGCTTCCTTTTCAAATTCAGTTGTATTGCAATACTTATGAAGCATTTCCAGATCGCGCATCATCAGAGCAAAGGGTTTTCTTGATCTTCTTTTTCTCTCTCGGAGTTTGCTTACCGCTTCTTCGTTTGTGGCATCGCAAATGAGATGGAAACCGCTAAGGCCCTTTGCTGCAATTATTTTGCCGTGCTTAAGATCCTCGACTGTTCTTTCTAATGCCAGGCTGCCGCTAGCGCGCTCTTGCCCGCAAAAATACTCGAGTTGGGGACCGCATTCAGGGCAGCAATTTGCCTGGCAGTGGAAGCGCCTGTTTTCTGGATTCTCATATTCGGCAAGGCAATCGCTGCACATCTGAAACTCGGCCATAGTGCTTGCGGCCCGGTCAAAAGGGATTGATTTGATAATTGAGAAACGGGGACCGCAATCACAGCAATTAATGAACGGGTAACGGAAACGCCTGTTGCTTTGATCGAAAAGTTCGCTCAGGCAATTCCGGCAAGTGGCACTGTCTGCCGCGACAAATCTTGATTCACAAGCGAGATTCATTGCAGCTGCGTTCATTGTTTCGTCTATAAAAAAGCCGGATTCTTCTTGAAGAGGCAACTCCTGTCTTTCAATTGCTTTAATTTGAGCAAGTGGCGGCGCTTTTGATTCGAGTTCGCTCAAAAAAGAGCTGAGTTCGCTTTGCTTTCCCTGGATTTCTATATCAACCTGAGCGCCGTTGTTTCTGACAAAACCGCTCAGAGACTTGTCTCTAGCCAGATTATGTACAAAAGGACGAAAACCGACCCCCTGGACAAGACCAGTAACCTTCAGTTTTATTCGAGATTTTCTGCTTGCTTTTTGCATTGAAGCCGAATCTGAAACCGGGATCTAATTTTACCTTTATTTAACTCATGACAATTTTGAAAAGCCTAAATATCAGTACCCGGATGGAGACGACTAAGCATTAAGGTCGATATGAAAAGCAGTCATTCCTGTCAATATATAACTGGTAAGTAATGAACAAAGAGGGTGATGAAAGATGAGAGTCTTGATCGCACTGGATGATACACCGTACTCGCAACATATGCTGGATCTTGTGATGCGCAGGCACTGGCCGGCTGATACCGAGTTTAAGGTATTGCATGTAATTGAGCCAATTTGTGCTGCAGAGTCAGCTTCTGACTGGGCAGCCGAAGGCTGTGCGCAGATGCAAAGTGAGCTCGAAGAACGCCGGCACAAATACTTTGAAAAACTCTGCAGTGAAGCCAGGCATAAAATAGAACATCATGTGCCCGGGTCAATCGTGCATTTTGAAATTAGAAAGGGACGGGCTCATAAGCAGATTGTGGCAGCGGCAGCTGAATGGGAGGCTCATAAGATAATTATCGGGGCCCACGGTCATGCTGTTTGCCCGCATAATCTAATGGGCAGCGTTTCAAGAAGCGTGGCCGAAAGAGCCCATTGCACAGTGGAAGTTGTCAGGCACGGTCAGGGCAAAAAGCTTAAGGAAGAAACAGTCGGCGCCGCAGCAAGCAGCAAAAAGTGATGCTGGCTGTAAAATACGGCATTCAGATCCCGAAGCTATAACACAGGAATAAGATCATGAAAATTCTAATTGCAGTTGAAGATGAAAAGTTTGGTGAAGCCATTGTCGACTTCGTCGCCGAGCACCAATGGCCGCACGGAAGCGAAATAAGGCTCATTCATGCGATCGAGCCTATCTTTGTAAGTGCCCTGGCCGGCTATCCGACAGAGCTTATTAACAATCTCAATGAGGAAAGACATCGGGCTTCAAAAAGTCTTTTGCTGACTCTAGGTACTGAGATTGCCAAAAAGCTGCCCGCTATCCCTGTAAAGGAGGAGGTTATCGACGGACAGCCAAAAGAAGTAATTGTTAGAACTGCCAGAGAGTGGCCCGCAGACCTGATTGTAATTGGCTCGCACGGCCGCACCGGAATCGGTCAGTTTTTATTGGGCAGTGTTTCAATGTCTGTTCTTTCAGCAGCTCCCTGTTCGGTGATGGTAGTTAAACTACCCAGAGAAAAGCAGGAAGAAGAAGAAGGGGAGATCAAAGAGACCGTAAAGGGTTCAGCATAAACCGGGTCTTGTAAATTGAGCCCGAGTCCGGCTGACCGTCCAAAAAAGTCCGTCCCCCACACACAAAGAGCGGACTGCCCCGAGAAAAGAGCGAAGAAAACAGGAATCGATATCCGTGTCGTTAAAAGGAACTGCTGCTGGAGAGATAAGGAAATCTGAAGCGGGAAGCTCAGCCAGGTGCCAACATTCCGATTCAGGTTTGAGAGGCGGACTTGTACTTATAAGCATAGGTAACAGTCTGCGTGCCGATGATAGTATTGCTTCCATATTGAGTGATTCAATCTCTGAAAGCATTTCAAACCAGATTTGCAGATTTGATCTCGGCACTCACACGGCTTATTTATGTGATTGCCTTTATGCACACAAAACCGCAATTATAATAGATGCTTGCAAAAGTACCGACGTCGGCACGAGCAGCAACGCTGCCAGAAGCACCAAAACTGCCAGAAGCACCAAAACTGCCAGAAGCACCAAAACTGCCATAAATAGCCGGGCGCCCGGATCTTTTTATTTTATAGATTTGCTGCCTGTATTAGAGCCGAAACAAGCAGAGTCCGGATTCCGATCCAGCCACGGGTTTTCTTTATTAGATGAATTGCGTTTCGGCAGGTTTGAGAGCTTTCCCGAGCGCATTTTCTTTTTTGGAGTCGAAACTGCTTCGGACGCCTGGAGCCAGGGTCTGAGTCCGGAATTAGAAGATGCTCTGCCTTACTTAAGAGCTAAGCTCTCAGAGATTCTGCTTGCGGAAATCGAGGAGTTGAAGAAAAATGCATGAAGCAACGATAGCCGAATCAATTCTTAAGATCGCTGCCAGAAAGCTGAGCGAGAACCCCGAAGCTGATGCAGTCGGTTCAATTGAGCTTCGAATCGGCGAGTTTCGCAATGTAGAAATGGAGTCGCTTGCTTTTGCTTTCGACAGTTTGAAGGGTCTTTATAAAGGCTTCGGCGGTTGCATGCTTTATTGCAATACGGTTAAGGCAGCTGCTGTATGCAGGAGATTCGGGCATAAATACCATCCTGATTTTTCTCTTTCATATTGCTGCCCGGACTGCGGTTCGGGAATTGGCAAATTGATAAAGGGGGAAGAACTGGAAATCGTAAAGTTGAGTTTGCTGGCACTAAATTCAAAGGAGCAAAAAGCATGCACGAGTCATTAGATGAGCATATGCTTGAAAAAATACTATCGGATAATGACAGCCTGGCCGAACACAATAGAGAGCACTTTGATGAAATTGCCTGCTTTGTGCTTAATATGATGAGTGCTCCGGGCGCGGGCAAAACCACGCTGCTTGAAGCCAGTCTTGAAAGACTTGCAAAAAAGCATTCAGTGAGCGTGATTGAAGGCGACATGGTCGGAGAGCTTGATGCCCTCAGGTTGCGTGCCTTAAATACCGAAGTTTTTCAGATTTGCACCGGACGCAGCTGTCACCTCGATGCCCGCATGATTGCCCGCTTGCTTCATGCTGAAAAAATAAGGTCTGAGATGCTTCTTATTGAGAATGTGGGAAACCTGGTCTGTCCGGCTGAGTTTCAGCTCGGTGAGCACAGAAGAGCTGTGATTCTGTCTGTTGCCGAAGGTGACGATAAACCAATCAAGTATCCGGTCATATTTCGAAATTGCGATCTGGTTATATTCAGCAAGTGCGACCTGCTGCCATTTTTGAACTTCGATATCGAGCGAGCTGAAAAAGCAGTACGTGATCTGAACAGCCGCGCCGAGATATTCAAAGTAAGTGCCAGAACCGGTGAAGGCATTGACCTCTGGCTTGCCTGGCTGGAAAAGGAATTCTCGTCTTACAAAGCCGAGATAAAGGAGAAAGAGGATGTGTCTGTCGGTGCCGGCTAGAGTAATTTCGATTTGCGGGCAACGCGCCGAGGTGGAAGTGTATGGCGAGCGCCGGCAGGTTTTTCTGGCATGTGATCCTCCGCAAGCGGGAGACTGGGTTTTACTTTATTCAGGAATGGCTCTGACCGTGCTGGATAAAGAAGCAGCAAAGGAAACGCTTGATTTGCTTTCCCGGATGCATGGCTAAATATGCGACATATGAAGAATTTAGGAGCATAATTTAAATGGAGTGTGTTTTATGAAAGTTCTGGTAGCAGTAGAAGATCTTCTCTTTGGTTCAGCAATGTCAAGGTTCATTTCTGAACATCATTGGCCGGACTCAACCCAGTTCCATGTTGTGCATGTACTGGAGCCGTTTTTTTTAGAATCGAGCGAGGATGCAGTGCCAGCACCACAATCGAGCATTCTCGAGCCGCCTTTTGCTGAAATCAAGGCCGAAGCAGCAAATATTGTAAACGAGTTTGTGGCTTCACTGCAGGAAGGCTTGCCTGGCCACAATGTTTCAGGCGAGGTCATTTGCGGTCGTATTAAGGATGAAATTATTTCGTCTGCAAATGAACTGGGCGCCGACCTGATCGTGGCAGGCTCACACGGGCGCAGCGGATTCAGTCGTTTCTTTCTTGGTAGCGTATCGCTGATGCTGGTTAATGAGTCAAGATGTCCGGTTCTATTAATCAAGCCCGATTCAAGCGTGATTGAAACATGGAACAAGCTTGATGCACATAGCCTCTCGAGCAGTGAGATTATCAAGAGGCTGCACAAGGAATACAGGGTTCAAACTCCTCAACGCATAATGATTGCACTGGACGAAACAGGTCTATCAGAAAGCATCATTGACTTTGTAATAGGTCATAAGTGGAAGCAACCGGTTCATTTTAAGTTGATTAATGTGCTTAAGAACCCGAATCGTTCATTCTTTCCGCCATCAGATGCGGCAAAAGAGTTTTACGAAGATAGTCTCAAAGTTCATGCTGCCAGGCTCAGACGGATGGCGCTGAAAATGAGAGACAAGTATCACTCTCCGCATATTGAAGAAGAAATTGTTGAGGGTGATCCCAAAGATGCAATTGTTGAAAACGCAAGGCTCTGGGGTGCAGATCTGCTCATTCTGGGTTGCCGCTACCGGCCTGCGCTTCAAAAATTCGTGCCTGGAAGTGTGTCGATGGCAGCTCTCTGCACATCGCTTTGCCCGGTACTCTTGTTGAGAGAAAGGGCAGAGTCACATGCAACTTTGTATGAAGAAGCCGGATCGCAAGAAAAGGTGCAAACGACCGCAACATGATTTTTCAGAGGAATCGATATGAAAACTGCAAACAGATCAAAGCAAAGACCGGAAATCGGTCATTCAAGTGAAAGATTATACGCAGATGCAAAAATGAAACCAAAGTTCAAAACCCAGGCAGGAGTTGAAATCTGCAGGGAATGTTCAGCAGTAGGCATGAGAAAGCACTGGTTTGCTGACAGCCGTATGTATCAGGAATTTGCAGCTGACGAACTTGTTCGTTATGTTCTCTGCCCAGGCTGCAAAAGGGTAGAAAGCGGCATTCTTGAAGGTGAGGTGTTTTTGAAAAGTCCTTTACTGGCAGCAAATCAGGAGATGATTTATGGAACCATCTATCATACTGCCGCAAAGGCCTTCCATGAAAATCCGCTTTCTCGCATAGCGACTCTGGAAGACAGTGGCGATCAAATTCATATTCTGACTACAACCTGCAGCCTGGCTGAAAGGATTGGTAAGGCAATAAATCGAGCGTTGAACGGCAAGCTTGAAATCAAGCCTTCCAAAAATGAGAAGTTCGTGATTGTGCGCTGGAATCGTGCTCTGGAAAAAGAATAAAGTCTAGAGAAAATGGATTAGGCAAGGACCGTTCAAAAGACTAAGCAAATAGTCTCCAGGATGGAGGCGCAGCTTGGATTTGCATGCAAGAATCAAGATAAATCTCAATTGTGATCTGTAAGTTCGCATTCAGAGATGCAAAGCGCAGAACCGGTGAATGAAATGAATGATGAATCTGAATCCTATAAAACGAAGAAGCTGCCAGTTTCAGGAATTGAGAATTCAGCAAAGCAGTCCCCGGAGCAAGAAAACTGGACTGAAACAGGAAAAGCCCCTGTCGAAGTAGCTGCTAAAGAGCCTGCTGAAGAGCCTGTGGAAACCGATGGCGGAAGAACTAAAGAACCAACCGGTGAAGCAGCCGATTCCGGAGGCGGCAGTGGCAAGCAGCCGGAACCCGGGCTCAAAGGCTTTTTTAGTGCCTGGATCATCATATTTGCTATTTATATCGGCTCGCTTTTTCTTACAGGCTCGCTTATTTCAGCACAGGTGGAAAGCATCCCCTATAGCAGCTTTATCAATTATGTTGAAAAAGGAGAAGTTGACGATCTTGTAATCAGCGAAAAACAGGTAAGAGGCAAGTTCAAGAACAAAAAAGACAAGAGTTTTATGACTGTGCGTCTTGAAGACCCGGGGCTTGCCGAACGATTGAACTCAAAAAGTATAAAATTCGAAGCCAGGCTCGAAAATAGCATATTTGGCGAGATTCTGCCCTGGCTGCTTGCCCCATTCATTATCTTTATGCTCATGGGTCTTTTTTCTTCCAGAGCTGGAAAGGACGGCATGGGCTTTGGATTCTCATCAATTTCAAAGAACAAAGCAAAGGTTTATATGGAGAACAAAGTCAAATCTTCATTTAATGATGTTGCCGGTCTTGTTGAAGCAAAAGAAGAACTTGAGGAAATCATTGGTTTTTTGAAAGAGCCGGAAAAATACACCAGACTCGGAGGACACCTGCCCAAAGGCATCTTGCTTGTAGGGCCACCCGGCACAGGTAAAACCTTATTAGCAAGAGCGGTGGCCGGAGAAGCGGGAGTGCCGTTCTTTTCAATTAGCGGCTCCGAGTTCGTGGAGCTTTTTGTAGGAGTCGGTGCTGCAAGAGTAAGGGATCTTTTCAGTCAAGCTCAGAAAAATGCACCTTGCATAATATTTATAGATGAGTTAGACGCCCTGGGCCGGGCCAGAGGATTGGGCGGCATCGGTGGTGGCAGCCATGACGAAAAGGAACAAACGCTCAACCAGCTCTTAGTTGAGATGGACGGTTTTGATCCCAAACAGGGAGTGATTTTGATTGCGGCAACTAACCGTCCGGAAATACTTGATGCGGCCTTACTTCGAGCAGGGCGCTTCGACCGCCATGTTCTTGTCGATCGGCCGGACAAAAAAGACAGGGCTGAAATATTGAGAGTGCACCTGCGCAATGTCATAAACGAAGCAGGGCTGAATATCGATGAAATTGCTGCTGCAACTCCGGGATTCACAGGTGCTGATCTGGCAAATCTGGTTAACGAAGCCAGCCTGCTTGCCACAAGACGAAACGCCGATGCCGTCGAAGCCTGCGATTTCACGCTGGCTCTGGAACGAGTGATTGCCGGGCTGGAAAAAAGGAACCGCCTTTTAAACCCGCATGAAAGAAGAGTAGTTGCATTTCATGAAATGGGTCATGCACTGGTGTCGATTTCAATTCCGGGAACTGACCCGATTCACAAAGTTTCGATCATTCCCAGAGGTATCGCTGGGCTTGGCTATACAATGCAGAGACCTACCGAAGACAGATTCTTGATGTCGAGAAGCGAGCTTAAGAACAAGCTTGCAGTATTGCTTGGTGGCAGAGCAGCAGAAATGATTGTTTTTGAGGAAATTTCAACCGGTGCAGCAGACGACCTTGTGAAAGCCAGTGAGATTGCAAGAAGCATGGTTACTCGCTATGGCATGGTGAAGTCGCTTGGACCAGTAAGCTATGAAAGTGAAAGCTCGCCATATCTTAGCGGGGCACAGTCATATCTTGAAAGCAGGCAATTTTCTGAAGAAACCAGAAAAGAAATCGACAATGCTGTAAGAAGTTTGATAAACGAAGCGCTGGAGCGGGCTTTGCGTCTGCTGAAAGCAAGGCGGAACCTGCTTGACGCTGCAGCAGATCTTCTCATGCAAAAGGAAAGCCTGGATCAGGACGACCTTAATGAACTCTGCCGGAAACAAGATGACTCTGAGAGGAATTTTTCTATGATTCCTTTTGATCGTCAGGCAGTTTAAAGTCGGAAGCTTTAACTTCTTCAAGGAATTTTGCAAACAAATTGTCATCTTTTTCGATTTCTTCTCTTGAACGGCCTGCACTTGCTACGTCCTTTTGAGAGTCGCTAATCTCGACTGCCACTGCCGCCTCTTCAAAAACGGATTCGTCTACGAATATGGGAGCCTGATTAAGAAGTGCAATTGCAATTGCATCCGAAGGCCTTGCGTCTATAACAATCGAGCGAGGGTCCTTTTTCTTTTTACAACGGCTCTTTTCATTTCTGTCTTTTTCTAGCAAATAGAGATTTGCAAGAAAAGCTCTATTTTTCAGCTCTGAAATTTCGACTCTTTCTACGTCGAAATTCAGGCAATCGATTGTATTTGAAAGTAGCTGATGTGTCAGTGGCCTTTCGCTTTTGACTCCTTGAAGAGCCCAACTTATGGCTGTAGCTTCAGGCAGACCAATCCAGATAGGAAGTACTTTCTGGCATGCCGGCTCATTTAATAAAACAACTGCCTGCCCGGTCTGAGCATCGCAGCCAACTTGTGAAACTCTTACTTTAAGCATAGTGATTTGCAGCCCAACTGCGCTGAGGGATCCTATAATTGCTTCTACCTTCAATTGCTGCTGCAATCGAGTAAAGAAACAATTTCTTCAGAATCTCAAATAGGGTGAATTTGCCTTCAAGAATTGTTACCGGGCTTTTTATTGAAAGCTGGCGGTAATAATTGCTCGTTGTTATACTGCAGTATGTATGTATGACAACGGACCGCAGGGCTTTCTTGCGGCAATCCCTGTCGTCTTAAAAGCTTGCTTGAAGCAAGAAAATATCATGAGAAATCAAAGCAAAATCGGAGAACGAAAAACACAGGTATTATCGGATTCGGAGGTATTCGACTCGCTTTTTCTGTCGCCTCTGGAAGATAGTCTTGAGCTGCTTGCAGACAGGGACTCTCTAAGCGATGCCGATCCTGCAGCCAGATCTGAAAGCGCTGATAGCAATGAAGGCAGCGAGCAATTTGAAAGCCAGTCTGAAAGCTGTGAAGACTCATTCCGGATTTATCTAAAAGAAATAGGAAGGCATAAGTTGCTCAGCGGTAAGGAAGAAATACAGCTTTCAAGGGCGATGAAAGCCGGCGATGATCTTGCGCGCCGTAAACTGATCAATGCCAATTTGCGTCTGGTGGTAAGTATTGCCAAAAGGTATCGCGAGCGGGGGCTCAGCTTTCAGGATCTGATCCAGGAAGGCAGCCTCGGTTTGATAAGGGCGGCCGAAAAGTTCGATCCTGAAAAAGGCTTCAAATTCTCGACATACTCAACCTGGTGGATCAAGCAGGCAATCACCAGAGCTCTTGCAGACAAATCAAGGGCGGTGCGCTTACCTGTACATGTAAGCGAGTCCTTGAGCCAGATTCACAAGGCCGTCAAAACACTTGCTTATAAACACGGGCGCAAACCAAGCATTGAAGAGATAGCCACTCTTGCCGGCATCGATGTTGCTAAGGTTGAAATGCTCATGTCTGCCGAGAAAAAGCTTGTATCACTTGATGCGCAGCTGGGTGAAGAATTCGACAAACCACTTTCTCATTTTATTGAGGATGACCGCAGCCCCAAACCAGAAGAAGCTATTTCAAAAAAATTGCTTTCTGAAGGGGTAAGGAAGGTTATTTCAGTCTTGAGTGAAAGCGAGCGTGAAGTAATAGTGCTCCGTTTCGGTCTTGCGGGCTCTGATCCGAAAACCTTGCAGGCCGTGGGGCAGCAGCTTAACTTGAGCAGAGAAAGAGTAAGACAGATTGAAGCTAAAGCTATGAGAAAGTTGCGTTTGGAGGCAGACCCGGAGAAGCTCAGGGCATTGCTTGATTATGACTCTTAATCTTGATCGATGACTTCAATAATGGAGTGTTTTTTTTAAATGCTCTTTGATTCTTGAAAGCCCTGGGCGGAAATCCAGTTTTTCAATAAGAAGTTCGCATTTGTGATCAAGCGGGTGTACTTCGTTTGTCCAGCTTTCAAAGCCGCTTTCAGCAAGAACCGCCCTGGCGATGTAATGCGCGGATTCTGCTTTTGCAAAAGAGCGCGCTGCTTCTTTCATTCTCAATAGCTTGCTTTTCTCATTCAAGAGCCTGGTAATTTTGTAATGTAGAATTTCAATATCATTGCATCTGATTGCAACGGCTTCCTCGAGCAGATGATCTGAATTGCGTTCTTCCTGACCCGGTATCGGATCTACAATCACAAAAACCAGGCCTTTTGCGAGTGATTCGGCACTTGTAAGCCCACCGGGTTTACCAACGATTATGTCGCAAGCGCTCATAAGTTCGTCTATTTGCCTGGTAAAACCATAAACTCTTACTCGTTTTTGTAGAGATTGCCTTTCAACAAATTCGTCAAGGCTTGCTTTCATCGACTCGTTTTTGCCGCAGATTGCAACTATCTGCGTCTTGCCCTTAAGTCTTATCAATGACTGCATCATTTCTTCCAGCGGGCCCAGACCCATGCCACCGGCAGAAAGGAGCAAAATGTCGCTTTGCGGATCAAGTCCGTATTTTTTCCTCATATCTTGCTTGCTTTTATTCTCAGAAAAAACCGGGTCAATCGGGATGCCGGAAACTTCAATATTCTCGCCTTTGTAGCCGATATTAATCAGATACTGTTTTGCTTCTTCAATAGCTACGAAATACCTTGAATAGTGCTGGCAGAGCCACATCGGGTTCAGGTCGAAGTCGGTTATTACAATTGCGTGTTGCGCCCAGAGCTTTTTTTTGCAGATCATCCATGAAATCAGGTCTGCAGGTAAGGGATGTGTACAAATAACCAGATCCGGTTTTTCTTCGCTAACTGCCTTTACAAGCGCCTGAGCATTCCATCTCTCAAAGGCTATGCCATGCTCGTCGGCCGGCCAGCTCTTTTCAGAGCTGTCGATTATCAAGCTCATGATTTCAGGAGCTTTTTTAGCCAGGTCATTATAGGCTTTCTGGTAAAAGAGAGCAAAAGCCGGATTTGCAAATTCGAGTGCATCCTCGTGTCTTACATGCAGATCAGGGTCGAGTGTTTTCAGGGCTTTTTCAATCGCCTGGGCTGCTCTAATATGACCTGTGCCGATAGAAGCGGATAAAATCAGGATTTTTCTTGCCATTGTTTTTCTTTTTATTCAAAACCAACTGCCAACCTTGCAGTATATCTTAAGCGGACCCGCCAGTCAGCTTACAGGTTTTTGAATGCAGGGCAGCTCAATCAGCTTTGTCAAGAATCTCGATCAGAATCATTCTTTAGAATGACTGAGAAATCGACTTTTGCTGAGAAACTGCGACTTACGCCTGATGCGCATTTCACTCTATCGAGTTAGTCTTGAAATGTTAGTTATCCGGTGAGTTTTATGGATATTTATACTTCGATTTTAGCTGTTGTGGCCAGCAGTGTGGTTTTTTTGGGCAGCAGTGCGGATATGAAGTCGCTGGAAAGCAAGTTTGGAGTGTCTATTGACCGAAACTGGTACGGTTATTCGATAAGCGCTCATGTTCACGGTGAGTATCAGGAAATTGCAACTGCGCCGCTCTCAAGTACTCCCGAACAACTGGCAAAAAAGCTCCAATTGCTGCGCGAAGACAAGATTCTGGCTCTGGAAAAAATTTATGGTGTGAAGATTGGTCGTTCAGGCTCGGCTGTCAGCCAGAGTGCTTACGGTCAGATGCACCAGACTGAACACTGCGTGCCTGTGCGTGCGCCCAAGCTTTCCGAGCTAGAAGTTCTTGATTATGCACTTGCCCATTCGGAGCCCAGCCAGCTGATTGGAGCAAACGCAAGATCTAAAGGCGTAAACATATACTTCCTTGAGCAAATCAAACCATTTTCTGCAAGTGAGTGGGGGCTTGATGGCACGGGTAAACCTTCGATTTTCGTGGAACCAAGAAAAGGTGTGACTTTCGGGCATACGCTTGAAGAGAATCTCATGCACCAGTTTTCGCATAACTCGGCTTATAGAATGGGTTGGAACCCAAAAGAAAGCTGGCGCTGGCCGATGGCTGCCAAATTGGGTTTCAAGTTTGTGGGTGATCCTAATATAGTTGATATGACTCTAAACGGTCATATGACTCGAATAAAACACCCTGATACAAGCGCTGCCTGGCTTATCAAATCGAGCGAAGGCCCCAATTATTTTTACAGGCAGATAGATCCTGAATCATGGATTCGTTGTAATTCGAGCATGCAACCGCTTGATGAAGCGGGTAAAGTTGTGGCTAAAGACAGGGCAAAAACTTTGAGTTCCGAAAAGCTGAGAGAATTTGCGCTTGTAAAACCTGCATCATTTGACTTTTCCACTCCGCCTGAGGTTTTTGCCGATGCTCTTGCAATGTTTCGTGCAGACCGTGACAGCCGGGCCGAGCTTCTGAATATTTCCCCGGTTTTGTACAATCTTGTCCGCGTTCATGATCAGGCGGAGTTAGACAAAACCTACGGAAAAGGCGTAAAAGTAAGATCTGTTAACGGCACGATCAGCGAGCCGAGCCAGCCGATCATGCTCGAAATCAAAGAACTCGAAGAAGGAATTCCATCTTGATTGCGATTTAATCAGCTTTTAGTCCTGCTGGTCGAAGAAAAATTCTGCACTAAGAAATATGCTTGTTCATATAAACTTCCTTTGTGGAGGTGATTAAGATGTTCAAAAATAGAAAAATTGCCGGTCAGGAGCTTGCAGAAAAAGTGGAACGGGCGATTTTCAGGAAAAACCCTGGCGAGCGCAGAATGGATCTTGTTGTTATCGGTCTTCCCCGTGGAGGTGCAATTGTAGCCGGAGAACTGGCCAGGAGGATCTGCTGCCGGCTGGAGCTTATAGTTGCCAAAAAAATTCCTTATCCGGAGCAGCCTGAATTTGCAATTGGTGCTGTGTCATCAGATGGCATCTATGTGTTGAATCCGGAGTTTGCCGAGAAAGAGGAAGACTGGCGGAGCTATATAGAATCTAAGGGGGAAGCTCTTGTTGATAAATGCAGGAATCTGGAGAGCGAGTTCTACAAAGAAGCAGGATATGAGCCTGTACCGCTTGCTGATAAAATCGCAGTTATAGTCGACGATGGTGTTGCAACTGGTTCAACGGCGCTTGCTGCAATTGAAACTGCACGCAAGCGTGGTGCAAGACGGGTTGTTATGGCAACGCCTGTAATCAGCTTTCAGGGCTACCAGGACCTACTGTATCATTGTGATGATGTTTTCGTGCTGCACCTGCCAGCTGAATTTTATTCAGTCGGTAGATTCTATGAAGATTTTACGCAAGTAAGCAATGAAGAAGTGCTGGAAGCAATGAAAGAAAGTGTTTCTTATGCAATGCATAGCAGAGCACAGAATCTCGGGCAGGCAATCTACAAGTAAATCAAGTAAATAAAGCACAGATTTTAGTTGATCTGCAAACAATCGCCTAATTTCGGGCGCAGAGGTCGGATTGAAAATCTTTCTTCAATTTTGCGAGCGAATTCGTTGATTTGAACGCTTTCTCCATGGGTGAGAATCAGCTGAGCGTTTTGTTCAGCCATTAAACTTAGCCATCTTAATAGATCTGTCTGGCCTGCATGGGCGCTGAAGCCGCCAAGACCTCTGACTTCCGCGTTTACATGTATGGTTTCTGAGAAAATCTTGACTCTTTTTGCTCCCTCGAGCATCATGCGTCCCAGTGAGCCCCTGGCCTGGTAGCCTACGATTATTACTACCGTATTCTCATTGCTTAAATTATGCCTGAAATGATGAAGAATTCTGCCGGCGTTGCACATACCCGAGCCAGCAAGAATAATACAGGGTCCTTCCACTGAATTGAGTGCCTGTGACTCCTCGGGCTTGATGCAGGTTCTCAGGCTTCTCAGATCTCTTCTTAGCTGGCCGCTCTCCTGCAGGTCGTATGCTTCCTGATCCATGAGTTCCGGGTGCCTGGCATATAGTTCTGTTGCTTTTGCCGCCATGGGGCTGTCCAGATAAACAGGAATAGTGTCTATTACTTTCTTGCGAAAAAACTCCGCCAGATGATAAAGAATTTGCTGAGTGCGGCCGACTGCAAAAGTCGGGATCAGGATTTTTCCCTTTCTTTCTGATGCCCTCAAGAGCAGATTCTCAAATTCTTCGACCGTTTCAGATAACGTACGATGATCCCTGTTTCCGTAAGTAGATTCGACAAAAACCCAGTCTGCCTCTCTAATGATTGTCGGGTCCTTTACAATCGGAGTGTCCCACTGGCCGATGTCACCGGAGAAAACAAGCTTTTTTCGCAGCTGATTTTCATCAGTCAGATTGAGGATTATGGAAGTCGAACCAAGTATGTGTCCTGCTTCCACAAAACAAGCTTCTACAGACTCGCATACCCGTATGTTCTTGTTGTATTCGATTTCCTTAAACTGATTGAAAACTCTCAATACGTCTTTCTGCGAAAAAAGCGGTTTGACAGCTTCAAGTCCAAGGCGGCTGCGTTTGCGATTTTCTCTGGCACAATCGTCTTCCTGAATCCTTGCCGCATCGCTTAAAATCAGTTTCGCGATGTCAATTGTGCCGGGGCTTGCATATACAGGGCCGAAGTAGCCTGCTTTCAACAAAAGCGGCAACCTGCCGCAATGATCCAGATGTCCGTGAGTGAGCAAAACCGCATCGAGCTTCTCAGCTTTGACAAGTGCCGGTATATGATTCAATTTCTCAAGTTTCTGGCTGCCTTGAAAAAGTCCGCAGTCTATAAGAACTCTGTTTCGTCCGGTTTCAAGCAAGTAAGCTGAACCGGTTACCTCATATGCAGCACCCAGGAGCGTAACTTGCACGACTATGGCCTCCGCTTCCTGTCCAGTTAATAAATATAGACAATTATCTTGGAAGGAGCAAACATTATTATTGTGCCTGAGTATAGAATCAAAGCTCGTGACCATTATGAGAAAGAGGCAGGCGAACAAGAAAGGATGTTCCCTTTTCCTTCCGGCTCTGGCAACTGATTTCGCCGCCGTGAGCTTTTGCTATTTCGGCACAAAGACAGAGACCGGCTCCGGTTGTGGCAGCATATTTACCGTCCTTTGAGATCAGATAAAAGCGGTTAAAAAGGTCTTTAATATCTTTGTCTTTAATACCCTGCCCATCATCCTCCACCTGAATTTGCAGCCTATCACCGCTGATTTGATCAACTTGTACTGTAACCCGACTCTGTGCATACTTGACTGCATTTTCAATCAGATGGCTGAGCATGATTGAAATTTCGTCTCTGTCGCAATTGAGCACTGCTTGAGGGCAATTGTTCTCTACTTCGATCTTGAGCCCTGCTTTTTTTACGCCGGCAAGCAGTTCTTTCAAAAGCGAGTCTATGCGGCAGGGAGCGAAGCTCAGCACCTTGGACACGGTTCTGAATCGGTATATGTCCATGATCATAACCATGAGCCTGTTGATTTCAGCCATGTTGTCACCCATGAGCGAAATCACCTGCTTCTGTTCTTCGCTCATTTCACCGAACTGACCGTCGAGCATCAGATGGATGACGCGATTGGCTGCAAGCACCGGGGTTCTGAGCCTGTGGTTCAGTACTGCCAGAAAGTCCTCATGCTGATGCAAAAGTGCAGCTTTGAGTTCCTGTTTTTCGGTCAGGTCCATGAGGGTCAATAGTCGTCCTCGGGCGGCGCCCCGGAACTCCAGCGGGCAGAGCACCCAACCCAGATATCTTTCGTTCTGATTTTTGTCCGTGAAACTGCAATAACCTGATACCTCACCATCCGAGTTTCTTATTGCCAGTGAAACCGGGCTTTCATTTTCTTCTTTTGATTCATGATCGTTTTTCTTGTTTGCCGGACAGATAGCTTTAAGTGAATCAGTAAAATCTATGAGCGAGCGGCCGATCACTTTCTTGGCATCCACAGAAAAAAGCTTTTCAAAGGCCCGGTTTGCTCTGAGAATACGGCTGTCTATGCCGATTTCGACAAGCGCCTCGGGAATGGAGTCGAAAACGGCTTCAATATGATCTTCGTTGTTGTCAGTAGAGTGCAAGACAATTACCGCTAAAAAGGCAATACAGCTTGATCATATCCAGCGCTCCGAAATCAGGCATCCTTCCAGATATGTAGCCTGTTTGAATTGAACTAGTCCTTAAGAAGGATCATTAAGAGGCAGTGCATCTTATTAAGGAAGGACATCTTAGGTGACAGGCATATTTCAGGGAATCAGATGCATTAATCCGGAGTCAAGCAGGAATTCGTGAAAGATGACTTTTAAATTGCCTCTGCTGTCTTCATCGACCTGCTCGAAATTCTTGACTCTTTTTTCGATGCACATTGATTTGCTTGAAAAAATCGCTTTGCCTTGAAGGTCAAAATCATTGATTTGAAAGTCGCTGAGAATCAGCCCGTCACATATTGGAGTATAGCTTGTGCTTGTTTCTTCTTTGAAAGCATCCAGTAGCTCGTTTCCATCTTTGCTCACTCTTGAAATGACCGCCTTTGTTTTGATTGCAAATGCAGTAGGACTTTCGAAAACCTGCTTTATGCTTTCTATTGTTTGATATTCAGTGTAATTGGCTGTTTCAATAATTCTGCTGTTGGGAGCCCCGAGGTGCCAGACCCTTGATTCTCTGTCCTTTTGTGAGCCTATTTTGCTCAGTCTTTTGATAGCTATTTTTTGCGGCAAATCTTTAAGCGCTTCCTTCTTTCGATAGTCATAAGCAGCTATGATCGTTTGATTTTCGCTTTGCCAGCTTCCGGAAAGCCAATCCGGAACCTTGATCCATTGAGCAATCTGTTGAAGGTTCTTAGTGGACTCAGCCGTATTGTTCCTTCCCTTTTTGACTTCGCTTTCTTTTTTCAGCGGCAAATTCGTTTTTGGGTTATGTATCGAAGAAGAATGCACAGGAGGGAGTTGATTGAGTGAAAAGCCCGGTAGTGTCGCTGATAGAGCCGGCTGGATAGCTAATGAAAGCATGATAGCCGTGAAAATAAATCTCTTTAGATATGCAAGTACTTTCATAATAGAGTCCTGCGATTTTTCTGGATGCTCAGATCAAACAGGATTTTGAAAAAAAATTCATCCTGCTTACGCATTAGCTTGCGGCCAAGTTCATTGTCGAGATCCGCCCTTGCAGCTGGAGACTGAAACTCGGTGAGCTTGTGTTCTTTCAATTGAGTGAATCTTGTAAGTAAGCTTCTCAATCTTTAGACTGATGCAGATCAAGGCTCTGTTTGGCAGAATCTCAAATACTTGACCTGGGAGAAATTAACAATGTCCTGGCCCTGGAAATTCGCTGTTTTGACAATTCTGATTCTTGGTTTTTCCACCCTGATATTCATGGGCCATGAAGCCAGTACTCAAGCTCCGCCCATACCTGAAAAGATTATTGATCTAAATGGCAGGGAACTCTTTAGCGGCAAAGACATACTGGAAGGCCAGGCTGTTTTTCAAAAATATGGGCTAATGGACCTTGGTTCAGTATACGGGCACGGAGCCTACAATGGACCTGATTTCAGTGCCGACTATTTGCACCGGCAGGCCGATATCTGTTTGAAAGTAGCTTCAGTAGAGCAATATGCAAAGCCCTATCAGGCACTTGATTCAGGAACTCAAAAAGACCTTGCCCAGCGCATGGTGATTGAGCTAAAGGAAAATCGTTATGATCCGGACAAGCGGACGCTCAAATTCACAAAAAGTCAGGCAGCGGCATTTCAGGAGCTATCAAATTACTATCGAACTCTTTTTACAAGCGAGAGTATATTGCCGGTGCCGGCAAATTATATAAAAGACCAAAAGGAACTGAGCCAGCTGGCTAAATTTTTCGCCTGGACTGCCTGGGCTTGTGAAACAAAAAGACCAGGCAAAGATTACACCTACACAAATAACTGGCCGCCTGACGAGCTTGCTGGCAACAAGCCGGATTTTCAGGTGTTTCTCTGGAGCGTGCTCAGTTTAATCATGCTTGTAGGCGGTATTGGTCTGGCACAGTTTCTACTGGGGGCTTATCCTGATATCGGCTGGGCACCCGATCAAAACAGAAAGCTCAATGACAATGTCGAAGAGTTTTTGCCTTCGAGATCACAGATGAGTGTTTATCCTTACTTTGTGGTTGTGGCTCTCTTGTTTTTGTTTCAAACAGCTTTCGGGGTTTTATCCGCTCATTACGTTGTTGAAGCAACCGGCTTTTTCGGTCTGGATATAAGGAATATTTTCCCTTACAGTATCACCCGCAGCTGGCATCTGCAGCTATCTATCTTCTGGATTGCTACTTCATGGCTTGCAGGCGGCATGTTTATTGCACCGATTCTTTCCAGGCATGAGCCTAAAGGGCAGCACTGGCTGGTAAAAATACTCTTTCTGGCTGTTTGTATAGTTGCAGTCGGGTCGATTTTCGGTGAGTGGCTGGGAGTGAAAAACATGCTCGGAAATCTCTGGTTCTGGTTCGGGCACCAGGGCTGGGAGTATCTTGAACTCGGACGGGTCTGGCAGATACTTCTGACAGTGGGCATGGTTCTCTGGGCCTTCATCATATTTAGAAGCATCCGACCGATTTTGAAAGGATCGGATCCGGGCGGCTTACCTCATATGCTTCTTTACGGCGTGGTTGCAATCCCGATTTTTTTCAGCTTCGGTCTTCTTTATAATCCCGCTACCAATTTCACTGTAGCTGATTTCTGGCGCTGGTGGGTGGTGCATCTCTGGGTGGAAGGCATTTTCGAGTTGTATACAACGATCATAGTTGCATACTTTTTTCACAGTCTTGGGATGGTGTCTGCCAGATCCGCACTTTCGGTTATTTATCTGGACATCATTCTTTATCTTGGAAGCGGTATCATCGGGATCGGGCATCATTATTACTGGACTGCCCAGCCGGCTATAAATATGGCTCTTGGTTCCATGTTTTCGGCACTGGAAGTGGTGCCGCTTACCCTGCTTACCGTAGAAGCCTGGAAGTTCAGAGATCTTGCCAGTGTTAATGGCTCTATGAAAAACTTTTCTCATTACTGGGCAATGATGTTTTTGCTAGCAGTCGGATTTTGGAATTTTCTAGGAGCCGGAGTTTTCGGTTTTCTAATTAACATGCCGATTGTGAGTTATTACGAACACGCGACCTATCTGACTTCAAATCATGGTCATGCAGCACTTATGGGTGTGTATGGCATGCTTGCTGTGGCCGCCATACTTTTTTGCTCGCGCTATTTAATCAAGCCCGATGCCTGGAGCGATAGGCTGGTAAAATGCTCATTTTATTGTCTTAATGGCGGTCTTCTTTTAATGCTTGTTCTGAATATTTTTCCTGCCGGAATCATACAAATGATTGCCAGCTATCAGCATGGCTTCTGGTATGCGCGTAGCTATGAATTCGTTCATTCTCAAGCTTTCCAGAGTTTTACTTGGCTCAGGGTCGCCGGTGACCTGGTTTTTGTATGTGGAGGTGTTATCCCACTCTTGATTCTGATTCTAAGAGGCGCTTTCAATTTGCGTAAATGCAGCGATTCAGTTCCTTTGCTTGCAGGTGAAAGTGATTGAGCAAGGGATTGAAATCTTCTTGTTGTAGTATCGGGCAAAGGCCGCTCTTGTCTTAAAAGCGGTTCGGTTCGGGATTTAGTTTTTGTTTCGTAGAGAGTCTTCTATTGCGGCTTTTGTGGTTCTGTCTGGAAGGTAAAAGACCTCGTCTTCGATTTCTTCAATCTTTTCTAAATCATCTGCCTCGAGGAGCGGGAATGGTGAATCTTTGAGATCATCCATGATTGCAATCGTTTGGTTTAGTTCTTGCTCATCCGGATAAACTCCTGCTTTCAATCTGGGATTTGGACGTGGCTCCCAGTTTTCAGCATCACCGCCGATCCAGTGTTTGCTAGATTTAGGCAGCCATACTTTTGCAGCCGACGAATCTTTCATCCAGTCGGATTCAACCTCAGACAGTTCGCTCTGTTCTTTCATTCTCTGCAAATTATGCAACGCCGTCCAGGCAATCTGACGGTTGGTTTCTTTTCCGTATTCATACCATGGCAAACCGTAAGAGTCGCTTCCCAGCAAGAACCAGTGGTGTAAAGCTCTCTGGATTGTTTTTCTCTGTCTTTTTACCGGACCGGAACTATGATGGAGCCAGGTCCAGAAATCTTGAACTCGATGTTTGTCAAAGTTCAAATGATGTTCATGGCTAATTCTGGTCGATACCAGGCGAGACCATTCGCTGCCGTCAATTGGAAAAGGAAATTCGCCCTGATGGTCGGCAAAGTAGGCTTTATGTTTTGCTGCCTCCAGCAGTTCTTGTAAGCTTAGCGGACTCATAATGCCCCCCTTTCAAGACGCTTTTCTGCGTTTGTCTTGCATTTCAATCATAGGGTAAGCATCTAAGTGACGTATCATTCTCAAGAGTGAGTGGACGGCTGAAATCAACTGCCGTCCTCATGAATTCAATCAAGCTGACTGGCTGATGCCGTCGCGGAGTTCTTGCTTTTTAACAAAGCAGCCCTTTTTATTTTTGCCGAGCAAAGCAGCAATTTTTCTTTTCAAGTCCGGATCATTAAGGGTCCCACAAAAGTTGGAATTGCCCCGTTCTATCTTTTTCAGGGTTTTAAGCCAGTAGTTTGCAAGTAAACGCCCGACCTTTCTTTTGGAAATATTCATTTTAATCACCTCGCTTCCAAAGTAAAAGCGGAGCAAGGACAGTCTTCCTTATTTTCCATCTTCTCAGATTTTTGAAAAGTCCACATCGGCTGGAAGAATGACTGTGTTAGAGTTGAGCATTCATAGTTCACTGGAAAGTCACAAGGAAGCTTCATAATGGTTCTGGGAGGAGGGCTCGGGCGCATTGACTCTTGAATCCAATAAAACCGGAGTGCTTGAACCCGGCGACCTGGTAGCCGGGACATATGAGATTGAGAGACTCCTTTGCAGGAGCCACTCGAGTATCGTATATTTTGCTACAAATAGAATGTTGGCTAAGGACGTCGTACTGAAAGTCCTCAGCCTTACTCACGATGAAAACGACGAGGCGAGAATTCAGCGCTTCTTGCAGGAGGCAAGAGCTGCAAGCAGGCTCGAACACGAGAATTTGGTCAGGACATTTGCAAGCGGCAGGCTTGAAGACGGCAGTTTCTATATTGTTATGGAAAGGGTTGCGGGCGAAACCCTCGAAGAATACTTAAGAAGGAATAAAACTCTTTCGATACCGCTCTTTCGCTCCCTTTTTTTGCAGTTGCTTTCAGGTCTTGCTTTTGCTCATGAACATCGCCTTCTCCATCGGGATATCAAACCGGCAAATATATTTCTGTCCGAAGACCACGACAGGAACCTGATCTGCAAACTTGGCGATTTTGGTATTGCTAAGATCCTTGGTGAAAACGGTGGTAATGCAACCCTGACAAAAACCAACGATTTGCTGGGCAGTCCGGCTTACATGAGCCCGGAGCAGTGCAATCTAGAGGAACTTGATGTAAGAAGCGACATTTATTCGCTTGGCTGCGTTATGTATGAGTGTCTGGCAGGAAGAGCCCCCTTTATTGCCGAGAGCAGTTATGAGCTCATGTATAAGCAGGTACACGCAAAAACTGTAACGCTTTCGAGATTCTCTCGTGGGAGTCCAAAAGACCTGATCTCGCTTGTGGAAAGGTCTATGAGAAAGAAAGCCAGTGATCGTTATGCAAGTGCCGATGAACTAAGATGCGCTCTTGAGACTTTAGATCTGAACCAGCGTGCAGAAAAAAGCACTGGCAGTGCTCTTGGTACTGTGCTTTTCCTTCTGGTCGTAGCAGGGCTCAGCATAACTGCCTTAAATTTCTGGACATCAAAGCATCAAGTGGACAGTATCTCAAAGAAAGAGTACCCGTCTTTGACGGAAAAATGGACTGATTCAAAAGTGCATTTCGAGGAGCTTCCTGCTGAGGCTCTAACGCATGCCACCTTCGACGAAACCCAGAAAGCTCTTTCAAGCGGCAATCTGAATTTGGCTTTCAAATTGACGGAGAAATTGTTGAGTGCCGACGAGCCTGCTTATAAGGGACATGTAGAAGCATGCTATTCATATTACTATTTCATGGTCCATGATTTTAAAGAGGCGCTCAATCATGCCAGAAGATCCGAAGAACTAGCTTTGAAGCATTTCCCCGGTATAAAAAACGGCGCATTTGCAGAAGACTTCGATAACTCTATTTCAAAGGAGATTTCAGCATATACAAGGCTTCGAAACTTTGCTGCTGCAAGAAAACTTATTCTAGCCCAGGAAAAAAGACTCGAAACTATCGACCGTCCTGATGATTTGCAGAGTATAGTTACAAACAAAATTGAGCTGCTTCTGGCCGAGAAAAAGGCAACTGCAGTGTTAGAACTCTGCAATAGTGCTTTCAAGTCTGAGAATCTATCAAGAGAGCAGGCTATGAATATATTACCTTTAAAGATGAAAGCTGCAGTGATGCTTGGTCAAAAGAAATCACTCGAAGAATCAACAAAAACGTATATTGATTTGATAAATGGGGGCAGTGAGCCTCTCTGGATAAAGGACAGCTTTTATCTTGTGCTGGCCGAGCCTTATATGATAGGCGGTGACTGGAAAAAAGCGAGATACTTTATTCAGCAGGCTTCAGATAAAAGCAAAGAGCATGTTTTCAGGTCATCAGACTCTGCCTGCTTTCTGTATCGGGCCCTTGTGGATGCTGCCTCGAAACGCCTTTCAACTTCATATTGCGAACTGCAGAAGGCAATAGCAATTCAAGAAAAATATCTGGACAGAGAAGTACTTGCAAGTTATTTGCTTGCTTCATATCTATGCTTTCAAGCCGGCCGGGAGGCAGAAGCTGATGCATATATAAAGAAGGCTCTGGAACTGGAAGCCTATCAATGGACTTCCTTGAGGCCTGAAATTCAAATTGCAGAAGTGAATTTATATCTTGCAGACAAACTCATGGAAATGGGCGAAAAATCAGCTGCAAAGCGCTGTCTGGAGCAATTGGAACTGCTTCCATACCTGAGTCCGAAACAAGAGAAAGCCTTAGTCAGGTTGAAAGCAGAATTCAAAGCTCATTTGAGTTGAGCCGGGCAGACCTGAGAAAGGCTTGCAGCGCGGCTGGAATTGAAATCAGACCTTTCTGAGTGGGGGTTTTCCCAGGCACGCTCACTAAGTGGTCACAGTTTGATTTCAGAATTGTAAAACACGTTTCACTTTGATAGTTCAAGAAAATAAGAAGGAGTGGATTTGCCATGCCCGATGCATTTGATGGTTATAGTACAGGCTTTTGTGCTTCAGAAACAGCAGGTTTTGCTGATTTTTCCGACTCGTGTTATTCAGCCGCTGCCGGGTCTTTTTGTGCTTCAGATAATTGCCTTGCCAATGCATGCAGACCCTTTGATTCACTCAGTTTCAACACTGCCGGCTTATACAAAAGTGAATCAAGACCTGTGCAAGCCGGAGCTGATTTGAGTTCGAGTAAATCCTGCTTGGAACTTATCAGTGAAGGCAAAATGAAGAAGAGTGATGCGCCGGCGCCGCCGCATATGGATTTGAAATCCACTGAGCAGCCTGAGATTACAGTTTCAGCAGCTAGTGATAAAGCAAGTGATTTTACGGTAAAAAAAGACGGCAGCATTGAAGTACATGGTGATCCTGATAACGGCGGCAAGCCGCTTTCAGAATATAGAATTGCAGTAGAGGCCGGTGCCGAACAGAAAAATACTGATGCACTGGTTAGCTACCTGAAAGACCGTATTACTTTCTGTGCAGAAAAAATCAAACCTGTCTTGAATGCTGAGCCAGGGCTTGTATCTGAAGAAGTCAGAAATTCATTCAAGCAGGCTGACGAAGATCTGGACAAAGATCAGATTGACGAAAACGATGGTAGCGGCAATGGTGGTGGTAGCGGCAATGGAGGTGGCGGCGGCTGTGATAACGGAGGAGGAGATCGCAATAATGACGATGAGCTTGACAATGGTGGAAATGATCTGCCTGATGAAAATAAAATCGACCGGAACGATAAAAATGGCCAATCGATAAATCAAAAATCAGCACTTGATGCGATGAGGCAATCTCTAATAGCCTCCAGTGATGCGGCTGGAAATCCCAACTGGGAAAACAGCACAGCCGGCTCGCTTGGTGCCTACAGCATGGATGTACTACCCTGGTTTGCAGGCTTTCTTACAGCTGAAATGCTTGGTGAGCTGGAAGAAATTGACCCTAAAACTGGAAAGAAAGTATTCAACTGGAAAAAATTAGGCCAGGTAATGGCCAGCCACAAAGACAATCCGAAGTTTCAGGCACTGCTCGGACAACAGTTAGACGGTCTGAAGCAGCAGGATGAGCAGGCCGCAAAGGAAATCGGCTCCTTGATTAATCGCCTGCAAACGGATGAAAAGTTTCAAGAAGGCTTTGCTTCATTTTTGCAAAATCAAAGTGAGCGCAAAAACGCAAGTCCTGAGGAAATGAAAAGCTATTTCAGTAAAGAAATTCAGCAAGCAGCTATTTCGATGCAAATGACGCGAGCTGCAGGAAAGCTGGGTGTTAATCTAAAGAGTATGGATGAAAAACAGGCTGGAGATCTTGCTCTTGCCATGACGCTTGGAACTAGAATCAACTCTTTTGATAAGCAGTCGCTGCAGAACGAGCTTGAAAGCATGAAAAAGAATCCGATTTATGCAAATTATTTGAATGAAGCAGTTTCCAGGTATCGCCGCAATAAGGCCGCTGGAAAATGAGTGAGAGTGAGCATAAAAAGTTTGAAAGTCCCGGAAAAAGCAATGAGAACATGAGTTCCGGTACTGAGAGCGAGCGCGAGTCATTATGCAGGGAACTTGCCGGGCTGCGTTGTTTTGAGGACGTTTACAAATCGGACTTTGTGAGCCTTTCAAGCAAGATTGGCGAGCAGCGTTCAGAGATTATTTTAAGCTCTGATCAAAAAGTCGATCAAAATCTTGATCAAAAGATTGATCAGAAAATCGATGAGAAGCTTGTTCAAAAAATCGATCAGAGCAAAAGCAAAACCTATTCAAAAGGAGCTGACTCATTTTCGATAGATTGCGACAGTGAGGGCCGTGTAATCAGAGTTTGTCAAAATCTGGGAGGCAGGCAGGAACTACTTGAACCTGGCGATGCTTTTGATAACGCTCGAATTACTCAGGATGGCTGCCTGTTGCTTTTGAAAGACGGCAAAATTCAGGAAGCACGAAGTCTGGAGGGAGCGCATCGCGAGTTCAGCTATGACAGGGACGGTAATCTTGAACGGGTCCGTGACAGAATCCATACCAATTCGGGACGAGATCTTGTCGAAGTTACAACTAGAATCGGATCTTCAAACATATGGGATTACACAAGCAATTTTGGAGCGCACGGGCAGCGCACCAATCTCGTTTGCGACGACAACGGTAATTACAATGCTGAACTTATAAGAAATTCGCATCCCAACGACCTGATTGATAAGGACAATTCAGACGCTCTTCACAAGGAGCTTGCCGTTGCCAGGCAGCATCTGATTGATCTGGCAAGGGAGAAAAACCTGGGTAATTTTGCTCTAAACTGGACAAAGAAATTTGAGCAGCGTTGCCGGGATCAAGCTCACCGTGGAATTGCAAGCGCCACTGACGAGCAAATATCCAGAACATATGGATATCTTGAAAAAATCCTGAGTGAAAGGACAAGAATAAACCAGGGGCAAGCAAAGCTGCTTTTTCAGTCGGCGTTGAAAGGGTATGCCGAACCTGGGAAATATATAAACCAGGGAGGGCATCCGTCGTGTGCTTTTGCGATGACCGAACGCCATATTGTGCAGACCAATCCCGATCAACATGCCAGAGTGCTTTATGAAGCCGTAAGCAGACAGCAGGTAAATTCAAGAGATGGGCGCAGGCGCATAAAACTTGCTGATATCCAGATCAAGCCGGATTCAGAGAGTATCAGGGCTTCCAAAAATGGGAATACGCAGGTAGGTGAATGGAGTTATTCAAATAAGATTTTTCAGCTTACTGCAATTTCAGTAGGCTATGGCGGCTATCGTGGCAACGGCTATGACATCTATGGGGGCACCGACGATCAGTGCAAGCGGGCCAATCGTTTTATAAGCGGGGAGAAAAACATGGTGATTCTCCAGAACGGCAATCTCTCTACTTTTGAGAAAGTCCATGCTCATTTGAAAAGGCACGGAACCATCGGTTTGTTTGATTATATAGGCGGGCACGCCATGGCAATTACTGATGCAAAGATTTCAAACGGAAAGAGATATATTTATATAGACAACTGGTGGAACGGCACGAGTGAGGGTTGGAAAAGAGTATAAGCTCTTAGTTCTACCTGGCCCATTTAGAAAGCTCCATCGTTTCTGCTGCCAGCTTTTTGCTTTCCGGGCTGCTGTCAAGTCTGGGAAGCTGATTATTGAGCACCAACACAAGAGACTCGTTGATGCTTGCTTTGATTGATTTTTCAAGCTCTAGTTTTCGATCGGCGGCTTGCAAGCTTACTTGTTGAGTTTCAGGGGTATGCAGTCTTATTGCTTTGCAGCATTCATTCACAAGCTTCACGATCCGGTAGTTTTCCTCATTTGACTTTGACTCATAGCCCGCAAGTAGCCAGACTACTTCGCAGAATTTTTTGTCAATGGGCTCAGCCTGATGTTCCCACCAGCTGTCACTCACCCAGGCTTTGTTATGTTCTTCAATCAGCTTCTCTGCCTGCTCCAGGTTTTTCTGACCTAGCAAGAATCTAATCCATAGTTGCAGGGCAAAAAGATGATCCCAGCTGCCTTTTCCATGGGCTTTGATTGATAGATCCAGGTAATTCTCAAAATCAGAGTTGGCTTCTTGAGCCCGGTTCAATAGTGAGTATAAATGGGCTCTGTTGTAAAGCATTCTCAATCTGTCGTTGTTGTGGCTTAGATATTTACATGCAAGTTCCAGATCTGAAAGCCCCTGCTTAGCCAGATCTTCTCTCTTGCTTTTACCACTTTCTTTGCTTGCAAGCTGGAATTCTTTTCCGCTGAGGGTAATCAGATCTTTTGCAAGTCTGTTAGCGCGCGCTTCCCTTGTCTCAGGAGTCGAGGCGCTGTCTGCTCGTTTTTGTTCGGCAAGACAGGTCTTACGCATTCGTTCGAGCTCATCGAGCTGGCGAGTTTTTCGCGGGTCGCCTGCTTTTGCTTTAGCTGGTTTTGCTCGAAAATGCTGAGGGATGAAGAAAGCTGCGCTTGCAAGAATTGGAAGCAGTGCCAGATAAAGCAAGAGGCTTTTCCACTTTCTTCCTTTCTCATTGCTTGTTTTTGGAGAAAAAAGCAAGCTGCCACTCAACTCCGGATCAGTTTTAAGAATCTCGTTTAAGCTGGCAAGAAAAATCTCTGCTGATTGAGGGCGCAGGACCGGGTCTTTGGCAAGTGAACTCTTAATCAAAGAATTGAGCAAATCGAGAAATTTCTTAGAGGCATTAATTTCGAGTTCGGGAGGCTCTTCGTGCATGTGTTTATACATGGTCTCAAGAGGACTGTCGCCGTGGAAAGGAACTCTGCCTGCAAGGCACTCATACATAATGCATCCAAGCGAGTAAATGTCTGACAGCTGGTCTACCTTGCTGCCACGGCACTGTTCCGGACTCATGTAAAGGGGGCTTCCGATTATCGTATTACTTGCAGTGTTTGAGGCCTCGGATTCGAGATTCAGTCGTGCAAGTCCGAAGTCAATCAGTTTTATCCTGCAGCCGGTGTCACTTCCGCCATATTCAAGCATGATATTGCCTGGTTTAAGATCCCTGTGAATCACATTATGATTATGCGCATGAGCCAGGCCTGAAAGCACCTGCCTGAAAATCTCATAAAACAAGGCCAGTGACAGGGGCTCATTTCTGTCTTTCAGCTTTTCTCTAAGTGTGAGACCTTGCAAATATTCCATAACATAGTAAAAATCGCCAGATCCGGTCAATCCGGAGCTGAGAATTCTGACTATGTTCGGATGGTCCAGGCTTGCTAATATACGTGCTTCTTTGAGGAAACGCTCGCTTGCCTGCGAATTCCCGGCTCTTGCCAGATGGATTAACTTGATGGCTACCTTTCTTCCCAGGATCAAATCGTCTGCAAGAAGCACAAAACCCATGCCGCCTTTGCCAAGCAGACCAGGCGATACGTAGCGCTCAGGGAGTCCGTAGCTTTCTAAATTGAGATCCTGGTTTTGCATCGTGAGGACAGTATGCCCAATCCTCACTCATATTATCCACTTGAGGAAATCAGGCAAAGCGTAGTGCTCTTTTGGCCTGTCTTGCAATACTTGCGATTTCGTACATTTCGTCTTCAATGTCCAGTTCGCGCAGATGTTTGAGATCAACCATTTTGCGATCAAACCACTCGCCGTAAGCAAAGCTGGCGACAAAGCCTTCGTCGTCATTCTCGATGAATTTGCGTTCGTCGTCATCAGTTTTCGATACGTAAACTCTCATTCTTGCTTACTCCAGAGAATCAGTGAACTTATGCGGGTGACGGGAGCCACATTACTGTTTTATACCGGAATTTTCCAACAAAACAATTGGAAAGCCACCCAGCTGGCGTTTTCCTCTCTTAAACCTGGAAATCGCCCACAAAACTGCTGATTCTATACTACGGCAGCCGGAGCAGGTCTGAAAAGCAGCAGCCCGCTGCTTGTTTTAGAAGCACCGGACCGCTTTCTTTTGGCTCTGGAGCCAGGCAGCCTTTGCCGCCTTATTGCTAACGCTGTCTTATGGTTATGCTGCTTTAGTACTTGCCGCTTTTGAGCAGAGATTCTGCCTTGAGCCAGTATTCTCGGTCTTTGCCGTGCTGGTAGCCTTCTTCTTCCCAGAGTAAATATGCTTTTGTGGCAACGTCACTGTGATCGAAAACCTGGCTTGCTTTAGGAGCAGCTGTTTTCGGCTCTTCACTGATAATTGTTACTTTGGCTTCTTTAATAGCGGTTTCTTTGATTGCGGCTTCTCTGGTGTTGTCTTTGCTGCTGCTGGCTGCACTTGTGCTTTTCTTTGTGCTTGCTGCCGGCTTGCTTGTTTTTGCGCTAGTTGCTGGTGCACTTTTTGATGTAGTTGACTTCACGGTCATGAACCTCCGGCTTTCTTCGAATCGCTCCAGATAATATCATTCCTGTCGGTGTCTGGATTAAATCAAGAGTCAGCTGTTACAAGAGCATGATCTGATCTTTTCTGTTTAATAATATGAAACAGATGCCTGTGAGTGGCATCCTCAAAGGATCACAGGACTGTGACGATACTGTATCTAGTGGCACGCAGCGGCAAGCTTAAAGATTTTTGTAATTAAGGCAATCTGATCTGATTTAAGGGAAAACCTTATATTTTGAACTCTTTTCTTCAAGTTACGAAATTGACAGATTTGTAGTCCATGCTTTGTATGTGGTCTAAAAGCCACCTTACTAATTTAACACCGTCAGCCAGAGGAGCAGGGACCGTATGGCATACGATGATGTATCCGGTGCTGGAAAAGACAGCGCCAAAGAAAGCAATGACCAGCAATCGGCAGCTTCTTTGCAGGCTGACGCACAGTCCGAACAATCAAACCGTCTGTCTCAGGAACAGCGGGACGCAAGCCGGTCCGAAATGACCGCGCTTACCGGCAGCGATTTTCAGATAGTTGATCAAGCCAACAACGGCAAACCTTGTTGAGGATAGCCTTCTGTGACGGGTTCACAGAAAAGTAAACAAATGAAATCAGTCGTTCAGGAGCCTATCCCTACTTACAAAGAGGGTATAGAATTGGAGCCAGCAGCTCCGAGGATATGAATGGCCAAAGTTTTACTGGTTGAAGATGATGAGATCATGGCAACAAGTATTCGAGACTGGCTTGTTTTTGAAAAACACGTGGTTGAAACTGCAAGCGATGGTGATGCTGCAGTTGCGCTTCTGAATACATTCAGTTATGACGTAATCGTCCTTGACTGGGAACTGCCTGGTATAAGTGGGATTGAACTTTGTCGAAGATTCAGGGCTCGCGGAGGTAATACGCCGATTCTGTTCCTTACCGGGCGCGACACTGTGATTGACAAGGAAACCGGGCTTGACTCCGGAGCTGACGATTACATTACCAAGCCTTTTCAGGTAAGAGAGCTCTCTGCCAGAGTTCGTGCATTGCTGCGGCGCCCGGCTGTAGCTCAAAGCATCGTGCTTAAAGCATCTTCGCTTGAGCTTGATCCGGCTACGCGCAAGGTTCGCAAAAACGGCCAAGAGCTGGATCTTCCGAAGCAGGAATTTGCCCTTCTTGAGTTCTTTATGCGCAATTTAAATCGGGTTTTGAGCCAGGAATTGATCATGGAACGCGTGTGGTCCACTGAGAATCCGTGTTCGCCGGAAACCTTCAGGACCTGTTTGAAAAAGCTCAGAGGCAAAATAGATGATCCTGAAAAAAGCTCCCTGATCAAGAATCTGCATGGAGTTGGATATATTTTGGAAGTGAAAGATTGAATTCTGTTTTTAAGCTTTTGGTCACTACTCGATCACAAAATTCCGTTATCTTGATTACATAGGCTGGTGAATAGCTCAGGTGTGAACTTCATTCCAACTCCCAAGCCCATGCCCAACCCAAGAACAAACTGAGAGACTAAACCCCGAATATTGTCTCTTGGATGAATGAAAGGCGCACCTGAACTTAAACTCCGCCGGTATCCGGCGGAGTTTTGCTTTTGGATTTATTGACTGTGGACCGGAAGCTCCAGGAAATCGGTGCGAACAATTAAAGAAATCTGGTTCAAAACCTAGAGAGAGAGAGAGAGAGAGAGAGAGAGTGTGTGTGTGTGTGTGTGTGTGTGTGTGTGGCAAGCTGATTTCTCAGCTTGCCACACACACACAACATAGCCGGTCTTTCAGATGCGCCAACTAGCGACCAAAAAGGGACGATTTTGATGGGGTCTAAAGGGTGAGGGTCTCAGATGCCTGGAGCCTTTGTCTAATTCGGCTGCTTTTGCAATAGCCTGTTCTAGTTGCCGGCTCTGCACTTCTTGTCGGTTCTGTTCCAGCTCTTTTTCCGCCATTGCAGTGCGAATCGTTTGAAATTTGCTTTCCAGGCGCTCGGCTTGCTGGCTGTCTCTGAAGCTGCGATTGCTCTGCCGTAATTCTCCTTTGCCTGTTTGCTCCGATTCACTCCAGATCTCTTTTGGCGGGCGAATCAAGTACCAGTTGCGGCCGTCTTTTAGCCTGTTTGCAAGGCTCTCTTTAATCGCCTGGCTTTTGCCCGAGCTGTTATGCACAAAATCGAGACCGTCAAGCGGGCTTGCATTTGCTTGTTTACCTGTGGGCAGACCCGGTACAACGGTTCCGATATGGCCGTGACCGCTCTCACCGGGGCGCCAGACTATGATGTCTCCCGGTCTGATATCCCCTGATTTTACACGCCCGTTTCTCAGGTCGCTTTTCTCGAGTATTTTTTGCCAGCCGCCTTCCTTTTGTAGCAGTCGGCCCAGTTCATTTGCGCCGGCTGAAAGCTCACCTTTGTATCCTGCCAGTTTGAGTACACCGCTGACACTACCGGCGCATCCCAAGTTGCCTCCGTCCACGGCCCCGTCGCTCCAGCCCCCGTAGCGCCACATCTTTTCACTGACCGAGCACTCCGCCGCTGCCACCATGCGCTTTTGCGAATCAGTCCAGCTGCGGCTGTCAGCAAGCTTAAAATCATCCTGTTTCTGTTCAGGCTTTTCATTTGCTTTATCTTTCTCAGATGGCTGCGGTTCTAACCTGTAAAGATTATCATTCAAGTTAGATTTGATTGCGTATTCCATACCCACATGTAAACTGGCAAAAGGACGCAGTCCGCGGTTCTGGTTGTCGAAAATTGCATGGTGCATT
The DNA here is from genome assembly GCA_964615655.1 of uncultured Candidatus Obscuribacterales bacterium. Taxonomy (GTDB): domain Bacteria; phylum Cyanobacteriota; class Vampirovibrionia; order Obscuribacterales; family Obscuribacteraceae; genus JAIEPM01. Next base: position 132,395 of record CAZTQO010000006.1, on the reverse strand, counting down.
TTCTCTCTGAAATTCATCCAGTTTGGATAGCCCTTTTCAGAGGGATGTGCCTCGCATCCCGCCGAAGTTCCTGAAGACATGCTCCGTCCGTGCATGTCTATCGGCGGATTGCCACCACGGGCTATCAGCTTTTCATTTGTGCTCTGGTTTATCCAGCCTATGTCGCTACCACCGGCATTAACACCTTCGATGTTGTGATATATAGTTACTGTTTTGCCTCTGCCGAGCTGGTCGCCACCGCCCCGGCGCCAGTAATTGCGGCTTATCTCCTTGCCGTTTTGGTCCCACATGATATTTTCGCCCACTGCCTGGCGCTGGTCTCTGCTTGCCCAGTAGGGAACGCTTGCTTCAAAATAACGTTGGCCAGGAACTGCAACCGCCCTTGCTTTTTCAAAGAGCTCCTGGTCGGTGGGAAGCTGAGCAAGCTTTTGTTTTTCCTTGAAAATCTCTTTTGCCTTCAAAAATACTTCATCGTATTTTGAGTGTACTTTAAGCGCATTTACATCAAAAGGATATTTCTTTTCAATTTCCGCGATTTTTGGGTCAAGCTCGCGTTTTTGTTCTTGGTTTTCTTGACTCTTGCTCTCGTGCTTTTGTTCTGTCTTCTTCTGTTCTTCTTGTTTCTCGTTCTTCGTATCTTGTTCAGGACGCTTTTGCTCTTCTTGTTTCTTGTTTGCAGGTCCGGGTTCTATTGAGCTACCCTGATGCATGTCATATGGATCATTTCCTCTCTCAATTTTATCTTTATTGAACTCCTCCCTCTCCCTTTTATGTTTTTGCACGTGTTTCGGTTCTTGCGATTTTTCTTGGGATTTTTCTTGGGATTTTTCTTGCGATTTTTCCGGCTTGCTCTCCTCTTTCTTCTCTTTTCTCAATAGGTCTTCCAGAGCCTTCAGCGAATTTTCTGTCTCAAGCTGTAAATTGGCTCCGGCACTAATAAGATTCGGATCCGCTATGTTATTTAGTTTGGCAACCCGTTTTATTTCATTCCAGATATTGCTTTCATTGGAAAACTCGCCTTTGCCTTTGAGATGCTCTCTGCAAATGCCATAAAGAGTAGCGCCGTGAGGAATGCTATCAATCTTCTTGTGAGATTTTGCATATTCGAGTTTTTTATTGGATTCTCCAGATACAATCTCCAGGCTTGGAAGCTGATGTGCAGAACTTGACCCATAAGACAGCTTCTCCGATTCCTTGTTTCTATGAGTTTGTCTGCTTGCAAAATCCCAGCCTTCATCAACCAAGCTGCTTTGGAATGGCTTCTCTACCTCCGTACCGGACTCTTTGGTTTTTTCAGCATCTCGTTCAACAAAATCCCTTTTTACAAAATCGCTCTCAACAAAATCTCTCTCGACAAGCTCTCTCTCAACAAGCTCTCTCTCGATTGTTTCTTCTGGCATCAAATGTCTCCTAATAATAGAACGAAATCGTGCAAGAAGCCGCCGGCTTCTCTCGATTTCTTTCTGCTTAATTCGAGGCTTTGATTAGAATTTACACGCTGTTTGTGAACAAGTAGTTGCCTGGAATTAAAGGGGCGGTTGTCTCAATGGCAGGAAGACTGCCAGCTGCGAGTTTTTTTTTTTCGAATGCGATAGCGCTGCCGGCCTACTTAAAAGTGCCCTGAGCCTGGCCGAAAGTTCTTCGGCTGAAAATGGCTTGGTCAAGTAATCATCGGCTCCGGAGTCAAGACCCTGGATTTGATCCATTAACGTGTCTTTGCCGGTCAAAAGCAGAACAGGTTAGCTGGAAACTGTTCTACATCTGCTGAATCATGATTCAAGAATCTGAGCAACCCAACAAGCAAGGAACCTAGCTTGGAACATAATCGATGCACTGAAAGAGACTTGACGGACTGACGTATGTATGGTAACCTGATGTAAGTGGTCAGCAAGCTGTCGAGTGCTTATTCCTCAAGAGTATGTAGATCGGCATAAGCTGTCCTATCTGGATAGGCGATAGTCGCGGATCTGGAGCGAGTGTCAGTATTTGTCACCAGAAATGATGGCAGGTGCTGGGGAAGGATCCCCCACTCGTCACCCAACGATCCGCTAGAGGTGTTTCCAATTTTTTTGACTCCGGCCGGATTAGATTTCGCAGAAAAAAGACCAAAGCAGTCACCATCTAACCAGGCAGTTCAACTTTCTTTGCAAGACGCCTGATGATTACTTTGGGATTGCTCTGGCTCGAGTTTCTTAGCCCGATTGGCAAGCATCTTTGCATAGCGCGTTCTGCCCCAGGCAACATAGAATTTAGCCAGGCGCCTGAGCCTGCTTGCAAGTTCCTGACGATTCGGCATATACATAGCTTCGTGGAGCAGCAGAGCACGTCTGAGATAATATTCGGCTTCTTTGTATTTCCCCTGTGTGTTGCAGGTGTCTGCAAGTTCATCCAAACTTGGGATCAAACGAGGGTCGTCTGCACCGAATACCCTTGTATAAATGTCTAAAATCGAACGCTGTATTTTTTCAAGCTTCGAAAACTGTTTGTATCTTTTATAGATTTCGATCAGTTGCATCTGGGCTCTTGCAAGCTCCGAGTTCTGATCTGCAAGTTCATAAGCTTCTTGCCTTGCTTGCTGCAGCATCATTTTTTCTATGTCCGCTTTGCCCAGAATACGCGCATCGCTAGCCAGATCGCAATAAAGATCCACTACTGTTTGATAAAGCATTCTTTCTCCCGTCTTTGTTTGACAAAACAACGTGCTATTGGAATTCAATTGAGATCAATGAATCTGCATTTTTGTAAAACTTACTCAGGTTTTGTGACTCAATAGTTTTCTTCAGTGAATAAATTGAGACTCCCCCTCTGATTATCTTTCTTTGTCCGAGTCCAAAAGCTGGAAACTATGGATGTGAAAGGAAAAGCTTGCTAAGCTTGTTCTGTTGAAGCTGTCTTGTCAAGCAAGGGGCTATCCAGGGACGGGATTCTTATCTTGAAATTTTTCTTGGGAACAATGCGCTTTAATCTCAGCTTATCGCAAATGGGGCTAATATTGCTGGGCATACCTGCGGTGTTTGAACTGGTCTTTGTGATTGCCTTATTTGCATTACTGCATCAGGCTGAGTCCGAAATCAAGCAAGAAAGTCATTCACGCGATGTAATTGCGCATGCTCATAATCTTGCCGGGCGTATTACAAACGCAGCAATAGCTATCGGCGCATATGGTTATTCTAAATCGGCGATAGCAAAACAGAGCTTTGAAAGTTCGGTTTCATCAATGAAGACCGAATTGAAAGAGCTGACCAGATTGTTGCAAAAGGACAAAACACAACTTACGCGCCTGCTCGAACTGACAAATACTGTCGAATTGACCCTGACTCAAATTGAGCAGGCGCGGATAGCTATTGAGAAGAGCTCGGCGCTTACACTTCTGGGCGGAGACAGCACCATGAGCGACAATCTGGAAAAATTATCTGCTCTTGCAGGCAGGATGCAAAAGCAGATTGATGAGCTCGTTAGAGCCGAGCAAAGAAGCAATCGCAATCTTCCTCTGAGGCGTGCCCGTTCAAGACAGAGTTTACTTGCGCTGTTAGTTGCAGGACTCGTCCTTAATATAACCATTGCTATTATGCTTGCAGGCTTTTTCAGCCGGATGGTAACCAGACGTCACCTTGTGCTGGTGGACAATACAAACAGGCTGGCAAATGCGCAGGCATTGCATCCGCCTCTGGAGGGAAATGATGAAATTGCTCAGCTGGACAGGGTTTTTCATCGCATGGTTAAGAGTCTGGATGCTGCCAACGACTTTAAAAAGCAACTGATTGCAATGGTCAGTCACGAGTTGAGAGCGCCGTTAACTTCGGTGGATGCTATTTTGACTTTTCTGGAGGCAGGCGGGGCTGGCGAACTGTCTGAGGGGGTAAAAAGGCGCTTGTTAACAGCTGAAGCTGAAGTTCAAAGATTGATTTCATTGATTAATGATCTGCTTGATGTTGAGAAGATGGAAGCAGGTAAATTTGAAATGAGTTTCAGACCCTGCAAAATTGAAGCAGTGATTGAAAGGTCACTTGCTGCGGTGAGCGGTGCAATTGAAAAGAAAGGAATTCTTATTGAGTCAGCTCAAAATCAAGCCGAGGTCTTAGGCGACGAAGACAGATTAATTCAGGTGCTTGTGAACTTGCTCTCAAATGCAATCAAATTTTCACCGGAAAATGGCAGAGTATTAATAAGCGTAGTTGAACATGACGAAGAGATTGAATTAAGAGTCAAGGACGAGGGCAAGGGCATTTCTGAAGAATTCAAAAGCAAGATCTTCGAGCGTTTTTCTCAGGCTGAGCTTTCAGACTCAAAGCTCAGAGGTGGCAGCGGTCTGGGCCTTACTGTTTCCCGTGCTATTGTTTTGCAGCATGGAGGTAAAATTGGGGTGGAAAGCAAGGAAGGCGAGGGGGCCTGTTTCTGGTTTTCAATTCCCAGGAAGGCAGATGAGCTTGTTTGTGAAGCCGCTAAAACTAATGAAACAGCCAGTTAGCCCCTTTCTCTATCTCGTATACGGCTTACTTGCTATTGCGCTTTCTATTTTTTGCTCAGATTATTATTCAGGCATTTCAGGCTTTACAGACTTTTCAGCATGTGCAGCTGATCTAGAAGACTCAGCAGCAAAAAAATCGGTTAATTCAGCTAATGCAGCTAAGTCAGCAGCTAAAAAATCGCCGGACGCAGCAAAAACCAAGAAGATGCTTGAGTTTTTCATCTCAAAGCCCCTGGGAGAGCTGCGGATTAAAAAAGGCATGGAGTGGGTGAGATACTCTAACGCTTCCGGCAAAGTCCTGGTACCTGAAGATGCATATTTGCAGTTGAAGCTGAACTGGTTTATTGCAGATGAATTGAGCAGGAGCAAAAAGCCGGACAATAATCTGCGGAAGCTATTTGAGCATCTTTATTCACTTGATCTATCCGGTTGCGAGCTTTCAGAGAATCAACTGAGCTTTCTTGCACAGATGCCGGGGCTAGTCGAGTTGAATCTTAGAAGAAGTAGTATTAAGGACAATCAGCTTGTTTATTTGAGACTGCTCAAAAAACTAAAAAGCCTGGATTTAGGTGAAACTGAAATAACTGACGCCGCCATGCCGATATTGGCTTCTTTTGCCTTGCTTGAAAATCTGAGTCTTTTCAATGACGAAATTAACGACCGGGGCTTGCAGCAGCTTGCTCAGTTAAAGCTAAGGTCAATTGAGTTGAGCGGGAGCAATATAAGTGAGCAGGGCCTTGCTTTTCTTTGTGAAATTAAAACGTTACAGTCACTGCAGCTGGGAAATCTTGACTTGAGCAGTAGAGGGCTGGAGGCTCTTTCTAATTTAACTGAGCTCACTTCTCTTTCAATAGATGGAATCTCTGCGCTTGATTCGGATTCATTTACTCAGCTTGCAAGATTTAAGCGCTTGCGTTTTTTGAATCTGGCAAGAACAGGATTTAGAGACAGCGACCTCTGCCACTTAAAAGCATTGAATGATATTCAGGGACTTGATCTTTCAAATACTCTTATTAGAGGCTCGACTCTTTCACAGCTTTGTAAGCTCCCTAGGCTCTGGTCCTTGAATTTGTCCGGGACTGCAATTGATGATAACGCTCTTGCAAAAATATCCTGTTTGAAAAATCTGCGCATACTTAGCCTTACTGATTGCAAAGTAAGCAAGAAGGCGGAGTTATCCTTGCGCAGGTCTATACCTGGACTATTAATAAAGAACTGAGCTATCTTTGCGCAGGTCTATACCGGGACTATTAATAAAGAACTGAGCTATCTTTGCGCAGGTCTATACCGGGACTATTAATAAAGAACTGAGCTATCTTTGCGCGGCCTTTAGCCCGGGTCTATTAATAGAGAGCTGAGCGTAATTATCCTTTTGATTGATGTGCTTATGATCTGCAAATGTAAGAATTGCTTTGATCCGTTTGAGTGACTAAATCAGGGAGAATGAATTATGGAAGCAGTTAAATCCGGAGCTGAGAATTTTTCCTGTCAGGATCTGGTGGAAGCTAAACACAGTGTTTCAGCACTCCGCTTTTTCCTTTTCTTCATTTTTGCAGGGGCCCTTGCCGGACCCTTCGCCAGTTTCTTTCTTGTAAAAGAGATTCTGGGCGAGATGAGCCTCCCCGTCTTGAGCATGGTAATTTTTGGCGGGCTTACAGTTGGAGCCACCAGCGGGCTTCTGGTCGGACTTCTTTCCGACGTAATTTTCCACGGAGAACTCGAAGAAGCTGCCTGCCCGTACGGTGAATAGAATCAAGACAAAAACGAATAGAATCAAGACAAAAAACGGAAATCATCCTTTGGAATGATGGAAGAATCATTCCAAAGGATCAAGGGCATAAGGTTTCCTCATTAGATAATCAAATCTGGGAACTCAGGATCAGAATGTCGATGGACAATTACCGTAGAGTTACTGCGGATAACTTGAGAGAAAAGCTGCGGCAGGGGCCAGTGCCGACAATGCTGGACTTTCGCAGTCATGGAGACTTTGAGCAAGAGCATATCGCGGGCTCAATCAATGTCCCTCTTGAAACTTTTGACGTGGAAAAACTGGTTTCAGAAAATACTGAAGGACCGATTTATCTTCTATGCACCTCAGGCAAGCGTGCTTATAAGGCAGCCGATCTTTTTTATGCCATGGGTTTTAATGACGTGATCATTCTGGCCGGAGGTTTGCTTTCCTGGCGCGTGCTCGGTTTTCCGCTTGAAGGCAAAAAACACTCCGGCAGCTCAGATAAGCGTGATCAGGTTTAGCGTGATCAGGTTTAGAGTAAGCAAAGTCCAGAAGCCGGCCAGCATCCTGCCAGACCAAATAAGCCAGACCAAATAAGCCCGCCAGCGCTAGACCAGCCCCCGCCTCATTGCCTGCACGGCAGCCTGGGTGCGGTCGTCGACTGCCAGCTTGTTCAATATGTTGCGCACATGTGTTTTAGCTGTGGCAAGTGAGATTATGAGCGTGTCTGCGATTTGCTGGTTTGAGAGTCCTTCCACAAGCAGATTGAGCACTTCAAGCTCTCGTGGAGAAAGGGGCTCGGGCAGATTCTGATTTGGTTTGCTCAACGCTGTCTTTTCCGGCTCAGCTGCCATATTTTGCGTGTTACCGTTGCTGTACTGCTTGAGAACCTTGCTTGCAATTGTGGAATCAAGCCAGATGTCACCGGCACAAACGCTGCGGATAGCTGAATAAAGCCTCTCCGGTTCGACGTCTTTCAGGCAGTAGCCACCGGCTCCGGCGGCCAGAGAAGCAAAAATATCCCTCTCGTTGTCATGGGAAGTAAGCATGACAATCGCCGTATCCGGGTGCTTTTCTCTGATTTTTCTCGAGGCTTCAATTCCGTCCATAACAGGCATGCCTACATCCATGAGAATCAGGTCCGGTGAAAGCTCTTCTACTTTGCTTACTGCTTCCTCGCCATTTTCCGCTTCGCCTATGACTTTGAGGTCGCTGGTGCGCTCGATGACGGCTTTCAGACCAATACGTGTTAGTAAGTGATCTTCAACCAGTAAAATATTTATTTGTTTTTGCTCATCAGACATAAAGCTTCTTCCTGAGTTCTATGGTTCCGGCTTGAAAAAATTCGCCCTGCCTAAGTATAGAAACTTTCTTTTCAAGAATCTAGTATACTCATATCGATTACTTACCTGACTGCCCGAAATGCACAGTGATTCATCGATTGACGATATTGCTCTCAGGAAGCGCTGGCTCAGTTTTACTCCTGAAGACGAAGAACTTGTCAAAGAGGTTGATGAACTTTTAGAAGAAAACATCGATCCCTTAATCGACGATATGTATGCTCATTTTCTTTCCTTTCCTGAAACCAGGAGCTTTTTTGCCAACCAAGAAATACTTTTGCGTGCTCAGGAAGCACAAAAGCGTTATTTCAGGCGCCTGACCAAGGGCAATTATGATGAAGGCTATTTGAAAGACAGGCTGGAGGTGGGCAAAGCTCATTACCGGATCGGTCTTGATCCTAACTGGTACCTGGGTGCATACAACCGGGTTATGACCTGGTTGCGCCGTCTGGTTTCTGAAAAGTATGCAGACGATCTTGAAAAAGGATTGCGTGTAAATACCGCACTGGTAAGACTAATATATTTTGATATGGGTCTTGCGATTGAGTCATATACGAAGGCAAAAGAAAACGCGATTCGAGAACATCGTGATGCGATTAGAGAACTTGAAACGGAAAAGCGCGTTACTAAAAACATTCTGGAAAATGCACCTATTGGAATTGCAAGCCTTGATTCGTCTCTCTTTATTCGTGAATGCAATGTTGAGCTTATGGAAATGCTCGGCGTAAATGAAAGAGAGTCTTTGATTGGCAAAAGGCTGAATGAAGCTTCGGGCAATTTATCCGAAGAGCTTTTTCAGGCAGTTATTGAAAGCGGGCAGCCTCAAAAACGCAGTGCTGATCTTTTGCAGCTTTCAGAACAAGGTGAGCCGGGATATTTCGACTGGGCGATCTGGCCTGTCAAAGATGAATTCGGTGCAAGCATCGGACTTGTAGCCATGTTTGTCGATGCCACGGACCGTGTGATGCTTCAGCAGCAAAGAGAAGACTTTGTGGCGACTTTGACTCATGATCTGAAAACTCCGATTATTGCGGCAAATAGAGCTATCAAGCTGTTAATGGAGGGAGATTTCGGAACTCTGGTCGAAGCGCAATCGAGAGTTCTTTCAACCATTCATCAAAGTAATCAGGCGCTCTATAAAATGGTGCAAACTCTGCTCGATGTTTATAGATTCGATAGTGGAGTAAAGAAACTGAGTCTTTCAGAAAACGATCTTTCACAAACCATTCTTTCTACAGTTGCAGAGTTGAAAACCCTTTGCGATACCAAAAAAGTGAGTCTTGAAATTGAGCTGCCCCAGGGTCCTTACCCGGTTGTTTATGATCCTGAAGAAATCAGGCGTGTCTTGCAAAACTTGCTTGATAATTCATTGAAATTCACACCAAGTGGCGGCTTTATTAAAGTGAAGCTTGAAGAAGTGAATTCTCATGTGAAGATAAGCGTGCAGGACAACGGCAAGGGAATCTCTGATGAAGACAGACCCAAGCTCTTTCAACGCTTCTGGCAGGCATCAGGAAGCGGCCGCTACTATGCAAGCACCGGGCTTGGATTATATCTTTGCAGAAAAATAGTCGAGCTGCACGGCGGCAAAATATCTTGCGAAAGCGGTATCGGAAAAGGAAGCAAATTCCAGTTCACATTGCCACGCAAATCTGAAAAAGAATCCTAACTCAGGCTTTTGAACTGCTCAATCTTTTGAATTGCTCAAGCTTTTGAATTGCTCAAGCTTTTGAACTGCTTGCTTCCTTGACCTTATTGCTTTCTGTCTCAGTTCCGGGTGCAAGGCGAACCACTGTTACCGAACAGTGTGCGTGGTTTACAACTGCCTGAGAAACGCTGCCCAGGAAGAATTTATCAAGACCGGAGCGTCCATGGCTACCAAGGATTATCCAGTCGTAATTCTCGTCTTTTGCTTCTCTGAGAATCTCCTGGGCTGGTGAGCCGAACTCTATAAGCCTTTCGATTTTAGCTTTTGGAAAACGTCTAGCCAGTTCGGCTTCCAACTCGTTTAACAGGCTTGTTGCCAGCTTCTCGTCTTCTTTGACTATGGTTTCAAAATATGCATGCGGAACCGCAAAACCGTAATCTTGCACCGCAAGCGGTTTGATTGTAGTCATCAAGGTAAATCGAGCATCTTCAGGAAGCTCATGCTTGCTAATAAAGTCTATTTGAGCTTTGCCGTATTTTTTGTCTTCTACAGGTATCAGAATTTTGATCATAACTTTTATCCATAAGTATCAAAGCATTCAGTATTGCTTAAAGCATGGCAGAAAATGATCTTGATTGCATCCATCTTAAAGATAAATGGCTCAATCTCAAGAATGATATCTTATGCAAAATAAACAGGGATAATGTGGGAGTTTGATGGCGCCTCAAAGGAGCTTTTAGTGAAAAAGTCAGGATTCCGGACTGCCTGTGGGCTGCTTATCGTCGTTCTTCTGTTTTACAGTGCAGTTTCAAATTCAGCCTCAGGAACTGAAGCCGAAAAAGGGAAGCAGCTTTTTCAGACACTCAATTGCGCAAGCTGTCACTCTCTTGAGGGTAAAGGAGGTTGTCTGGCTCCCTCGCTTGACAATGCTTTCGAAAGGCGAAGTGCTGCCTATATCAGGCTCAGACTTAATAAAGATGACGAGAGCGCCTTTATAAAGCTGATTGGTCATCCTGAGCTTATGCCTCATCCCCGATTCAGCAAAGCCGAAGTGGCTGCGCTTACAGATTATCTTGCTACTGTCAAAAAGCCCGCAAGCGCAAACAAGCTGGAAGATAATCCGCATAAAGACCTGATGAAAGAAAAAGACACTGGCAGGGTGCTGAGTTCGCCCAGTACTGCAAGCGGGATTGAAATTGAAAAAGGCAAAGAGCTTTTTTATAAATCGGCGTGTCTTTCCTGTCATACAGTATATGACATGGGTGGCGATCTGGGACCGGCGCTTGATGGTATCGGAATGCGGCGCAGCAGGCAAAGCATTGATAAATTCATTGGGCTGCCCTCGAGCAAAATGCCGAATTTCAAACTCAGTTCAGCTGAAAGAAAACAGATAGTGGAATTTTTGCTTACCCTTCCGCCGAGCCCCCGAGGCTAACCGTGTTTTTAGCCGTCTTAGTTCGCTAACCATCCTGCAGGTGGAGGCGAAAATTCAGGATTTTCTAGAGAATGTATACAGCGAAAAATGGACGATTTGCAAATCCAGCATTGAGGAATTCATAAAAATGAATGGCAAGCTCGAAATCAGTCTCGATCCGTCGTTTCTGGCTTTTGAATCTCCAGGGCATGTCAGACGTTTTCATTACTGTGCAGTGGATGAACTCGCCAGACTTTTGCTTGATCTTAAAGTAATTGAAAGCCTTGAAATGATGCCCAAAAATGAATTGTACGCCTCGATATATGGAGACTTTCCGAAGGAAGTGCTGGCAAGGTACGGGCTGGTAGCAAAAGTTAAAATGAAAGGGCGTGAAATTGCCCGGAGTGCCGATTCAGATCCGGCTGCAGCCTTTTGAGATCTGGCTTTTATGAGAGCTGCAGCGATCTGCTACTTATGAGATAGGCAGGAATACCATGGAATACCATGCAAATCGGGAGTACTGAGCAAATCTAAAATCGGGAGTACTGAGCAAGTCGGAGACCTATGCATATAAACAGGCTAAAAACAGGGTTTTTCATTTTGTGTGGAGTGATGGCAATTCTTGTCTCTTCTATGCCGAGCGGGCAGAGCAAGAACAGGTCAAGTAAAGTCGGCAAGTACTTGTATGCTCAGAACTGCCAGCAGTGTCACCGGGAAGGGCGTAATTTTTTGAAGCCTGAAAAAGAACTTGTTGAGTCAAGTAAGCTTGTGTCTAAAAGCAGTTTCAAGCACTATTTGTCAGACAAACATGGCTTGATGCCAGTGTTTAAGGAGCTTGCTTCCAACGAGCAAGAGCTCGACGAGCTTTACAGATATGTGAAAACCCTGAAAAACCAGGACTGGGAATATACTGAGCCTGAAGGCCCCAGAAACAATCTGCCGATGAAAGACAGCGCGCCGGACAGCGGCGCTCAATAAAGTAGACGGCTTAATTTAGACTTAATCGAGTTCGCTAGTCGCTGATTGCAGGGCGGCTCTGGCTGCTTTTTCCTGAGGTGGTCGAATGACTATGACTGAACAGGCTGCATGGTTTACTACTGCACTCGATACACTGCCCATCATGAAAAGATTTATCCCTTTTCGTCCGTGCGAGCCCAGAATTATCATGTCTGCCGGCCATGACTCGGAAAGCTCCAGAATCAACTCGGCTGCTATGCCCTGAAGCATGGTTTCTTCGATTTCATAGCTTTGCGCCTTCGATTGGCAACTTGCGCTGATTTTTTCGGCAATTTTCTTCATCAGAGCTTTTCTTGACTTGATAGTAGCTTCGACAAAATTCTGCAGGTCTTTGGAAACTCTTACCTGAGTTTCGGGTGGCATCCAGGGGCATACGGTTAAAATCCGGAACTTGGTGTCCGGCGCCCACTTGTGTTTGCAAACAAAGTCTGTGATTGCATCGTTTATATGATCGTCGTCAACGGCAATAAGAACGTTTGTCATGGTTTAACCCGGTCTTTCTTAACTATGTTCTGTTTAACCCTATTGCCAGCCTATTATCCATCTTTGAAGCTCCGAGATTCAAGCACCCTTAGGGCTGAAACAGCTTACAAACCGGCTTGTGCATGAAATAAACTTATTCAGAGCCTCTGGCTGCTTCTAAAGAGCCTCTGGCTGCTTCTAAAGAGCCTCTGGCTGCTTCTCAAGAATCTCTCAAGCTGCTTCTCAAGAGTCTCTAGGCTGTTTCTAAAGAGTCTCAGGGTGCTTTTCAAGAAGCACAGGCTGCTCCTAAAGAATCTCAGGCCGCATCTTGAAATTTTCAAGATGCTTCTAAAGCATGAATTCAATAATGAAATTCAACCTTTCGATTCGATTTTAATTACTTTGAACGATGTATATGATTTTCGCCTCTGAGAGAATTAAACAAAGGAGATCCCTACTTATCAATCAGTTTGATATGGCACGCATCTTCACTTTCAACCGGAGCAAGAAAAATGAAAGGAAAGTCTATTCTACTTGCCTTGAGTGGCTCTCAACAATCGCGTTTTGCTACTGAAGTGTGCTGGAGCCTTGCCAGGCAGCTGGGTGCGACAATCACGGCTCATCATGTTGTTGACTCACACAGTGCCTGGGAGTTTCTGGGACACGAGAAACCAGGCTTTCTTCAACCGGCTTCCTATCTGGAAGCCTATCAAATCCTGCTCAGTAATCTTTTCGAACTGGGAGAAGGGCTGGCTGAGGCGTATTCGGAGGAAGCCCGAGAGCTGGGAGTGGATAATGTTTGCATTATCGACGAAGGCAACCCTATTACTGAGATCTGCCGCCGGGCGGCAAACCACAAGATTGTGGTAATCGGCCACAAACACATCAAAACCGGCCAGCAAAGAAGCCAGTTTCAAAGATTGTCAGTGGCCGAGGCTCTTGCTCATGATTGCCCTCGTCCATTACTCGTGGTTCAAAACGAATGTAAAGGTTGGAGTTCGCTTGCAATCATGATTTCAATGGACCACATCAACGAGATTTTTATCAATTCCTGTCTTGATATGGCGGCGGCTCTGAACCTGCCTCCGGTCTTGCTTTGCTTGAGAAGCGGCGTTCACGAAGAAAGCCCCGGAGATTTTGTTTCGGACATCAGAGAGTCGAATAAACGGCTAAAGGATGTACCGATTGCTTTGATTCCGGCGCAAAAGCAAATTACTTTGGATATGGAGTTCTGGTATTCAGCCGAGAATCTAAAACTTGACGACAATGCCTTGATGAAAAATCCGCTTATTGTAATGCCCACAAGGCTGATTGCCGGCGAAAGATTGACTGTTGTGGACAGCTCTCCCTCTTTGTTCGTGAGATACTTGAGTTTACCGAGCATCATGCTATGGCCGGAAGAATATGTTTTTTCAGCCGCAAGTGGCAAAGAAGTGAAAGAGACGACTAGCATTAGCTGAAGCGGATAAAAAGGCCATAGAACTTGAACTTAGGACCTGAACTTAGGACCTGAACTTAGGACCTGAACTTAGGACCTGAACTTAAGACTCTGAATTTAGGACCTGAACTTAAGACTCTGAATTTAAGACTCTGAATTTAAGACCTGAACTTAAGACCCTGAATTTAAGACCCTGAATTTAAGACCCTGAACTAAATAAACCTCAATTCTAAAGGATGAATGGATGACTAAAGAACTGCCATGGATTATCTTGCTCTCTGCATTATTTGTATTGCTGGCATTGCCGGTATTTGCAAAGAAAGCATCAAAAAAGCCGGATGGTGCAGTTTTATTTGCGCAGCACTGTGCCAGCTGTCATCAGGGTGGCGGCAATCTGGTCAAACCAAAAAAATCAATCGTGGGTTCGAAACATCTGGACAATATCTTAAGTTTCAAGACGTATCTCCAAACTCCGCCGGGTCATATGCCGTATTACCAGCATATTGTGAACAACAAAGAACAACTCAATGCTTTATATGATTACTGCAAACGCACTTACAAAGACAAAGCGCTGAAACAAAGTTGAACTCAGCCACAGATAAAAAAAACGAACAGAACTAACCTGACTGCAGAAGTCTTTCTTATATGGTATGGAGAAACTTGAAAAAGGCCGAGTTAAATGAACAATTACATTCGTTAATTCGAAGACCTCGAACTCAATGATTTGCCGCTGGTTGGCGGGAAAAATGCATCTCTGGGTGAAATATGACTCGGGAGCTTTCCAAAAAGGGCATACTTGCAAGATGATTCCAGGCTAATCCCAGACTTGCGGGTCGTCTCGAATGATCCATGTAGTAAGCCCAAACAACATGCAGGCAATTCCTGCAATTGCAAGCACGATGCCTGAAACCAGATCTGAAACAGGGGCAACGGTATTGCTTGCAAAATTCAGCGAAAAGAATGATATGAAAAGCAGGATGGCACCGAGTGCTGGGATCATCACATAAACCGCTTCTTTTAATTCGAAATAGCTGACTTTCAAGGCTTTATCCTCAGCTTTTGACTTTGATTAATGACTCTATTGAAGCTAAGAATAACTTGCTGACAGGAAGGATTTATCATCCTTGCGGACGAAAAACTGCCAGAGCAATTTAGAACGCGTTTATTAAGCGATTGTTCGCCCCTGGAACATCCTTGCCTCCCCTTTCAAGATAGGCTGCCAATGACAAATTAGTCGCAGAGTTCAAGCCCGCTCAAAACTTTTGCCGAATTCGGCAAAAGTTTTGAGTATTGACGTATCGCCAGCGCATTACATTAATTACCCATCCGTAAGTATGAGGCTAACTTACTCCCTAGGACTGATGTATCACCTGTGCAAATGGAGTGTAATTAAGGGAGCAAAACAAGGGGTAAACATGAGCAAAACAGCATATACCTTGACAAAGGAGGCGTTTGCAGAGTTTTTTCAGGCACTTGCCAGTCTTGGCAAAGTCTTCGCCCCGGTCAGGGTTTCGGAGCAATCGTTTGCATTCAAGCAGGTTTATTCGCCTGCTGAAATAGCATTTGAAGCATTGAGAACAATCTTGCCACCGAAAAAATTCTTTTATCCTCAAGAGGAAACACTGTTCAAATATAACGACGGTGATTTTGACGATTGTTTGCCAAAACCCGATTTTCAGGTAATTTTCGGAGTCCACCCCTGTGATCTGGCAGGGCTGGGAATCATGGATACGATTTATCTGGAGGCTCCTGCAGATACGCATTACGCAATACGCAGGGAAAACACCTTAATTGTAGGGCTTTCTTGCATGCCTGATAAGCACTGTTTCTGCCAGTCCATGGGAACTGACTGTCCGAGCAAAGGCTACGATATTTTTCTTACCGATACAGGCGACAGGTATTTTATCGAGTTCCAGTCGACTAAAGGGCTTGAGTTTCTGCGCAAAATTAAGGCTCTTTTGAAAGAAGCAGAAAGCCAGGACAGGACTGACTATAAAGAATTCTGGAACAAACGTGCCGAATCGTTCAGTATCGGATTTTCCCCGGATAACCTTCATTCGCTGATGGATATGGAATGGGATAACAAAGTCTGGGATGAGCTAGGAGAACGTTGCTTGAGTTGCGGCAACTGTACGCCTGTTTGCCCAACCTGTTATTGCTTTGATCTTGTGGATATTGCCAGCCTGAACGGAAAGGAAGGTGAAAGAAAACGACAGTGGGACAGCTGCCAGTTTGTTGGTTTTGCCAAGGTTGCCGGTGATTATAACTTTCGCCCGACACCTGTGGATAGATTGAAATTCTGGTATCGGCACAAACTGCACGGTTTTGATGATCCATATGGTTTCAAAACCTGCGTGGGTTGTGGGCGCTGCACTGTGTCTTGCCCTGCTGGTATCGACGATATTGTAGCGGTTGTTAGAACTTTACAGGAAAAGAAAGATGAAAACGGCAATGGAAAGAAGCAGTAATTCGCCTTACATGCCTGTGAAGTGTGTGATTCGCTCCATAGTTCCCATGGCCCAGGATAATTACCTGTTCGAATTTAAAGACACAAGCGGCAAGCTGTCAAATTGCAAGCCAGGACAGTTTCTGGAGCTCTGGGTTCCTGGTGCCGGCGAGTGCCCGATTTCTGTTTGCTCCGGCCGAAACTCAGACACGATTCAGTTGATGGTTCGCAGAGCCGGGCGCGTAACCAACGCCCTTTTTCAGATGTGCGAGGGCGACTGGGTCGGACTGCGGGGACCATACGGGCAGGGTTTTCCCGTTGAGGAATATAAAGGACAGAATGTTTGCATGGTTGCCGGTGGACTTGGCGTGGCACCGATTCGCTCGTTATGGGAATTTATTTTGGACAACAGGGAGGACTACAAAAACCTGGTGCTCATCTACGGGATGAGACATTCCATCGATCTGCTTTTTAGACCGGAATTCAAGCTGCTTCTGCGCCGCCGCGACATCGACGTTTTCATAGCGGCCGAAGAAATAGTCGGACCAGATCTGCCTCCCATGGCTGTGCAACTTGGTCGTGTTACAGATATGACCAGGCTCTCGCCTGTTGATTCAAGTTATCAGGTGGCAATCTGCGGACCACCTGTGATGTACAAATATGTAATCAAAGAGCTGCACGAAAAGGAAGTTCCTGACAGCAATATCTGGCTTTCTCTGGAGCGCCATATGAAATGCGGTATTGGCAAATGCGGTCACTGTTTTATCGGCGGCAAATTCACCTGCAAGGAAGGACCTGTATTCCAGATGACCGATTTGCAGTTTGTGCCTGAGGTGGTTGAGTGTCAGGGATGCAATAACGGGGTTGTTTAGAATGGGATCGGCAGAAAAAACGTCTTTACCACTAATCGCTGTTGAAAGCCTGACCGGCTGTGCCGGCGAGCTGCTGGTAATTCTTGAAAATATGGACAAACTGCTTCCGTTTTCGCGTGTAGTCAGCTTTCCTTTTGCCCAGAGCAAGAATGAGATGAGACCTGTCGACATTACTTTTCTGGAAGGTAGCGTCAGCCAGCCTCACGATCTTGAAAAGCTCAAAAGAATCAGAGCGAATTCGCGCTGGCTGGTTGCGGTAGGAAACTGCGCCGTCTGGGGCTGCGTGCAAAAGACTGCCTGCAATCATTGCAATGTTGGAGAGATGCTAAAAAAAGTATACGGAGAGGGCTCGAAAATACCTGTTATAGAAGCATCGCCTCTGGAAAAACATGTGCACGTGGATGTGAAACTCTCCGGCTGTCCCATTAACGCAAGCCAGTTTCTGGCTGTGACTGCCAGTCTTTTAAGAGATCATTTTCCATATATTACCCACAAGCCTGTTTGTCTTGAATGCAAACTCAGAGAAAATCCCTGCATTTTGATTGAAAAAGACCTGCCCTGCCTTGGGCCTGTTACTGCGGCGGGTTGCGGCGCATTGTGTCCGAGCATGGGCGCTGCTTGTTATGGATGTTGGGGTCCATGTGAATCTCCTCAAATGGAAGCCATGGGTACGATTTTGCAGGAAAAAGGTTATTCAATTGATGAAGTGTTGAATCGGTTGAAAACTTTCGGAGCACCAGCCGAGCTGTTTGCTCGTATGAACAAAGGAGCTTGAGCATGAGCGAGCCAGAGAAAAAAGTTATAGAAATTCCTGAGATCTGTCGTGTCGAGGGACATTCGGCTGTGACAGTAGATATTGAAAATGGCAAAGTAGTAGACGTTAGACTTGATGTCTTTGAAGGAACACGGTTTTTCGAACAGATTGTAGTCGGACACAAATATGACCAGATGCCTCATATAACTTCGCGGGTTTGTGCGATATGTTCAACAGGTCACGTGCTGGCGGCGGTAAGGGCTATCGAGGCTGCAATAGGTTTTAAAGTCAGCCGGATCACAAATCTATATCGCGAACTTATGCACCTGGGGATGATTATAGAATCACATTCAACTCATATATGCGCACTGGCACTGCCGGATTTTTTGAAAGTAGGAACTCTTTACGAATTTGCAAGTAAATACCAGGCCGAATTTGCAATCTGGACCAGTCTCCGAAATCTCGGTTCACTGATTCAGACCTGTATCGGCGGACGACCGTTCCATCCTGTAAATTTACAGGTGGGCGGGTTGTCTCATTATGCAAGTGCAGCTGAACTTGCACCATTGAAAGTCGCCCTCGAATCAAACCTTGAAAATGCAGAGATTCTTTGCCAGCTTTTACTGGATTTGAAGCTTCCAATAGATCGAACCTGTCAGGCTAGCTATCTGGCTCTTATACCTGATGATGAGCGTTACGGATATATGGGCGACAGGGTAAAATCAAGTGACGGTTGGGAAGCTCCAGTTTCAAGTTATAAAGATTATCTGGTCGAAAAAGTCGTCTCACACAGCCATGCCAAACGCTCGCATGTTCATGGTAAGCCCGTGATGGTGGGCTCGATTGCCAGGCTGATGTTTTACTCAGGAAGACTTAAAGCAAGAGCAAAAGCGATTTACGATCAGAGCCCGCTTGCTCAAGGAAATCACAACACGATTTTGAACAATCTTGCTCAGGCTATCGAGCTCATGGAAGCTATGGAAAGGTCGCTAGAGATAATCGATACATTAGGGAATCAGGGCGCCGGTGAGAAGTTGCCGGATCTTCGCAGTGAGCTCAAAGCAGGACAGGGTGTGGGAACTGTCGAGTGTCCGCGCGGTACGCTTTATCATTATTACGAGCTGGATTCAACTGGTCAAATCAACAAGGCTGACATGATTACGCCCTCGGCGCAGAATACCGCCAGAATCGAGCAAGATATCGCATTTGTTGTAGATCAATATCCAGATAAGGAAAGCGAAATACTTCAGTCCCATCTTGAGACACTGGTGAGAGCCTATGATCCATGTAATACTTGTGCAACTCACATGGTAAAAGTTCGGCATTTGAACTGAAAAATCTGCCGGCAGGCAGAGCGGGTAAACGGAGCTAGAAAAGGAAGGCAGGTAAAAAGTCAGAATATAAAAAACTGAATAAGGAAAACTGACTAAGAACACTAGTGACTAACGAAAACTGACAGATAGCCTAGATAGAAAAAGCTACAGAAAGCGCAGGAATAAAATGAATACACTATTGACGCAAACAAGCTGGAAAGAAGAATACCGGTCCAAACTGACAACTGCGGAAGACGCTGTTAAGCATATAAAGTCCGGCGATACGGTTTACATTCAATCGCATGCTGCTGCACCTGAAAAACTTATTTCTGCAATGGTCGGACGTGCTCACGAACTTGAAGACGTAAAAATTATGCATCTTATGACCCTGGGTAGGGCAGATTATGCCAAACCGGAGTACCAGGGGTCGTTCAGGTTAAAGGCTCTCTTTATCGGTCCGAATGTCAGGGAGGCAGTAAACGACGGTAGGGCTGAGTTCATTCCGATTATGCTCAGTGAAATTCCATATCTATTCGAGTCTGGAGAAGTTCCTGTCGATGTTTGCTTGATTCAGGTTTCGCCGCCGGACAGCCACGGATATTGCAGTTACGGCGTATCAGTTGATTGCACGCTTGCCGCAAGAAAAAGGGCCAGAGTAGTTCTAGCGCAGGTGAACAGACAGATGCCCAGAACTCTCGGGCGGTCATTTGTTCATGTAAGCAGGCTCGATCACATTATCGAAGTTGATGAACCTCTTTTGGAAATCACGCCTGGCTTACCTTCAAAGGAGGAAGAAGAGCTTGGTAAATATGTTGCTGATCTTGTTGAAGACGAGGCAACTCTGCAGCTTGGAATCGGAGCGATACCTAATGCGATTTTGAGTTTTCTGAGAAGCAAGAAAAATCTTGGTGTGCACAGCGAAATGTTGACTGACGGTATCGTGGATCTTATTGAGGAAGGCATAATCACTAATGATGCCAAAACACTTTTGCCTGGAAAAGTTGCGGTTAGTTTTGTAATGGGTACTAAGCGGCTTTATGACTTTGTAGACAACAACCCGCTTGTCGAGTTCCAGACCAGTGATTTCATCAATGATCCTTTTATCATTTCGCGAAATAATAAAATGACTGCAATTAATTCAGCCCTGCAAGTCGATGTAACCGGACAGGTGGAAGCCGGTTCAATAGGCAGTTATCTTTATTCCGGATTCGGGGGACAACTAGATTTTATCCGGGGCGCAACCAGCGCCCGACAGGGAAAAGCAATAATTGCGTTGCCTTCGACTGCAAAAAACGGCACAGTTTCGAGAATAAAAGCCTGTCTTTCTCCTGGAGCCTGTGTGGTAACAACACGGGCAGATGTCCATTATGTGGTAACTGAGTTCGGGGTTGCTCAACTTTTCGGTCGTACCCTCAAAGAAAGAGTTCATGCACTTATAAACATTGCTCACCCGAAGTTCCGGGCTGAGCTAGAAGAGGAGGTGAGGGCCTACAAATGGCTTGGGGACTAGGACGTATTGAGGGGAGCGCTCAATATGTCTTAATCAGTATTTGGGATGACAGGCTTTAGTCCCTTAAGCCGATTCAAAAAGGTTTGTATTGGAAGTAACATAACAAATATCCAACAGTAGCTGCTTAGTGGCTGTGGCCAAATGGTTCAATTTACACAAAAGTACAGGTTCTAACCATGAGTAAGGTAACAACAACAAAATGTCCAATTGATATCAGTGTTCAAATACTGGCTAATAAATGGACCATACCGATTATTAGAGAACTCATGAGTGGTCCGAAAAGACCATCTGATCTGGAAAGAACATTGAAGGGGCTTTCTGCAAAAACTCTGGCCGAAAGATTGCACGATTTGCAGGCCTGGGGTATCGTTTCAAGGCAGTCGCATCCTGAGGTACCGCCCAGGGTTGAATACTCGCTAACAGAGCTGGGCAGGGAGCTTGAAACAGTACTGGAAACCTTGAAGAAATACGGTTGCCGGTGGCAACAAGAAATGAAGGAAGAAACATACGATCTGGAAGTATGTGAGCAGTGTCCGGAAACAAACGAATGTTGCCCGGCAGTTAAAGACCTGAGCGTAAAGGAAAATCCGAAAGAAAGGATGATAAGGACCAAAGAGTTCCGAGCCAAGAATCTTGAACTGCCTGCAGATACCTCTTGTGCGTGAGGGAGCGTCAGATGGGTATTTTCTGGATTACAATCTGGTATCTTGTCTGCGCTGCTTTCATAGGCTATTTCATCTTCATTTTCCGTTTGATCAACATGCCTAGATGGCGGGACGATCATGGTGATATTACAAGCGAAGTAGGTTATTTCGAAGATCCTACCGGCAAGATTCTTGTTGGTCAGTTTGCCGAGGACGAAGGTCCAGAAGAAGCAAAACAGTCTGCGCCTCACGTGCAGGCGCCAAGTTCAGACATTGGCACTGGTGTAATTTAGTTGTTCTTCGAACAAGAATACGAATTCATTCGAACAAGAATACGAATTCAGGCGATTCGTAGCTAAGAATTTCTCTGTCAACAATCTTTGCCGAGTTCTTGCATGTTTGAAAAACAAGATCCAGAAATTGAAAGTTCATTCAAATCCCTTGGACAAGGCATTACCTGTTAGCGTGTCTGAAATTTGTGCAAAAATAGTTCGAGTAGCAAAGTAGCTAGAAATGATGCAATTGAAATGATGATACAAAAGGCAAGCTGTTCTTTTCCAAGGGGGCTGGTAGCAAGAACATTACCGAGTACAGGTAGATAAATGGCGGCGAACAGTAAAGCATAGGCTGCTGCCATGTTTATGTACATTGCAGTACCAATTTCGAGTCTGGGAAATGTATGGCTAGAGGCGCCCTTTTCTCTTACCTGAAGCCAGGACCATGCTTGGAGTAAAAGGCACATCGACAGAGTTGTCAAACCGATTGTGGTTCTGTGTTCACCTTCATTTGCAACGGCGTAGAGAACTGCAATTGATACAACTATGCTTCTGAGCCAGATCTGGATTTGCTGGGGAGCAGCTATCAGTTTCGAATCAGGGTCACGTGGTCGCTGTTCCATGACAGATTTGTCTGCTTTCTGCAAAACTATGCCCAGTCCAGGAAAAATGTGCATGATTAAATTTAGCCAGAGCAATTGTAGAGGGCTAAGTGGCAGACCGATATCACACACAATCCCCAGAGCTACAGTGACTACAGAAGCAAGACTGGCCGTAAGTAGATATCCCACTGCTCTTTGGATGTTGCCATAAATGATTCGGCCCTGTTCAATTGCTTTGACTATGGTGCTGAAATTGTCGTCGGTGATAACCATTTGAGATACCGATCTTGCAAGGTCTGTTCCTTTTTGGCCCATGGCCACACCGATATTTGCTTGCTTCAATGCAGGTGCATCATTTACACCATCTCCTGTCATGGCCACAATAGCGTTTTTGCCCTGAAGTGTTCTAACGATTGCTAATTTGTGATCAGGTGTAACTCTTGCAAGAACCCGGATGCTTGCAAGGCAGTTCTTTGCTTGCTCTTCATCCATCTGTTCGAGATCAGCACCGGTAACTACATCAGTTTCTGCGCCTGCAGCCTTGCATGTCGCTGTACCTCTGCCTGAATCAGAGCCTCTAACAAGATTGGGGCTGCTGTCACTATCTAGGATTCCCAGTTCTCTTGCTATTGCTCTGGCAGTTAGAGCCTGGTCTCCTGTAAGCATCAATATTCTAATACCTGCTTTTTTGCATGCCTCAATAGCTGCTTTTACACCTTCTCGAGGAGGGTCTTTGATTGCCACCAGACCCAGTAATGTCAGTTCTGTTTCAATTTCTTCCTGGTCAATGCAAAAAATGTCCTCGCTCATTGTTTTTTTTGCCAGAGCCAGAACGCGCAATCCTTGCTGAGCGAACCCTTCATTTACATTCATAAAGAGTTGCCTATCTCTGTCGGTCAATTCAACTGTTTCACTGCCTGATTGCATTTTGTTGCATAGTTTAATCATGGCACCAGGCGATCCTTTGGTATAAACGGTTCGCACGCCATCTTCTGTATGGTGAACGGTGCTCATTCGTTTGCGACGCAAATCGAAGGGAAATTCTGCCACTCTGGGGTGGCTTTTGGTGAGCGTGGAAAGATCGATACCGGCCTTTTGCGCGAGCGTCAATAAAGCACCTTCTGTGGGATCACCGTGAACATGCCAGTCGTCCTTTTCTCTTTCGAGCTTAGCGTCGTTGCAAAGGCAGCCCGCCAGGAGCAGCTCTTGAAGTGCTATTTCATGATCTTGACTTGGGTCAATTTTTTGATTCTTTTCTTGAAAATCGCCGGATGGTGTATATCCAGTTCCGCTCACGTCAATCAAGCGGTCTTTCAAATATAGTTTGCACACTGTCATTTGATTTTCAGTCAATGTTCCTGTTTTATCTGTGCAAATAATGCTTGTACATCCCAGAGTTTCAACTGCTGCAAGATGACGTAAAATTGCACGGTTGCGAACCATTCGTTGAGTACCGACAGCAAGAGCAAGCGTGGCTAAAACCGGTAATCCTTCTGGAATTGCAGCTACTGCCAGGGCCACTCCTGTTTCGACCATCAAAAGTAGATTCTGATGATGAAAAACACCAACGATTGTTACAAGTGCGCAAATAACTACGGTCAAAAAAGTGAGCTGCTTGCCCAGGGCTTCAAGTTGCATCTCAAGCGGTGTTGATCCAGTTTCGGTACTTTCAAGAAGTTTTCCCAGCTTGCCCAGGCTGGATCTATCGCCTGTTTTGATTGCAATACCAAGCCCTCTGCCACCGGCTACCATGGTTCCGTGAAATGCCAGGTTGGCGTTCTCGCCAGATTTTGCAAGGCAATCTTTGAACACCGGGGCGGACTCCCCTGTAAGTGGGGATTCGTCCATGCTTAAACTACATGCTTCGACCAGCCTGATATCTGCTGGTACCCTGCATCCCGCTTCCAGAACCACGAGATCGCCTGGAACAATCTTCTGGACTGGCAGCTCACAATGAACCCCGTCACGAATAGATCTGATTGATTGCCCAGAGAGAGCTTCGAGGCTCATTAGCGAAACACCGGCCTTATATTCCATGTAAAAACCGGTGATTGCATTTATAAGGACTGCGGCCATAATGCCCGCCGCCTGCAAAGCTTCGTTGTACACCATAGACGCCACAGCTGCTGCAAGCAGGAGCAATACCACACTTGATTGGAACTGGTGAACAAATATCTTCAGCGGATGTACTTGCAAATGCTCGCTCTGTCTGTTTTCTCCTACAATCATCAGACGAGCTTCTGCTTCAGCCGTGCTCAATCCCGATTTAAGGTCCGCTGCTAATGATTGAGCCAGACTGCTGTTGTCCAGAGAAGAATAAAACTCAAGAGGCTCGTCAAGCTTTGTTTTCCACAACGGCTCGAGCTTCTCGTTTTTGTGTTTATCAAGTGAGCCGACCACAAAACCCAGATCCTTCAGTAAATCACTAAATCAATTATGGCAATTGCCTGTCACTGGTAGATCGATCCAGGGACTGATATCTGAAATTTACAGGCTGATAGTCAAAGAATTGCGCAAAATTAAGAACATCTCATCTGCGTGCCTTTTTATCCGTGAATTCAGAGCCAGCCCCGCCTTCGCAGGAAAACCAATATTGCCCCCGAAGTAAAAAGCATAAATAACAAGCATGCCGGATAACCTAAATACCAGTTCAACTCGGGCATGTTGAAGGGACTTTTCTCGGCGTTGAAGTTCATTCCATATACTCCTGCTATAAAAGTAGGAGGAATAAAGAGTGATGTAATAATTGTCAGAATCTTGATGATTTCGTTCATGCGATTGTTAACTGCGCTCAGATAGATGTTCAGCAAGTCAGTAGAGAGTTCCCGATACATTTCAACCAGGTCGATTATTCTGGAAAGGTGATCGTAACAATCACGAATGTATACACGGCAGTCTTCGCTTATAAATGGGGACATGTCTCTAACAAGCGTATTTATCGAATCGCGCATCGGCCAGACCGAACGCCTGATTGCAAGCACTTCGAGCTTCAGTTGGTGAATCTTGTTTGCATGGTTAGTGGACGAATCATGGCTTGCTTGGCTGACAATCAGTTCTTCAAGTGCTTCAATTCTGTCGCCGAGTTTTTCCATCATCGGAAAATAGGCATCTATGCCAGTGTCAATGATTGCATATGCAAGATAATCAGCCCCCCGGGTCCTGATTTTCCCAAGTCCTTTGCGGATGCGTTCCCGAACTGTGTTCAGGCAGTCGCCGCCTTCTTTTTCCTGGAAGCTAATTACATAATTTTCTCCCAGAAAAAGTGCCAGTTGTTCGGTATCGCATGAATTCTCAATATCAGTCGGCACGCGCAAAACTATGAACATATGCTGGGAAAAATTGTCTACCTTTGAGCGCTGGTGAAATTTAAGAGCGTCTTCCAGTGCAAGCTCATGCAAGCCGAAAAGATCGGCCAGGGGCTGCAATGACTGTAAATTGGCAGATTCGATATTGATCCAGTTAACAGTATGCGTTTTGAGACGCTTGCTCAGGCTGAGTACTGAGTTGAGCTTGCTTTCTTCAAAGTCATCCGGACCATAGCCTATGTAGTTTATCGCCAGTCCATGGTCTGAAGCAGCGGCGAGCTGCCTGATCTCCTCGATCTCTTTGCTTGCATTACCGAGTGTGAAAAATTTGCTTGTCTTTCGACTGACCATTAAGCTTCTTGTCTAGCCTTTTTCATTTGGTCCCAATATATGAAGATAAACAAGATAAGGCTCAGAGGCTTGCTTGTCCAGACGATTTAGCTAATGACAAGCTGGAGGCTGGCAGTCTCAAACTAAATCAGTCCTGCAAGCCGCTATACTGTGTGCTGATTGTCTAGTCATTGAAATCAATCAAAAGAACTGGAGGAAGTTTCATGCAGAAGATCGGATTCGTGCTTTCAGCAATCGCTGCCCTGGCTTTTGTGCAGGGTGCTGAAGCAGACGACAAGGAGAGCGGCAAGAAGCCCGGAATCATCAAAGAAATTGCAGAAGATAGTGTCAAAGCAGTTGAAAAGGGTGCAAAAGGTGCTGGAAAACTGACCAAGGACGTCGTAAAGGGCACGGAAAAAGCCGGAAAGGATGTTGTAGGTGGTAGTGCCAAGCTAACCAAAGATGTGGTCAAAGGTGGCGAAAAAGCCACTAAGGACGCGCTCGGCGGTACTGAAAAGCTGACCAAAGATGTGGTCAAGGGTGGCGAAAAAGCCACTAAGGACACGCTCGGCGGTACTGAAAAGCTGACCAAAGATGTGGTCAAGGGTGGCGAAAAAGCCACTAAAGACACGCTCGGCGGCAGTGCCAAGCTGACCAAAGATGTGGTCAAGGGCGGCGAAAAAGCCACTAAAGATACGCTCGGCGGTACTGAAAAAGTGACTAAAGACGTATTAAAAGGGACTGAAAAAGCCGGCAAAGACGTGCTTAAAGGCGGCAAAAAAGTCGCAGACGATGCAGCTAATGCTGTGACGGGCGACAAGAAGAAGTAAAGAGGCTCAAGAGAGGGTGAGGCAATATCGCATTACCCTCTCTTGCTTATCTGAGAAATTACTCAAAAGAAACCACGAAAAAATCACCCACTAAAAAAATCACCCACTAAAAAAATCACCCACTAAAAAAATCACCCACAAAAAAATCACCCAAGTAACAAATCACGCAAAATAGGGTAAAACAATGCGCGCAATCGTGATCAAGCAGCCAGGTGGACCTGAGGTATTGAGCCTGGAGCAGGTTGATGATCCAAATCCCGGCAAGCACGAAGTACTTGTGCGTGTTAAAGCCACGGCAGTCAACCGAGCCGACGTATTGCAAAGAATGGGACACTACCCTTCGCCGCCTGATGCGCCGCCTGACATACCAGGGCTTGAGTTTTCAGGGCTTGTGGAAAAACTCGGGGAAGGCGTGGGCGAATTTGCCCCCGGCGACAAGGTCTTTGGTGTTGCGGGTGGTGGCACCTATGCGGATTTTGTTGTTGTGCACTCGGGTTGTCTGGCTCGCATGCCGGTAAATCTATCTTTTGTGGAAGCGGCTTCGGTGCCCGAAGTCTTTATAACGGCGTATGATGCTATGGTGAGCCAGTGCGGTTTACTTTCCGGAGAGACGGTGCTGATTCATGCTGTCGGAAGCGGGGTGGGTGTGGCAGCGCTCCAGATTGCCAGGCTGCTCGGTGCAAGCACGATTGGTACGGCTCGCAGCAAAGAAAAGCTTGAAACAGCACGCGAGCAAGGGCTCGACCATGGAATTCTCGTACGCGACGGCAAGTTTGCCGAACAGGTGAATGATATTACAGGTGGTGCAGGAGTCAATCTGGTTCTTGATCTTGTAGGCGGAGACTATGTTGCTGAAGATCTTCATTGCATGGAGGAGAAAGGTCGGATCATCGTTGTAGGTCTGGTTGCCGGATTGCATTGTGAATTTGATCTTGGCTTGCTTCTCAGAAAACGAGTCTCGATCAGGGGCACCACTTTGAGGCGTCGCCCGCTTGATGAAAAGATTCAGGTTGCAAAAGTACTTCAAAACCAGATTGTTCCGCTTTTTGAAAAAAATCGCCTCAAGCCGGTGATTGACAAAATTTTGCCGCTTGCCTCAGCGTCTGAAGCCCATGAATATATGGGCAATAATCAGAACTATGGCAAGATTGTTCTTGAAGTTTCAAAGTAAGTGAAATGAGTCTGTTGCTTGTTTTCCCAACCTATGCACAGTGATTCCCTGGATACTGGTGAATTCGCTCTGAGTCTGCTGGAAGACGGCACACTCAGTCTCAAAGACAGCTCAAGCGGAGAGTTGTATCATAACCGGGCCGGTGCTTATAGCGAGGCATACGTAAACTACCTGGAGGCAAGCGGGGCACTGGCGAAACTTTCGGCTTGCGGAGAAATATCTGTTCTGGATATCTGTTTTGGACTCGGATATAACAGCCTGGTCTTGCTTGAAGAGGCTCTCGTGAAAAAAATAGAGGGAAAAATAGTAATTCAAGGAATCGACAAAAATGCCAATCTTTTAGCCATTTTACCTGTGGTTCTCAAACAGGATTGCTTCAAGCTCTTGCAAGCAGAGTTCTGTTTTGAGAAAGCCTCGATTATCAGGTCTGAAAGCCGAACTTACATATTCAGCAAAAATGGACTTGAAGTTGAATTATGTCTTGAATTTTCCGATTTGAAACATTTTTTGCCTGCTTGCAAATTGAGTGCAGACTTTGTTTTTCATGATCCATTTTCACCTGCAAAAATGCCAGAACTCTGGACGGTTGAGATATTCAAGTATTTTTACAGGCTTCTTTCTAATAGATCAGGTTCGCTCTTGACCTACAGCACAGCTGCTGCTGTAAGGAACGGGCTTAGAGAAGCCGGTTTCGTTATCGGTCAAACCCGGGGTCTCGGTGCAAAAAAAGGCGGAACCATAGGACTCGTATCTAATTCTGACCTTTATGCCAAGTATGAGGCACTGAAGCCGGAAGAGTTAAAAAAGCTCGATAAGCTATCGGGCATTCCTTATAGAGATATCGGGCTAACCTTAGATAGGACTGGGGTTTTCAGTGGGCGAGCTGCAGAACAGGAGCTCAAACGCCTTGCAGCGGATTGAAAGAAGCAAATAAAGGGTAAGTTAGCGCTAGCGATGAAAATCTCGTCGTCTTGCACCCTATGACAACTCGTGCTTCGAAGGATTTTTCGATAATGGAACTCTTGGCTGCTTTCATAATTTGCGCTGCAATCGGCGGACTCGCATTTGTATTACTGACAGTCTGGTTCAAAAAGTACCAGGAACTGATGGACGCCCAGCAAGAAAAGGCAATCGAGTCGCTGAAAGCAGCACTGTCTCAACAAACTGAGTTATTGATTGCAAGACAACAAGAAATTTTAAATCAGCATGGACAGATTTTGAAAAAGCAGCACGAAGAGGCGCTGAGCCAGTCCAAAGTTCAAGCTGGGTTAGCTGGTGGCATTAACCTGGAACCGCTCATGCATGAGCTGGAGTCATGTTCAAAAATAGCAGAAATGCAAGTGCTTGCGCAGTTATTGCCTTTAATCGGAAAGGGGCAGGATGCAGAGAAACTCATTAGTTTTGCAATTTCCTTCTTTCGTAATCCGGATATTCTAAAAGGTGCCCAGAGCTTCATGAACTCGGCTTCAACACCGCTTCGCAGCCCAGCTTCTTTCTTGCCTGGTGCAGAAGCTCCGCAAAAAGAAACAGAAGCTCAAGTTGTTACAGAAGCTCAAGCTGTTACAGAAGCTCCGAAGAAAGAAACCGAAGCTCAAGCTGTTACAGAAGCCGATGCTGCAGCAGCGCGCCTTTTTGGTTCTATGGAAGAAACAAAGCTTGAGGAGCAGGCAAATTTATACGAAGAACAGGATCTGTCGCTTCAGAAAGGATCATCCGGAGGCAAGTTATCTGAAGGCGGATCTAAAGAAGAAACTGCTAATGAGAGCGGTATTTTCAAATTGAGCGATGATGACGTGGGTTCGATGTTCTCTGGAATTCTCGATCAGGAAAGCCCTGAGAACAATCCTTTATCAGCCAATCTGAATGCAAAAGGACTTGAGCTGAATCCTAAGAACGAGGAAGAAGAAGCTGCTGCCAGGCTCTTTGGAGGGATGCAAGGCAATCCCGAAGCTAAGAACATTGAAGAAACAACGGACGGATCATTGTTCAAGCTAGGTGACGGAGACATGGGGGCTATGTTTGATAATATTCTTGCAGAAAATAGCAAGGATAAGAATCTGCTTGCTGAACTTGAGCTGCCAAACGGTTCTTTTTTATCAGGAGAAAAAGGAAAGCTAAACGAAAGTGAAAGTCTAAAGCACGTCGAAACAAAGGATGAAGACAGCCTGGCTCAATCAAGCGGACAGGAGGCCGCGGAGGCGGCTGCTCGCCTTTTCGGAGGCATGGATAATACAACAGCGCCTGCCGCAGAAGACAAGCAAATTAACAACGATGCTTCCGGAGGCGGACTTCTGAATGTAAATGATGAGGATCTGAACTCCATGTTTTCTGGAGTTCTTGATCAAGGCTCAAAAGAAGTGAATTTGGGGACCGGGGCTTCTGCCAGTCAGGTGCTTAGCAATGCAGGCGGTGGAAGCGAAGAAAATCCGGAGGCAGCTACCCGAAAGCTGATAGAAAACGAACTGAAAGATAAGGAGCTTAAAGAACAGGAAGAAAAGGCCAAAGAAGAAGAGGCTGAAAGGATCAAGGCTGAAAAAGAAGCAGAGGAACGACTTTTTGGTCACCTTTTCGGAGGAACGCCCCGAGTCTCCACCAGTGATGAAACGGAGCAAAAGCGACTCAGTGAAGAAGCGGAGCAAAAGCGACTCAGCGAAGAAGC
>CAZTQO010000006.1:0-102065 GCA_964615655.1 uncultured Candidatus Obscuribacterales bacterium | reverse complement strand
GAAGAAGCGGAGCAAAAGCGACTCAGCGAAGAAGCGGAGCAAAAGCGACTCAGTGAAGAAGCGGAGCGGAAGCGACTCAGTGAAGAAGCGGAGCGGAAGCGACTCAGTGAAGAACTAGAGAAAGCTAAACTCGTTCAAGACCTTGCAGACCGGGTCAGCTCACAGAAGCTTGCAGACTCAGTTTCACAGCTTGATACC
This sequence comes from uncultured Candidatus Obscuribacterales bacterium, assembly GCA_964615655.1. GTDB lineage: Bacteria > Cyanobacteriota > Vampirovibrionia > Obscuribacterales > Obscuribacteraceae > JAIEPM01. The sequence continues at coordinate 101,867 of CAZTQO010000006.1, read as the reverse complement.
AAACAGCTTGCAATGGAAGCTGCGGACAAGAAACTTGCTGCACTTGCCGGACTGGGTACGACTAGCGAAGAACAGCAAAAACAATTTGAACTCAATCGGGATTTAGAAGCACAGAAGCTGCTGGAGGCTGCAGAAAGCGAGCGTCCTCAAGAACAGCTCGATGCGGCCACTGAACGACTCATGCAACTTGAAGCTAAGGGATTGCCGATGGCGCCCTCTTTTGATACCCAGGCAACTGTAGAACAACCATTTTCTGAAGCCTTTACTGCAGACGGAAACCGCCTCTTCGATCAGGGGAAGTATGCAGAAGCCGAAAAACATTACCGGGCCGCATTGCCTACTCTTGAAGAAGTTATGGGGCGTGAACATCTGGCTGTCGTAGAAATTCTCCATAAACTTGGAATCATCGCTTTTGCCCGGGGCAAATACAGCGACGCTGAAGAAACTTTTCAGCAGGCTCTGGTAAGGAGAGTTCTGGCTCTTGGTGGGAATCATCCCGACACAGTACGAACTCTAAATGATCTTGGCGAGCTTTATGTAAAAAGAGCAAACTACAACGAAGCGAAGCGGTGTCTGACAGAGGCTCTTGAATTGCGCCGGGGGGTGCATGGTGATGAGCATCGTGCCACAGCCCAGACATGTCACGATTTCGGCAAGCTTTATCTTTCAATGGGCGCGCTGACAGATGCAGATGTCATGCTTGAAAGAGCATATGAAATTCGCAAGAAGCTCTTTGGTGAGAATCATCAAGACTCGGCACAGAGCCAGAGTGAGCTTGGCAAACTTGCTCTTGTGCTTGATGATCTTCCGAAAGCCGAAAGATTGCTGGGTCAGGCATTGAGTTTTCGCAAAGAAAGTCTAGGTGAGAATCATCCTGATTATGCGCAAACACTTCTTTATTACGGGGAGTATCTCTGCCGCCTGGGCAAGTATCAGGAGGCACTACCCTTGCTTGAACACTGTCTTTCGATTCGCAAAACTGCTCTCAGCGAGCGCCATCCTGATACTGCCACTGCTTTTAACCAGCTTGGTCTTTTGAATCTGGAAATGAACCAGCTTGACGCAGCAAAACGAAGTTTGAACCAGGCACTATACATAAGAAAAACAGTGCTTGGAGAAAATCATCCCGATACAGCAAAGTCTATGCATGACTTCGGAAAGCTCTGTTTCTGGCAAGGAACCCTTGGTGATGAAGGCAAATATGCCGAGGGTATGCCTTTGCTTGAGAAGTCATTTGCAATCAGAAAAAAGATACTTGGAGATGACCATCCGGATACTTTTGAGTCCATGAACAGCCTGGGAGCAATGCTGACAGTCATCGGTAGTTTGCCTGAGGCTGAAGGAATGTTAAACCTGGCTCTTTCAAAGCGTAAAAAGCTTTTTGGAACTGTCAGTCATCTGAGCGTTGCCGAAAGCGATCACAGCCTGGCACTCTGTTTGCTCAAACAGGGGCGCTATCAGGACGCCAGACCCTTACTGGATGAGGAAGTTCATATTCGTGCCAACGTGCTTGGACACGACAACCCGCTGGTTTCGAATGCCAGGATCGAAAGTCAACGCCTTCTTGCAGCTCAAAGCTGATAAATCTGCTAAACGACACCGGCGCGAAGCAAGTCTTTAAGGTGGAGCACTCCGGCTGCCTGACCTTGCTTGTCTAAAATAAGCAGGTCGGAGATTGAGTGAGTTTCCATGATTTTGAGAGCTTCCACTGCAAGTGAATCGGCGTTTATGGTTTTTGGATTCAAAGTCATAAACTCGTTTGCTTTGAGATCGAAGGTGCGTGATCCCCATCTTACAAGGGCTCTTCTGATGTCACCATCCGTGATTATGCCAGCAACCGTTTTATTTTGCTTTAGCACAACCGTGAACCCGAGCTGCTTACGGTCGATTTCGGCAATGACTTTGTGATATGTATCCTGTTCACTGACAGATGGCACATCCATGCCTTTTCGCATCAGTGCTTTAACTGTTACTAGCTGTTTGCCCAGGCTGCCGCCCGGATGCGATCTTGCAAAATCTTCGGCTTTGAATCCTTTTTGCAGCATGAGAACAAGTGCCAGCGCGTCTCCCATGGCAAGAGTTGCTGTGGTTGACGAAGTTGGAGCAAGATTGAGCGGGCATGCTTCCCTGCCGACTCCGACATCCAGAATTATGTCGCTGAACCTGGCAAGGGTAGAGTCAGGATTGCCTGTTAGAGAGATTATTGGTAATCCAAGACGCTTGATTGGTTCAAGTACGAGTTTTATTTCTTGGGTTTCACCGGTAGCCGAAAGTGCAAGCACCAGGTCGCAGGGACCGAGCATGCCGAAATCTCCGTGTCTCAATTCGGCCGGATGGACGAAGAATGCCGGTGTGCCGGTGGATGCAAGCGTTGCTGCTATTTTGTGACCTATATGACCCGATTTGCCTATACCTGTAACCACGACCTTGCCGCTCAGATTTGTTAAGAGCTGTATAGCTGAAACAAAGCTGTCGCCCAGTTTTTTGCTCATTGAGCTAACTGCTTCGGCTTCCATTTCGAGGATACGCTTGGCTTCCGCAAGCATTTCCTGCCCCTGGATCGTCAGGCTGGAACTTGCCCGAACCGGTGTTTCCGGAGCGAAACTTGTCAAATTTTGGGAGAATTCATTCATAGTCTTTATCTGCGCTTATACTGGATCTTGCACATTTTACCTTTCAGGCTTATTTGATTCTTGAGAAGTGTCCAAGATGATATCTCTTTAAGTTGTGGCACAATTTCCATAGGACTGTCCTCACTCAGGTGAATGGGACCGAAACTAAGCAAGACAGAACTGCCAAAAGCAAGGAGTGTTCTCAATTTAATGTTTACGCCTGGAGATAAGATTGAGTTCGGACATTACACAATTCTGAGAGAACTTGGCTCAGGCGGTATGGGTGTTGTGTATCACTGCCGGGATGAGTTCTTGCAAAGAGAAATTGCAATCAAAATGATGCTTCCGGAGCTGATGGCCGAAGATGACACCGTAGACGTGTTCAGACAAGAAGCCAGGCTGGCGGCTCAGCTCGAACATCCGGGCATAGTAACCATCCACAATATTGGTGTTGAAAGCAAGCAGGACAGCACTCATCATTACATAGCAATGGAATTTTTGCCTGGCGGCAGCTTGAGAAAGCAAATTGGAAAAGAGCTTGTTGCTCTAGAGCAGGCGCTTGAATGGATGAAACAGCTTGCGCAGGCACTTAATTATGCCCATAAAAGGGGAGTTGTTCATCAAGATATAAAACCGGACAACATTTTTATTACTCAGGAAGGCAATCTGAAAATTGGTGACTTCGGTCTGGCTCTGATAGCTACCGGACCGGCTCTTGAACGGCATGCGCAGGGCAAAGGCACACCTGCATATATGTCTCCTGAACTTTGCCGGGGGGAACAGAGAGATCATCGTTCAGATATCTATTCACTCGGGGCGGTCTTTTATGAAATTCTTACAGGGCAGCCGCCATTTCAGGCTGACGGAATGATCGATATGGCCGTGAAGCATACAACTGCACCCGTGCCCTCGGCAGCAGAATTACGCCCGGAAATTCCACTGGTGCTGGATAAAGCAGTCAGGTACATGATGGTAAAAACACCTGATGAGCGCCTGCAATCACTTTCTGATTTACTGCCAATCCTTGAAAAACTGCTTTTGGAAATGAAAATCACAAGACTAGGAGTCACTTTGCCTCAGTCGGACGAGGAAGCAAAAGAAGATTCAGCAGACAAAACAAAGACTGAAGCAATGGATTTCAGCCCAAAGGGCGACAGCAAAGAAAAAGAGGCTCCGACAAAAAAGGCGGTATTGCTTAAGGAAAAAAGCAACAAGCCTGAAAGCGAAAAAAGCGATGGAGCAGCAATATCTTTTGACAAAAACAAAGAAATCAATCTTGAACTTCTCTGGACATTTAAAAGCTGCGGGCCTGTGGGCTGGTTTGCGGCTCCGGTTATGAACCGGACGCGCAAGCATGTCTATTTGAGTTCAGCAGATGGGGTTGTTTACGCGCTTGATATGGCAACCGGGGCCTGTGCCTGGTACATGCAGACATCGGCTCCTTTGCTCGGTGGAGTGCTTGCAAGTACGGATTTTGTTTATTGCCCGGCTAGTAACGGTAATTTACACTGTGTTTCAGCTGTAGACGGCAAGGAAGTCTGGAAATATGAGGGCGACAGCCCTATTGTTTCCAATCCTGTTAGTTCGCAGGAGCTGATAATCGTAACTGCACTCAACGGCAGTGTAAAAGCACTTTCAGCCAAAGACGGATCGCAGGTCTGGGCCTACAGATGTGATGGGGGGTTGGCTACCAGCGCACAGGTGGTTGAAAACCTGGTCTTTGTTGCAAGCAAGGACAAAGGCTTGCATGCAATTGATATTCAGTCGGGAAACAGCCGTTGGGTTGCCGAATCAACCGCTCCGCTGCTTGCAAGCGTGCTTGCTTCCACAGACAGCGCCTATTGTGCAGCAATCGACGGTGCCGTTTTGGCAGTAGACATTGCCAGCGGCAAAATGAACTGGATTTATCAGGGTGCATCTGCTTTTCTTTGCAGAGGTACTCTCGAATTCTCAACCCTGAATTATTGCAGCAAGGATGGCGTACTACACTCGCTCGATAAATTTAAAGGGTCGGTGATCTGGAAAAGCAAGTGTTCAGGTCCAGTCCTTGGAGGTGTCGCAAGTGCGTCAGGCAACCTCTATGTTTCAAGCAGAAACGGCGTTTTGCATTGCTTTAATGGTAAAACCGGTGAGCTGAACTGGTTCGCCGGCATGCCCGCTGCTCTGGAATCAGTGCCGCTTGTGTCTGGCAACTGTATTTATCAGGGGACAGTCACCGGAGATTTATGTGCTTTTGCACCACCTGCAAAGTCTCGCTGATCTGCAATAGGAGCGGGATCTTGAGTTCTGCCGGGCTTCAAAATCAGAATGCAGCGCCTCGGAAAGCTTAGAATTAGATCTGCATCAGAACACAATCGGGCAGAAACTTTATTCAAATTATTCAAAACAAAATACGATCTAAAAGAACTGCAATAAAAGTAGCTATGCTTACTATGCCGTTAACCGTAAAGAACGCCGCATTAACTTTAGACAGATCGTCGGCTTTAACGAGCGAATGCTCGTATTTGAGCATGATTGCAACCATGACCACACCTGCCCAGTAAGCAGCTTTTAAGTTCATAAGTACGCCAAGAAGAACAAGTGAAGCCACAGTTGTCAGATGTAATGCTGATGAGAAGGTAAGAGCTAGAGGGATGCCGAAACTTGCCGGTATACTGTGCAGTTTTTCTTTGCGGTCGAATTCCTGATCTTGAAGTGCATAAATAATATCAAAGCCAGCAACCCAGGTGCTGACTGCAAGCGCAAGCAGCCAGGGATTAATGCTTGTAAGCGATGAGCCGGCTGCAATCCAGCCGCCGAGTGCAGCGCCACCAAGCGCAATACCAAGCACAATGTGGCAGAAACAAGTAAATCGTTTTGTGAAAGAGTAGAAACTCAGCCAAAAAACAGCTACTGGTGATAGCAGCAGGCAGAGTGGAGGAAGCTGTGTGGCTGCTCCAATCATAAGGGCAAAGGAAGCAATTGCAAAAAGCAGTGCCTGTGTTTTGCTGATTTTTCTACGAGGAATAGCTCTTGTGCTTGTTCTGGGGTTTACTGCATCGATACTTGCATCTATAAGACGGTTTAGGGTCATGGCTGCAGAACGGGCACCTGCAAAAGCTAGTATGGTCCAGAGCCAGACCGAAGGAGGCGGAATCTTATCGGCGCCAAGCAAAAGGCCGCTCAGTGCAAATGGCAGTGCAAAAACCGTGTGCTCGATCTTTATCATCTCGGCCCACTCTTTTATTGAGGCAATTATGCCGGTTTTTTCTTTCAATCCGGGTTCAACGCCTGCGCCGGTATTCTTCAGTTCGCTCTGCATTTTTGCTCATTTCCGGCTCATTCCGGCACTATCCTTACTTATTCATCTGAGATTTATAGCAAGCACAGCGGCGCATAATCACGGATCCTCAGTAAAATTCATCAAAACATATCATTGACATCTACCCTGGCTACTTGAATCTTCAAGCTGCTCCTGTCAAGATTAAAGAGGTTTTTGGTAAGCTCGAGGCTCTTGATAACTTATGACAGGCAATGATAATTTCAATCTCAGGTCAGGCACTCAGCCTGGACAAACGATCGACCTGCAGGGCGTAGCTGCATTTGCGAACCTGGTTGAAACACTGGCTCAGGAACTCGGTACAACTGCCGGCAAAATTCAAGGCATGTTGCCGAACGGTCCTAGTTTCGAGCAGCTGGTAGGAGAAATTCCTGTTAACAGTCAGGGATATTGTAGAACCATTTCTTTGTTTACAGCGCCGGGGCAGCCGCTCAAGCTCCGGATTACAACCAGCTGGCGTGACGGGGTGATCTCGGAGAAAGCTGCTGTAAGCGGTGTTGAAACTCAGATTATCCTGGGAGCAAGTGTGGATAAAATTGCTCCACAGGCAAGAGCGCTGGCACGACATTTGGAAGATGTTTTCTCTGTGCTTGACCGCATGGCAACACTTGGACAATCAAGCCGACTTTCTGCAATGTCCATTTCGGAAGCCGAACTGGCGAAGTTCGAGCAACAAGAATCAGCAAGCCTGGTTAAAGCATATAGCCCCAGAACTTCTGAGAATGCTGTTTAACTCTGAAGATTCAGTACATAATCTCAAGTAATTACTGAGAAGATGTGAGCTTGATTTGGCTAATACAATCAGAAGAGAATTCGTGCTTCGTTACCACCAGTTGTCTTTTTTCTTTGGTCTGGGCGAGCAGGTTCTGACTGACATGAGCAAGCCAATTGCCACCAGGTCGATGATAAGCGCGGTGCCACCGTAGCTCAGGAAAGGCAAGGGAACACCAGCAACAGGCATGATTCCCATGGTCATGCCTATGTTCAAGAATGCATGGAAGAGAAACATACACATTATGCCTATAGCCATCAGGCTGCCTACAGCTTCTTCTCGGCTCTGGAAGGCAATAAAGATAGCTCTTACACAAATCATGAAATAGCTCAGAATCACAAGAATGCAAGTCTTAAAACCAAGCTCTTCTCCAACGACCGCAAAAATGAAATCAGTGTGTTTTTCAGGTATAAATGAGCCTTGAGTCTGGTTTCCTTTGCCCAACCCGGTGCCAGTAACTCCTCCCGAGCCGATGGCAATCAGACTTTGAAGTATGTGATAGCCGGAGCCTCTAGGGTCAGAATAAGGATTGACAAAACTGGTAAGACGCTTTTGTTGATATGGTTTGAGCACATTCCAGAGTTTCGGACGCATTTCGGCTGCCGTGAAATTGGCAGCCAGTATGCAGGCTATAAGAAAAAGGCGCACAAAAACATTGAAGTTCTTCCGCCTCCAGAAAATCGCAAGAAATGTGCCAAGAGAAAGCAAAAAGCCAAGCCAGATATATCCTTCATATCCAGTTGACGGAACGCTGCTAAGGTCGGTGCCCATCGGCACACCCTGGTAAATCCAGGCTAAAAGTGGTCTATCTATGGCGTTCAGGATTAAAGTTATAACCGGGCTTGCAAGAATCAAGAGGTCGCAAATTGAAGCTCCTGCCCAGAAAGTCATGCCTACAAAAACTGCACCAAAAACAAGTGATGTTCCAAGGTCTGGCTGTTTGAACACAAGAAATGCCGGCACGGCAATAATTGCAATTGCAAGAAAATTGTCCCAGAAATTCTTGATGGGTCTCCAGGCAAGCCATCCTGAAAGCGTGAATATCACTACCAGCTTGGCAATTTCCGAAGGTTGCAACTTGATTGGTCCAAGTGAAAGCCAACGTTGGGCACCCATGGCTGAGTGCCCTGCAAGCATAACTGCTACAAGTAGACCGATGTTCGCTACATAAAGCAAAGGCAGTATGTATTTGTTTGTCCAGAATTTGTATGGAATGCGCCAGAAAACGAGAGCCGCTATTGCACCTGCCAATAGAAACTCACTTTGCTTGTTATGGTAATCATCCGAGCCGGTAACTGCTCCAGCGAGTGTTTGCAGCCCCGTATACAATAAGAAAGCAGTGGCTGCAAGCAAAATCCAATCGACGCTGCCCAGCGCCGAAAGCATGCTGCGTATCAATGCTGGTATTGGAGATAAGTGGCGACCTTCTGAAGTCAACTGTGTCCCGAACGTCAACTGCCTGTTTTCCTGCTTCTGCCTACTGCTAGCAAGCAACTTAAGCATATTGTTGCAGATAAAACGAATTCTTGTGTGCTAATTGAGCGCTTTATATAGTGCCATTGAAACAAAAGTGCTTATTTGTCTTCAAAGCGTTTTTGTTCCGAGACAAATTAGAGAATTGTCATGCTATGCTGCTTTTGGGAGCCTTTAGCTGTCTTGCGGCTTTTCTCAAAACAGGCCGGATCTTGAATTGCCTGATTACCAGCCTGCTGCCGATTACCCATCATTCAAAGTAGATTGATTGAATGATGGATTATCGACTTGATGTTGAGCCAGCGTTGAGTTTATTGTCGAAGTCGCTTTATTAACGATATCGCCTTTTTATCTACCGCTCCAGCCATGTGTCCTGCCTGTATTAGCTAGGACTTCGATCTCAAAAGAGGGAAGTTTGCAACGAGTGCAGCCCGCCTTTCATACTGCTGTAAGTCGAATCGAGTTGTTTCCCTGTCAATTTCAAAATAACGGCAAACAACTGCGATCAACTCCTCCTCCAGGCTAGCCAGCCGGTCAGCAGGAAGTTCCAGCCTGTCATGAATGAGCATGAGCCGCATGCGATCTTTGGCTTTCGCCCTTGCATCTTCGCCGCTTCTGCGGAAAAACCAATTTAAAACTTGCACGATTAATTCCTCCGCCTTTTAGACTCGCACTTGTGGGTTGAAAAACTTAACAACCTTGTCGAACCAGGTTATATTCAGCGAGTCCAAATTAAGGAAAGGCACATCTTCACCCTGCAATCGTTTTGCAATGTTCCGATAGGCCTGTCCGGCTTTTTGATTTTCCGAACTTCCGGACAACGGTTCGCCCTTGTTAGTAGATACGATCACATCGTCGTCCTCAGGAACCACGCCCAGTAGATTCACTGAAAGTATTTCAAGAACGTCCTGAACGCTCATCATGTCGTTGCTTTTTACCATTTGCGGGCGAATTCTGTTGATGATCAATCTGTATTGGCCGATTTCTTCCTTGCGTGCTTCTAATAAACCGATTACCCTGTCTGCATCGCGAACGGCAGACATCTCCGGTGTGCAGATAACCACTGCCTCTTCGGCACCAGCAATTGCATTTTGAAAGCCGCTTTCGATTCCGGCAGGACTGTCGATGATTACATAATCAAACATGCTTTTGAGCTCTGTAGTCAGAGCCTTCATTTGTTCGGCGTTTACTGCTGTTTTGTCTCTTGTTTGCGCTGCGGGCAGCAAGCAAAGATTAGGCAGGCGTTTGTCCTTCACAAGAGCCTGGCGAAGCTTGCATTTTTCTTCAACCACATCCACAAGGTTGTATACAACCCTGTTTTCGAGGCCCATCAAGATGTCGAGATTTCTCAGCCCGATATCCATATCGACCAGTGCCACAGACGGCCCGCTTGCAGCCAGCGCCAGCCCGATATTGGCTGATGCGGTGGTTTTGCCAACTCCGCCTTTTCCTGATGTAACTACGACCACTCTTCCAGTCATTTTTTATCCCTCATCGGAGAATCTCAATGAAAATTCCAGTTTTTATTCTGGCTCGCTTCCGGAGATGCGAATTTTTCCGTCGACCACTCGTGCTGTCTCCGGCCCCGCAGTCATGTTATTTGCTGCGGGTTTGTTGCGATCGGGAGAGCGTGCTATCGCTTGTGCGATGCGCAACTGAATAGGTTCGAATTTCAACGCTCTAATTTCAGCGTTGTTATTGCCGGAAGCTCCGGCATGAGCCATGCCTCTCAATGCTCCCCATACCGTGATGTCTCCGTCTGCTACCAGTTCTGCGCCCGGATTCACATCACCTATTATCACCAGATGTCCCTTATGAGAAACACGCTGCCCGGATCTCAGGGTCTGTTTCATCATCAAAACTGCCGGAGCGGCGTTCTTGACGGCTCTTGGCCCTGTTTGGGCAGCAGTTATGGCGGCAGCTTGAGGAACTTTTGCAGTTTGAGAACCTGCTTTTGAAGTTTGAGCAGTCGGCTTCGCGCCTTGAGCTACTCTTTCCAGAGTGTGGCTTTCGATTTCCGGATCGCAAATGAAAGGATTGATTGAAGGGATGGAACTCTGCTGCCCGGCTCTTGCAGCCAGAAACAGCGAAGGCAGCTTGTGAGCGGCATTTGTTTGTGCGTCCTCGAGATCTTCGCCCGGCAGCAAAATTTGTCGGCTGCTTCTTGCATGAGCAGTGCTTTCAAGCTCGGCTGCTTGAACTTCCGGGTTCTGAAGATTGCTAGCTTCCATATCTTGAAGATTGCTTGCTTCCAGAACTTGAATCGTCGGGAACTCAGGCTCTTCTCTTTCCTTCGGCAGAGCTGCCGCTATCGATTGAGCTGCAGTTAAATGCTGAGCTGCGGTTATGAGTTGAGCTGCGGCTATGTTTTCCGTCTGTTCAGAATCTTCTGGCTCCGCATCTACTTCTGAATTAGCAGGATCCGAATAGGTGTTGTAAACGGACTGAACCAAGTTGGGGTCTTTGTGTCCGGCTAGCGGCAGTCTGCACTGCAAGAGAGAGGTACGTGTAATTGGACTTAAAGAATAAATCTGTCTTGGCTGCACTCCGACTTCCGAAACTATAGCTTGAATCTCATTGACCTGCTCTGCTGTCAGCACCAGGGGACCGAGATTGAGGTCTACTATGAGACCTTCCCAGAACTGGCTTGAGACCTGTAGAGTCGAAGTCAGATATTGCTTTGCTTCGTTCAGTGATGAGCAGCCGCTGATGTCTATCAAAACGCCCTGTTCGGCCTGGCTGATAATTGCAATTTTTGTCATCGGAGAGCTCTTTTGCCCCTATAAAATATATTGACGATATAACCTGGATCGCCCGTGCTCGCACGGTCGCTGTCAAATTTCCAATACGGCTAAATCGTATGAGCTGTAAAAAATAGTGTCAAGCTGCGCGATATGCAGGAAAGATATCGATTTGATGTGAATTGCACAGGTTGACGCGATCATTTAACATTAGGCTTTTGACGGGTTTTCGATCCGGCATAACAAAAGACTATTTAGTATATTGATTTGCATACTCATATTTTTTGAGAGAAAAATTTGTATTTTGACAGGGAATAATCTGCATTCAAATAACAAGGTGTATTTATGAGGGGCATGAGTTTTATAGGCAAGTTCAAGATCTTGATTTTGCTCCTGTTTTTTTTCGGATGCGCTCCCGCATTTGCAGAGGCTTTGTTAGATTCGCCTTTCAAAGATGCAGGCAAGCACGATTTTGTTTCTTATTTTGCTTTTAAAGAAAACAAGAGTGAAAAAAGAGGAGGGCTGCTCAATCATTTTTATTATTCTAAGAGCTGGACCTCATCACTTGTTTTATCTGAGGACAAAAACAATAAGATTGTGCATATGAAACTTTCGCTGCCCCGTCCTTTAATTGATGATGAAAAAGTTTGCACAAGAGGCAGAGACCTGGTTAAGAGCTTTGTGCTGGCTTCTGCACTGGCTGAAGATCTTCCGGCTCTCAAAGAGCTTGCCGACGAGATTTATATAAGAGGTCTTGAGCTTACGCCCATAAATAATGATGGCAGTGAAGCTGTGCAGAAAGATAAATCAGTTCCCCGGCTCCAGGCGTATAAGGTAGGAAAAGGACCGGTAGCAAACGGAGACAATGCAATCTTTTTATCGTCAACTCCGCAGTTGCCGCCCAAAGCCTCCCCTTTGTTTGAGGTTGTAGCCGGTAAAAGCGAGAGCCTGGGAAGGGTCTATAAAAAATGCCGCCTGGCCTTCATTAATCAGAAAATGTCGAAATCCGGGATACAGTTGCTTTTATGCGAGACCTGGGATGAAGCATACTTTCAAGCACAGCTGAAAAAAGCAACCCCGGCTAAAAAGACAGTCCCGGTCAGGAAAACAGCCCCTGCCGTAAAAGCAGTCCCGACCGTAAAAGCAGCCCCTGCCGGGATAGACGGCGACAATGCCGCAAGATAACTTAATTTCGGGAATTTGCTGCATTCTCTAGCGCTTTCGTTCTTGAAAGCAAAGAGTCCAATTCGTTTTGCGTTTTTTGATCCATCTTTTGTGTTCTTTGAAGCTGGGTCAAAACCAGATGGCTTTTGCGTAAAATTTGCCCGGCCCCCTGTCCTTCATGGTCTGCAATGAGTGCTTCCGCCAGATTGCCGTAGATGCTTGCTTTAAGCAGCTTCTCCTCCAGGCTTCTTATCTCCAGATCATCAAATGAATTCATTACGGCTTCAATTTCTGAGCCCATGATGCCGTTATAAACTGAGGGAACAGATGGGAAACGACTGTATACAGGCAGATTGGTGTCGCGTCGCGGCATGCCTCCAAATTTCTTGAACGATGCTGTGGTTTTTTCTGCTTTCTCAAGTTCATGCTCTTTGATTTCTAATCTTGCCCGGCTTGCAAGCAGCCTGAAAACATAAGCTGGTGTTTCGTCGTCTTTTCCTTCAAGCAGTGAAAGTCCCTTATTACAAAGCTCGTGGGCTGCTTTGTAGTCTCCCTTATCTTCTTTAATGAGAGCAAGCGATCTCAGCAGGTCGGAGTGTATCATCGAGGAGTCGTCCATTTCAGGAAGATGTTTAAGCATATTAGCAATTGCCTTTTCCTCATCTTCTGAACTCAAGCGCAAAAAGCGTATTTCATAGAGAAGTTCTTTTCCCCTGGCAAGCTGATACCAGATTATCTGTTTGCGCCGCTCAGGGTCTTTTTCAAGTTTGAGGCTGTCATCATAACGATCGATCTGATCTTGTAGCATACGAATTCTCTTTGCTTTTGAATTCGCTGTTTTCCTGTCAATTTCAATTTCTCTTCCTCGCTCTTTCTTCAGCTCATTTTTTGGAATGGCTGTTGCGTTGAATTGAAAATTCCTGATTTCGCTTAATTTTTGACTTCTCTGATAGTTCTGCCAGAGAATCAAGCTCAGGGTAATGGCAGCAAGGAGAGTTGTGGCAAGAGCAATCAGTCTCAAAGCCGGAAAGTTTGTTTGTTTCGAGCTGGCAAATAGCTCGTCCGGGATTTGATTGAAGCCGTCGATTTTGTCGTTTGCAATCTTTTCAAGATCTGCACTTAGTGATTTCATATCCGGATAACGTTTGTCCGGATCTTTAGCCAGCATTTTGAGCAGGATCTTCTGCAGTTTCTCCGACCTACTGCCGATTATTACTTCCAGAGTGATTTCCGGATTTTCATTTACATGTTTGTGCAGGATTCCAATCGGACTGTGCGCGTCAAAAAGTTTCCTGCCGGAAACTGCTTCGAAAATTATGCAAGCTAGTGCGTAAATATCCGAGCGGCCGTCGACTTTACCTCCGACTGCCTGCTCGGGACTCATATAGTGGGGGGTTCCCATTAATAGTCCGGTGCCGGTAAGTTTCTCTGAGCTTTCCTGCATGATTTTGCCGAGTCCGAAGTCTATGATTTTCACCGTATTTGCTTCGGGATAGTCCATTAGCATGATGTTTGCAGGTTTTAAGTCACGGTGCACGATTGAGTTTGCATGAGCGTATTCCAAGGCGTGGCAGATTTGAATCGCAATCTTTGCTAATTCTTGCCATGGAATTCTGACTTTTTCGCTGATAAGTTCCTGCAGGTTTCTGCCTTTTATATATTCGCAAACAGCATAAGGAATGCCTTCAGCGCTGATGGCGGCGCTGTAAAAGGTAACGATGCCGCTGTGCTCGAGGCTTGCAAGCAGCTTAAATTCGCGCAGAAAGCGTTCCATGTTGTCATTGTTCTGGCTTGCCTGATCTATGAGCTTTAATGCCACCTGCCGCTTTACATCGATCTGGCTTGCAAGGTAAACGCTGCCGGCACCACCCTTACCTATCTGCCTGATTATGCGATAGCGCCCGTGAAAAACATCTCCTTCGCTGAGATTAATCTGCATCTGAACACCGGATCTTAGGATCTGCTGAAAGCTGCGTTAGAATCATGCTTTCAGGCTCCGGTTTTTCTCTTGAGTGGTAACGTGAACCAGAAAGTGCTCCCTTTGCCGGGTTCCGAATCCACCCCAATTACACCACCATGGGCAGTGACAATTTCGCGGCAGATCCATAAGCCAAGCCCGGTGCTCACTCTCTTTGACTCAAGCTGCTTGGGTGTTCTGTACCTTTCGAAAATCAGGCGGTGGTAGTCCTGGTGTATGCCCGGTCCGTTGTCTGTGATTCTAACCAGTGCATTTTCGCCTGACTTTACAAGTTCGATTTTAAGCGAGCTGTTCTCAGGCGAAAAACTGAGCGCGTTACTTACTAAGTTTGAGATCACCCGAGAAAGCAGGTTGTAATCGGCTTCGACTTCTATTTCGCCGCCAATGAGCTCAAGTCTTACTTTTCGCTCGTGAGCCGGTGCTTCCAGTTCCCCAATGATCTTTTTGCAGAGTTCTGCAAGCTTGAAATGAAGGAACTCGATACTTTGTTTGTTGTGCTGGAGTTTCTCAGTTTCAAGTATCGTGTTGATGAGAGTAAGCACTCTGCTTAAGCCGTCCTGGGCTCTAAATATTGCAGTGTAGACCTTTTCCGGTAGTTCACCGAATACTTTTTCCGAGAAGAGTGCCAGGGTCATAACCACGGCCGCAAGAGGTGAGCGCATGTCGTGGGTGAGCTGGGCAATGAAATCGTCTCTTGCTCTTTCCAGGTTCATACGGTCGCTTACGTCTTCGAATGAAACGAAGTATCGCTCAAGGCTTTGCGACCAGTCCAGATACCAGGCATAATCAGCAATGCTGTTGTCTTTCTTTCTTATGCGGGCCAAAATTTCAAAAGGACCTGAGTCTTTATGTGTTTTCAGTTTTTCTTCAACCAGGCTTATATCTTCTCCGAAAATTATATTCTTAAAGCTGCGGTTCAGGAGTTCGTATTGATGATAGCCCCATTGCATGAGTACTGACGGGCTGATGGCGTCTATGACAAGTTTCCTGTCGAAACTCATGATCACGTTCTTTGAAAAATCGGCAATTGCACGTTCACGCT
Source organism: uncultured Candidatus Obscuribacterales bacterium (assembly GCA_964615655.1). Classification (GTDB taxonomy): domain Bacteria; phylum Cyanobacteriota; class Vampirovibrionia; order Obscuribacterales; family Obscuribacteraceae; genus JAIEPM01. Next base: position 86,766 of record CAZTQO010000006.1, on the reverse strand, counting down.
GTAAAAGTTCTTGAAGCGAAAGCTCAAGCATTTCGATTCTGGCAAGCAAATTGTTTTTGTCCTGAGATTTTCCATCCTGGTTTTGAAAATCGCCTGAATAAATATCCTTTTCAATTTTTGAAAGCAGAGCCAGTGCCAGCTCGTCCTGGCAGCTTTGCAATTTTGCAAAAAACACAAGCAGGAATGAAAGAAGGCTGGCGCATACCAGCGAGAATCTCGTAAGAGCGTCAGCGTCGGCTTTCAAGTTTGAATTGAAAGCCGACTGATTTATTCCGGAATTGAACAGAAAAGCTGCCGGTAGAACTACAAGTATGGCGCTTATCGAAAAGGCTATCGCAGGTTTTCTAATTTTTGCAAGCAATGAGTCTTGAAGGCTGGAACTTCTGTTCATTGCAAGCAGAACCGATTTGAATGAATATCCCGGTGCAATAGTAAGCAATAACACAGGCAAATAAAAAAAACTCAGAAATGAGAAAGAACTGGAGCTTGTGCTCAAGTCAACAGCGTTAGCACTTGCCTGAAATGGTAAAAGCGAACCAAGCGTTATCTGAAAATAATTGCTGATTGCCTGGGCAGTGTTACGGGCTCCGTTCATTTGAAAAATAAGTGCAAAGAGCTGGGTAGAAAGCCAGAACCAGAGCAAATAATCCAGCCGGAAGCGCTTAAATGATTTTGGCACACTCTGCCCGGCTCCGGCTTTGATCATCTGCCTGATTGCTTCTTTATCAGAAGCAATTAACCCCGCCGGTGTGTTTGCAGTCCGCTCGGCTCCCTCACGGGCCAGGTTTCTAAGTCTGGCCAGCTGCCATTTGCGCAGGTTGTTGTACATGTCTTGTTGAGTCAAGCCTGCCCCCGGTCACAGCTCAGCTGCGTACCCCGCCCGGATTCAAAATATTCCCCTGCCTGCCTGCTTCGAAACCGCAGCGGCGAGGAATGTAAGCAGTATTGCGGGCTATTTTTCTGATGCAGAACATTAACGAAGCTGTTTATCCGGGTCTGGTAATCGATGGCAAATATCAGCTTATCGAGGTGCTCTGGCGTTCTGAAAAAAGCTCTGTCTATAGAGCCTGCCAGCTCAAACTCGACTGGATCGTGGCTGTCAAGGTTTTTAACGAATTTCTGGAAGACGAAATCATGGCTCGCTTCGAGAATTACGCGGCACAGAAAGCCGAGATCAAGCACGAGAATCTGCTTGCGATCTACGACTTCGGCAGCCTTCCAAACAGGCAACCTTACATAGTAATGCAATATGTCGAGGCAGGTACACTTGCAAAGGTTCTCAAAGAAAAAAACTTGCTTGAACCAGAGCTTGCGCGGATGATTTTTTTGCAGCTTGCAAGAGCGCTTGGGACTCTGCATGAAAACGGACTCCTGCATGGGGATATCTCTCCTGAAAACGTCTTTCTGGAAGAGGTTGCCGACGGCAACTATCAGACTTATCTTTCAAGTTTCAGCCTCAGGCGGGCCATTGAAAATGACGGTTCGAATGGCCCTGTACCGGGTGCCGCTTACTTTCGATCCGGCACACCTGCTTATATGTCTTGCGAACAATGCACAGACGGAGAAATGGATTCCAGATCTGACCTTTATTCGCTTGCAGCTCTTATGTATCGCACTTTGCTCGGCCATGTACCTTTTGAGGCTGAAAACGACCTGCTTGTAATGCAGAAGCATGTGAAGGAAGAAGCCTATATGAGCTCCAGTGAAAGGGCGAGAATCGGCGAGAAGCTGGCGGATTTGATCATGCGTTGTCTTGCAAAAGATCCGGACGCCAGAATACAAAGTGCATTATTGCTTGAAAAAGAACTTGCAGAATGCAAGATAGAACAAGAGGGAGAACGAGAGATAGAAACCCGAACCTCGCCGCTGTTTTCTCGCTTGCAAATAAGTATCATGGGTGCTGCGCTTCTGGTCGGACTTTTCTTAGTTGCTTTTGTTTTGCCGGGACTCTTTAATAATAGCGCTGAAACCGGTAATGCCGGCGCTGGCATGCTTGCGTCGAAAAACTTGCAGTCGCTGAATCCTGACAGAGCTGTGAATCTTGCTCTAGAGCGAGAAATTAAAGAGTGCGACCTGCTGTTTCAGAGACAGAGTGCTGCTGCCCCTGAGAAAGTTCGCACCCTTGAACTGCGTATTAAAGACCTGATAAAAAACGCCGCATCTAAGGAAGAACAGCAAGCTTTGAATTGCCAGCTTATTCATCTGCTCTTGCTGAAGTCGCGGGCAAGTATCACAATTTACGAGCATCCGGAAGAGGGAAAAGAACTTCTCAAAGTCGCAGATTGCATGATTTCAGGCATAAAGCCCGAGCCTCCGGGACTGCGGTCAGAATATCTATTTCAGCTTGCTTTGCTTGAAGAAAAGGATGAAAGCAGGCTGGCAGCCGCCATGGATAATTATCTTCTTTATTCAAAGCCTTTCTGGCGAAGCAAAGCCGCTGAGTTCACAGGCATGGACCGGATAGTATCAGCCTGCATTGCATTGAAGAAATACAGCCTGGCCTCAAAGTATGTACCGGCCGTCGCAAGCATCTATGCGGGCCAACCGCTTGGAAATGAAGTTAGCGTGCGGGTCCTCAAAATCAAGCTTCAATCTGCCTTTCTCGATGCCAAACTTGGACATATAGCTTCAAGCAAGAAAAAACTTCTGGAGCTTGAAAAAATCGTATCCATGCACTTCAACGATCTATTTATAGTAAGACTTCTAGATGAGCAGGTGAATTTGATGCTGCATTTGCATGAGCTGCAGTTTGCGGAGTATTTCCAGGAGCTTATGGTTAAAGCCACCCAGCCTGAGTTTGCAAGAGATCATGAACTCTATAGACAGGCATTGAAACGGCTGGCGAATCTCTATCAGCTCAATCATAAGCCGGCAAAAGCAAAAGATTGCTTCGAGAAAATCAGAAGAGCCAGCTGAGCTTTAGTTTCTCAGGCACCGGCAGTGGTGGCGGGTACCGGTGGTGGTGGCGGAGGAGGATTGTATTTTTTTGAAAGAGCTATGTCGGCGCTCTGATAGTTTGTGCTGGGGTCAAGCGTCATGATTAGCTCGACGTCGCCCAGATAAGTGTCGCGAAACTTGTATTGTGCATTGATATTGAGCACGTTAGCCTGGCTCGGCTTGGCGACTAAATGAACCTCGCCTATGTAATTTCCGGCCGCATCAGTGATTGTGTTTACTGAATCCCTGATTACTCCGTCTTTCGGAGTGAGTTGAGTCTGTCCGTCCATTTGAAATTGCAAGGAGCCGTCTGCGCGTTTAAATTCAGTGTGGCTGCCTAGCCTGTTATTGGTCAGCACCACCAGGAAATCACCGCCGTTTACTTCGTCTTTGCTTGAGAGGCTGCGACCGAGCCTGTCTGTTACGTCTGTGTGGGTCCAGGTCCCGAAATAGGTACTGTTATTGTCATGGCGCTCTTTCATGAAAGTCTTGAGCAGTTCATTGAATGGTCCTTCAACCCTCAGTGTGCCGTCATTGCCTTCAGGAGCCATTTTGCCGTTTGTGACCTGCGGAAACTGGTATGCATCGGAAAGCAGGGCCATGCCGGCTTGTTGCACCACCATGATTCCGGCTTCGGCAAGTCTGTCTGACGGTTTAAGATCTACGTCGTTAGATTGTCCCATTAGATTAAATCGACTCCGTTCTTGGCGCTCAGGCTTGTGCTTGAATCCCTATTTGTGACCAGAGCCCTAGCTCGAGATGCTTTGAGCTGCAAAAATGGCATGGGGCTCAAAACTCTAGCTGCTGGGCTCCCATAGGTGGTATATCCGCAGTTCGGTTAGTCTGGACCCCGATTTTATGTGATTATGCTAATCTTTCTTAATTGCCTTTCTAATTGCCCTTTCTTAATCGCCCTTTATTGCCGCGATTGTTTGGGGCTCGCTCTGCCCCCAAACGGCTCTGCTTCAATTTGATTTGAACTTTAATTCAGATCGAATCAGGCTGCCTGATTGCCAGTTATACTGGAGCTGAACTGAGAAAGGGAAATTATGCCTGAGCGTTTCAACTGGCAAACAATCAGCTCCGAAACCATCGCCGACTGCCGTGTGTTTTCCGTTAACCGAAAGCTTGCGGTCCCGGGAGGTGCTGAAAATAAAGAGCAGCAGGATTTTTATGTGCTGCATCCGAGTCACTGGGTGAATGTGATTCCGGTTACCCAGAACGATGAGGTCGTGCTTATTGAACAGTTCAGGCACGGCACCAGTCAGCTTACTCTTGAGATTCCCGGCGGAATGGTGGATCTCAGCGATGAATCACCGGCACATGCGGCTGCCAGGGAACTTCTGGAAGAAACCGGATATATGGCTGACTCGCTGGTTCATATCGGGCGCAATCATCCGAATCCGGCCATGCAGAGCAACTGGTGCGACAGCTTTCTGGCAAGAACGGTCAAAAAGATAGAAGAGCCGCGATTTGACCGGAATGAATATATCGAAATCCGGCTGACTCCGATTGAAAAAATACCCTATTTGATTCAGTCAGGCAGAATCACTCATTCTCTGGTGATAGTTGCCTTTTATTATCTGAATTTGCACGAATCGGCAGTGCTTTACAGGTAAAAATCGCTCGGGTCTGCTTCAAGCTGTCCGGCTGTGTTTTGCAGCTAAGAAGCAGAAAAGAGGGTATTGGCAGAACCCTCTTCTCCTTTTGAGTTTATTTTGTGTCTAGCAAGCTATCTGGCGTCTACCATGAAACCCAGCTCCACTTTGTTAGGAGATGATTGAGGCTGGCTTGCTGAAACAAGCTGGCTTTTCTTTTTGGCTTTAACTTCGATGCCGCGGGCATTGAAGATCCTCGAGCTGTTCACCAGGTCACGGTATTGGTCGATAGTCATTTCAGTGCCTCGAAATGGTGTGCCTGATATCGGTGCCATGGCGGTAAGCGGAAGCGGTCTCTCGCTGCCTGTTGGATAGGCATATACGAAGACTTTCTCAGGACCACCTTTGCCTGAAATCTGGTAGTCGAAAGCACTTTCTTCACCGCCGATTTCTATGTCATCTCCGGCTTTTACAAAGCCGTTCTGCTGATAATCGTTGGGGAATATCTGGGTAAGAGTGCCTGTGGAATCATAATTGAATACGACCACATTGCAGTCCTGGTTTGCTTTGACCTTAACTACAAGCTTGTCACCGACTCTGTATTTAGGCTGCTTGCCTGTGCGATCTAGCGAAGCGCTGATTACCGGAGCGTCGTCCTGGTCATATCTGACCAGCATGCTTTGCTGATTTTGAATTGTGCTAGCTGAGTTTGCGGGCTTTGCAGTTTCGACCGGATGACTGGCAGTTTTTACCGCAGCCTCATGCTTATCTTGTGCTGTTTTCACATTCGATTCGTGCTTTTGCTGAGCTGTTTTAACTGCTGGCCTGGCATTGGTTTTTGCGCTGACTGGCGATTTTTTGACTACAGGCTTAACTGTATTAAGAGGTTTAAAATTTACCGCTCTATTAGACTGTACAGGTACCGAAATTGCCGGCGCCTGCACGGCTTCATCGTGCAAAGGTGTAAACTGAATCTTACGGTCGTGACTCTGAGTTTCATCGATCTTAATCTGCTGCTGAGCCTCTTCAGATAGCGCCAATTGAGGAAGGGCAAGGCTGAAAGCTATGCCACCCAGTAAAAAGAAATTACGTAGTTTCTCCATGTTTTCGGTCCTCGAAAGTTAATTGCGCGTACCCATTTAAGCTTTTGTAAGTAAAGAACTTTTTTTCCGTACTTTAGGTTTACGGTGGCCGGATAAATTTTAGGCGGGATTTGTAGATTTTCTTTTGCGAATTATTTTTCCGGATACTCTTATTCTATTTTGAATGAGGTCCTGTGAAACTGACAAACATCAAATCGTCAAAATTGTCCGCCTTTTTAAGATTGTTAACCCTTTCAATCAGATCCTTGCCTTTAATGAGCAAGGGCTTTCCTTCTTCTACTTTCTCTGGCCAATCTTTAGGAGTCAAAACCTGTTTTGCCAGCTCTTCACCTTTAGGAGAATCCGCCCTGACCGCAACCACGTAGAGAGGTTCCTCTCCTGGGGCTGCAGTAAGTTTGGTCGAGCCGAACTTGTTAATGATTCTGGGTTCGCCTTTATGCAGCATTTCAAAGTCCTGACCCCGCTGCGGATAGAGAGCAAGCACATTGTCGTTGCTGTCTACCTGAAAACAGTAGATATACGAGCTGGACATGGGTGTAATTGTTATTACAACATCCTGTCCTTTCTTATATTCGCCGACCGATTCGTTAAAGGCGATTTTCACAGGCATTAAGTCAGGGCTATCGAAAGCCCAGGACTTTTTTGCCTCATTCCCGAAATAAGTCCAGGCAAGATAGCCAGTTAAAAGCAATGAGCAAAGAAAAGCAAAGAAAGCCGGCAGCAGTGATGGTTTCTGGGATTCAGGTACGGTATGCACGGTTTCAGAAATACCAAGCTCTCTGAGTGCGTCGACCCAAAGCGATAGCCTGATTGAAGTTGTCGGCAGATTAAGACCGGGTATTGTGGCCGTATCGCCGCAATGTATTGCCACAATTAGCTTTCCGTCGGAAATTGGTGCTCCCGAATCACCGGGAGAAAGAGGCAGGTCGTGCAACAGGTGGAAGGTGTCGTGAATCCTGAGTGGTCCCAGAAAGCGTCCGTCCTGGGTGAGAGGTTGTGGAGCGGCTGAAAGCTGTCCCAGGTGGGCCGGATAACGAATTGCCCATAAAGTCTGATTTGTGCTTAAAGACTGCTCATATGAGAATGGGAGCGGACTGGCCATTAGTTCCGGAGCCTGAAGATTAACTTCCAGGAGAGCAACGTCGAATTTGACCAGCTGGTCCGGCTGCCTGACGAAACTTGGGTGCAGCCTGACTCTGCCTACAGCATATTTGTTGCCTGAGGCTGGAAAGCGAACATAGAGAAGGCTCGGGGCATTTACATATCTCTCGACCACATGACCGCAAGTAATCAAGCGACCTGCTGCAGCAAGCCAGGCCTGTCCAAGAACTATTTCACGGCCGCCTTCAAGCGAGATGACGTTGGCCAGGGCATTTCCTACCTGACCGGGATTCTGCACTAGACCGTCTTTTGAACGCGACTTCTGTCCTGCGGGCACGGGCTTAAGGACCTCATCCTGGCAATCTGAATTTTTGCCGAATTCGGCAAAAATTCTAGAGACGACGACTTGTTTGCACTATGGCATTTTCTCATATGCGTATTAATTTTAGCTTTCGCTCCAAGTTAGACAGGTCTTGGCTTGTCTGCCGGTTACTTTTCAACCAGACCTTTCCATATATATCAATGAATCCATTAATATCAAATGCTAAGCCAGAAACTATCTCTGCTGACCGGATCCGCCAAGCAAAGCCTTGATTTACAGTTCTTAATCAATTTGCCCCAGCTAGCTATTTGCTTCTAGCAGCCTGTTAACTGGTCTATCTCATGGTTTAATCTCATGGTTTAATATTCCAGCAGGAGCGGCTTTTCCCGGTAGGGAGTCGTGCCTTCTTTAAGGAGTTAAATGCTTTCCAGTTCCACCGAGTTGCAAAACGTTTTTCAGTTTGCCCCTGAGTGGGAGTCATTGCTTAGAAACTGGGATGCAGGCAGCAAGCCTAGCTCTTGTGATTTCTTGAGCAGAGTCGGTGCTAAAGCCATTTTTCTCAAAACATTGAAGCTTGGAGACAAACAAGAAGCGTTTGTAAAGCTATTAAGAGACTCTTATTACCAACCCCTGCTGCAAAAGATGCTTGGCGCCAATCAGAATTTGCGTCGCTTTTTGAGCCAGAGATTCGTGTCTATAGACGATCAGCGAGGTCAAAGCATTTCACTTTCGGTTGAAGTAAGCCAGAAGCTTGAATCAATCCTCGTTAAACACCTGAGTTCGGGATCTGAAGACGGCTTTAAAGTGTTATTGCCTGCCTATATTCAGAGAACAGTTCACAATGCAGTTATCGATTTCATAAGACTTGAAGCCAGCTGGGAAAAGAACACACTTCAAGACATATATCTCGATCCTGAGCAGGACGACCCGCGAACTGCCGTAGCCGATGATCTTGCAGTAACTCCTGAAAATCAGATATTGAACTCCGAACAGGTGAGTCAATTGAACCAGCTGCGCAGCCATCTGGCTGCAATGTTGAAAGAGCCCGGTCAGGCTCATGATGCACTTACGGTTGTGGATTGCATTTTCGGTCTTGGACTTACCGATCATTCAAACTCTGGTGAAGAAATGACCATGCGTGAGGTTTGTGATTGCCTTAATATTCAAGCTGAGACAATGCCACGGCGAATTGCGCGCTGCCAGGTGTTACTTGATAAGGGGCTCGATCTTGTGCGCCAGCGCATATACAAGCAGCTTCCTGGAATCGCCGAGTCCTGGCAGCGTGGTCTCAACGTAAACACGGCTTCAAGACGTGAGCTGTCGCAACAGATCGGCATGACCGAAGGTGAAATCGAAAGGCTTATAAAAGGTAGGCAATTTTATAATATCGACGAGCTGGTTGATAACGGCATAGTAAAGCCAACTAGAATAAATGAGCTCAAGTCAAAAGGAGCAACTGCCGCCTTTGTACCTGTTGAGCTTAATTCAGCCACTGCAAGAGACATGATGGACATTCTTGCAATGACGAAAACCCAGGCTCAAAAAGTAGTTTCTGAAAGACCATTTAAGGAACTGGATGAGCTTGTAAAGAAGGGGCTGTTGAGCAAGAACGAGATTGGCGAATTCATCAAGAAGGGTGCAGTGGTCAAAGTCAGTGCTCAAGATGATAAAAGACTCGACATTAACCGGGCGGCTTCTGAAGACTTTGAAAAACTCGGTGTAGAAAGCGAACTTGCAAAATTAATCTCCAGGATGCGTCCTTTTGTCACCTGGGCAGAGCTTGAAGAAGTCATAGGCTCGGAATGCCCGCACTGGAGCGTTTTAAGACAAAAATTCTTTTTGGGAATTTCTTCCGGCTAATTTTTCGAGGCTGGCCGTAAATCAATCAAAGAGAAGGGATAAACACCTCCAAATGCAAACTAGCCCGGAGATAGAGCAATGAAAAATGCAATTCCAATAAGTGCCGAAATCGTAAAATTGGCGCAGCTGCGGAGCAGGGCTTGTGGCTGTGATGTAAGACAGGAAACTGCCAGACAGTTAGCCCAGGAAGCTATATTAAATCTCGACCCCGAGCTGGATTTGCTGATTGAGGAAGACCGAGCCTATTCTCAAGACGATAGACTGCTTGGTACCTTCGAGCTTAATGACATAGTCGTTAATGGTGCAAGATTCGACGTGCGTGTTCAGGGTGAAGACGGTCGCGTTTCTATACCTCGTTTTCTGGTTGGCACTTCATATATGAGTCTGGGTACTCTGGCTGTAGCGTTTCATCCTGACCGCACTGCTTCCATTGTTGGTTTCATACCTAGAAGCGACTGGGACCTCCAGGACAAACATGCTTCGCAAAAAGAGGAAAGGCTGATTTTCCGCGTGCCTTCAAATGGATTCTCGCTTGATAGCATCGCCGAAATAATCAAGTCTTATGTTCCGCAAGAGTTTAAATTCAGCAGAGTTCCTATCCATGCTTCAGAAATCGCTCAATTTTGCGGTCACAAGCAAGAAATGAAAATTTCAAAACAGCGTGATTTTGTAAATGCAGTTTTAAACAATGAATCAAGCTGGGGAGATTTGCAGCACGGCATCTCAAAGAGTTTTGTAAAACGGACTCTAAGTCATGCATCAGTCTGGAATCAGAAAGTAGATCAGCTAAGCGACAAACTGCAGGGTAAGTTCAAGCGCCTCAACAGAGAAGAAATTAAGAGTCAGGTCGCGAAACTTGGAGAACAATTAGGCGGTCAAATAAACACGAGCCATTACCGCAAGCAGTTGCTGGTACGGCTTACCCATGAAGAACTTTCACGTTGCCTGCCTCAAACGCAGCTTGCAAAGGCAAGTCATCTGGTTGAACAGATTCTTCAAGGACGTTCGCTAATTGATGTAATCAAAGACACGGTCAAAAACAACACAGCCGTCGACCTGGCTTTAAGCATAAAAAGACAGCGCCAGAAACTTGCCAATTTTATTGAAGCAAGTTCGGATGAGATTACATTTGCAGTTCGACAGCTGGCTCTCCAGCCCGTATATGCAACACACAGCAAGGGACCTGAGGCTGTTGAGTCGGTAAATGAAGCTCTTAACCTGCTTGATGCAGGTGAGCTTGCCGAAAGCCTTAAAGAGCTTGAAGCTGAACTCTCCTGAACTTAGCTCCCTCGGCCGACCAAATTCCTGTCGATTCAAACACGGCCAGTTAAAAATGAAGGCTTAAGCCGGATATTTCCGGTCCAGTGAAACTGGGCTTGGCCGCTCATTTCCCAATAATTTTCCTTCGCCCTCGAAAACAAGAGCTCCTCCCCCGGAGCTCTTGTTCTGTTACGCTGTCTTTTGGTTTTATGAGCCAGCAAGACGGCAAAAAAACTTTTCGGGTCAGACAAGCAACGGTAGTCAATGAGATACTATCTGCACTTAAGAATTTTGCAGGTGCGGCGCTCATGTCGAAGAAATTGCCTTATTACAATGATTATCTCGAAGTGTCAAAACTAATTACGCTTGGTAATTTGTGCACCGAAGAGCATGACGAACAACTTTTCATGACAATACACCAGGCTTATGAGATCTGGTTCAAGCAAATAATTTTCGAACTCAAGAGTGTAATAAGCCTTTTCATTGACGACAAGAGCGGCAAGCCTCGCCGCATTGATGACAATTCGGGTGAAATGGTTCGGATCGTATCAAGGCTTGCAAGAATAGTTGAAATCTGGAAAGTGCTGGTTGCGCAGGTAGACATTCTGGAGACCATGACACCTATGGATTTTCTGGAGTTTCGTAAGAGTTTGAGTCCTGCTTCCGGTTTCCAGAGCAGGCAATTTAGAGAAATCGAAGCGCTCATGGGTCTCACGCCGTCGTTCCGCTACAAGTCCGATGAATCCGTCGACCAGGGCAGCAAGGACTATTATAAGAAGGTCGGTACTGAAAAAGGCGGTTTTAATCAGGATGACCGCAATCAAATAGACGAAATGGAATCAAATGCCAATCTGAGGCAGGGTGTGATTGCCTGGCTTGATCGGTTTTCTGAAAGCTTTGGTTTTGCTGAACAAAAATACAACGATATGTGGAAAGCCTATCTGGAAGAATATGTTGAATCGCTTCCGGAGCAGGATCGAGAAGGGCTTTCTGCCCAGTTTTCGAGCCACTTTATTCACAGTGAAGGCCTGTCAGCGTCAAAAAACGAATTCACAATAGCCTCAAGAAGAGCAGCGCTTATTATTTCGCTTCTTAGAGATTATCCGGTTTTGCGCGCCCCATTCCAGGTAATCACCAGGTTGATAGACATTGATGAGTATATGGCTATCTGGCGTTTCAGGCACCTCAACATGGCGGTGCGAATGATTGGAAAAAGATCCGGCACCGGCGGGCACTCAAGCCGCTATCTCGAAGGAGCAGTCAGAGACAATCGCGTTTTCCCGGAACTGCTCGAGTTACCCACCTTCCTGCTTGATACAAGCAGCGTCGATAAGATTGTGAAACCATACCAGCAAGTTTTGCTGGGTGATTTTTCCCTGAAGAAACATGTTTAGTTCAATTCTTTGAGCCTGCGCAGGTAGTCTTGAGGGTAAACGAAAGCAGGGTTTATTGTTTTGAGCCTGAGCGATTCTGCCATGTAGTTGACAAAAGCTACACAGTCTTTGCTTCCGGTTTTGAATCTTGAAGCGTTCCAGTTTTTTGCCGTTATTACAGCTTTATCAAAGTCAGATTCCGAAAGCAGGACTTTCAGCTCATCAAGGTTGCGCTTGTTGCCGCTTATATTTTCGAAGACTGCTCCGTCAACTGATTTGAAAAGCGATGGAATTTGATCCCGATAATATCTGGGCATGAATCCCAGCGAGTATTCTTTGCTTGTGCTTAGCTTTTCCGATCTTGAAAAAATGAGATATGCATGGCCGGGAAAACCCGATAAATTATCAGCGAGGCTGGCACAGAAGCTTATACAACAAGCTTTCTCCTGCTTCGATTTTCTCAGATCTATTACTTTGCTCTCTGCTGCCGGAATTCTGTAAATACAGGTCCACGAGCCCAGGTAAAGGAAGAGAAAAGAAAGGAATGCGAAGACAAGCAATATAAGGCTTTTGAGGGCACCCTTGATAGTATTAACTAGTTCCATAATAGAAATCTATCATTTGAATTCCAGCAGCCTGAACTGATCATACTTTTCATAAACTGATCTGTTTCATAAGCTAATCTGTTCCATAAACTGACCCTTGCTCAAGGTCTTTTGCAGTGTCTTAAGGCCGAGATTTACAGTTTCTAAATGCCGAGCGTCATTATTAATGCAGCAACCCATTACTTACTATTTGAACGTTTAGGAGGGCTCAATACCGGTGCCTGTTCTTTGCTTTTCGCATTGTTTGCAGGACCATCCTGAGCTCTGGCTGGCTTCTGAGTCTGTTTCTGGGTTTGCGAATTTTTGCTTGCTTCGGTCTGGGGGCTTCCCTGGCGCAGGCCGGTTAGCAGATCACGCCCGAGACCTTCCTTCCTGACCTTGCTGAATGGGATGCCAAAAAATGCGTCATAAACTGCACCACCCCGTATTTGCAGATTGTCTAGAAAATAAAGTTTGTCCTGTGTATGTAGTTCAGCCACAGCACCGACCTGAAGCAGGGTGATAAATACGCCGTTGGGTAGAGGAAATCTTCTTGTGGCCTCAACAATTGCTGCCTGGCAGGACTGCAAATCTATTTCAGCGTCACTCATCACTGCAATTAACAAAGGTTGCTGAGGGTGAGAGCCGTGCAGGCGGAAGGCTTCTTTGAGAGCAAGAGCCAGATCGGTGCCGCCACCACTTTTCAGTGACTCAAGCGCTTGTCTGAACTCGCTTGCAGATCTTATTTGATAAATGTCCGGCTTGTTATCGAACGTGATCAGATGATAACCGTGAGGAAATGACGAAGCCAGATCGTTTGCAAAAGTTTCGAGTTCCTCGACGCACCACCTGAGCCTGCTTTCCGGGAAACCTCCTCGTGACGGGCAATCGTGTGTTTGCATCGAGCCTGAATGATCAAGAATTATATAGACGTCGCTTGCAAGCAATGCCCGGCGTTCGTCGGCGCTTAATGCTGTTATTGAGTGCGCAGGCCCTTCAAGCAGGTCGCCTTTCAAATTGGCTGCTCGATTCCCGGGTGGCGACTGCTGACCGCGCCAGAGCCTGCCTCTGGCAAGACTTTCGAGTCTGGCGTTTTTCTCGTTCATAGAACTCAAAAACTCTTTTCTCATTTCAAGATTCCAGTCGAGTTTTTTGCTTGATAGTTTAAAAAGCTTGTCATCTTCTTCTTGCGGCTTTTTTTGCAGCTGGCTTGTTTGATGGCTCGCTTGCCGACTTGTTACCGAGCCTTTCGGCATCGGCAATTTGTATTTTGCAAGCTCGACTTTGCAGGACTCTTTCAGCTCCGGATCTGTCGAAAGCAGCGCTGCAAGTTTGAATTCGGCGCCGGCTTCTTGAGCCTTTCCCAGAGCCGAAAGACATTTGCCTCTCCAGAAATGCGAACCGGCATCAGTGGGCTCCGAATCTACGCTCTTATCAAAAAATGCCAGTGCCTTGTCATATTGTTTTTCTTCTAAAAGCTTGATGCCGGGATCAAGCTTTGCATTTGCAGCTTCAATAGATACGCCTGTATTCAGCAGCAAGCCCGCAGCTATCAAAGGAAGCAGCAGGCTAAGCACAATTGATTTTTTTGTCTCAAAGTTCGAAATAATTGAGCGCATCATTTTATTTCTGCCTTGCAGAAGCCTTTGCCTTCACCTTTCTCTTCTGGCTTGCCGCCTCTGCTTCCATTTGAATGACTTGGGGTAATTTGAGTGGCACCGCTTGCAGTGGCACAGGCGGTTCCGGCATCACCGGATCGAAATGCCCATAGTTTCGCACATAGAGATTGGTGCCCTCAGGCATGAGAAAAACGCCGCTTGTTTCAGCCGGCTTGTTAATCATCTGAGATTCGAGTCCTTCGGCTGTTTCCTTAATGGCAGTTGCCCGGTTCTGCGCTTCCTGGTGCCTGGCTTCTAAGTCTGATTGCGCCCTTGCCATCGACTGCATGGCTTTGAACTGGAGTTCTTGCTGTCTTTCTCTGATTTCCGCCTCGCTGAAAGCCGGAAGCAAGCGCCTGCCGATCCGAATTCTTGCCTGTCTCATTTCCTCGGCTTCCTGCTTTGCACGCTCTAAAGCCCTGTTATGAAGCTGAGACTTCGAATTGTATATGTGGTTTGCAAAAGACTCCGAGTGATGCTGGATTTCCCTGACCTTATCTTCAGACTGCTTGAGTATGTTGTTAATGCTGTGTTCTACGTCCTGGCTGCGGATGGTTTGCGGTCGCTCGTGCCTGGCAGGTTTTTTTGTCCTGGCTGATTCAATGTTGTGAAGATGCTCGCTGCATTTCGCTTTTATTTCAGGCGAAGGCTCAAGCAAAAGTGTGAGCTTGAATTCTTTGGCGGCTTCTTCGTGCCTGTTTAAGAGTTTGAGTGCGCTTGCCCGGCCAAAATGCGCCTCAGGCGAATCCGGACTTTTGCGTGCTTCCAAATTAAATATCTCGAGAGCTTCCTGGCCTTTGCTGGCCTCAAGAGCTTCATAGCCTTTTTTTAGCTCAGGACAATTGGCTTTTTCCGGCAACTGAGCCGCGGCAGCAAAAGAAGATGATAAAAGCAGAGCTGAGCAGACTAAGCCATATGTTCCAGACATGAAATGGCTGATTTGCTTTTTCTGATTATCAAGAATTGCCCTCATTTATTCATCAAATCATGTAAGCAGCTTTATCACAAGCTTTGCCAATATCCAAAGTTTAAATCCAGGCATGCTCCGGCTAAGCTTAGATTAAGCGCTTGAGACTGCTTAATTTTTACTTCCCTTCGCTTTCATGGCTCTGAGATGATTCTTTGTCCAGTGTTTCTGCTTCCGGAACTGTTCTTTGCGTGTATCCAAGCTCCATTAATGCATGATCGAGGCTACAACGAGTTCTTTGACTGAAATGAAGTGCGATGATTGCCTGATCCCTGCGGATCAAGCCTTCTTTGATCAGGAACTGGCAGCGCAGAGTGTTCAGGAGCATGTTCTCGTCGATAAATCCAAAAGTAACCAGCATTTTGCCAAGCAAATTGGAATTTTTGCTTGCAAGCTCCACAGCTTCGCCAATCTCATTTTCGGTTATCCAGCCGCACATCTTAAGAAGTTCGCCCAGTTTAAGACTTTCAGCCTGCTGAGATTTCAAAAGTCCCAGTTCGGCAACTGCTTTGTCGATACTCTGATTGCGGCTGTGTATAGTTCTGAGCACATCTACGGCTTGCAGGGGCGAAAGAGTTTTGTTGTCTGTCATTTCCTGTAACTTCAGAGCGTCTGAAAGTATTTCCTTGTTTAACAAGTCCATCTGTACAAGAACCCGACCCAGAGGCTTCTCTTTGACTACCGAATCTTCGACAGCTCCAAGTATGTCTTCTTCAGCCACCACCCCCGATAAAACCAGGAGCTCACCCAGTTTAATCTTGTGTTCTGATACTGTTTTCTGGTCAACTCCCTGTTCGCGCAATGTTTGTTCGAAACTCGCCTGCCTCTCAAACACGGCTCTTACAGCGTTAACTGCCTGCTTCCTTGTGATTTTCTTCTCGCGCAGAAACATCTGAGCGTTTAAAGCGCACCAGACCACCGAACCTTTTACTTTGCCTGTGAGCACAAGCACTCGCCCCAGAGGAAGACCCATGGTGTTGACCTGGTCGAGGGCTGCAGCCAGGTCTTGCTTACTCAATGCTCCTGATTCAACCAGTAACTGTCCGATTTTATTAACCACCCGATCTTCAAGCGGTCGCCAGCCAAGTTCAAGCAAGCATTCCTCTACATTACGACCTTCGGCATCCGAACTGACCAGTGCGTTTACAGCTGTTTCCCTGTCAATCAGGCCGTCTTTGAGCATTGACTGCACAAGTACGGCTGATCTCACGGTTTTTTCTCTCAGAATTCCGGACATAACCATGGTCTTGCCAATTGGCAGACCCAGAGTGGCGGATAACTCCATGCCCTCCTGCAGCTCTTCTTTCGTTAGAAGTCCAGCTTCTAGAAGAAGATCCCCCACTTTACTCAGATTTGTACGGGTTTTAGCCATTTCCTCTTGAATACCGGGCTCTGAGCCCGGACTTGCTGCTTTTCCTTGAATTTAGCACAGACTGTTTATTCTAAATATAATCCCTGCTGGAAGCTTCATATATGTTGGTAACTATGCTAATTGGGTATTTTAATCAAAGAAGATCAGGGTGGCTATGAGCAGTCTACTCTTGATCCTGCAAAGACCAGGGCTGTAAGAATAGCCAGAGCCATACTCAATTCATTGCAACAGAATTCTACTATGACGGCACCGGGCCTGCATCCGGATGTGACTTCAAGATAGTATCATGTAAGCAAAAGCAAGCGAAAGCGGATTATGAGCTTAAACATCTTAACTTCCGGACAAATTACAAGTAAATTCGGCATTCGTCCGGCTTTAATGGTTGCAACCAAAAAGGATCTATCTAAACATTCGGTGGTCCGGATCATCTCCGAAGATGCATCCGGCTGGATAGGAATTGCTGCAGGACATTTAATAACCGGTGCAAAATGCCAGAAAGGCACAGATACGCTTGCAGGTTTTGAAGCTCTTGCGATTTTTATGAAGCTTGATTCCGGTGCTTTCGATCTGATCCAGATGGATAGCCGCTTATTAGGAGACGAGCTTGCGCAGGCAATCGGCATAAACATAGATGAGCTATTGAAAGAACTGAAGGCCACACCTGATCTGCCAATTATCGATGTACTTCGTAAATGCAAAAAATCAGATGAAGCATTGGCATTGGCTACTGAGGCAAACGAAGACCGGGAGTCTGTTTCAGTAGCAGATGGTGGCGAGGAACTCGCCGAAGATGCTGGCGAGGATCTCGACGATGATGAATGGGATCTGGATGGAGTTGAATTCACCCCCACCGAAGATCTCATAGCTGGAAGCGAGCCTGTGATTCAGATGGCTGATAATACCGGAACTATTCCTGATCAGCTGGCTTTTGCAAATGACGGTGAAGCAAAGCTGCAAAATACACCGATTCATGAATCGCTCTTGTATACAGCAGTTGCAACGGACTTACCGGGAGAGGCGCTCGGTAAGGTTTCGGGAGAAGCGCCCGGTACAGTTCCTGGTAAAACCCCGCCCGAAGCGCCTGCTAAAGTGCCAGCGGGGGAATTGCCCGGTAAAGATGTGGGGGTGCCTGCTAAAGCTGCGGCAGAAGCGCCGGGGGAATTGCCTGGAGAAGTAAGTAAAGAGTCGCTTGATTATGACATGCGCCGCCTGCGCTCCATTTCCGAGCAACAGGAGCACGCATTCTCGCAGTTCAGTCCGGCAGAAGACAGAGGCGAAGAAAAATCACGTTTTGTAATCGTGCCTGCTGAGGGTGATATCAGTGCTTCATCAGGTGCCGCAGCTTTTTCAGAACAAAATCTGGCACCGATACTTGAAGAGCCTGTAGCTTCTAATAGTTTGCAGAAAGCGAAGCTTTCTGCTGATTCGATTGACTTGCCGCCAAGCTCTCCAAATTCGGCTGCTGTCTCGACGGCAGGGCCAGCACCGGCTGCAGCTCCCAGCGCCGCAGCTTCAAATGAGGCAATAACTCCGCCTGCTGCAGCTGCAAATGAGGCACCGATTTCTGAAATAATCCAGACTGCTCAAAGAGAAGTCAACCCCGAGGCAAGGGAAGAATCCCCGGACCGGCTTGGCGCCGAGTTACGTGCCGAACTAAAGGAGTTTGTCAAATCAAAGTTCGGCGTGGATGACAACGAGTCTTTTCAGTCTGTTGATATCCGCCGTTCAAAAGAATATCAATCATCGCTGGTTCTCAAAGATCTGGAGTCTGCTATCGAAAGGTCGAAAACTCAGGCTTCTCCCGGTAAAGCTGGTTCCGACAACAATCTCGAAAGACCTTCAACGCAAACGGCCTACAAAGGGCATGGAGACGCAAGCTCCGATAGCTTGGGGGAATCAAGCCGCAAAGTCTTATCTGAACATGTTATCCGCAAAAGCGGTGCAATTGACGCCAAGACTTTCATTGCAAATCAGGATGACGAAAATAAATTTGAACTGGGTATTCTAAAGGATAGCCGCATTCGCAACATAATTGTGCTGGTAGCAAGTGTATGTGTTTTGCTTTCCGGTGTTTTGTTCGTTTTCTTTTCAGCAGAGAAGCAGTCGGCTTTGCAAGCTGCCTCGGACAAGCTCATTTCCGGAGACTACCCCGGAGCAAGAGAAGCCTATGCCAAGATAATCAAAGCTCATCCCGGCAACTGGCAGGCACATCTCGGTCATGCGCTTGCCAGCCCTCAAGATTTTAAACAGCAGGTCAAAGACCTGACAAAGGTACTGGAAATCAAGCCGGATGAGGCTTCGGCTGCTATAACACTTTCAAGAGCCTATCTTGAATTGCATGAGTATGAAAGGGCCGCTGAGGCGGCAGACCATGCATTCAAACTGAAGGCAAGCGTCACTGCTTTGAAGATCAAGGGACAGGGCTTGCTCAAACTCGGAAAATATGAAAGTGCAATTGAAGTATTTACAGAAGCCCTGAAAATGGCAAACACAGGAAAAGCTGAGCTAAACTATTTAATTTCGCTTGCATATAAAGAATTGGACGAGCCGGAAAAAGAAGCGGAGGCTCTCCAGGCTGCTTTGAAAGAAGATGCAAGCAATGCGCTATATCAGAGAGAGCTTGCACTTATTAGAGTTGGGCAAAAAAATGAAGCTGATGCCAGAAAGGAACTGCAAAAAGCCCTGGCTCTAAACCCTGGTGACGGGGAGCTGCATTATCATCTTGCCATGATTCTTGAAAAAGAGTCAGCCGAGAAAGCCATCGATGAACTGACTGCCGCAATCGAGCATAACTATGCAAATCTTGCAAGTCTGGGAGCTCGGGGACGTCTGTATTTTGCTAAGAAGACCTATGGAGCGGCCAAGGTCGATTTCCAGGAGGCACTCTCCAAAAAACCGGATAAAAAGCTGCAAAAAATGCTTGATCAAACAGACCAGGCAATACACTCGATAACAAAGGCCAGCGCCGGCACCAGGCAACTGCCATCCGAAGCAGTCTCAAATGACGAGGCAATTGCCCCGGAAGAACTGCAGGGTGATTATGTAGGCAAAGCATATGATTTGATGAAACTCGGCAAAATTACGCAAGCTAAAAGTCTCCTGAAAGCAGCAGTAAAAGCCAATCCGAATGATATGAGGGCGCGCCGCTATCTTGCACATGCTTTCTACAACTCCAGTGATTATGTTTCTGCCTCTAATCAGTTTTCGCTTGTCTCAGCAGCCGGGCTCAGCTATGAAGAACAGTTTCTTTATGGTAAATCGCTGTTAAGAGCAAAAAGGAATGAGCAGGCAATCAAGATTCTTCAAAATCTGGTGAGCCAGCAGCCGGCTTTTTACAAAGCCAGGGTTGAACTTATCAAAGCTTATACTCTTTCCGGCTTTAAAGACCACGCAAGGCAGGAGTGTAAAATCGGCATGCAGCAAGCAAAAGATCAAAATGAGTACGCTGAATTTCAGTCACTGCTGCCTTGACGAATTTTGCTGAGCAGCCATTAACTTGAATGAATCTGCCATTTTCTAGTAATCTGTGCAGTTCAGCGGCTCCTTGTTTGAGGGAAACTAATGCGAAAACTCAGTGCAATCCTGGCTATTAGCGTATTGATGCTACAGGCTCCGGCATACAGCAAAGATAAGGAGAGTTCTAAGAAAGGCAAGGTGGACAAGAAACAGGCTCTTGTCGACCAGATAGTCGACGCTGTAGAAGCTCAAAAACTCAGTTCGGAAGAAAGAGCAGAGCTGAAAAAAAAGAACAATGAGCGCATGGACAGGTTTGTCGATCTTATAGCCGAGAAAACCAATATGGGTGAAGAGGCAAAAAACAAGATCAAAGAAAAACTGGCTGAAAAACGAGAGAAGGCCGGAAGACAGATGCCCCCTGAACTCAAAGAAAAACTTGCCGAAAAATTTGAGAGCAAGACATTCTGCAAAGAGACCACCGTGACTGTGCTTTCTGATCATTTCGATGAAAAGGATCTCAGAGCAATTCTCAAGTTTCTCAAGTCTTCGACAGGCAAGAAGTTGCTTAAGCAGGGACCGGACATGATTTCTCAGGGCGTGGAACTTGCGGCAGTTCATTATGTTCCGATTATCATAGACCTGCTCAAGGAGATGAAATCAAAGTTGCCTCCTGGACTCGGCCCTGGCGGCACTCCGGAACAGAAGCGTGAAATGATGGACCGGTTCAAGCAAATGCTGCAAGAGAAGTTGAAGCAGAAGCAGCTTCCCGGACAGGGCAAGGACGAAACATAAGACAATCTGCAGTTTCGGCAATCTGCAGTTTCGGCAATCTGATCAGTCGGGCTGGTTAATCATAAAACTGGCAAAATCAAGAAAGTAAGGATCGAGCACCTCTCTGTGTTTTTTGAATTCGTCTGTTTTGGCAAGGGCTGCATTCATGTTCTCAAGCCAGGCATCTCGTTCCTTCATGCCGATTTTGAAAGGCATATGCCTGGCTCTCATGCGGGGATGACCGCGCTCCTGGCTGTAAGTACCCGGACCGCCGCAGCGTTGTATCAAAAAGAGGCTGAGCAATTTTTTTGAACCACTCAGATCCTCCGGGTAAAGATGCCTGATTCTGCTGTCCTTTTCCACTCCGGCATAGAACTCGTCGACGAGCTTGTAAAACGGCTCTGCGCCGCCAACAGCTTCAAATATTAGTGATACCGGATCTTGCATGCTGAAATTCTATCACTTTGACCTGGGGGAAATTACTTCAAGTTTTATCACGCGACTGCGGTAGCTGCGGATCGCCACCGAAAGGTCGTAGTTTCCGGCAGGGCATTCTTTCGGTATGAAAATCTGCAGATTGTTTGAATTGCACTGAGCGACCGGAATTTGCATCGGTCCGAGCTGCACCGAGTTTTCACCCGGTCGTAAGCTGAAACCGGAGCCGTATATGTTCAGCCACGCACCGGCAGTAGTGGCACTCTGATCGGCCATATACAGCTGCGGTTTTCCTATCGATCTGATTTCCCAGCTAAAAATCGCCCCAGGTCTACCTCCGGCTTCGATTTTTATAATATTCCGTCCGGGTTTCAATTGATTGCTAAGATCGAGAAAAATCATGGCGCTTTCTGCAAAGGAGTCCTCATTCACCAGCAAACGCCCGATTGGCTCCTCGAGGCTCTGGTAATTCTGGTCGCTTTTGTCTGGCATAAGAAACATTCTTACCCAGGAGAATCCCGGAGCTTTTTCAGAACCGTTGGTGCATACCATTGAAAGAGGCTGGTAAAGGTACTCATATGGAATTTTGATCACGTCGGAATATCTTTGCATTGAAAGAGATCTGCACTCATAGGGACCGCCGCAGTCAACCACTACCCGCGGCAGGCGAAGGTCTTCCTCTGAGTAAGCTGGAAGCACAAGCATGAAGTGTGTGCAGCAAATGAAGAACAGTAGCGCTGCAATTTTATTCTGAATCAGACCCTTGTAAGCCAGCGCCAGAAAAGCCATAGGAAGCTTTCTCAGTAACCGCCGCTAAACAGGGAGCGACCACCCGAAAAACCGTAACCACCCATGCCGTATGAAGGACCTCTGGTTGGATGTACCCAGGTAGCAGGCCCCATTTCGGACTGCAGCTCGTTGAAGTAGTTAATTGACATTTGCTGCCGGAATTTGTCATCGGCACGAGCATTGTTGGCTGCTTCACGCACGGCGCCAATGTCTCCCTGCAGGTTTGTCATGGTTTGCTGCTGGGTCTGTTCCATGCTTGCAATTCTGCGGCGCAAACTATTGATAGTTTGCTGGTCGCGTAGCCTCATAGCTGCATCTGCCTTTAGCCAGCTCTGCAATACACTTATCTGTTTTGCTGCGTCCGGGCTCGATTTCAATTTTTCAAGCTCTTGCACTCGTTTTTCTGCATAGAGTCGATAGGCCTGGTTGCGTTTGTCATCAAATGAAGCCTGTTGTTCGGCGCTCATTTCTTCCTGTTCTAAAGACCCTACCTGAGCATTGTTGAGGCGCATCAATTCTTCGTCATCTTGGAAAGCTGTCTGGTCGGCCGAAGCTTCACCGCCCTGTGCGCAAGACCGGGGTGCATTCAAGATTGAGCTTGCACTGAGAGCCAGGCTAAGTCCCAGCATCAAAAAGCTTTTTGCACCCATTTCAAGACTCCTTATGACAAGTTGAGGCGGCGGCATTCAGTAAATTTCCTTGCAGATAATTATAACCCTTAATCAAGCGGGCATCCCGGGCGTTTTTTCTTCAATCAACATTGAGCTTGAGATAAAATAACAGGACTGCTTTCAGAGTTTTAAGAAGAACTCTCAGACAAGGATTTGTTCACTAGACCAACAGTACTTAGCATATACAGAACATACCGTTACAGGGACTTAGCATGTCAGCAATTAAACCGTCAAAACCGTCAGCAAATAAACTCGCAATATCGCTTTCGCTCTCTCTCTCGATAGCGCTTGCAGCCGTCAATCTGGATACAAATATGGCTTTTGCTGCTGATGACAAATTGCCGTTCTCAGCTGAAGAAATTGTTGCCAAGCGACAAGCGCTGAGAGAAAAAACCATGCTTCCTTCTCTCAGCGGTATCAAGTCACTTTCATATAGAGTTGTGGGGTTCAAAAACTCGGAAGCTCTGGAAAAATTGATGGGTGTCAAACTTTCTCAGCTTTCGCTTCCGAGCCATCCGGTTGTGAAAATGGAAGAATTGAAAAAAGGTTGTGAGGCAATTGTGCAGGTTTCTTTTGCCCGTGTTGCTTCAAGTTTGATTGCCGAGCTAAAGGTTACCCAGTGGGTTTCCTTGCTGCGCAGCCCGGACAAAATAGTAAGAGCAGTCACATACAGCAACAAGCTTTATCTTGCAGATAACAAAGCCGAGCAAGCTGTGGAAGAGCTTACGAATCAGTTTGTAATTGATTTTCTAAAAGCCAATCAGAAAGACTTCAAAACAGAAGCCGGCGACGCAAAAAAGAATCCATCTCAATCTTCAAACAAGAAAAAATAGGCTTGCCTGTAGTTGCAACTCGCCTGTAGTTGCAAAAAGGTGATTAAGCTAATTCTAAAGCCTAATAGGATGGTGCAGAACCCGCTTTCCATTTGATATTGCAGCCAGCGCTGGGCTTTTGATCGACGCTTACCGGGCGCTTGTTCAGTACCGCCTCAATTGCTTCACGAAGATCCTTTCCAGTTACAGCTTTGTCATTTCCAGGTCGGCTGTCATCTAACTGCCCGCGGTACACAAGTTGTTTTGCTGCATCGAAAAGAAAAAAATCAGGAGTGCAGGCGGCCGTGTAAGATTTCGCGATTTCCTGGCTTTCGTCATAACAGAAAGGGAATTTGAATGTCATGCTTTCAGCGTATTTTTTCAGGCTTTCTGGCGAATCTTCCGGGTAACTGGAAGCATCATTGCTTGAAATCGCCACAATGCCGAGATCGGAATTTGCATAATCTTGCCCAATTTTGGATAGCTCATTTTCGATATGTTTGACATAAGGGCAGTGCTTGCAAATAAACATCACCAGAATTGCCTTCTTGTCTGCAAAATAAGCAAGACTGATTAGCTTGTCTGAAACAAGATCTTTCAGTTGAAAGTCAGGTGCTGTGGTTCCAAGCGCTAGCATTGTAGAACTGGTAAGTACCATTTTCATTCTCCTTTTACTGATTGATTCAGGATCGGGGCAGCTATTTTAACAGCTCTTGTATTCCAGGTTTCTCTTGACAGCGCCAGGCTAATCGTTTTGCTGAGAAATAGTTTTGAATTTTTGCCGAATTCGGCAAAAATTCTACTCGTGAAGCTGGATTCGGGCGAAGTCGCCAAGCAGTTATGATTCTAGTGTATTTATGGCGACTCAGCTGCAGGCGACATCTATTTGAGTCGCCAAGCGAAGTCGACAACTGGAGGCAATAACCAGACCTATGACAAAAAAATCCCGGTCCGGAATCAAATCTACTTTGCAAGAGGCAATGTTTCTGGCTTGCTTGATTTTACTTGCGGGAAGCAGTTCGAATCTGCCAGCAGCTGCAGAAAAACCTGCTGACATCGAAGCCGGTGAAGCAATCTATATGAAAAAATGCGAGGTCTGCCATTTGATTGGTCGTAACCTGTTAAATCCGGAAAAGGAAATTCAAAACTCAAAACTTTTAGATGATCCAAAAAAACTCAAAGAGTTTCTCTCACGTAAAAACGGAACTATGCCCGCCTTTCTCAAACTGGCAAATGATGATGAGAGGCTCAAGGAGCTGAACAAGTTTTTGCATTATGCCCGAAAAAATCCAAGTGAGGTTTTGAAAGAAACACAGCAAAGCATAAAAGAGTCCTCGAAAGAACAATCTGCAGAAAAGCAATCAGAAGACAAAGCGAAAAAAGACAAACAGAAAAACAAGCAATAAAGCAGGCTGTCAGTTGCTGCTCTGTCCGGCTTCCATGCTGAGTCTTTTGTTTCGGTGCACAGCAGCCTGCCGTATGAATTCTTTGAATAGCTTTTCGTTTGTTTCATAGTCTCGTTCAGGGTGCCATTGCACGCCAATGACGAAGCGCTCGCCCGGCTTTTCAATTGCTTCAACGACACCGTCATCGGAACTGGCTGTTACTTGAAAGTCTTTGCCCGGATGATCGACACACTGATGATGCGACGTTACCACTTCGACTCTAGTTTGACCCAGTGCTGAGGCGATTTTGCAATCATCTTTCAAAACCACTTCATGTCTGTTGAAGCCGACTCTCCAGCCGCTCGGGCTTGAGTGTTTTATTCTAGACTCCGGTTTAGCTTTAGGAATGTCTTGAATGAGAGTTCCGCCTGCAGCAATGTTTAATGCCTGGCAGCCGGCACAAATTCCCATAAGCGGCAAAGTCTTATTTTCAAGTGCGGTTTTTGCCAGGCTGAGATCGAATTTTGATCTTTCAGGGTCCATGAGCGAGCAGCTGCTGTCCTGCTCTTTGCCGTAAATAGAGGGCGGATAGTCGGCGCCGCCAATCATCAAAATACCGTCTAGCTCTTTAATAATCGCTGCCATGCTTGATTCAGGCATCGGGGGCAAAAGCACCGGTATACCTCCGGCTTTTTCAATTGCATCAACGTATTGTTTGTTGGTTGAATAAACAACCGGTTTTTCTCCGTCGACGTCAGTATTAATGCCGATAAGCGGTTTGGAAGAACTGCTGCCTTCTTGTGTTTTGGGCGAAGAGATTGCAGCCTTATCTGCTATGAATGAAAGCGCAACCATCGTTGTAAGTACGAGGAATTTGCTTGTTCTGTTTTCTAACTTATGCATTGAGATCGCTTCTTTCCTTATAGCTTCTTTCTTATTGCTTAGCCCCTGGTCGCTTCTTTCATCTCTTTTTCGTTTGTTTCACTCTCAGGGTAGAACGAAAATTGTCGCATTTTGCCGGCTTTGAAAGATTAAACAGCCGAAAACACTGCACAAATCCGAACACTGCACAAATCCACATTGTTGTCAGGCGCTGTGTACATAATACTGTACTTGGGATTGGGGACAATTACTCTTGGGCTGACAAATAAGACAGGTCTGCATTTTTGTAATGGGACCGGCAGGGGATCTTTGAGTCAGGAAATCCAGAATGGAAAACCAGAAAGCAGAAAAAAACGAACCGGAAATCCAGCACATACAGGATAGTTCGGAAAAGACTGAAAATGAAAGCACCAAGAGCAGTGCCTATGACCCGCTCAAGCTCTTGAATGAAGCCGGCAGCCTCTTTAAGGACCTGGGTTCTAAGTCGGTGGAAGCATTCGGCTTGCCTTCTTTTTCGACTCAAAAGACTGAGCTTCAGAAAAATCAGCAGCCTGATAAGCAGCCCGACAAGAAGCTGCCCGAGAATCAGAAGCAGCCCGAGAACCAGAGCGCAGCAGCTAGCAGCAAGCCGCAGGAAAATGACGCAAAAAAAGCTGCTGAGAATGCAAGCAAGGACAGAGGCGAAAGCAAGCCACTCTCACAACTCGATAAGCAAAGCCAAGAAATAGCAGATAAGCTGATTGATCGAATCAAAGATACTGAAAATCCAGTTGCCGATATTAAGGAAGCACTCAAGAAACTCGACAATTTGCAGGCTGCCAGTGTCACAAGAAACGGACGGAGTTCACATATCGAAATTGATCTTTTAAGCGGCAAATCTGTTGCGCCGCCCAATATCCAGGTAAGGGGATTCAGACCGGTTTCAAGCCATATCGACTCACACATCAGTTTTGATCTTACGCCTCATCGAGGCGGGCTCTCAGTATCAAATGTAGACGGTCTCAGTTCTTCAGTGCGTGGACCGCTGGGTCGCATACGCCACAGTGAAACAACCAGCATGTTTATCGGCAAGGATGGATACGGTCCATACATTAATACAAGCTCCGATTTACATATGCGCAGGCGTATTCATTCAAGCACCACTACACTTAGAGAGCATAACCTGCCTGCAGACAGCCCGATGCGCAGTATGATGAATCATCCTGAGTCACTGGAAAAGGTGGGCAGCATGCTCAGGCTTTTTCAAAACACCGACGACCTTAACAAGATGAGCATCAAGCGCTCAGGCGATGCATTCGATGTTAAATCGGAAGCAAAAAACGGCAATCATGTTGAACTTAACTTCAAGCCTGCTCCTGAAACACTGCCCGTGCCCATTCCCATAACTGTGAAATCGCTTGATTTGGATAAAACACTCTCTTCGAGCTTGAAGCAGGGTGAGAATTCCGTGTCCCTGGAGAATATTTCCGGGCTAACAGTGAATGTCGAGATTGGCTCATTCAAAACATCAGTGTGTCCGAGCAAAGTGTCGATTGAAAAGGATATGCTGAAAATGGATCTGAAAAATCCTGAAGACGGTCAGATAATTCCAATCAGCATACCGGTTGCAAAACTCAAGGAAGCTGCAGCCAGGCTGAAAAAATAATCAGTCGCGTTCTCTTTGAGCTCAATGTAGTCCTTTACTGACGCTTCAGACTGTCTTTCTTAAATCGTGCTGGAAAGACCAAGCCTCGGGCGGCGTTTTTCCTCAGCGTGATTTCCATGCTCGGTAAGCGGCAGAAACTGTCCTTCGTCCGGGTTGTAGCTGAAAACATCACCTGTTTCGAGTTTATAAGTCCAGGCATGCAGGTTCAATTCGCCTCTTGCAATGCGGGCCGCTACAGATGGATGCGTTCTGAGGTTCTCCAGCTGAACAAGCACATTCTCCTGAATAGCGATATTTAAGAGTTGTTCGCCGTACATGTCTTTGTAATTTTCCGCGATAATTCTTCTGGTTGACTCTGCGTGTGAAAGCCAGGCCGCAACGGCAGGCAACTTATCCAGCTGATCAGGATTCAAGAGTCCCTTCATGGCTCCGCAGAGAGAATGACCGCATACAATAATATCTTTTACTCCCAGACCGGCAACTGCAAATTCAATGGTCGCACCTTCACCGCCGTTTGCCGCTCCATACGGAGGCACGATATTTCCAGCATTACGAAGAATAAAAAGATCTCCGGGGCTTGTTTGTGTGATTAAGTTCGGATTTATGCGCGAATCGGAGCAGGTGATAAAGAGTGCGTCCGGATTTTGCCCTTGAGCCAGCCTTTCAAACAATTCTTTCTGGGAAAGAAATACTTTTGATTGAAACTGGTGCAGACCCCTGATTAGCTTAAGCATCGAACACTTTCTCCTTAGCTGAAATTCGACCTGGGATTTTTTGCCCAGGTTGCTCTGGCTTTTTCAATTGCCGACAAGAAAAGCTCCACTTCTTCTTTTTCTGGAGCCGCAAAACTCAGACCCTCAAGAACCCAGCTTGCAAGTTCCGGATTTCTGAGGTGATAAAAAACCTTTCTGCCTTCTTTGCGTTCAATTATAAGCTTGTGGATACGCAATAAAGACAGATGCTGAGACACACCGGATTGACTTATTTCAAGCAACGACGCAAGCGAACTCACGTCTTGTTCGCCCTGCTTCAGTTCTTCAATGATCCTGATGCGTATCGGATGGGACAAAACGGAGAAAAGCTCCGCCAGTTCTTTTGTTACCAGGGTTCTGTACATCTGCTCGCCTTATTCATTATATTCAAAGCTTTGAATATAATAATATCAGATCTGCCGCAGCTCGTGAACACCCTTAGATTCCGCGTTTTGTTAATATCCATGGCTGGCTGCCGGGAAGCGCTTTTTATCGGACTTGCAGAACTTTTCGAGCCTGTCTAGAGGGTTAAAGTCCATGTTGTATTATTGAGTGAGGCATTTTGGTCACGGAGTGGCTGAGAAATTGAAGCTGAGAAACAACCTTTTCTTGCTTTCTTCAGTGCTCTATACAGTGCTCTCTGTAATCTCTTGCCCGGTTCTGTTGGCCTCAGAAGACGCCAGCGATTGGAAAGAATTGAATAGAAAAGCAATTCTTTTAATGCGTCAGGGAAATTATCAGGAGTCAGAGCGCTTCTTGAGGCAGGCACTGGCACTTGCAGTTTATCCGGAAGACCGCAAGAGCTTGCAAGTAAATCTGGCGCTTATATTGAGAAAGCAGGGCAAAGATTCTGATGCCGAAAACATTGAGACAGAGCAAGACTCAGGAGCTAATCGCCTGAGCGCAGAAGCAAAAAGCCTGAATTCAGGGTCAGGAGCTGAAAAAACTGCCAGCGCCGCTCTGTCTAATAAGCATACTGTTAATACTTGCAAGCCGGGTGAAAGATTGCTGAAAGCTAGAGCTGAAAAGGACGACATAAATGTCTTAATTAGAAGCTTGGATGCCCAGATTAAGGAGGCTGACGGCAAAGGAAAGCTGGAACGTTTGCAGTGTCTATTCCAGGAAAAAGCAGATGCTCTAAAGCGCAGGGACGGAGTGGAAACAATTGAATATGCCTACTGCTTGCATTTCAGAGCCCAGGTTCTGACCCATATGCACCGAGATAAGGAGGCTCAGGAGCTTGAGGCCAGGGCGAGTCACTTGCGAGATATTCTTTTCACGATCCAGCGAGGCAGGAAACCACTGCCGCCCGAGATCAGCCGGTCGAATATAAAGAAGCTGAATTTCCATTTTGAAAGCAGCACGCCCGCTTCTGAGGCGCTGAAGCATTTACAAGAGTATGAAGTGCGGGATCAGGAATATAAATCGGGCTTCGATCTGCGTACAAGACAGAAAGAAAATGCCAATAGCGGTTATATGAACCGCTACAAGTATTTAAACGGTTCCAGGTAGTATTAGCATTTGACGCAATAATAAAGAGCTTGTTGTATCATTTTCCCCAGTCGAGGGCTGATTCGGAGATTAATTTGGAATGAAACTGAATTCTGGCATTAGCTTGCTACTCTCACTGGCCTTTTCATCGTTTTCTTTTCCGGATCAGGCGGGCGCACAACAGTCTTATGGCTGGCGAGTTTTCAACGACCAGGGGATTCGAGCTATGCGCCAGGGCAAGCTTGACGAAGCTGAGCGCCTGTTCAATGAAGCTATTAATACTGCTCAAGACATGGACGACAAGAAAACTGCGGCGGTAAATCTGTCTGTCGTGTACAGAAATCAGGGAAAGGAAAGCGAAGCTGAAAGTATTGAAAAAAAGATTTCCGAATATAGCAAGACTAAAGCAAACGCTGATTCAAAACAGCAAGAAACTCTCAGAGGCTCAGTTAAATCAGACGATATACATGCTCAAATCAGACAACTTGATAAAGAAATAGAGAGTGCTGATCAGAAAGGCAATCTGGATCTATTGCAAGAGCTTTTCAAACGTAAGGCCGATGCTATTAAAATCAGAGACGGTGAAGAAAATATGGAATATGCATATTGCTTGCATTTTAGAGCTCAGGTACTTTCTCATATGCATCGTAATGCAGAAGCACAGGCAGTCGAGGCTCACGCCCGAAAACTGAGAAGCGCGATTGCCGCGCTCGAAAAAAGCGGAGGACCTGCCGCACCTGAAATTCCTCGTTCACAGCTCAAAGAGATGAACTTTAAATTTGAAGGCAGCACTGCTGCCTCTGAAGCAAAAAAACGTCTGGAAGAACAGGAAGTGGAAAATCAAGACAAGCAAGAAAATGCTTTATTGCAACGCAGGCAAAAGCAGAGTGCTGCAGGTCCAGGTGCTTCGCCGAATACAACTGCCGATAATTTAAGAAAACAAATGGAGAAAGCAATCGAATATCGAAATCAAAACAAGAATTCTAATAAGCAGGATCCGGGAGATCAAAGCAATGGCAGTGGGAATACTAATGCTTCTGACGGACAGAATCAACAGAACTGAGTTTTATGCTTTTCCGGTTTCAAGTTCTATGCTTTCCCAGCTTTAGGCTTTATGCTTTCCCGGCTTTATCAATAATCAGTTTTTCAACCATAGGTACGGGCAGCGGACCTTCATCAAGGGCTCGATTGTGGAATCTCATCAAATCAAAGTTCTTGCCTGCAGCTTCCTGGTATCTCTTCCTGAAAGCAAACCATTCCCGAAGACCGACATAATATGTGGGTAGCTGGGTGGAAGTCAGCTTGGCTCGCCTGAGCTTGCCTTCTGCTTCGGCCTGAGTCTGAAAAGCCTCGGTGGTCATAAGTTTCATTGCCTCGTCATCCGTCATATCCATAGTATGCATTTTGATGTCTATGATTGTGTTGCATAGTAATCGCAGTCGGATTTTTCTCATGATCATACGAAAACGAGGATCATCGGCCATATAGCCCTCATCCATCATCACCTGTGCGATATATTCGGCCCAGCCTTCGATATAAGCCCCATTTCCGCATAGTGATCTGAGCAGTCTTCGCCACTCGGGATTGAGGTTGTTTAAATGTTCAAACTGTATGTAATGACCAGGCAGTGCTTCGTGAATGGTCAGCCATTTCAGGGTGAAGTTATTGTACTCACGTAATTTGGACTCCGCCTTTTCATCACTCATGCCTGGATCAATCGGGGTTACCCAGTATTGAGCTTCGGCTTTTGGGTTGAGTGCCGGTGCACTGTGAAAAGCTGCCACCGAAAGCACGGCTCGCTGAAATACCGGGGTAGGAACAACCTTGAGATTATCCCGGGGGCTAAGAGCCACAATCTTCTTTTTTCTGATGAACTCCTTTATCCCCTCAAGATCCGCTTCTATTGTCTCTTGCAGATCATCTCGTTTAGGCCTTTCATCTGAAATTTTTGCGAAAACTTTGCTGATTATGAGCTTTTCTCTTTCGTTTGCCGGAAGCTCACTGTGATCGCTTTGGTCCGGATAATATTTCTTGTACAAAGGCAGAGCAATTTGAAGCATTTCCGCCCTTACGGCTTTCAGATCTGCTTCAGCGTCTTTCAGAAGATTCTCCGGTTTGATATCGGACTCCATGACCAGTTTGAACTTTTGATCATAGAGTGTTTTGCCCAGTCGCCAGCTTGCCTTGCTCTGGCGCTTGCCCAGATCATTTGCTAGCCACTGCGAAAAATCTTTGAGAGCAGCAAGCGCAGGGGCGGCAGTTTTCTCGTACTCGGCTTGCAATTCCGAATTGGCACCGATTTCTTGCTTTACCGTATTTTCTATCAAGCCGATATTGCCTTCATTCTCTTCGATAGCGGTTTTGACATAAATTTCGTTTGCATCGTCCAAATATACTTTTACGCTTTTCAAAAGCCTGGGAATTTGAGAAATGCGTGAAAGCACGTGTTTCATTCTTGTTTCTTTTGCAGCATAATCTTCGCTCATTGGTTGAAATAGTGCCGAGCCAATCAGTTCAACTACATAACTTGGGTTGTGTTTGTAATTCTGGATTTTTTCCAGCTCCAGAAGCTGCAGGCTGATCTGGTCCTGAATCAGTTGCCAGTCTGCTGCACTTTCAGGATCAAGGCTTGCAAGGGGAGTTTCGGTTTTCAACTTTTCCTGCCAGCTCTTATAAAACTCTTTTTGTTCAGCGATCCCGCTTTCGCTCAAGTCTTCAAGCTGGGTGTCAAGTTCGATTTCTTTGCCTGTTTTCGGGTCGCGATGCTTATGATATCCGGCTTGTGAAGCGTTTGTAGGTGAAAGGGCAAGCGAGTCTTTCATAAACCTGTCTGCAAGCACGGCAAATTTTTCCCGGGCTGCATTTGTTTCGTCAGAAACTGCAGCCAGAGAAAAGTTATAGCTTGCAGCCAGCATCAAAATCGATGCAGAAAGAACTAATTTGAAGTCATGAACTCTAAATTTCAGCATTTTTCCACCGCCAAATTTTAATGAGTCTGAGTATAGCTTATTGGCGTCTTGCCTGCTGAAAACAGGGATTCCGGCGGGAAGCAAAGAGATGTGCTTCTTGCTTTTCATGACTGCTTCGTTAGGTACTCGCCAACGATTGTGGCTTCACCGAAAGACTCTGATAAATAGCAGCTGTGGGCGCACTTGCAAGCATCGTGACCGGTGCGAACATCGCTTCTGCCGGCGCTATAAGCTGGCAATTTTAGAGGGCATGGGCTAGTCCGGATCTGCCAGTGCAAATAGTATTGTGTAGACAATGAATACACAAACTGGCATAATAGTAGATCTGAAAGACCTATTTTGTGGACCAGAGCCATGGCTTCACCACAACGAAAAGCTAGAGCTACTAAAGCCAAAACGCTTAATTTGCGCGTCACTGAAGCGCAAAAATCAGCCTTTGAGCAGGCCGCGCTGATCAAGCAGACCAAGGTGAGCAATTTCATACTGGACAACGCTTTCGAGGCTGCCCAGGAGGTCATCCGTGACCATCACTTTATGTCTGTTTCCGAGGACCAATGGACTGCCATCTGCTACGCCCTGGACCATCCACCGAAAAGAAACCCAGCCTTGCGCAAGTTCTTAAGCTCTCAAACTGTCTTCGACAAAGACTAAAAACAGATGCATGAACCCTGTCCACTAGAGGAAGGGCACGACTTAAGCAGCTTTGACTGTGGGGTAGACGCTCTAAACACATATCTGAAACGCTTCGCCCGCCAGACTCAAAAGCGCGATGGCGCTAGGACTTACGTGGTTCTGGAAGACAACCGAGTCATCGCCTTTTACACGGTTGTTTTTGGTGGTATCGGCTGGTACGACGCGCCGGAGCATGTCAGCAAAGGCTTAGGAAAGTTCCCAATACCGATCATGATCATTGCCCGGCTTGCAGTCGATAAAGCCTGGGCGGGTAAAGGGCTCGGCAACAGTCTCCTCCTGGATGCAGTTCAGAGAGCCCTGGCTGCCTCCCAAATCGCCGGACTGCGTGCCGTGGTGGTAGACGCCAAAGACGACACAGCAAAACGCTTTTATGAGAAACGCGGATTCAGGGCTTGGCCGACAGATTCAAACCGATTGTTCATAACGATCACAGAACTCAAACGAGAGATGCAAAGATAGTCAAGCTCTGTTACTGCTCCTGAATAAATCATTTCTTCGCCTGCGCTAAAATTAGTCGGTTACAAGGCTTTTTTCTAAGGATAAATCATGAAAAAGCACAGCTCCTTTCTGGTTGCTGCAATAAGTGCAGTGAGAAAGCTAATAAATCCGTCAAAAAAGATTCTGGCCCTGCTCTTAGCTCTGCTTGCTTTGTTCTTGCTGGACTCAAGGTCTCTTGCAGCCCAGGCAGGCGTGCTTGCAGTCAAAGCCGGCAAGCTTATAAACGTTCAGAATTCAAAGCTCGAAGACAATCAGCTTATCCTTATCGAAAACGGACGTATAAAGGCAATCGGGAGCAATTTAGAGATCCCGGAGAATGCTGAAATCATAGACCTCTCCGATAAGTATGTCTTGCCTGGTTTAATAGATTGTCATACGCATCTTGTCGGATCTGCAGATCCGGATCCGTTAATTGAGCTGCAAAAAACTTCGGCCCAGCGTGCTTTCGAATCAATTCCAAATGCAAAAAAGACCCTGGAGGCCGGTTTCACGACAGTAAGAGACGTAGGCACTTATAGAGCCTTTGTTGACCTGGCGCTTCGTGATGCCGTTGAAAGAGGCGACATTGCCGGCCCTCGTATCTTTGCCAGTGGCGCTTACATAACGATAAGCGGCGGTGGGGGCGCGCTCACCGGAATTGCTCCTGACATAAGTCTTCCTTATGATCTCAAATTCGGTGAAGCAAATGATCCGTGGACTGTAAGAAAAAAGATTCGAGAACTTGCAAATCGTGGTGTTGATCAGATCAAGGTAATTGCTACAGGAGCCGTACTTACTCATGGTAGTAATCCTGGAAGGCAGGAATTTAGCGCAGAAGAATTGAACGCTGCTTGCGATGAGGCGAAAGCCTGTGGCTTAAAAATAGCCTGTCATGCACATGGAACTCATGGAATCAAGGATGCCATTAAAGCCGGTGCTTCATCGATTGAACACGGCACCAGCTTAGATGATGAGTGCATAAGTCTGATGAAAGAGCACGGCACTTATCTGGTGGCAGATATTTATGATGATGATTACATTCTGGGTGAGGGCAGCCGCAAAGGAATTCCGCTGGAGTTTCAGAAACACGAGTCCGATCTCGGACACATTCAGAGAGAAAATTTCGCTAAAGCAGTTAAAGCAGGAGTCAAGGTTGCATACGGAACCGATGCAGGTGTTTTTCCTCACGGATGGAACGCCAAACAGTTTCCCTACATGGTCAAGTACGGGCTCAGCCCCATGGATGCAATTAAGTCAGCAACTATATGGGCGGCCGATTTAATTGGAAAAAATGATATCGGAACCCTTGCTGTCGGGAACCATGCGGATCTTATTGCTGTTGATCGAAACCCGCTTGAGGATATAAGCGTGCTCGAGGATGTCAGATTTGTAATGAAAGACGGTCAGATATATGTTTACAAAGACCAGAAAAAAGAAAAAAGCAAAACTCAGTCAGTCAAGCGTTGAGGTCGGATGCCAGTTGGTTAAATGCTGCAAGAGAAGCCATCTGCCGTCTTTCTGTATAAAAACCAGGGTGCAATCGGATTCCATTTTGCTCGTTGAATTAGGAAAAACTTCTTCCTTAGTCGACCTGTAGGAAA
Source organism: uncultured Candidatus Obscuribacterales bacterium (assembly GCA_964615655.1). Classification (GTDB taxonomy): domain Bacteria; phylum Cyanobacteriota; class Vampirovibrionia; order Obscuribacterales; family Obscuribacteraceae; genus JAIEPM01. The sequence continues at coordinate 51,802 of CAZTQO010000006.1, read as the reverse complement.
CTATGGCTCTTTTGCCCTTGAGCTGTACTTTCGGATTGAATACCCTGAGTGTTTTTATGTAATAGTTATTTGCGGTATCAAGACCATATTTTTGCAGGCTTTTAATTACTCCTTCTTTGCCGTATACGTAATTGCTGTTGAGCTGATCCTGCATCGTCACGTCGTCTGCAAGCAATTCAGATAGTTTCTTTATCTGGCTGTTTGCAAAAGATTCAAGCACTTCCACAAGCGCTTTTATAAGCTCAGCCGAGTCCGGGTTTGTCGATTTGAAGCCAATCAACTGAAGTTGAACTTTTCTTCCTGTTTTTTGACCTGCCTTTTGACTTGCTTTTTGAGGCGCTTGCTCAGGAGGTTTATGCCCTTGTCCTTGCCCTTGTCCTTGTGCTTGTCTTTGTGCTTGTATTTGCCCTTGTGCTTGTGCAAGATCTGCAGCTGCAGCTGTGCAGAGAATCAAGAGCAGCCCGGAACAAATCAAGAAAACCCGCTTGACATCTGAATATTTGTCAAATTTCATCATTATACGTATATAAGAATCCAGGAAGAAGGGTTCAGGCGGACCATTTTACTAAGTCAATTCTGGGGCCGGGGGCGCACTATGCCTGCAAAACATCATAAACAACGAACGATCATACTGGAAGCAGAACCGATTATTCTGGAAGCAAAAGCAGAATCTGATTCTTATTCTTGCTCGGATTCTTCAAGTCCGGTAAGTTTTCTTGCTCGCGTTAAGTCCATTGTAGATGACATTTCAAAGTCAAATCCAATGGTAAAAACAGTGCCTCTGGCGCTCAGGCACAGGGTTCATGAATTCAGACCCAGAGCAAGAGCCGTTTATCTCAAAAGGAAAGTCAAACTCTTTGTTCCTGAGTGGAACGAAAAGTCAGCCGGACGGCTTGAGAAAGTTCTGGGAATTGTTTTGATTTTTATCGCTTTCTTTTTTCTGAAACTGGAAGAAAGCCAGTCTCTTAAAAGCAGTGCTCATCAGCCTCAGGAAGCTGAGTTCAGCCTTGAAACTCAAGGGCTGTCTCAAGGACAAGGTCCGGGAGAGAGTCTGGATCTGGATCAGGATCTGTCAAGCATTGAAGTGCCGCTGCTGGCGGAATCTGCCTGCGATCCGGCGCTGCTTGCTCAACTTGCGCCTCAAAGCGCAAATCATGCATTTTCAAGGTTTCATTCTTACGCTGATCCAAAACAGAGATTCAATTTCAATAACAGTGAAGCCGCCTGGAAAAGCAACTATCTTCATTCGACAAACGCTGCCTGCGGAATGGCCAGTCATTTTCAACACAGCATGCCGGTGATGCTGCGACGGGGCACGCCGCCTGCCTGGAGCCGGCAGCATGACGCAAAGACGTCCTTTCGCCGGACCTGCAGCCATCCGCTTCTGAAGCGTATGCAATCCCAGATCAGGCAGCAGGCTTTTCAAAAATATGTGGATTCAGCAAGAACAAATATAGGGGCCACGCCGATCACAAACGTCGTGCATCAGTTCCACAGCTTCTCCCATGTCTTAAAAGAATCCTGCGGTTCGGCCCCCTCTCAGTCTGATGGCTCCGGTGAGGGTCAATAGACTCAGTTTTCTTCAAAGCGGTAGCCGATGCCGTAAACGGCGTGTATTACTTCCTGACCGTCGTTTAGCACTTTAGCCAGCTTCTTCCGGAGATTCTTTATATGGCTGTCAATTACGCGGTCGATGATCAGTTGCTCTTGCTGGTAGCAGAGGTCAAGCAATTGAGTGCGCGAATACACGCGTCCGGGGCTCGTTACAAATAACTTCAACAAGCGAAACTCCGTTGGGGTTAGGTCGAGGCGCTGGCCTTTATAAGAAATGCGCAGTTCGGCGTCGTCTACTTCAAATCCGTTCTTTTTTGATTCAAGCTGCTGTATTTGCTTCATTCTCCTAAAGAGTGCTTTGACTCTAGCTACTACTTCTCTGGGGCTGAAGGGCTTGCAAATATAATCATCGGCACCCAGCTCCAGACCAAGCAGCCGGTCAATCTCATCTGCTTTGGCAGTCACCATAATAATCGGCACTGTTGAAAACGAGCGTATGTCTTTGCAAACTTCAAGTCCGTCTTTGCCCGGTAGCATCAAATCGAGCAATACTAAATCCGGCGGGTCGGCTTTGATAGCATCGCTTACTTTAAGACCGTTTGATATATGGCTTGAGCGGTAGCCATTCTTGTTCAGATACTCGCCCAGAATCTGAGCTATAGTTTGTTCGTCCTCAACTATAAGAATATGCTCGTTCCCGTTTTCCCTGCTCATAAACGCTCAGTTCTCCTTAGTCAAAGGGAGTTTGATTTCGATTCTCAAGCCGCCGAGTGCCGACTGCGCGGCTTCTATCTGCCCGGAGTGACCTTCCACAATGGTTTTGCAAACTGAAAGTCCAAGTCCACTCCCTCCGTATACCCTGCTTCTTGATGATTCCACGCGATAAAAACGCTCGAAGATCTTTTGAAGCAACTCCTCAGGAACCCCCGGCTCCGAATCTTCAAAATAGATTGATACAAATTCGCTGCCCTGCTCAGCTGAGATCATTAGTTTACCGCCCTCATCAGTATAGCGGAGTGAGTTTTCAAGCAGGCTAGCGCAAAGCTGCTTTAGCTTTAAGTGATCTCCCTGAATCACACAATGCAGGTTTTTCAATGAGTCGTATTCTATTTTGATTTGCTTTTTAAAAAACGCTTCCTCAAATGAAGCAATTGTATCTCTGACGAGCCCGCCCAGGTCCAGCGGCACTTTTTGAAACTTCAGATGCTCCACATCATATTTTGCCAGGTCGTGCAGGTCATCTATAAGCCTTGCCAGGCTCATCACCTCAGCGTGCAGTACCGCAAGGGTTTTTTGATTCGGCTCCTGCACTCCGTCTTGCAGTGCTTCCACCTGTGCTCTCAATACCGCAACCGGCGTCCTTAACTCGTGTGAAGTATCGGTGATCCATTGTTTGTGAACCTGATCGTGTTTTTCAAGTGCCAGTGCGAGCTTATTGAGATCTGCCCCGAGCTGTCCCAGTTCGTCCTGTCGTTGAATTGAAACCCGGCTCTTATAATCACCAGCAATCAGCTTGCGCGTGCTCTGAACCAGTGTGTTGATTGCAGAAACTATATGACGAGACAGAAGCATAGCGCTTAATCCGGCTAGCATCAAGGAAACAAGGCTTGTAAGAAAAAGGCTGCGGTTTTGCTCTTTTAAAAAGTTCTTTTCCACTGTTTTAGAGAGCTTGCTGCTTGGCTCAATAGAAAGAGTTCCGATTCTCTTTTCTCCCTGAAGCAGTGGCAAACTGGCCTTGGAGCCCCTAGAACTGGCGGTTCCCCAGAGCAGTTTGCCATCCTGATCGAATATGCCTACCCGCTTGAGCAACTCGAGCCGAAATGGTGGGAACGGAGGTGGAGGATGATACGCCAGGGGGGGACCGGGCGGAATTCCGAAAGCTGAGAACTCATCCGGCAAGTGAGTTCTGAGAGCCTGCGGAATTGACCCGCCCGGTCCTGGCGGCATCCCTCCGTTTAAATCTATGGGCTGCTGCTCCTTACTATCGAAAGCAAGTTGCCCGGCGTCTTTGAGTAGAATCGGCGAATTCTTGCCGATATCGGGGTTTTGAGTGTGTATGACTTCGTTCTGTCTTATAAGCTCCTCAAAAATATCCGGATTTTCTGCAATTCTTTGCCAGTTGCCCGTGCGCTGATACTCAAGCACTATAAGCGAGGGCAAAGAATCAAGAGTCTCCAGTTCTGTTTCTGCTATATAAGATGCAAATCCGCTTGCAATGTTGTAGTGAGTGACCACGGATATGAGTGCCACCACAAGCATTGTGTTCACAAAAAAGATCAGAAGCAGCTTTTGCGAAATTCTCAAGATCCGACCTCAATCACGTTAGTTAGTCTGGAATTGAATTCCGGAATGCTTGTATCCCACTCGGGAATGCCATTGTCTTCTTTCATGCCCAGGCTTGAAAGCTCTGCTTTTATGATCTGCTTGCCTTCTTTCATGAGCTTGAAATCTAAAAATCCCTGAGCATCACAGATATGTGCCTGACTTACCCATTTTTGAAGTCCTGCTTTGTGCTCGGCGCTCTGAGTCCAGAGCTGGAGGCTTGAATCCCATCTTCGTCTATATGAAGCTGTCGCACACGGACTGACAGGGTAAAGAATAGCATGGCTGATTTTTTCAAGGAGCGTGCTAGGCAGCAATCTCAGGGGCACTGCATCTGTCCATGAAATTACTCCTTCAATAAGCGGCGTGCTCCCGAATGCCAGAATGAATGCATCCAGAAATAAATCTTTTGGACCCTGGCGGTTGTAAAATGCAAGCAAATCATCTGAAATAAAAAACGCGACTCTGGCGCCGCTGTCACTTGCAAGCCAGAACTGACCTGCAAGATCAAGGGTGATTTCGAGCTTTCTTTTTGCTTTGCTGCCGTTTTGCAATTCGACCTCAAATAGAAAGCGGTTGCCGACGCTAAATCTTAGAGCACGTTTCATTGAGTTATTCGGTGCAGGCACCGAAATCAGTGAATTTTCTTCAGGACAGGCCTTCATTGCATAAAGATCCTGTGATGTCAGATGCTTCAATATGCCGGTCATATGGAAAGGAACTGTTTTCGAGCCCAGATAAGCGGACTCCTGAACATGCATGTGCAGGTGCGGCTGTGGCGACCTGCCTGAATTTCCCACTGCGGCAATTATCTCTCCCGGCACAACTCTGGCACCGGCACTTACCTTTATGCTTGAATTTTGCAGGTGGGCAAGAATTACATAGTAGCCGTAGTCTAATCTGATAAGCACATAGTTGCCCCAGTTATTTAGAGTATCGACCTCGCCCGGGCGATTGTCCGGCAGGTCATTTTTCATGTCTATTACAACGCCGTAAGCGGGAGAATGCACCGGCTTGCCGTAGCAGTAATAATCCGAGAGTTCTTTACCATCAGTTTTGAAACTGCAATTGTTTTCGGTCTGGAAAAAGTCGAGGGCATACTGCCAGATGCCTTTGTGAGTGTGTTCGCCGCTAAAGCCCTGGTATACCCGCCAGCTTCCTTTAAAAGGTGCTTTCAAGGCAACGCTTCTGAAGTCGACTCCGCGAGCCTGTGCAACTTGAATCTGTTCAAGGCTCGCCTCCGGAAGAGCCGGGCTCGTAAGCCAGAAGTAAGTCCATGCCGGACCTCTTGATGCATTGAAAACAAGCATGCAAATGTAAGTCACGAGCACAAACGGCAGTGCAAGTACAGGCAAGCCGACATGGGCAAGAAGCTGATTGAGAGCCAGCGTCAGTCCGGCTGCAAAGACAGCCGCCCCCACGGAAACCGCAACTGAACGTTTGCCCGGTACGGCAAAGAGACCACCTATTATGCAAGCTGCAAGTACAGCATTCATTCTTGCAACCAGTGAAAGAATTGAATCGGTAGGCAAACCAAGCGCAACCAGAAAAAAAGATGATGCCACACTTGCGGCAATTGCCAGAAAGGCCAGATAACGTGATGAGAGGCAAAAAGCCAGCAATACTAAAATACCTCCGAAACCTGTGCCGTTGAAATACATTGCTCCCAGGGGCAGCACCGCATCGCAGGGTATCAAAAGAAATCGTGGTATTTGAATTGCTTGCGCACTCAGATGTATGGAGTGTGCCATCGGTAAAAGTAAAAATGCCACTGCCGAATAAGGCAGACCAAGAAGAGGCAGCTTCAATGTTTTTCCGACTGTGTCTGAGAATATGGCGCTTACGAGAATAAGCAAAAGCGAACCGGCAATTGTGAGTATGAAAGAGCCTGTCTGAAAGCCGTATAGCGAACCCATGAGGCTGCCGAGCAAAATGCCGTTGATTACTTCAATACGTTCGCTCTCGCTTTCAAATCGCAGGAGCTTGCGCCATAAAATTACGCTGAGCGCACCCACTATACCCAGGATGCCTGCATGAGGCTCGAGCAATGCGCAGATGAAAATCAAGATTCTGGATAAAGGATGGCAGAGTCCGAAAAAGGAACCGTATCCGTCCAGTATTTTATTTACAGATGAGCTCATCTCTTCCTACTCCATCACGCGTTTGAGAGCTGTCGATGGTCTCAGCATTGCGACCTGATTGCATTCCTTGCGTTTTTTCGCGCTCGGTAAAAGATGAGGCGGAAGGCTGTCCTGGGCAATCATTACTGAGAGATCTTCGGCATAGCGGATGATATGACATTCGCCATTGGCAGTTACAAGCACAACGTTCGGCCGGTATTCAATGAATTGAAGCCACTGGGTGTTGTTATAGGCTCCGACATTTTCAATTACAAGCCGGTCACCGGCTGTAAGCGGCGGCAACTGCACCGCATGGCGGACCACGTCGATATTCATGCAAAGCGGGCCGTAAAGAACCGTGTCTTCTTCCTGCCCTAAAGACTCGCGGGTCATCTTAACCGGGTGGTTGTACCAGTATGAAGTGAAAAGCAAATTGGTGCCCGCATCAATTACGGCTGCTCTCCTGCCGTCCGGGAGTCTTTTGGTTCCCACTACCGTTGTAATTAATGATTCAGCTTCATCGATCATGGCTCTGCCACTTTCGTAAATGAGCCTGGGCAGATCTTTGCCAACTTCCTTCCTGTATCTTGTTCCTTCAAGCAATGATTCACAAATGGCATCTGCGTATGCAGTTATGGGCGGTACTACTTGTTCGGGCGGCAAATATATGCTCTGGAGCGCGTTGCGCGAAGGAAAGCCACCGCCGATATCCAGACTTTGAATATCGACATTGGCGAAACCCTCAAGTTCTTTCATCAGATTGCACATGATTTTGACCTGCTGCGCATAGGCTCTAGGTTCAAGCACAAAAGTGCCGATATGCGAATGCAAGCCGCCCAGAATCAGGTTATTGCTTCTAGATATAAATTTGGCTGCCTCATGTGCCTGACCGCTTTCGAGATTGAATCCGAAGCGACTCCAGGGCTCAGTGAATCCGGTGTCGAAATTGAGTCTTATGCCGATTCGTGCCTGCCGGCTCAAAGACTCGGCAATGTCCTGGAGCATTCGGAGCTCATCCATATGATCAACCTGGATGAAGGCGCCTTCTGAAATCGCTCTTTGAAGAATAGCTTTGCCCTTGTTGGGTCCGTTGAAAATTATCTGATCTCCGGGAACTCCAAGTGACCTTGCCTTTTCATATTCAAAATTCGAAACTACTTCGGCAAGCGAACCTTCCTGCTCCATGATCCGGCAGACCGCGCTTATATAGTTGGTTTTATAAGACCAGCCGTGACTGGAAAGGTTATAACGCTGGTCAAAAGCGCTCTTTATTCTGCGCACGTTTTGCCTGAGCTTCTCTTCACTCAGTACAAAAAGCGGTGAACCGAATCTCTCAACCAGATCATCAATTGAAACACCGTAGAGTTCGTTTGTTGTGCTGTCGCTTATCTGTTTTCTTCCGAACTTGTTGATGGCCCCTAGTTTATGAGGTTGTATATAAGGGGCTTCCCACAGGAGCCTGCCGCCGTTTTTATTTGTCATTATCCGCCTCCACTACCACTAAAATCCACTTACTTTTTTGATCCGCTCCAGACTTTCCTGGCTGCATATGCTTCCGTTAATCAGCATCGACTCAAACTCAGGGAGCTCGACTATTAGCTCCTGCGCGTGTCTAATAAAAAATGTCCCGGTTTTTTCCTCGGCAAAATCGAGCTCATTGTCGCCTGAAAGCACCTGCAAAAGTGCCACCGGCAGATTGCGTCCGACTCCGTGACTTAAATAAATCCAGGCCGGAAAACGAGGATTGATTTCTATAAGATAGATCTTGCCGTCTGCCGCTTTCATGGCTTCAACCTCAAATGGTCCCTTCCATGCCAGGCCTCTTATGAGCTTTGCGGCAAGCTCGGCCATTGCCGGTTCGTTAACAGTAACACCGGCCCAGGCTTTGCCTTTTTCGCTTATGCCTTTTTTTCGCATAATTACCTGTCCGAGCATCTGGCAGTGTCCATCACCTATGCCTGAAAGATCGAATTCGTCGCCATAAATAACCTTTTGCACAAGCACCGGATAACCCCAGGATTGCACTAATTTGGCCATGACAGCTTTTGCTTCATAGGCATTTTTAACCATTACCGCATCATAAAAAACACCCTTTACCATAAGCGGGTATGCAAATCCCTGTGATTCACAGTCGTCGAAGAAGCCCGGATTTGTGATGGCTTTGCTTTCTGGCGCAAGCACCCCCACCGATTCGCAAAGCTTGTTCAAGCGATCCTTTGCTCTCAAGTTGAACTGTTCTTTGCTCGGGATAAGCATGGCGATGCCCATGCTTTCGAGGTCTTCTTTTATGGCGATATAATTCTGTATTTCTGAATCCAGGCAGGGGATAATAACGTCAAGATTTTCAAGAAAATGTATTGCTTTGATTCTTGAAAGAAGTACGTCTTTGCCGGCTGAAGGATAGGGAATTAAATAAGCACCGTCACAGAGCCTGCGTGAATAGAGCCCGGCATCAAGCACGTCATAACCAAGCCCGATTATTCTTCCGGAAAAAAGCCTGTGTTCTCTTAAGCAGCGTGCAACTGCAAAACCGGGTCCGGGGCTTTCAGGACAGCAGTTCATGCCGGTTACGGCCACTGTCCAGTTTCGCCAGGCTTTTGGATTTGAGCGTTTTAAAGTCATACATATCTCCCGAGCTGGAGCAAAAATGCTTCAACACTGCTCAAAGCTACTTCTTGCGAAACCATGTAGTTCTCTGCTAAGAAGTCGGCTGTTTCCGCTACGGAAGCCCCACGCTTCAATTGATTCAGTGTTGAAAGACCGCTTTGATTTAAAGTGAAACTCTGTCCAGTTTCTGGATCGAACAAAAAGCCGCTTTCACTGACTGCAAGCTTGCTAAGCTTGTGGCTTTTGCTCAGTCTTTCCATTAGTTCAGCCAGTTGTTTGTCCATTTATCACCCTCAATAAGTATTTTGTTCTCTGAAACTTGATTCGACCCTTTGAACCGCATGCCAGCATTGCAATCATAGGCAAGGCTTATGTATTGAGGATGGAAAATATGGAGAAACTGAGGAGATCTATCTAAGAGCTTCAAAATTTCTTCAAAATTGCAGATTAAGCTTGAATTTGTTGAGTTTCAAGCTATCGAGAGGGTGATTTATATGGACCAGCCGCTAAATGATCTTTGTGCAAATGAGAGTTTAGACCGGGCAGACGCTGCCCAGAAGCTATTTGAAGACTCTCGAAGCGACCCCAGTATAGGACGTCCGGCGCAACCGGAGCCTTTTTATCCGCGCCCTCTGCCGTTTCCGCTGCCGCAGCCTCATCCGAAGCCGCCCAGACCCTTTAATCCGGATGAGTTTTTCAATGACGATCTGTTTAAGGACAGGGACTTTTCAAAAGACTCGATTGAAAAGTTTCTGGATTTGCTGCTGAATCAAGAAGAAAAGAAAGAAAAGCTGCCTGCAAAAGACAGAATTGCAGAGCCGCAGAAAAATCCGGAAGTGGAGAGTTCTGAAAAGAGCGAGCGCTGAAAGGGAAAACGACTGACTATTTAGCTGCGCCCAGATCTTGCAAGTGTTTTATGAATTCTTCGCTTGATGGTGCGTCCGCGTGGTTCTCGATAACATTGTTCTTGCCGTCCAGATAAACAAGGGTTGGATAAGCTTTTGGACGGTATATTTCCACCTGCTTCCAGGCTTCCGGGTCTTCGGCATTGTAATGTTCAAAGGCTATGCTGTCTTTGAATCTGCTTTTGCCTTTGTCCCAGGCGCTTGCAAATTTTTTGCAATGGCTGCACCAGTTGGTCGAGAACCAGATGACTTTTGCGACTGGTTGGTGCTCGGCAATCTTTGGGGCTGTTTCTTCGTCCGTGCTTTTAACTAGACCCAGGCGTCTTTGTGTCCGGCGCAGGCGTTCTTTCACGATTTCATTGAATGCATCATCCTTTGATTCTTTGAGCGCAAGCTCGTATTGTTTAGCTGCCTGGCTGTCGTTATCCAATTGTTGATAGCAAAGAGCCAGGTAATAATGCACTTTTGGATCTGCGGCGTTTTCTTTTGCATACTTTTCAAAAAGCGGCAATGCAGCTTTATAGTCATCATGCAAATAACTCGAAACTGCCTTTTCGTAATCTGATTGAAGCGCCCCGGCAGAAAGGCAAATGCAGATAGAAGCGAGGATTCCGACTTTGCTAAGATTGGTCAATGTTTGCGCCCTCATAACAATAAGCCCGGCTTAAGGTTCAAGACCTGATTTGCGGTGGGCTTATTTTAACGCAGCTCTATTTGCAGATGAAGCTTGCAAACAAAAAGGAAAGAATTAGTAGAAAAAGCAGTGCTGAGCCAAGCAAGCTGCAGGTTTTCTTGAATGCCCCGGACTTCTTGCTTATCTCATCAAGCTTCTGTATTTTGTTGAGCTCCTTAAAGGCTTTTCTCCAGACGCGCTCGGGTGAATTCGGGTTTGTGACAATTTTTATAAGCTCTTCAGCGCTTCGCTTTTTTGAATCCTTCAGAAAGAGCGGCTCAAAAGAGCTGATATCAGCCCGTGTTCTGGTCGGGCTTGCAGATTCTTCAAGTACTGTGCTGTTCACAGTAGTCTCTGCGTTTTCAGACAAGTTTTGATTTGCTGAAGACTGAAGCATCGCAAGTTCCTTTTCTGGCTTCCGGGAGGACAATTGCTCCGGGGCTCTGGAGCGGAGCAAGACTATAGCACAGGTCACCGGGCTGAGTTTGCTTCTAAAAGCTTGCAAAACTCGTACGAGCTGCAATCATTCCCTAAAATAAGGCAGCAGCTTGAATTTCCCAATATTTCGTGAAGAAGAATTATCGAAAATGCGTATTTGACAGAAAGAGTCTTAATCCTTCTTTCGTGTGGATACTCTCACTTCCGGTTTCTTGCTGTGTTCCTTTGTATATTCGGTTACAAATGACCTTTTGTTCAGTCCCAGCTTCTGAGCATGCGTTTTTAATACCAGGACCATGCATTTTTCAAGATACTCTTGCAGTGGCATTTCAGACTCTTCGGCCATGATTTCTGCTAGCTCTATGAGTCTAGGACTGATGCTCAGATGAACGTTTGGAGCTTTTTTGTCCTGGCTTTTCTCGCCCCGGAATTCTCTTGCGGGTCTGAATTCACGTGACTGGCCTGAGTCAGAGTTACGGTCCCGGTCTCTGTCTCTAAATGTCCTGTCCCTGAATGGTCGGTCCGAATCGGCGTGCTCTGATGATTCGGTCCTCTCATATCGGGGTTTGTCATAGCCGGGTCTGGCGGATCTAGGTTTGTCGTAGCCAGGTTTGTCATAGCCGGGCTTGTCGGATCTGGGTCTGGCGGATCTTGGTTTGTCGTAACCAGGTTTGTCGTAGCCGGGCTTATCGGATCTGGGTCTGGCGGATCTAGGTTTGTCGTAGTCAGGTTTGTCATATCCGGGCTTATCGGAGCGGGGTTTGCCGGAGCGGGGTTTGTCGTAGCCGGGTTTGTCGTAACCGGGTTTGTCATAGCTGGGCTTGTCGGATCTTGGTTTGTCGTATCCGGGTTTGTCGGATCTGGGTTTGTCGGATCTTGGTTTGCTGGAGCGGGGTTTGTCGTATCCAGGTTTGTCGGATCTTGGTTTGTCGGATCTTGGTTTGGATCTTGGCTTGTCGGTTCTTTCTTTCTCAAAATCAGAGTCGTTGCGCCATTCGTCAGTTCTTTTCTTGGGACGCTCAAAGCGCTTATTGCCGTGGGCGCTTGAACTGTTAGCCCTGGTTTTCTTTTGATCCTGTCTTTTGCCTGAAGCACCTGCATTGCGCTTCTTTCCGTAATTTGCGCCGCCGGCAGGACGCTTTCTTTTTGCTGAATCCATTGTTTTTCTCCTAGACCTCCTTAGTTTAGCGCTTTTCTCGGGATTGAGCGGCGCTTCCTGCACAGGCAGAGGAAAGAGTGAACAATCTTTACTGTTAGCAGCTATATTCTTAACGCTCCTCTCCATGATACCGTCATTGATACCGTTAACCAGGGTCAAGCAATCAGTGCCTGAGCTGAGAGCCACTTAATGAACTGTTTGTTTGACGCAGTCGAAAAAAAAGCTCAGCTGATGGCTTTTCTACTCTTGTTATTTAGTGGTGAGTAAAAGAATGTTCCTGAATTCAAGTCGCAAAGCCGCGCTCTTGTTCCTGCTCTTGCAATTCTTTCTCTCTGCGCAGGTGGCGCTTGCAAGCAAGTCCAGGGAGCCGGGAGTTAAAACAAAGCTTTCGGTGCCGGTTCTTTTTGCAACAGACCGGCGTCTTGAGTTTTCAGGCAAGTTCAGTGCCAAGAACAAAACCGGCTTCGGATTATCTCAAGTCGTCAGGCAATCTTACTGTGATTGACGTGTCTCATGTTGATGCGTTGCATCTGACACCAAATCAGGTGATGGCTGAAGTCTTTGCAAACAACGGTGTGGCCCCTGACTCATCTGAGATTTTCGAATTCAAGTATCAGGATAGTGGGATTATTTCTGTATTCAGGCGCCAGCAGAAAAATTGACCTTACACAAAAAGTACACGAAGCCGTACGGACATGTTTATAGTCAGTTTTATAAAATAATTTTCAATTACTAAAAAGAGATTGCTAACTGCCTCAGCAGCCTTCTGGCACAGTGTCAACGTTTGTGCTTGTGCTTTCAGTGCTGATTTTTTCTTTTTTTTTGAGCGCAGACCGGCTTAGCGTGCGGGAATAACTTAATGGCGAAAGATACAGCCGAAAATATACTGAGCTCCCGGACTGAAGCCGGAGAGAGCAGCCGGACTTCTAACGAAATCATCCCTGAAAAACTAAGCATAGATCCTGAAGATAACAGAAGCTATCTTCGACAAAAAAGCACCGAGTATCAAAAAAGTACTGCAACCAGTGCCTTTGACGGAGAAGCCGGCGCAAACGCACCGCAACTGAGTTCGAAAGCGCAAAATCCCGAGTACGGCGGGACTGCTGAGTTGGACTCCCGGATCAGGGAAAATTCCGAAGAGACTCAAAAGCAAGCTGAGGCGACTGAGCAAAAGGCAGAGCTTACATTAGAAGCAGGCAAAGAAACAGAAGCAAAGGCAAAAGAAACAGAACTGAAGAGCCGAAGAACTGAGGAAAAGAGTGAAGATACAATACTGAAGGGCAAGAGTACCGAAGCGAAAGCTGAAGAAACTGAATACAAAGCAGAAGCCACCGAATCAAACGCCGCCGAAACTGAAAGAGATGCTGCGCTAGTGGAAGCCAGTTCGGACGATAAATTAACCCAGGCCGAAACAGTAAGACAAAATGCCAGGCAAACTGAATCTAGAGCCCAGAGCACCGAATCTGCCGCAAACGCCAGCAGGGCATCAGCAAGCTTAGTTGAAGAGCAAGCCGCAAAGGCGGAGGAGGAAGCAAAAAACGGCTTGCATGATAAAAATGAAAGCGGCTCAATAATTGTTGCTAATCCTGACGGTTCCAGTATTGAAATTAAAGAAGATGGTTCTTCGGTTTATAGAAATAGCCAGGGTGCTTCCCATATAAAGTATGCTGATGGCAGCTCGATTACATCCTGCAAAGACGGCTCTTCTGTAAACAAGTATAGTCACGGCGGTGCCTATATAAAAAATGCAGATGGCTCGATGCTTATTGAAAATGCAGACGGGACTGTTGTTTCAATCAACAAAGATGGCTCATCCAAGTTCAATAGCGGCGAGCGCACTTTCATAATGAATACAGACGGCAGCTATCATGAAAGCAAAGCCGATGGTTCGTCGATTACTCATAATAAGGACGGTTCAGCCGTTGAGCTTGATGGAAGAGGCAACGAATCAGTAAATAATCAAGACGGAAGCACTGTAAGAACTTCACGTGACTGGACCGGTCGTGTCCGGGAAAAGGTTGTCGAAACATGTGATCGGGCAAGAGTACGCAAGCGATACAACCATGACGAAAAACAGGTATCAAAAACAGTAGAGAATGCTGACGGGAGTTATGTGGATGAAAATATAGATGCAAACGGTATAAGCAAAAAGACGATCAGAAATTCAGATAAGTCCTCGCTCAGTACCGAAACAAACGCAGAAGGCAAAGTAATTTCGAAAAGCGCAATCAACAGCGACAAGTCCTCGGTCAGCCAAAGTATTGATGAATCGGGCAATCTTCAGAAGCTGGTGGACAATGGTGACGGCAGCCGGATTGAAAGCACAACAAGCAGCAGCGGCGAGCTGAAGTATAACAAGGTCGTAAATGAAGATCAGAGCTTCATCAGCATAGCAAGACAAGCAGACGGCAGCGTCAGAGAAGAAGTGCAGAATGCCGATCAGAGTGGAGTAAGCACTGAGCTGAGTTCAAGCGGTATCGTCAGCAAAACCATAAACAATGGTGACAGTTCCAGCGTAAGAACCGAGCACGACACACAGGGCAGGCTAATTTCCAAAAGCATCGACAATAGCGACGGCAGCGAAGTACACCATCGTTATGATGAAAACGGCGATGATACTACCAGAATCGTGAACAGAGATGCCTCAAGTCTTAGCACTAAGACAGACTCCAATGGAAATGAAGTATCTAGAGAAGTAAAAAATGCAGACGGCTCTTCGCTTACAAAAACTAAAGATGGTTCAACTCTGATTACCAATACGGATGGATCTTCTGTAAAACATAATCCTGACGGGACTGTTCTTATAAGTGTAAGTAAGAGTGATATAGAAAATAAGGCCGCGCCTCATCCGGCTCCTCTCAACGAGAGAGTCAAACAGGAAGTCGGTTCTGATCAAAAAGGAGCCGAAACAAATGCCCGCAGAGTCAGCGAGACTGGCGCAGAAAGTGATGTGGAAATTAGAGGCTTTCAAAATCAGGACTCAAAAGCAATTCTCTTTCCTGTGCTCAGTATTGGCAGTCGAGAATATAATGCCGAACATATAGATTCGCCCGGCAAGGTTCTGCTGCCTGAGAGCAATCGCAGGCAGGAAGGATTGCCCCAAATAGAAGACTTGCCTGCATTGGATTTAGAAACGCCCCGAGCGTCAAATGATTCGGGAAGTCTAATTGAGGGTAGGGAAGTTTCAGAGCTTCCGGAACTCCCAGAACTTCCGGGACTTCCAGAACTTCCCGGACCGGGTTCAATAGGAGGCAGCCAGGTTCCTGGTTTAGAAGGGCATAATGAGGAGTCTGTTTACGAAAGAGAGGGGAGTAGTGACAGTGTTATTCCTCTAAATACTGATAAACAGAGCAAGAACTCGTCTCCGGAAATAACTGAGGACGGAAACGTTGTACAGATATTTACTCCGTCGAATTTCGGGATTCCAGTGAATCAAAACGCGGAACTTGAAGGTCCGGGTTCAGACAAGAACGGGGATCTTGACTCAGGGCTTCCTGATGTCAGCGCGATTGACTACAAGCCAGGCGAAGACAGTGAGGATCAAAAGCCGCTGATTTTAAGCCCGGACATATTGAAAGAAAGGACTGAGGCTGAAGATAGTAGCCACTCTGATGACGATGCGGCTGAGCATTCAGGAAAGATCAAGCAGGAGCTTTTTAACATAGCCGAAACCTCAAGACAGGCAGCCGCGGCACAGAACTACGCCCAGGCGTCTACCAGCAGTAGTGCTCTTGAGCCATTCACAAGTGCAAACGAGAGCAGCAAGCTATATATCAGCCAGCATCAAAATCAAGACAGGCACAGATCCAGAAATGAAGAAGCTCAGCTACAGGCACAAATTTCATTCGAGCAAAGAAGCGATGAGATGCGCGACATTGTTTTTAAAGGAATTGAGAAAGCACATGCAGAATTTCTTGACGGGTCTTATGCAAAATCAACTGCGGGAGCAGCCCTTGAGGGGCTGAGCAGGAATGAAATATCCACTATCAGCAAGCTGAGTTTAAGTGCCAGCGCTCTTGCAAGAACCAGCGTGCAATCAAGCAAAAGTGACAATGCCGGTCTTGAAACCTGTGTTATCAGAAACATTTCTGGTGAAAATCTTTATGTCCCCATTTCACAAGCAAGAGACTTACAAGCCGGTGAACCTGCATATACCGGCAAGTTTAATGCCAGCATCGGTGAAGACGGCAAGGAAACAGTTTTGCCCAGCGGCTTGATGAAAGTAAAGCCGCTTACACAGGAAGAAATAGATGCAGTAAGTACTAAGTCCGGTGATCAAAAGAGGGTATCCGATTTGGATCTTTTTGTGGGAGCAGTTAAGAACGGCCAGAATTTTCCTGAAGGTAGATCGATGGAGTCTGAAAAAGGTCATTGGAAGGGCATCGAAGTTGAGAATCGAATTGGCGGCAAAGATTCTTACAGTGAATCGCATTATGGACCTGACGGAAAAACCCTGGTTTCAAGAATCTATTTTGACGAGCATGGCAGGCCGATTTTGGAGATTGACTTTAAGGCTGACGGAAAAACGCCGGATACAATTACAGAATTTCGCAAAGACGGCTCTGTGAAGTCTCTTACACAATTTTCGGAAACCGGGCATGCACTTTCTAAAACTGAATATGCTGAAGACGGGGTCACACCTGTGTCCATTATTGCTTACCGTGAGGCTTTTGGGAGCGGCAACTCTGTTCCGGCAAGCAGCACGATCATAAGGGCGGACGGCAGCTACTCTGTAAGCAGATTTGCTGAAGACGGCAAAACCATTCTTGATACCACCAATTACAACTCAGATGGATTAATCGCAAGCAAAACAGTGCTGGCGACAAGCACAATACTTGCAGGCAAAGATTCCGGCAGCTCTGCACAGAGCTCGGGACAAAACGTCATGATTTCGCAAGCCAGCATGGCTTCGGGGCAGGGTGTTGTGTCTGCTTCCGGACCAAGTTCGGCTCAATCGGTAACGGCTGCCGAGCCACAAAAAACAAACAAAGACGAGCAAGCTGCAAATAACGATCCTCAAGTCGTAAACAGCTCTGCGCAAACAATAAATAGCGATCCGCAATCCGCAAGCATTGCTTCGCAAACAGAAAATAGTGATCCTCAGGCCACAAGCATTGCTTCGCAAACAGTAAATAGTGATCCTCAGGCCACAAGCATTGCTTCGCAAGCAGTAAACAGCGAGCCGCAATCCGGAAGCGTTGCTTCGCAGGCAGTAAACAGCGATCCTCAGGTCACAAACATTGCATCGCCAACAATAAATAGCGATCCACAAATAGTTGATCCACAAACAGTTGATTCACGGACTAAAACTTATGCCGACGAAAGCGCAGCCGGAACTGAAGAAGAATTGAAAGCCGAGAATCTCTTGACTGATAAAGAGCAGCTTGAAGTTGACCAGGCTATTCTAAAAATCCTTAGTTTAGAAGAAAACACTTCAGTCAATGTTTCCGTTCTGCAGCATGTCGATTGCATCGACAAATTTGCCGGCACTCATGTTGAAAATCCGTTTCAAAAAATTATCGATTTGTCCGACGAATTGAGGAGTGATCTTGAGCAGTCTCTCAATCCTGAAATTGAAATCGATTTTCATGATACCGGTTTTATAGATCAGCAGCAAAGTCCCTGTGATCAAGAAAACCTGGAAGAAGAACGCAACGAAGAAAGGCTCAAAGAGCTGGAAGAAGAAAAAGATCGGGAACTCAAAGCCAAAAAGGAAAGCGAAGCAAAAGAGTATGCGGCTGCTCTGCTTGCAGCCTCTAAAAGAAAAGCTAAGCATGACTCCGATGCAAAGAAAGAAGACAAAGAGCAGGCTGAGAAAAAGAATTTACGCAGAAAATACCTTGTTTTGCCTGCTGACACCCTCGAATCGATTGCTCAAAAATTCTTTTGCAAGCGAAGCCTGGCTTTGCTGATATATGAAATTAACCGCTCTGTGATTCCTGTGAAAATGCTGGGTGGAAAGCGCAAACTGATGCTTAAGGCAAGGACAGTTATTTTGATTCCTTCGGCTTCCGAGATTACCGGCTTCAACCGGCGCCTGCCCCGCACTTACACCCCCTTTGAGTATTATGATCTGCAAAGGCTGGAGCCAGCTGTTTCGGAAGATAGTGAAAGATCAGCAAGAGTGATAGAGCTTGCAGAGCACAGACGGAAAAACATAGATTCCGTGCTGGGAACGCTCCGACATGTAAATGAGCTCAAGAAAAACCCGGAAGGGCGCATGATTTACAGCTGTCGCTTTGGTGATACTCTGAGGTCGATTGCAGT
Organism: uncultured Candidatus Obscuribacterales bacterium; assembly: GCA_964615655.1. Lineage (GTDB taxonomy): Bacteria > Cyanobacteriota > Vampirovibrionia > Obscuribacterales > Obscuribacteraceae > JAIEPM01. The sequence continues at coordinate 33,757 of CAZTQO010000006.1, read as the reverse complement.
TCGTCATCCAGCCCTTAAAGACGTGTCATTATGGAGCTTGCTTGCAGAAATAAATGATCTTTCTTGCGAACTTGATGATAATGGGCATTCTGCAAGATTGCCACGCAACACAAAGCTGCTTTTGCCTCATTCTCATGAAATCGAATCATTTAAGAAGCGGGCAGCGGGTGAATTAAGCACAAAACTCAGCAAGAGAATAAGCAAAGAGACGCTTGATTCACAAGTGACCGAAGTTCAGACGGAGACTCTTCGGACTGGTCAGGGAAATACTACATTTCTTTCGGAAGCCTGTCGTGTAAGCCGGAGCACGGAATCAAGGGGAGCCGCTGGTGGCTTTGTAATCAATCTCGAGTTCAAAAAAGGAGATAACTGGGTTTCGGTTGTCAGATACATTATTAGAGGCGAAGCGTCCTGGAAGCTGGATAAAACAGCCTGCTTAAGAAAAGAAATGCAGATTCATTTGCCTGCTCTGCAAGTAAAGCAAATGGCTGAAAATGACATTTCCAGAAACTGGCAAACTTATATCGCGGCAATTTGATGATTCTTTGTGAAACTCTTCTGGGAAACCGTCAATCGCTAAACTAAAAGCCTCCGACATGCAAAATCGGTTCCGGATATTTATCGCGGTCGCCGCTAAAACCATAGACAGGATCTGACTGTGCCTTTGCAGCATCGATTATTGTCTTGTAGACATCCTTAGAATTCATGCCCGGATGCATTGCTTTTATCAGAGCAGCAGCACCTGCAACATGAGGCGAAGCCATGGAAGTGCCGCTTATTGTATTGAAGATAAATGGCTCGATTCCGTCTACCATCCAGCATGACTCAATGGCAACTCCAGGCGCGGCAATTTTTACTGTCTCACCGAAGTTAGAGAACTTAGCCAGCGTATCATCCGGGTTACCTCTTAATACGCCACCGAGACCGCCTCCTTTGCCGTCGCTATCGCAAATTGCAGAAACAGCCAGAACTTTCGGATGGTTTGCCGGTGAAAACTTAGCAGCATCTTCATTAGAGTTCCCGGCTGCCACCACAAATGCAACGCCTGCATCCACAGCAGCAGAAATGGCCTTGTCTAGCACCTTAGATTGAAACTTGCCGCCCAGGCTCATATTAGCCACTTCAATTTTATCGGCGTTTTTTGCTACATAGTCAACTCCGGCTGCCAGGTCTGAAAGTTGACCCCGACCTTCTGCGTTCAATACTTTTACAGCCCAGAGCCTGGCGCCCGGTGCAACCCCTTTTACACCCTTGCCGTCAGCTCGGGCGGCGATGGTTCCGGCTACGTGACTCCCGTGACCATTGTCGTCTTCGCCCCAGCCCGCTCCTTTTACAAAGCTTACATTCGATACCACATTCAAATCCGAATGTTTGAGATTGATTCCTGTATCAAGTACGGCAACATCCACATCTACACCGCCGGTACTGGCTGCCGTTTTGCTGAGTTCGCCATCGATTCGATCGACTCCTCTGGGGAGCTCATTTGCAGGTGCTTGTCCGGCTTGACCAATCGACACAGGATCTATGGAGATAAATCTATCTTGTTCAATTAATGCGACTTGACTGTCACGCTTAAGAATAGCCAGCTGCTGCGGGCTTAATTTAGCCGAAAATCCATGAAACGCATTTCGATATGTATGAACGTCAGGGCCACTTGCAGGCAAGCCGATTTTGTTCATCAATAGATCCACTTGGTCAATCGAGCTCGGTTTAGTTGACTTAGCTGACGACTGCGCTCCCGGCGCTTTTTCTTTCAGAACCACTATGTACTGGTCAGGAATAAGTTCGCCTGAGACAGCGGCTTCTTTTTCAGCCGTCTTGTTTTTAGCTTTTAAAAATAACCCGCTCTCTTCAATAAGACTCAGATTTCCAGGGTCCATATCGCTTGTTTCAAATTCAGTTTGTGCAGAAGTCCGGTCGTTTGCGCAGTTAAATTCAGCCATAGTCTTTTTGTCCCCGAGGTTTTGATCCTGAAATTTGTGTCCGTGATTCGATATCGATTATCAGGGCAAAAAGTCTGTTCGTCTAGAACCTGTAAGCCTTTTCAGACCGCATCCATAAGGAGATCCCCCAGTGGCTGAGGTCTTGCAAAACTAGCGCGAATCACAAAGGCTTGCTTCTGTTTCTTTAAGACCGGTGAATTCTCACTAGCTTCAACTGAACTTAGCCCTGGCAACGTTACTGAAAGTCATCGACCGGTACTGAAAGTCATCAACTAAGACGCTTAAGCCAATTTTTATGTATTGGTAAGGCGCCGAAACCAAGCAAACTTGAAGCGTTTGCCACAGCGCCATGCAGCCGCCATTGCGCCATGCAGGCATCGGTGCAGCCGTCGCCCACCCCAAAAACATCATTTCTTGCTAAGCCGGGCGTTCAGGTAAGGATTGATTAGTGGTCGTTTGTACACCATAATATGAATCAGGGTCGTCAACCAATTTGTTTATTTTCAACGTAGCGGGGAGCTCTCATGCCTAAAGCGCGACGGAAGCTTTTGCCCTTTTTTCTGGCAGCTTCGATTGTTTCCTCTTCGCTAAGTTGCCGTGCCGATGAATTATCTAAGCTTCCCGAAAGCGGAAGTCTCAATATCGAAAGAGATCAAGCACTGGCGATTGACTTTGCTCAGTTTGGCCCAAATGGCCTGGCACTGAGCGGCGATATCAATAATTCCGGGACTATATTTGCATACACGAGCGATCCAAATGTCACAGTCGCACAGTTTTCCGCGCAGAATATCAGCAATAATTCCGGCGGCTTAATTACTTCGCTTATGCCTGCCGGCGGATTGAATGGTATCACTATCAACCCTATTTATCTGGCGCACTCGCTGTCTCTTTCATTTGCGGCAGTGAACAATTTTACAAATTACGGAACAATAAGTTCCGCAGCCAATGTTTCAGTCACCGCAGGTAATACCATTACCAATGCGAGCACCGGAGTTTTGTCGGCCGTACAAAACATCAACATGAGTGCTCTGACTTCCACGATCAATTCGGGGGTAATAAGCGCCCAGATGGGCAACTTGAGTGCAACTACCACGCTCTTGAATAATCAAAGTGGTATTTTACAGAGCTTAGCGGGGTCAATAGATCTTCAGGCAATTACTAATCAATCGCTTGTAGTTCAGAATGCTCTTGGACAGGTTATCGCAAAAAACAATGTGTCGATAGTAAATGAGCTGCTCCAGTCTTCGAGTGCATCGATTTTGGAAGGCATCGCTTTTGAAGGCGGCACTGTTACGGCGCCAAACATCAAGTTCAATAGCCCCGGCAACGCAATTGATATTAAGGTCGGCGCCTTAAACGGTGCGGTCAAGATCAATGCGGCCGCAACATCAATAGAAGTGGAAAGCGGAACCCTTAATATTGCTTCGGCAGTTCTCACAAATGATCCTGTGTTTCTAAACGGCAATGGTTCGCTGCTGCTGAATATTCCTGGAAACACCGAGGATCTGGGTGGCAACTTAAACAGCTATTTCTCGACCGCCGGACAGAATTTTATCGCGCTTGCATCCGGGGATCTGACTATAACCGGCAATGGGACTATTGATGCCAGCAATGCAAGAATCACGATAGGTGCCGGTGTTACATTTGATGCCGGTGGAAACATAACAGGCGGCAGCGCCAGCGGTGGCAACGTCAGCATGCCAGGCATCAACCTCGTGAATTCCGGCGGTCCGGTTAGTGTTAGCGCCCTCAATATCAATAATGTCGCTAATAAGGGAAACATCAGTATCGGCAATATCGATACAAGAGGAAGCGATGGACTGGCAGGAACTTCTGTGTCAAGCGGCTCAACTGCCAGATCCGGAGGCGACGTCAGCATTAACGCAGCCGGATTTTTAGTAGCCGGCAGCATCAACAGCTCGGGTGGGGCCGGCGGCGCAGGTGGTGCAGGCATTATCGGCACCGATTACACAGGTCAGCAAGCCGCCCAGGGCGGGACGAACAATGCACTCGGGGCCACTGGCGGCACGGGCAACCCCGGTCTCAATGGTGGCAATGGCACAAATGGCACAGATGGCGGCGGCGGTGGCGATGCCGGCTCAATCTCAATCACGGTCGGCGGTATAGCAAATCTCGGAGTTCTGACGGCTAACGGCGGCAATGGTGGAGATGGCGGCGCCGGTGGCGCCGGTGGTGCCGGCATGCAGGGCGGCAATGGCGGCAGTGCACCAGCAGGCACTCGAGGCACCGGAGGAGACGGCGGCTTCGGAGGTGACGGCGCTGATGGGGGAAATGGCGGCTACGGCGGTTACAGCGGACCGATATCTATCTCGGCTGATCAAATTTCACTTCAAGGCATAAGCGCTACTGGTGGCTCCGGTGGAATTGGAGGAATTGGTGGCGCCGGCGGTGCCGGTGGAGATGGCGGTCAGCGAGGACCCTCAGGATTGAATGGCGGCCGTGGCGGCAACGGAAACTATGGCGGAGATGGTGGTGAAGGAGGACTGGGAGGACCAGGTGGTTCAGCTAAAGCAGTCAATCTGACATCAAACCAGGATCTTATTGTCGCCAGCTTCAGCGGGGGTTCGATCGACTTGCATGGTGGAATCGGTGGCGACGGCGGCGATGGCGGAATTGGCGGCGCAGGCGGTAGCGGCCGAGATGGCGGTGGCACCTTCACCTCGGGACGGGGCGGTTCGGCGGGCAATGGTGGAACCGGCGGCAGCGGACACGGAGGCGGCGACGGCGGTCTGGGAGGCACGCTTAATGTAAATGTGAACACCGGGTTTTTCAGAACAAGCGGATCAATATTAAGCTTTGGCGGTGAGGGCGGACGCGGTGGCGACGGCGGAGCCGGAAACAATGCCGGAGCACCGGGAGCCGGTGGATCGGCAGCATTTTCCGGCGGTCGTGGTGGCACGGGCGGCAATGGCGGTGGTGCCGGCAGTGGCGGCGGCGGTGGTGCGGGAGCCATCGGCGGCGACATCAATGTATCGGCAATGCAATCTGTAATTATCCAGGGCAATATTCACAGCTATGGCGGTGGCGGGGGCAATGGTGGCAATGGCGGCGACGGTGGCGCCGGAGGCAATGGTGGCAATGGCGGCTCTGCTCTCAGTGGCGGGCGTGGTGGCACAGGTGGTGCCGGCGGCAGCGGCAGCGACGGTGGTGGTGGTGGCGCAGGTGGTGACGGCGGCAGTGTCAGCATAAAGTCGCTGGTTGGCAGCGTCGTAGTTAGCCCGGTTTCAGGCCCGCCTGCCGGCATGACCAGCATAACAAATGCGCCATTTGATGATGGCACAGGCAGATACTTATATCTTGCTGCAGGCTCGACTTTGCTTCAAGTTATTAATAACCGTGGATTTTTCGTCGGGCAGAGAATTCTTTTGACTGATTACGATAGGCAGGAAGAAAGATTGACAGTAACTGCCATAAACGGAAATGATCTCACAGTAAGCCCGCTCAGATTTTCATACGCTTCAAGCAGTTCTGGCGGCGCGGCGCTTGACGCTCCTGTTATTCAGATAGCACCCACAGGTGTAATAAGCGCAGGCGGTGCAGGCGGAGCCGGTGGGCATGGTGGCGCCGGTGGCAATGCCGGCGCGGGAGCAGCTAGCGGGGTCGGCATCAGAATCCAGGCCTCCGCAAACGGCTCCTTTCAAAACCTGAACAATTTCAACGTTAATGCAGGAATCAACTTTACTGTAGGTACTATAGGTGCTGCCGGCGGCACCGGCGGATTCGGTGGCGCCGGTGGAATGGGTGGAATCGGTGGGAACGGCGGCAATATCGTGTTGCTTGCTCCGGAGGCACAGGTCAGTGTAAATGGCGGTTTAATCGCCGCAGGCGGCGATAGCGGCCTTCCGGGCATCTTTGGAGTGACGGGGCGAAACGGCGTCAACGGACCAAATATGGTCTACTTCGGATTGGCAGCAGGAGTGAGCTTAACTGATGATGGCAGTTTAATAAGCAGAATCACAGGACCGACACTCGGTGTATTAGGTTCGGTGACCGTTTACAACGTTTCAGTTGGAGGCGTTGCACTTACCGACCCTCTGACTATTATGCGAGGACAGATTGTTGGTGGCGGCATTTTGTTTATCAACCAGAACAACACTCAGGGCGAAAGTGTCTTTAACTTTCAGCTGGGTATCCTTGAAAGCCTGAGAAATCCTATCTATGCCAGTATCACTCACAATGGGGAGTCTGCCAGATCCGACATCGATTTTTTAACACTGGAAGTTTTTCATATAAACAATCTCGGAGGCAGCAACACCGCAGACCTTTCACAGGGTCTGGCAAATATAAGTGGCGGCAATACTGCAATCAGTCCAATCACTGGTTTTGGTCGCGGTGTTCAAGTGCCTCTGCTTAACTCTACTGCAGGAACTATTTCCGGCGAAGTCGGTGGTGTGAGCACAAACTTGCCAGCGGGACTTGACCTTATTAAGTCAGGTCCTCCATCGAGTGGCGGAGCTATTCATTTGAGAGCCAGTCAAAACTGGAGCGGCCCTGGTGAAGCTATACAAATAAATGGAATCGTATCGAATTTAGGCGGCACAGCATATTCGCTAATTGAAACAGCTACGGAATCAATTCCGGCTGCTGAGCTGGGCACCGGCGGAGCCATCAGCATGCAGGGCAAGAGCATCTTGATCACCGGTGCTGGAGCCCCGACCCCGGCTGTAGTTTCGGGCGGTTCAATCTCATTTCTTACAAGACCAAACAATGTCGATGTTCTAATTAAACCCGTACTTTTTGGGAATCTGCAGTGGCAAACTAATCTGGGGCTTAACATTGCCGACGGCTTGGGTTTTGTTCACGAGACCTCAAAAACCACCATAATTCAAAATGCCACAGGCGATGTCGACCTGACAAGCCACATTAGCGCTGCCGGCGGCAATCTGGTCTTAAACGGCGATTTGGTTGTGCTTGCCAGCGGAAATATTCGCGCACTCGGAATCACAAGCGGATCAATCACAACAAGTAGCAATCTAAGCGGCGCCATTATAATGTCAGCTGGTGACTTTGCTGCAACTCGTACTTATGGCAGCAATACAAGTGCCGGTGAACAGGCATGGATGGTGCTGGGCGGTGTCACCGCAAGTGGTGGCGATATTTACTTGCCGACGGTCAATATAGGATCAAGTTCGACCTATCTTGTAGCGCTGGGAGCCCATTCATCATCGATTGCGGATCAACAACCATACGGTTCAATATCGACCGGTGCTGTTACAACCTCACAGGGACAGCTTTTAGATGGAAGTATTTATGCTTTTGCCAGTCAAGATATTATTTCCTCGACAGGATATAGTTCCGACTTCGTCAGTCTCACCTCTGCTCAAGGCAATATAGGTAACATAAGCTCGGCACTCAACGTTAACGCTCCGTTTTTGACATTTTACGGCTTTGCGGGAAGCTATATAAATTCGACCACGCCTAATTTAAACATAATGAGTTCCGAATCAACTGCTGCTGTGATTAACAGCACAGGAAATGTCCGTGTTCTGGGGACGCTAACCGTTGGCGCTTTAATATTGCGCGCTAATTCTATATCTGTGCAAAACTCAGTTAGCGCCGTCGGTTCACTCGGGTTTATCAATTTGAACAGCGTTAATTCAATTAGCGATGCCAGCACGGGTCTCAGTTTCATTAGCGGCAATAACATTATTCTTCAGTCGTCTGCAGGAAGTATTAACGTCGGCTCAATCACAGCTGCAAACAGCGTCGACCTGATTGCGATGTCCGCCGGTAATGGCGTCACCGCAGGCAGTGTCAATACAAATACCCTGGGCATACTTACTGGAACAGCCGGGGTTTCTGTAGGCAGCACAAACGCCGAAAATCTGATCGTTAGATCCGATGGTGATGTGCAGGTCACAGGCACTTCGGCCGTAAACCTCGGTGCTGCGGCTAGATTGCCGTCACGGGGGCGAAATTTCCAACTCACGGCCCCCGGAATCACAGTCTCCGGACTCTTGCAAGCAGATCAAAATATTTTACTTGATGCAAGCACAAGTGCGGCTGGTGTCTATCTCAACAGAAATGTGGTGGCAGGGAATCTGGTGGATATCAGATCCGGCGGCAGTATCTTACAAAGCAATTCAATGGTGAATGCCACGACTTTGACTATGTCTGCCTTGCTTGATATAGGCTCCGCAAGCGGCTCAATAGTAAGTACGGTCAGCACCATAAATATTCCCAGTGTTGGACGTGACATATTTCTTTATAACGATAATGCCACTGGTTCATTAACGATGAACACCGGATTTACAGGGCGCAACTATTTTATTGTGGAAATCGGTTCTTTAACTATTAATGGAGCAATTAACGTCAGCCAGAATATTTCGCTGGTTGCAGCCGGAGGCGGTTCACTTAGCCTGGCTCAAAATCTGAGCGGCTCAATAGTTCAATTGGCCGCCACTAATACCAACCCGGAAATTGGCAGAGTCAGTAATGGTGCAATCATCCAGACGGGCGGAGTAATAGCTGCCTCAAACAGCTTGATTTTGCGAAGCGGCGACGCCGGCAGTTCATCCACGCTTGCCGGTGGGGCCTTAGAAACGCAGGTAACTGGAACCCTGGATTTTCGCAGCACCGGAGCAACAATTGTAAACAACAGCGGAGCAATAACGAATTTGTTGGGTAGGGCCAGCAGTTTTACGCTTGTAAGCGATAACGACATTTCGATGGGTGACCTGACCACAACAAACGGTGACCTGTCTGTAAGCACGTCAAATGGCCGGCTTTCTATCCAGGACTTAACGCATATCACTGCACACGAAGGAAACATAAGCCTCAGAAATCTCAGCGCAACAGGCACAATCGCCATCGGTGAGAGAGCCTTTATTCTGGCTAATCGAGTTGCTGGCGCTGTAATTGAGATTGCAGTAGGACCGCTTGCACCCTCCTGGACAAATCCGATCAGTCCGTCTTTAAACATCAGCCCGGCAGCTACCGGAGGCGGAGTGATTTTCTTTGGTGCAAATGCGGCACAAGGTATATCGGCAAGTTCTCCGACAACTCTAGTAAGAGCAAATGGCACAAATTCTGCCGTCATTTTCGATACGGCAAGTGCAGCTGCCGGTGCTATTACAATCGGAGGCAAGAGTGTCATTTCGGCCAATGTTTTGCCGCAGCTTTCCAGCCTGGATCTTAATGATCCGGTTGTTGTCAGAGAAATCAAGACCCTGCAGGATGCAGGGCTTATTGGCGGTTCGCTGGTTTTAAACGGCGCTAAGGCCGTTGGTGGAAACCTCGTGATTTTGCAAACGGATATTTTTACCGATTTAGACGGCCTGGCTGTGCCGCAGAATGTAACTCTCCATATTCATAATCTGGTGGCACCACTGAATCTGGATATAAGTTCTGTTGCTTTTACGCCTAAAGTGCTGATAAACGGGGCACTAGCTTTCACGGGTACTGCCAGCCCAGTCAGTACAGTTAATATCTATTCGACTGCAGCTTCGCCTGTGCTTTCGATGGGCGCCGGCGGCTTGCTTGTCTCGCAAAATACATTGTCGATTACAGGAAACGGTTCATTTGAACTCAACGGATCGATACAGGTCGGGTCAATGATTCTTCAATCAACAAGCGGTGGAATAGTGTCGAATGCAGCAATCTATACTCCTTCCGGATCGATCACTCTTGCTACAGGAAACAATGGAAATATCGTCGTCAACAACATAATAAATACAGTGAATGGCATTATCAACATGAACGCACACGGCAGTGGAACTATCTCCGGACCGGGCTTGCTTGTTGCAAACACTTTCAATCTTACAAGCGGCAGCGGCGACATCGGAACTGCTCTCAATCCAATTCGAATATTCGTCGGTGGAACTATCAATGCTAACACTACTGGTTCTGTTTACACTATTATCGTCCCTGCTCCTCCAGCTCCACCAATTCCTGCGGCGAGCCAGAGCATCGAAAAACCAGATAATCTTCAGGCGAAGCTTCCGATACTGAAGCTCGACGGATTCGCTTCACCGGTACAGATGGCAAATGGCGTGCTGACCGTTGATGGAAATCTCTCGCTCAGCGGGCCAATCTTAAATGTTAATGGCAGCGATACCGAGACTGCTTCTTTAGCATTGAAGGGACAGTTGAGCGTAACAAATAAAGGACAGCCGCTCATTTTTATAGGAGCGATTTCCGGAGAATCTGATAATGCCCTCGATAGAGGTCAACTCTTGAGCAGAAATTCTGCCGGTGAATATTTATTTGAAAGCGGCTTCGCTCTCTTTGCTCCTGATAGTGATATCCAGGTACGCACTCGCTTTGGAGCCATGAAAATAAGAAAGGGTGCGATTGCTCTTGTGTTGGCATCAGGCAAAGCTGTGTCAGTATTTGACCTGCACGATGCGCATGCAAACGATGTAAGTGTTTCTATTGGAGACCGAAAGCTAGGTCTTGCACCTGGTTTGCATTTGACTATTGCCGATCATTCAATTGAATCAATGGGGAAAGTGAATCACTTGCCCATGATCGGGCACCGGCGTTTAGAAACACGAGTCAACGGGACCACAAAGGAATTCTCCACTGAATTTTCAATCGCATCAGCTTTGACTCAGCTCGAGTCAATTGCCGCTCTGCGAAACTCCAAAAATGTCCGGGAACAATCGGTGTACAAAAAACTTATTAAAACTGCAGTTGCAATAGCCTGTATGAGCTCTGCCCACGGGCCTTACCAGCGAGCAAATTCAAGACAGTAATCGAGACCGTGCTGCAGAAAGGCCATAAGCAAATTTATATACTCCGCAAAGCAACCGGCTCAGTTGCTCGGCTCCAGTGGCAAGCTGATGATGAAACGGCTGCCTTCGCCCGGCTGGCTTTCGACAGTTATCGTTGCACCGTGTGCTTTCACAAGAGCCTTGCATATAGCAAGACCAAGACCGGTTCCACCTTTTTCGCTTGCATCTGTTTTCTCGACCTGCTTGAACCTGTCAAATATCAGCTCGAGTTTATCTTCCGGTATGCCGCGGCCGTAGTCTTTTACGGAAATTTCAATAAAATTCTCTTTCTTTTGAGTCTCGACTTCCACTTTTGAGTTTTGATCTGAGAACTTGATTGCATTGGAGAGCAGATTCACGAGAATTTGCACAAAACGCTCCGTATCGACATACAATGTTTCGTCAAGAGAACCGATACTCAACAAAGTGATTTCTTTTGATTCCGCCAGTGTTTGCACAGAGTCGAATGCGGCCTTTACAAGAGCTTGCGCGGTCGTCCTGCTTTTGAATAGCTCAAATCCTTCCGACTCAAGTTTGTCCACATCAAGCAGATCATTTATTAGTGATATAAGCCTTGTAAGATTTCCTTCTGCTCCTTCAACACGCGCGATCCCGGATTTGTTCAATTCGCCGTAGCTGCCCTTCTTAATCAAAAACAAAAGCCCTTTGAGCGAGGTGAGCGGTGATCTCAGGTCATGACTGATCATCGAAACAAAATTTTGTTTCAAGCGCTCTACTTCTGCCAATCTTGCAGCCATCTTATGAAACACATGATCCAGCTCCGCGATTTCGTCGTTACCCTTAATCGGCTCAGAGAGGCTTTGCCTCTTAGAGAGCCTCTGGGTATTATCCATAAGAATACGCAACCTTGAAATTGTGCCTTTTGAAAAGTAGCTTGCCAGCGCCAGCGCCACGCCAATGTTTACGAGCAACCCGGCATATAATCCTGTTCTTAGCCGCTCTCTTGATGCTTGCTCCCTTGCGAGGTATTGTTCAGGTGCTACAACTTTTGTGAGTTCTTCCAGCTGGTAAGCCATTACTGAAAGTTGCTGGCTGAAGTCACCTTGATGCTCCGCTATATCAGAATCACTGAAATTTGTGCCTGCCGAGATAAACCTCCTGATTGTGCTCATCAGCTTAAACTGCTGCAGGGTTCCCTTTTCAAAAGCAAGCACAATTTTCTTTTCACGGGGCGAACGGTTTTTTACAAGCCGGGCCAGGTTCTTTAAATGGCGTACTATTTCTTGTGAGGCCAGGTCGTATTTGTCGAACCAGGCTTTATCATCCGGATGCCGCGTGCACCAGTAGAGCGCGTTTACGCAGTCGTAAGTGATTTTTGCAACCAGGCTTGCCTCTTTAACGATGTCTCTCGACTGTTCTGCAAGACGCGCCTCGTTTTCAGCAGCAACCAGCAGGCTGTCAAGGGAGGCGACGATGCCCAGCTCGAACAAAAGCGGCACTGATACCAGGATCAACCCCTTCTGCCAGAGCTTGGGCTCTTTCATTTAATTCCCCCTGAGATCCACCTGAGCCAATATTTTAAGCTCGTGAGGCAGCTGGCCGAAATACAGGCTAGCATAGCCTGATTTCTTCTGTTATAAATGAGCAGTTGTTAGACGTAGAAGCAGTTAATTCGAAATGGCAAAAATACTGGTTGCAGATGATGACACGGAGTTGCGCATGGTCGTATCCGACTGGCTTGCAAGCGAGAACCACGCAGTGGATCTTGCCGCCGACGGCAAGGAAGCCGAGTACCTCATAAACATGTTCGAATACGAAGTGGCGATTCTTGACTGGGAAATGCCCGGACTGAGCGGAGTTGAGCTATGCAAGAAGATTCGCAGCCGCGAACTTGCCACTGTCATTATCATGCTTACCGGACGCCGTGCGGTAACAGACAGAATTTCCGGATTGGACTCCGGTGCGGATGATTATTTGACCAAGCCCTTTGATCTGGGAGAATTGTCTGCCCGCATAAGAGCTTTAATGCGACGACCCGCTACAGCTGTTTCTTCAGTGCTCAAGGTTCAGGACCTGTGCCTGGACACGGACAGCAAAGTGCTAACCAGAGACGGCGAAGTTATTGAGCTGCCCCCGAAAGAGCTGGCAATGCTTGAGTTTTTGATGAAACACCCCGGTAAGGTTTTCAGTGCCGAGGCAATTGTCGATCGTGTCTGGCCAAGCAGCAGCGAGGCCTCAGTTGATGTGGTCAAAGTAAATATCAATCGCTTGCGAAAAAAACTTGATCGTGATGGCAGGGATTCATATATAAAAACCGTGCATGGTCTTGGTTATAAGCTGGATCCATAAGATTGTACTTCTAAGATTGCATTTCTGTTTAATTGAAATCGAAAGACCCTGCAAAACAGGCTACTCTTCATCAGGCAATCCGCTTGCAGCTACCGCGTAACCCTTTGCCACGAGCTTTTGCTTTTGACCAATTAGAGGGCAATACAGATCGACGCTCAACGTGACCATGCAGGCTGAGCGCAAGAAATGTGGCGCAGCATATTGGTCAAACTGAGAGGCTGAGATCAAATGTGCCTGTGATGTGACTCCATTGAATTCGGCAGGCAGTGCGGCAATGTGAAATGATAGGTTGCCGTTTTCACTCTGAAGTCTGGCATCAACGTTTCCTTTAAACAGTTTGGAGTTTTGAAATACCAGATTCTGATCCAGATCGTTCTGTTCAATGCTTTCCTCTGCCATTTCCAATCTCACATTCGAGCCGGTGTCTTTTACCGAACCGTAGAAAATCGCGGGGGCATCAAGAGCGGAAACCTTAAGCCAGGGAAGCTCAATCATGAATGAGTCTTTCAGCTGCCTGAACAAGCTCAAGGTTGTACTGCCAGAACCAGTGTTGCTGGCTGTCATGCTTTTGGCAATATACATTCTGTCACGGCTTACCTTGCTTTCTACAAAGATCTGATTGGCAAGACTTTCGAGCTGAGTGTAATGCTCCTGTGCTTTTCTTTTATTCTCACTTGCTAGCCAGATCATATTACGTGAGCGCGCCATCATCTTGTTTACTATGCCTATTTTATTGTCTGCATTCTGGCTGGCTGCACTTGCAAGTGCCAGAGTTTCCGCAGCCTTTTGCAAACGATAATGAGTGGCAAACAGTGTAGTTAGAGACAGAACTGCCAGCAATCCAAATACAAGCAGGCCGGTCATTACACAGGTCATAATCACTATTGAACCACTGAAGTTTCTGGAAGCCGTTCTCCTGCTTTTCATTTTCGTTATTGCTCCGTTTTGTCCGAGAGTTAAGTAATGACTGAATGATAGTCCGCTCGGGTAACGGCAAAGTAACGGCCTGGTTGCAAAAAAGTAACAGAGCCGGCTGAAGAAGGCCGGCTCTTGTTCTTTTTAGATGTATCAGGCGGGAGTATCTGCTGCTTGTCCTTCTCTGCTGCTTCTCCTTCTCTGCTGCTTTTCCTTCTCTGCTGCTTTTTCTTCTCCTGCGTTTGCCTGCTTCCTTTTCTAACGGCCGGTGGCAAGTTGTACTGCTCTGGCGGCATTTGGCATTCCGAATCCGAAAAACTGGTTCCAGCCGCTGCCTGAATTCATTGCACTTGTTTGTATGATTTCACGCACCCGGGTATTGCTTAGATTTGGATTTGAAGACCAGACAAGTGCGGCAATTCCGGCGCAGATTGGTGCGGCAAAAGATGTGCCTGAGACATTTTTTAAATTACCGTCTCTGTCTGTGCAGATTATGCCGCTGCCCGGTGCGGCAAAAGTTGTAGATGAGCCGAAGTTGGAAAAGTCGGAGAGCTTGAAGTTAGCGTCAACTGCGGTGACGACCTGGAGGTAATCTACTCTTGGAGAGTCATCTCTGGTTGTATCGTTACCGGAAGACAGAAAGATCAATCCGCCATGCCTGTAATGGAAGTCTTTGAAAAACTCATGCAATGGTGCATGCAGCTGGGCGTTGGTGAAATGATAGGGAGGTTGTGCTCCATAGCTGATATTGATGATTTTGATTCCCTGTTCCTCAGCTTTTGTAATGGCAGCCATAATTGCAACGTCGTCGGTGGTGGCTTTGCCTTCTTCCTTGCTGGGATTTTGATATGCAATGTTTATCGGGTAAATTCTGGCATCAGGTGCTATGCCCGAGCCCTGCACATTGTTGTTGCAGGTGGCTGCAGCGGTGCTTGCAACTACGGTTCCATGCCCATGCCAGTCGGTGTTTCCGTTAGGATTTGGCGGAGGAGGCGGCGGCACGAATTCACCGAAATTAGGCAGCTTCTTGGGTGCAAGTGCAACTGCATTGAATCCCGAATCACATTTGCCCCTTAGCTCATCGACAGAAGCCTGTGAACCGCTATCCAGGATAGCTATACGCAATCCGCCACCACGACTCACGTCCCAGGCAGCACTTGCCCCAACTGCGTTCAAGTGCCATTGATTCACCAATCCGGGATCGTTGGGTGTAAATTCGGGCATGGCTACAAGGTTGCGGCTCATGCCATTAAAGTGCTTATCGCCGGCAAGCTTCTTTTCCATTTCAGCAAGCTTGCCTTTTTCTGATCTGACAATCAGAGTGAGCAGTCTTCCGGAACCTACCGTCCCGATAACTGTGCCGTGAACTTCCTTTAAAGCATCAGCTATTTCTTGCTTATCTGAGCTTAGATTCGGCATGATCAACAGGGTGTCGTCTTGATAGCGACAAACAGCCCGTTTTCTCTGAACAGGCATTGCCTGTGGAGCAATTAGCTTTTTGCCTGCCGGAGCCGCAAAGACCGCATGGGGCGCCAGAGCCGAAAGGGCCGTAATGCCGGTTAGAACCGATATGCCAACGCGCTTGAACTTGTTTACCATGATTTATTCTCCTTGAAAAAAAAACTCTGTCAAATACAATTCCTAATTTACTTTTTCCGGTTACAGGCAGGTATCTTTGAGGTTACATTCAGGTAACGGATTGTGGTCCTGGATAGAACATCCGAATTCACGGCCGATTCTCAGTAGTCTCGGATGACGCCTGGGCTCAGGGCTTGAAAACAAGTCTCTGGGCGGAGCTATCGAGTTCGTTCTGGAAGACAAAGGTAACGGGATGGGCGCCGATTACATCAGCCTGGTTGTTATCGGGCAAAAAGTGTTTGTTATTCAGTCCGCTTAGAACTGCTGCGGAGAACTCAGAGGGTGCTTGCACGAGAGGCACGGAATCCTTGTTGAGATATGCTTCTAAGAGCAAACGCACGGTTGCATCGGCAAGATTGCTGACAGCAGATTGATCAGCAACAGTGTTTTTGCAGCTCAGTTTGATCTCCACCGACTTGCCTTCAGGAATGGGCAGTTTTGCCAGACGGCGCAGCCCGCGTGCCTTATCTTCTCCTTTTACATACCAGAGCTGTTCGAAGAGAACAGGTTCCGCATCGGAGCCGTTTTCATGCGCATATACATTAACCCGATACATTTTTTCAGCTTGCATTGTAATCGGCGAACCGATAGTCTGCTTGAGCTCTTGAGACTCCAGTTTAATTGTCCAGTCATGCTGCATGTTTATTCGTTCGCTGCAAAGGCCTGCCTGAGCAAGGAGCATGGAACAGATGGCAAGAAATGATAGAGCTGGAACTCTCTTTTTCGAAACTAACATAAATCCTCCTAAGTGTAAGTAAGTAAATCTGGTTTTTGTGTATCGCAAGCCGATTACTCATTTAAGTAGAGCTTACCGGTCTGCGAGTCGAACTCCTGGTTTTCCCAGATAGCAGCGGCGCTTGTCTCGATTTCAACCGGTTGCAATAAACCAGTGCTTTTATCTGCGCCCAGAACCGGGTAAATCACAAAAGTGCTTCTAGCGGTCAATTTGTAAATGCAGGGATAGTTGAGTCCTCCAGGCAGCCAGTCTGCAGGCAGATCTTTATGTGCCTGAAAATCTGCGCTTCTATTATTGACCGTGCTCTGCGTCGTCAGGCTGAAACTCGTAGCACGCAACCCAATGCCGCATTTTGTCAGGAATCTCTTTTGCCATGAATTATTGAATGCCGAGTCAATCGAACTCCTCTTTCGTAGCAGTGAAAGGTCATGAGTCAGCGATTCAAAAATCGTGTGAGCAAGCATCAAACGAATGGGAAACACGCCAAAATGAATGGTCGGGATAAATACTGCAAGAAAAACAACCAGCGCCGGTGCAAAATCAGCCATCGCAGATCCTTTGCTCTTTCTTGCTTGCAGTTTCGATAACATCAGTTAATCTCCTTCTTAAGCACTCTCTCGTGCTCACAAAAGGAGAATAACCTGGCTGCAGTCACAACCCGGTAACGGAAAGGTTGCAATCTGGTAACAGTGCAAGCCCGGTCCGGTAGTTGCATCTTCCGGCAACTAGCTGGCTTGCTCGCTCGGCTTATAGCGTCGGATTTAAGCGAACAATTGGAAAAGTGTAGGACTTTGTCACCGGTATTGTAGCGCCGAAGAGGTTCTGGCCAAAGACACTAACAGGTGCAGGCATTTTGGCGCTTGATCTTGTTATGACAGTAACAAAGGGGCTGACGCCTTGCGGAGCATTACCCTGGAAGTCATTGTAGCTAACGCTTTCGACATTGACCGCCGCAAGCAAGCTGTTTGATGAATTGTATGATTTGACAATTGCTGTTGCCATCTGGACGGCTTCGACAGCACTTGAGCCCTGGGCGGCTGCCCTTGCGGCATCGCGGCAGGCACGATCATTGATTCCGTATGAAAGCATTGCAAAACATATATTGAGTGCAAGTGCCACGACACTTATCATTACCAGGCTTCCGGCGGCAAGCTCAACTGCCACCGAACCGCGCTTGTTTCTATTTCTGCTCATAGAGTTGATTTTGCTTGCTGTTCTTGTCTTCATTGTTTTATCTCCTTTTGAAATTTGTTTATGGAATTGCTTGTGTCGTAGAGGGATTTGGTTGATCTATTAATTTATTGATTTAGCGATTGATTTATCTATTCAGACCCTGTGGTGTTTCGAACATTTCTCTTGCCCTGAAAGTCAATAGCATCTTGTCGCTAAGACCCGGAATGCTTCCGAAAATCTCTTTGTTTAATGGAAACAATGGATCTATGCTTGCTGTGGCAGTTCCTTCAATCTGATAGGTAGATTGGCTCGAGTCAGCTGGAAGTAGCAACTTCGCGCTTCGGCGTGTTAGCTGCTGATTGACAAGGCCTATTTCCAGTATGTCGAGGTCTATTGAGCTTGAGTCTGCCAGTCCCGGAAATTGAGCGAGCCCCTGCGTAAAAACATCTGTTGCAATTTGAGTTGCAGACGGACCTTCATCAGTACTTTGCTCGAATGTTTTAGCTTTGGCTGCAGCATGAATAGCATCTTGTACGGCGATATTCAAAAGCGTGCTCTTGAGAGTTATTGCTGAGAGTCCCAGCATGGGGATAAAGAGGACGACCAGCACCAGCCAGATGGCAACCGGGATTTCCAGTATCGAGCTTCCTGTACTCTTGCGCATGTTTCTTGCCGATTTGTTTGAGTGAATTGTCCACATTGTCTTCTCCTTGGGATATTGCTTTTTCAGTAACTTGTTCTGGTCATTGAATAATCTGGCCTGTTGCTTTAACTGTCCTATCGCTCCAGTTGAGCTATTGCTCTATCTGGGTCAGGTTTCTTGCAATTGATGCAAATGCTTCGTTTAGCTTGGCAGTGCTGTTGACCTGGAAGAACTTGCCGCCGTTGCCTGCAATGTTTGAGATATTGTTTAGAATGCTCGATTGCTGCTGGGCCTGAGCTCCATCCAGTGAAAGCCCGACTGAGTAAATTGCGATGCCTTTGCTTCTTGAAAGTTGGGCAGCCTGGATACAGTTCTGAACGGGATTTTGATTGAGTGGCAGTCCGACAGTAGGCGCGCCGTCTGTGAACAGAATGATTGCTCGCTTGGCGTTCGGGCGGCTATTGTTATTGTCGAACATGCGCACCGCTCTTTCAATTGAGCCACCGATATTGGTGTTGCCATCAGGCACTACTGTGTTTACCGCATTTTTGACAGGCTCAAAATTAGTCTGGCCCTGGGCTGGATTGAGCGGAATTGCCGGAAGTGGAAACTGACCTGTCCCGGCTTGTGGATAATTTTGAGCCACATTCGGTTTTGAAAATGTCTGGTTGGGGTCCTGGCCAACCTGGGTCTGGAATGCTACAAAGCCGAAGTGGCAGCGGGTGTTGTTGTTCATGAGTGTAAAGAAGTTTTCGGCTGCACTTACTGCTTCTGCAAAGGGATGTGTGTGTTTGCGAGCCAGCTCGAAGTATTTGGCTTTGTATCCAGCCTGTGGAATGACGACGCCATTGAGCGCTGTGGAGGCACCACTTGATTCAAAAACAGAATCGTTTTCGAGATTGCCTCGTGATGCTTCAACAAGTGCAGCCAGATTTGGGAAGTTAAATCCGTCCTGAGAAAAGCCCGTGAAATTGACGTTCTCATCCAAGTTGACGACTATATCTGTGAATCCGCTTTGACCTGCGGTTCCGGGTGGGAAATTGCCGGGAGGCGAGTTGTCTGTGGCGCCGCGCATGGCGGCATTCAAAGAACCGATTAACTGGGGCAGCATGCCGCCCTGGCTGCTCTGCGAAGGTGTTTGTAATACGACATAATTGATTTTTTCTTCTGCCGGGTTCCACTGCCGTCTGAGAACCGTGGTTCTGGTAGCAAAGCGCATCGAAAGTGAGCAATCGAAACAGAGAACCACGTCCAATTGACCTACACCGCCTGCTGATTTAGCTTTGAGTGCGATTGGCGAATTTGAAAGACCAATCAGGCTGCCTGCTACACTTGAAAGACCATAATCAGCACTTACTTCCAGTGCTTTGCCTCTCGGGTCGCCGGCCGGCACCGGGCTGTTGTTGTTTGCAGGGTCGAGAAACTGAAAACTGAGCAATGCCTGACCTTTTTGAGGGCTGCCTGTTCCTTCTTCAGCATTTGTAAGCGAGTCTGCAAAAATCTGGTTTCTTCTGAACATGTCTTTTGCTGCCGAAATTGCCTCTGCCTGGGCTTCAGTAATACTGGAATTAGTTGAGCCGGCAAGCGTGGCTGCTCCTGCAAGCGCTGCCGCTTCGGTTGCTGAGCGGAGTTGCTCGCGGGCTACTGCAGTGCGGGCAAGCTCGAAAGCAAAAAGTCCGACTACAAGAACAATCATCAGTGCCAGGCAGATCATTGGCAAAGCCACTACCTGTCCCTTACTTGTTCTTGTTATTGATATTGTTTTTGTTTTGGGAAATGATTTACAGAGATCCATTTCTTATTCCTCTTTCTGTTCTGTTTTTTTTGTTTGTCTTTCTGTTTGTCTTCGTTCTTGTTTTGTCTAAATATTTGCTTCGCTGGCGTTTGATAGAACAAGCGTTGTTGTGCTTGTTTGCCTGTTTGCCCTAATCTCCGAAAGTGTTTTTGCAAGTTCCTTTTTCTCGTCTTTTTTGCTGCAGGCAAGCATTGCCTCTTTGCAGAGCCTCTCGGCCAGATTGAACATACCGGCTTGCATGTATGAAAGTGCCATTCCGGCCCTTGCGTGTGCATAGCCTGGTGTGATACCGAGCGACTCCTGGTAATAACGAATTGCGCTTTTGAAATTGCCTGAGAACCGGCAGCAATCTGCAAGCAAGGCAAAGTCTTCATTCGAGCGCATTCCGGCTCTTATAAGCAAGTGCATCTGTTGAGCTGCGGCTTTTGAATGTCCTGCATTAATAAGAGCTCTGACCAGGTCTTTTCTGAGATCAAGATTTGCCGGGTCTTTTCTGAGCTTTACTGCTAAGCTGCGGGCATAGCTGCGGGCTTCTGCTAGATTGAAATTAGTTTCCGAATTTGAGTCTGAGGATATAGGGCTCTTCAAACTGCTTGCCAGTGCTGCTTGCGATAAGCTCAGAGAGCCTGTTATCAAAAGCAGTGAAAGGAGTGTGCTGGTTTTCATAATTCACCTTTTGTCTATCTTGCGACCACGCCGTCGGTCGATGCTTAGAGAATAGATTTCAAAGGTGTACCAGGGGTTACAGAAAGGTTGCAGGAAGGTAAATCGCTGCTGATATCAATCATGAAATTCTCCCGCCATACCTTCGATTTTGGGATGGGCTTGGGCAAGAATCCTTCAAAAGCAAGATTAAATTTCCCATATTGGGAATATTAGCATTGCTTTTCCTTCCCAATATGGGAAACTTGTGGTAGGGCAAGGCTAACCAGGAGAGGCTCATGCCCTGAGTGACTCAAGGATCAATTGCGATGAAAGTCAATCATTGGAGCCGGGCTCGGAACTTCTCTAAGGTATATAAGAGTGCTGAAGGGCCGTTAGCTCAATTCAAAAAAGCTGTCATTGAGGCCAATTGGAAAAATCCAGCAGATGTAGAAAAGACATTTGCAACAGTCAGCAGATACAAGGATGCGCTGATTTTCAATATCGGCGGCAATAAGTTTAGGCTCATAGCCATCTGCAGATTTGAACTGGGACGATTGTACATAGATAAAGTTATGACCCATGAAGAATACGGCAAAAACCAATGGAGGGAACGATACGATAAAAAAGCAAAATCAAAAACGGAATAGTGATTAAAGGAGTTCCAAGGCATGTTAAGTGTCTTGGAAAGAAAAACTATGACACGGAGTTTTAACGACCACGAAGCATATTTGGCTTTGGTTAATCGCTTTCCCTTAGTACCAATTCGGACTGAAAAGCAGAATGATGCGGCTGCTGAGGTTGTTGATGAACTATTGGAGCGTTTTGATGAATTGACTGCAGCGGAAAAAGATTACTTTGAAGTTCTATCGGAACTTATTGAAACATTTGAATCAAGATGGAAAGAAGAGCTTGATGTAACGCCACGGGAATTGCTTAAATTCCTGATGGAGCAAAATTCTCTTTATCAAACAGATCTGATTCCTGAGTTTGGCTCGTCAAGCCGAGTTTCTGAATATCTAGCAGGCAGAAGAGAACTTTCAATTGCACAGATTCAAAAACTAGCAGCGAGGTTTTCAATATCGCCATCAGCATTCATTCAACCAATGGTAAGTGAAGAAAAAGTTGGACCAAACCGAAGGGAAAAACAAAAGAAAGCCAGCCAAGAACTAGCCGAAGCCTAAGTAACAACAGCGATTACGGCACTTCAGTCCAATTCTTCAGGACGAACTAACTGGTCTCAGTTGCCTTCATCCGAGCTAAGAAAACTGGCGTTTCCTTCAAGCTTTTGACCGTTGCTCTGGAATGGCCCGATTATTCGGGCCTGGTCTTTTGCATCTAAAAGAGCAAGTGGAGCCAGTACATCGGCTCTCAGCACCGAGCTACCCGACATCTGCATATCACTAATGCTGCAGTAGTAAACTGTGAAGTCATCTGCATTCTTTTCGGCACTCAGCGACGCCGAATCCTTTAGACTAAATACAGCCGGAGCCTTTCCCCTGCCCTTAATCCAGAGACGCACTTTTCCTTCTGCAGTAAGCGTCGACTTTTCTGAAAGCTCGATGCCATTGCATACATAGTCGCCTGCGGCCAGCTCTTTTTTCTCAGACCCTGAAAGCTTAATAAAATCAAGCTCCTTAGCTGAATCAGGAATCATAAGCAAAAGCCTGTCCAGTTCTTTTTTTCTTTCCAGAAAGCTGCCACTGTCTTGCTGCGGGATTTTTGGATCGAGCTCGTCAACAACAGTGTTAGTGTCAGCTGTGTCACCTGGATTAATGCCGGGTATCAAAGTCGATAAACCTGAAAATTGAAAGGCAGCAAAGGCGCTCAGACCCAGAATCAGCACAGCTGCAGCTTGTTTTACTCTTTTTTTGTTGAAAGGTCTTGAAGAGAGCGCCTCAGTTAATTCGTCCTTAAACTGCAAAAGCGAGTGCTGTCTTTCGGCAGGATCTTTTTTCAGACCTTTTAAGATCACAGCCTCAAAACGAGGATCTATATAAAGGTCAGGACGTTGTTCATGAATGCGCTTTGGCTCAAGGCAGAGATGCTGGCTTTCAAGCTCCACAATATCGTCCGAGTCAAAAAGCGCATGCCCGCACAAAAGCTGATAAAGGAACGCAGAAAGCATATATATCTGAGAGCGTTCATCAGCTTTTTTGCCGTTGATAATTTCTGGAGGTAAATAGCGGCTTCGCTCAAGATGGCTCATCTCTTCCGGGATCAATAAGGAAGGACCCACGCCGCTGTCTAAAAGAGCAATTAAGTTTATCTTCGGCTGCATTTGCTGTTCTTTGCCGGATACAAAGATCTGCTGTGGAAAGGGAAGGGCAATTTGAGCAGTTTCCCTGTTTAAATAATGCAAACCCGCAACGATTTGTTTTATCAGGCTGAACGCGTCTTGAAGCGGGAGCGCCTGTTTTTTCAGAACCTGATCCAGAGCGGTATAGCTGGAATCAAGATTCTCAGTAGCAAGAAAGAAATCGCCGTCGCTGCTGCGCCCTTCTGCAATCACAGCCAGGAGCTTCTTATCTTTTAGTGATTGAAACTCCTGCATTTTTTTTGCAAATTGCTTTTCGTCTTTTATCAGAGAAGGCGAAAGCAGTATGAGCCTGACCAGGCTACTTGTAGCCATGTCTTCGGCGCTACAAAAAGTGCTGTGCTCAGTCCACTTTTCGACTTTCTTGATTCTGTAGCGCTCCGATACACGTTTTCCTTCCAGGTGGTCTTTATCGGCTGGCAAGCTTTTGTCCTCCACTGGAACCGCAGAATATTAGCACATGGTCTCTGGTCTGAGACTTACATTATATTTGCTGCAAGACCCGGGGGCGGCTGGGTAAGCACCATCAAAATTACAGGGTAAACCCGGAGTAAAAAGCCTGGATATCTGCTTAAAAACTGCCTGAAACAAATCTGAAACAAATCCGAGACATGCCTGAAACACGCTCTGATTATCATGAAATCATATGGATGGACAAAGCGAGGACGGGCAAATGAGAACTTTTACCAGGAAAAAAAACGGTGCTTCAAGTAGAAAGGCAGTCTTCTTGCTTGCAGTCTTCCTGCTTGCAGCATTCAGCTCTACTGCAAGGCCCGCAAATGCGCTTGATACAGTATTAGTAAAGCCAGTCGAAAATATTAAAACCCAGAAGACGAGCAGTGACTGCTTTGGACCGGGGAACTTCGGTTTGATCGAAAGCAAAAGCACTGAAATCGTTTCAGCTGACATTAGCGGTTATGCAAGCGATGTTCTTATGAAAAGCAAGGAGTTCAGGATCGAATACAGCCGTGATAGCAAGGGCAAGCGTTTCAGATCTCGCGAATCACTATTGAAATATGAACTTATCGGCATCGATGAAAAAAAGATTGAACATGGACTTAGAACAGAAACTGTTTATAGTTATACGGGCCCGGATGATTTTGAGGGTAGTGTTGTCACTGCAAAAACATTAACTGAAGGGCCTCAGCGACTTGATCCGGAATCTATGCTTTCATTTGCTGATTGAAACTTCAAGAATTTCAGTCATTTGTACTTGCTGGCTTAATACCCATACTTTCGGCCAGGTCTTGAAATGGCTTTAAATTAGCTTTTAAAAAACCCTCGCGTGGACGGTCTAAGTCTGCAATCATGCTGATTACAATTGCAAAAGAAAGCACCAGTATTAAAATTGTTGTCCAGCTCCGGCTTCCTGAAAGTCCTGTCTGATAGCCAATTGATGCAAGCCCCAGAAACATCATTAAAAAAAGGCTGCCCCAGACACTGTCTGGAACCCGCGAATATACATTTACGGTCAGCCTGCTTGACTGTATATCAATCATTTCATTCAATGACGTTACAAACAATGCACCTATATCGGAATTCAGATCGGCTTTTCCGTTTAGCACTGCTTGTTTCCATAAATCGTTTTGAATCTGTCCTGCCTTTTTGACTCTCTCTTTCAAATCTTCCATGCTTTCGACTCTTGTGATTCTCAAATTGACATAAGCTCTTAGCAAATCCTGCACTTCCTTTTTTGCCTGACCCGGCAAGAAATCAGCTCTGAGATAGGTCGTACCTATGGCATTGGCTTCCTGAATAACTAAATTTCTACGTTCGTTGAAGCGCTCGGAAGCTACTCCGAATGTGAATGCCAACAGGAAGGCAAGTAGCGCAAGAGTTGCCTGCACCATGCCTTCGCTGTGCTTCCCCTCAGCTTCGACATTTCCTCTTTTGCTTCTCAGTTTACCCAGCCGGTGACCAGCTTCGATTGAAAGTATTGAAAAAACCATTACCAGAGCGAAGAGTGCCCACAGGGGTAGAAAATCCATACTTGTCATCTTTTGCTAACCTGGCTCCTTCGTTGGCTCAGCATTAGATCTTTTCCCGTTTAGAACTTTCTTTATTACCTGGATTTTCTTTATTACCCGGATTTTTTTGATTGATTGAGATTGCCAGTATCAGAGAATTTAAAAGATTCTGCCTAAAATGTGGTTGAAAACAAGTCAAATACCAGCGAAGCGAAGCCTGGAGGAGAAAGCCAATGAAGTTTATTGTTGTACATGATTTCCACGACGGTGAAATTTACCTGAATGCAGAAAATATACTTGCGGTCAGAACTTCTTCCGAGTACAACCAGAAAACACGAGACAATGAGATGGCTACCACTCTGGTCTTGAATGCAGCATATTATTATGCCAGCGGCAGCAGAAGTGCCACCAATGTAATACGTGTGAATGAAAGTGCCGAGGAAGTAAAAGCTCTTTTACAGGTGCTGAAATGATCATTTACGAGCTCAAACCCGAAATGTTTCCAAGGTGCCTGAGATCTTTGATCTGAGATCTATTGGCGAGCGCTTTAATAAGGATTCTAAGCGCCTGGCTCCAATGCGGGGGGGGGATATCAAGTCTTGCCAGGGCTTGGAAAGGACGCAGATTGTAATGGTGATAAGATCGTGAGCCGTTGTCCGGCATTAACAGACTCGCAGAGTCCTACCGGGCTAAGTCATATTCCATGGAAACGGCCAAATGAAAGCAGCTATCCTTTTTACTTTGCTATTCACTATGCTCTTTTTCTTCATGCCTGGAACAGCTGTTCAGGCTATGGACCTTGCAAGCATGAAAGCAATCGGCAATGCTTCCAGCTTTGAGAAAGAGCCGGAGTCCGGAATTACTGTAACTTGTAACGACAAAAGCCAACTGAGGCTTCAAATGCTGGCTCCGGATCTCTTGCGTGTGCGTGTGTCCTTCACAAAAGAACTTCCCAAACACGATCATAGCTGGGCAATTGCGAAAACAAGCTGGGATAAAGTAGATACAAAAATAAGTGAAAGCGCAAATGAAATTGTGCTTGAAAGTTCAGAATTGAAAGTAGTGCTCAGCCGTAAGCCGCTGAAAATTGCCATTTTTGATGCGCATACGGGTAAAGCCATAAATACGGATGCTGACCCGATGAAATACGATCCTGAGGGCAGTTCGGTGGCTGCCATAAAGTCACTTGGATTTGAAGAACACTTCTACGGGCTCGGTGAAAAGGCTGCGCATTTAGATAAACGCCATGAAAAATTTCAGATGTGGACAAATGACAGCTTCGGATACAGCATGGGCACAGATCCTCTTTATCAGAGCATCCCTTTCTATATTGGCCTATTGATGGATGAAGATGCCGAGTCTTCCTGGAAAAGCAGGGCCTACGGCATTTACTTCGACAATAGCTACCGCAGTCATTTCGATTTTTCGACTTCTGATCCTGAGCGTGTGAGTTTTGCTGCTGAAGGCGGCGAATTGAATTACTACTTTTTCTACGGACCTTCGATGAAGAAGGTAATAGGACGCTACACGGAGCTTACAGGACGCATGCCTCTGCCGCCCAAATGGACACTTGGGCATCAGCAATGCCGCTACAGCTATGCAAACGAAGAGCAGGTAAAAAATGTGGTTCTTCGTTATCAAAAAGAACAAATACCGCTTGATGCGCTTCATTTAGATATTCATTATATGGACGGCTACCGTAATTTCACCTGGGATCATGAACGATTTCCTGATCCGCCCGGTCTTATGAAATGGCTTTCCGACAAAGGTGTAAAAGGCGTCACGATTATAGATGCCGGTATCAAATATGAGCCGGATGGTAATTATGACGTATACAATGAAGGTGCCGAAAAGAATTACTTCCTGAAAAAGAGCGATGGACAACTATTCACCGGCAAAGTCTGGCCTGGCAAATCGGTTTTTGTTGATTACACGCTTGAAGATGCCGCCAAATGGTGGGGAGATAAACACGCCCGACTCTTAGATGCGGGTGTATCCGGTATCTGGAACGATATGAACGAACCGGCTGATTTTGATAGCCGTGACGGGCTCAAATGGAAAGAAGTGGTCAACTATGATGAAGGGCAATATTCCAAACATGCAAAAATGCGCAATCTCTTTGCCTTCTTAGAGTGCAAAGCAACTTATGAGGGCCTTGCGCGCCTTCGCCCTGATCAGCGTCCATATGTAATTACGCGCAGCGGCTTTGCAGGCATTCAGAGATATGCAACCATGTGGACCGGCGATAGCCTCAGCAGCTGGTCTTCGCTGGCTCTGAATCTTCCCATGTTTGCAAGCCTGGGTTTGAGCGGGCAAACTTTTGTAGGAGCAGATTGCGGTGGCTTTGCCGGCAGAGGCAACGGTGAGCTCTTAACTCGCTGGTACCAGCAGGCATTTCTTACGCCCTTTTTTAGAAATCACCATGAAGTTGGAAGCTACGACCAGGAACCCTGGCGCTTCGGCAAGAAATATGAGGACATAATTCGCAAATACGTTCAGCTTCGTTATCAACTCATGCCTTATCTCTATACTGTGCTTGCCGAAGCTCACGAAACCGGGCTGCCCTGGTTCAGACCACTGATTCTTGAATATCAAAACGACTATAACGCCGTAAATCTTGATGATGAATTCATGGTTGGCGATTCATTGCTGGCAGCACCGGTCGTAAAAGAAGGTGCTGTAACTCGCGATCTCTACCTGCCGGAAGGTATCTGGTATGACTATTTCACCCATGAAAAGTTTGAAGGCGGCAAATACTACACTGTGAAGGCGCCACTTGATACGGTGCCACTCTTTGTAAAGGCCGGTTCTGTTTTAGCAACAGCAAAGCCCGTGCAGCATATGGAGCTGTTGAAAAATAGTGACCTGGTTTATGAAGTCTTTCCAGACAAAAACGGCGCGGCAGCAGGGCGCCTTTATGAAGATGACGGAGTTTCGCAGAAATATTTGAAAGGCGAATGCAAACACCAGAAGCTTTCATTTAAGAATGGCGAACTCAGCTCAAGTGCAAACGACGGCCAAGAAAAGAAAATTCAAGCGGCGGCTCTTAGAGTCTACTGATTTATTCTATTACTGGAAATTGTTTTTTGCCTGCAATTTCGCTTGAGCTTATCAGTCAAATGACTGATTGTGGCTGGTTTAGCAGATATCTTTCTTAACAAGAGCAAGCCATTTTTTGTAGTACAAAAGGGGAGCAACAGAACTTGCTCCCCTTAAATTGGCTATTCGATCTGTTTATCTTTTTATTCTTCGACCTCGAGACCTTACCCGGTCTATCAGTATTATTTTAGTTGAAGATAGCGGGATTAAAATCCTGCAAAATGATTATTCTATGGAGCGACTATTCGTCCCTTATTCGTCCTTCATTCGGCCTTTATTCGACCATTAGATTGATGACTGGATTGCCAGAATTGAACAATCTCGTTTAAATCCGGGTCAATGGCAAAGACCCTGCCCCACTCAAGTTGTGATATAAGAGGGTTGATTCACTTACAGAGTTTACAAGCATGAAATTTACCCCGTTAATCAGCTTGCCTGTTCTGGCTTGTGTTTTGATTCAAGTGTTGGCACCTGCACTGGACGCCGCGCCCAGAAAACCCGCTGCAGCTTCCAAAACCGGCAAAGCGGCTGCAAAGGCTAAAAGCAAGCCAGTTATATATATATGCCGTATCGTGCCTGGTTGCCCACCGGTGCTCGCTCAAAAGCAATCCTTTTGTGCGTTCATGGTCTCGGGTTCAGCAGTTCTTCTTACGAACCTTTCGGCAAGAAACTCTCCAGCCTTGGCTATGCTACTTACGCCGTCGATGTAAGAGGTTTTGGGAGCTGGCTCAAGAAAGAGGGGCACGAAACAGTTGATTTTGATTCTTGTCTTCAGGACGTCGAGCAGGCACTCAAAAGCCTGCATAAAGCTTATCCAGGTGAGCCTGTTTTTCTTGTGGGCGAATCGATGGGCGGTGCGATTGCTCTGAGCTCGGCGGCGCGCTATCCGGACCTGGTACAGGGGCTTGTTTCGGCGGTGCCCTCACGAGACAGGTTTCACAAAACCAGCAACAGCTCAAAATAGGTCTGAATTTGCTTCGAAATTCCGACAAGCAAATCGATGTGGGATCGATTGTACTTAAAGGAGCAACCGACGATCCGGAGTTGAGAAAAAAATGGGAGGAAAACCCGCTCAATCGTATGAAGCTTTCGGCAAAAGAATTGAAGCAGTTCGATGATTTCATGAAACAAAACCATGATAGCGCGGCTTTAATTGAACACCTGCCGGTTTTATTCCTGGCTGGATTTAAGGACAAACTGGTAAAACCGGAAGGGACAATAGAATTATTCAATGAAGTGACTTCGCCCGAGAAAATCATGGTTGTGGTTGGTGACGGCGAACATCTGTTGCTTGAAGAAAACCAGCTTTCAGACGAAGTTAGCTGGATTCTGACCGGCTGGCTGAGCAGCAAAATCGGCAAGAAGTAGTGATTCAGTGTTTTGACTCTCGAGTTGGCTTTTTCTTTGCCGGTTTGGGCGTTGTCTCTTTTGCCTCGGTAGACTTTTTCGCTTCTTTCTCTTTTGCTTCTTTCTCTTTTGCTTCTTTCTCTTCTTTTGCTGCTTTTCTGGACGCGTCCTTTTCTTGCAGCTTGAGCAGGGATTCTCGTACTCTTTGAATTTCCTCAGTCAAGTCTTGCTGCTCCTCTGCGCTGAGTTGACCACGATGCTTTTCGCGAAGCTCGGCTTTCCGTCTGGAAATATTTGCCTGTCTCTTTAGTAAATATCTGGCGTCCTTATCACTGATTTTGTTTGCTTTCTGGCTCTGGTTGATTTCATGCATCAGCTTGTTCTGCAGGTCATAAAGGGGATCTGCTGCGTTATCGCCCCCTTTTGATGCCGGAGTGCTAGCGAATAATGCCAGAAGGAGGGAAAAGCAGATGCCTGGTAATGTTTTGCTGACTAAAAACCGAGTGTTATGCTTCATTACTGTGCTTTCAAAATGCTTCTCAATGAATATACCACAATAAATTCAGTGTTTACCCTGGCTTTTTGTCAGTACTCTTTTGATTGGAGAAAAGCTGCTTATGCCCGATACTGAAAGCCTTTGGTATCGTAATTTTTCTAATCTTTCCGGAAAACTGGAGCGTTTATGCAAGAGAAAAATCTGCTGTTGCTCATTAGTATAGGAGTCTTTGTCTGCATTCTTGGATTGCGCTGGGGCATTGAGAAATCAACCGGTGAACTGAAAATAGCGCAAGTGCAAAGCGACCCTGCACAGGGGCTTCCACAGAGCCTGGCTCAAAGCGGGCCTGTACAAAGTGACTCTGCACTGAGTAGCCCGGCACAACCGATGGCCCTGAGTGAACCGGCAGGCATGGCACCGATGTTAAAAGGTGCCAGTTTAGGGGAGTTTGGTGCTGAAAAAGTGATGAAGTCGAAATTTGGCGGCGTGGATCGCTAATGAGAAAGTCCATTATAGTTGTTCCGCTCATTTGCCTGATCGCCGCCTTTTTACCGTCTGTTTTCGATGGTGAGCTGAACCGGGTACTGAATGGTCCATTCTGGAAACCGAGCGATTTTAATTTAAAAATGGGTCTGGAGAGTCATGCAAATGTTCCGGCAGAAGCATCCGGCCAGATTCAAAAGAAAGTGAAACCCGGGCTTGTGAACTGGCATGACGACTTCGATTCGGCCTGCAAGGCATCTGCTCAATCTGGAAAGCCGGTCTTACTGTTTCAAATGCTGGGCCGTTTGGACGATAAGTTCTGTTGAGCAAACGCAAGATCGGCGAGAACCGTGTTGTTCTCGGACAAAGAACTGGCAAATTATTTGAATGACAATTTTGAATGCAGCTGGCAAATGCTTAAGCCAGTGCCTATCATGTCGGTCGATTTTGGTGACGGACGCATCGTTCGACGCAGCATGCACGGCAATGTTGCAAGCTATGTATGCACCGCAGATAAAACAATTGTTGATGTGATTCCAGGCATCTACGGTCCAAGAACCTATCAGGGCGCCCTGGTAAAGCTTCATGGTCTTACGCTTGCGCTTAAATCAGCAGACAGGCTGATAGCTTCCAGGCAAATAGCCCGGCATCACGATGCTGAAATCAAGCGAATAAATTCAGAAATGAACTTAATAAGCGCAGGAAGGATCTTCGGTTTTAAGTACAACCCATCTACTGTTAAGGCAGAACCGGAGCTGGAAGCGCTCGGTGATAAGAACTATCTCAACGGCATACTTGCAGATAACGCGGTAAGCGAAACAACGCGCCGCCTTACTATACACAAAATGCTCATGAAAGCAGGCGAAAGCTCTCCAGAGCAAATAACAAAGCAGGTTTACAAAAACTGCCTGGATCTTGACCTTGATGATCCTTATCTTGGACTGTCAGCTGCGCTTGTAAGTAGTTATCCCGGAGAGACTGACTGATGCTCAATTCTTGAATATCTTGCCTGGCACAAAGAAGAGATCTGAATTAAGAGATCGGAATCAGAAGAATTACAGTAAACTGTAAGGCGTTCGTTGCCGGAGACCTGTAATGTCAAAGCTCAGTCCGAAACTAAGCAGCTGGCTTGCCGATTTACACAAGCAGATTGACGCCATGGTGGCAAACGGCTACAAAGCAACAGCCATCGGGGCACGTGAAGGCGTAGTTAATGTTACACGCAGCCTGATAAAAGAGAGCCCGGCAATTGCCTGGGTAAACGACGATCTGGTTTCAGCTGCTGAATACAATGTGCCTGTGCGGATATATCATCCGGAACCTGGCGAAGCGCGCCCTGTGCTGGTTTACTATCACGGCGGCGGTCATATGGCCGGTAGCGTTAGTGTATATGATCCGATTTGCCGAAAGCTTGCAGATGCATCCGGGCACATTGTCGTATCGGCCGAATACAGGCTGGCGCCTGAAAACCCCTATCCGGCTGGAACCATCGACGCATACGCAGTGGCGTCAAAAGTATTTGAAGTTTTGAGGCAAAGAGATCTGAAGTTCAAAAACACTCTGGCTATCGCAGGCGACTCTGCCGGCGGAGCGCTTGCCGCCACAGTCAGCTGGAAATCACAGTTTGATAGCAATCTCAAAATTGAAAAACAAATCCTCATATACCCTTCTTTGGATTACACAATGTGCCATAAATCAATTGATGAAAACGGCGAAAATTATTTTTTGACCAGGGAACGCATCGCCTGGTATTTCAACAATTATTTTCAGCATGCAGAAGATAGAAAGGCAGTCTCGCCTCTCTACGGGCATTTCAGTTCGAACTTGCCAAAAACGCTAGTGATAAGTGCGGGCTTCGACCCGCTTCGTGATGAAGCCTTTGCTTACATAGAAAAGCTGAAGCAAGCAGGGGTTGCAAATGAACATTTGCATTTTGAAGACATGGTACATGCATTTCTATTTATGGAAGATTTGATCAAAGACGAATGCGAAAAACTATATTTGGCTTGTGGTCGATTTTTGAATGAGAGCTGAATAGTCTATCCGACGGGTTCAGTTGTTACCAGGAACCAAAGCCAGGCTAGAATCTGCGCTCTATGCCTGAACAGCTTTCCCAATATCACCTTGCGGAATTCCGCAAAATCTTTGAATTGATGCACAGGTACATCCTAATGACTTTGGGTTAGTCTAATTCTACAAAGCGAATTAGCAGCCAGCATAGAAGTGAACGGGTTATGGAAGCCCGTGGCTTTCTATTGAAAAAAAGTCGCAAGGAGACTTGAAATGGACGATCAATCGGAAAACTTGCCAAAGAAGATTGAGAACGAAGAAAACGTCTGGATGGATTACATAAATAGCCAGATCAGTTCTTCAGCGACAGAATCGCAGGCTGTGGATAAGACAAAGTATGCTTCTCCGCAGGAGTCTCTAAAGCTCCCTGCCGTCACTTTGAGCAGCGAGAACGCCGGTGGAAACGAAAAACAGAACCCGGACGAGAATTTGAAGAAGGCTGGTCAGGAAGCCCTGACTGAAGCAATCATAAGAGCCTGGCGAGATCATGAAGAGCATGACCGGCTTGACCCATCAAGCAGGGCGGCGATGCCGAAAAACCCTGCAGGAGATACATCTGAAAAGGCAAGGGGCACAACTACTGGTCAGGATTCCAGGGAAAATCCGGATAAAAATCCGGATATCGTTCGCATACAAACTCTGGACGGAGTGTGTCGTGTAACCAGAGACGTCAGCTGCAAAGAATCCTATGCCATTGCCTGTGTAGGCACTCTGAATGAAGGTTGCAGGCAGACCTTAGACGCAGGCTGCCGTGAGACCCGAGACGGCAGCTGTCGAGAATCGCTCGCCATTGCCTGCATCGGAACTCTGGAGGCGAACTGCAGGCAGACCATGGACCTGAGCTGCAAGCTAACGCAGGACCTGAGCTGCAAAGAAACCGTAAGCATAAGATGCCATGAAAGCATGGACTTTAGCTGCAGGCAGACCATACAAGCTAACTGCAAGGAAACAGTGAGCATAAGCTGCCATGAGACTCTTGCAGCAAACTGCCGTGAGACCATGGACCTGAGCTGCAAGCAAACAGTGGACCCGAGCTGCAAAGAAACCGTGAGCATAAGATGCCACGAAAGCATGGACTTTAGCTGCAAGCAAACTATGGAAGTTAATTGCAAAGAAACATCGAGCTTGAGCTGCCATGAGACTCTTGCTGCAAATTGCCGTGAGACTATGGATCTGAGCTGCAAGCTAACAGTGGACCCGAGCTGCAAAGAAACCGTGAGCATAAGATGCCACGAAAGCATGGACTTTAGCTGCAGGCAGACCCTACAAGCTAACTGCAAAGAAACTGTGAGCATAAGCTGCCACGAAAGCATGGACTTTAGCTGCAGGCAGACCATACAAGCTAACTGCAAAGAAACTGTGAGCATAAGCTGCCATGAGACTCTTGCTGCAAATTGCCGTGAAACCACGGACCTTAGCTGCAGACAAACAATGGAACTTAACTGCCG
>CAZTQO010000005.1:186934-226708 GCA_964615655.1 uncultured Candidatus Obscuribacterales bacterium | reverse complement strand
CTTCGTTTACACCGAAGGGGCTGGGAGTTCGAGTCTCTCACCGCCCAAGTTTTTTCAGGATCGCTAAAAATTGTGTTCTACACATGTTCTACACCTGAGAGAAAACTCGGTGCAGGCAGAAGAAAGTGTGGAAATACCATACTTGATGGCAAGAGCATTCGGCTATAATTGTCGATGTAAGGAAAAAAGCCATGGCTCAGCGGAACCCAGAAGACAAATTCTCATATGACCAAGTACTGGCATTTGTGGATGCTCTAGTACCAGAGGAGCGTGCCCGCCTCTATCGTCATTTGCAGTTTCGATTCTGGGATGAGGAATGGGGCCAGATCAAAAACAAGCTGAACGATGAGCGTGCGTCCCAGGGCTTGCCGGCTGCAACTGACGATGATGTTCTGGATCTGATTGACTCGATGCGCAGTTCGGAAGATTGGAGTGAACTTCGTCATGAAATTCAAAAAGGACTTGATGAATTAGATCGTGGTGAAGGCATTCCTGCAGAGACTGCAATGGCGCAACTTCGAGAGAGAAACAAGAGCTTTCGCAAGTCAGGCAAATGAAATTGAAGGTCGTTCTTTCACCTCTGGCACTGCGTGACCTGCAGGACATTCATGATTACATTGCAAGAGACAATCCGGATGCCGCAAGTGCTTTTTTAGATCGCATTGACTCACGTTTGGAAATGATTCGAGAACATCCAGGCATTGGAAGAAAGAGAGAAGAACTTCCGGTTGGGTTGCGCAGCGTTGTAGAAGGCAATTACTTAGTAATTTATCGATTGCTTGCAGAGCAAAACACATTAGAAATAGCCAGAGTTTTGCACAGTAAACGAAACATCAAAAATATCATCAAGGCGGATTTTAAATGAGGCAGCATTGCAATTTTCCATGCACGCAAGATGCTCAAGTACGGAATCGTGCTGATTCTCGTTGCGAATATTGTTTGTTGGCTCAAGCTGATGCATTCTTTCCTCATGAGCCTGACCATGTTGTTGCAATCAAACAGCAAGAATATTCAGTCTGCTGTAGCACTGGGATTGTCGATTCGCGGAATCGATGTATTGACTGCTCAAGAAGCTGGATTACGTGGAGCTTCAGATCTGGAGCATTTGACTTTCGCCACAGCTGATGGAAGAGTGCTCGTCACATATGACACCGACTTTCTTGTCATTGATGCGAGCGGTCAGGTCATTCTCTGCTTGCGACCTCGTCCTAATTTAATCCTTTTCTGTCCGCATTAATTTGAAAACCCTAAAACGCAACTCTTTTCTGTCTACTCCAAATTGATCAAGAATATTGTTGACTGTAATGATACATTAGAGATTGGCGGAGTTCTTCACAGAATCCCCACAGCAGGCTGGCAATATGTAAGTATCGACCCATTGAGTTCGGAACACAGATATGAAATTCAGTAAAAAAGCTAAAGCAAGAAGAGTTAATGAGCTAAATGAATTGCAGGTGATTCTGGACTTGGAACTTGGAGAACTGGAAGCGGCTGAAGTGGGGCGTGGAATTCTTGGAAGTGGCAGTACAAGCAGCAGAATGAATTTTGGAAAAAATGGGGTCAATGGGGTTAGTTATTTAAATGGCGTGGATATTGGACTATAGGATTGAAATATACATTAGCAAGTCCGTGCTGCGAACAATCTTTCGTTCGCTGTGAAAAGAAAGCTCAGCAACATTAAGTTGATGAGCTTTCTTAATTTCACATATACGTACTGCGTTGGCTCTTGTCTTACATAAGAGCGATTGAAACGATGTTTGCACCTATTTCGCCTACTGATTTCATGGCTCTACCCCAGCCAATGGCTCCTCTGTCCTTATTCAATTCAGGTGCAGAAAGTGTTTCGATTAACTCGAGATCGCGCAGTTTTCGTTGATTAGCTGAGCACTTGTCCATCGATTTGTTTGTTGTTCTCTTTGTTTTCATGGATCTGTCCTCTCTTGTGATTGCCCTTCGGCTGATCTCCTTTTGTGCTTACATTCTCGTCAGGCAGCGTGACGAGAACGTGAGTGAATGAAAATGGAAATCCAGCGCTAATTACTGCTTTTACTTTTGCTTGCCAGGGGAATTGAAATAATAAACTGACTGCCCTGGCCTTCTTTGCTTTGAATTTCGACTTTGCCACCATGCGCATCTACGCTCGCCTTCACAATTGCAAGGCCGAGTCCAGAACCACCTGCTGCTCTTTCTCGTGCTTTATCTACCCGGTAAAATCTGTCGAACAGATGAGGGATGGCGTCAGCTGGAATTCCTATTCCGGTGTCAGCAATGGTCAAAATTGCATTGTTGTCTCTTGCATTAAGGGAAACAGTTATGCTGCCGCCATTATCCGTATAGCGAATTGCATTTTGCAGCAAATTCGTCAGCATGCGTTCTATCGTGCTCTTATCGGCTTCTATTTGCAGATCCTTTGCCAGGTCTGTTTTTACCGTGAGACTCTTTTCTGCAAAAAGCTCCCTAAAGCTATTAATAGACTCTCCTACAAGCTCATCTAATTTGAGTGTTTTTTTTGCCAGGGTCAGCTCTGCGGTTTCCAGTCTGGCTAAAAGAGCCATGTCGTCAACGAGTTTCGCCATGCGAATGGTAGTTCTGCTCATTATTTCCACGCGTTCTTCGGCTTGAGGCATGCCTTCCACATCGAGCGTCAGGTTATCCGCCGTAGTGCGTAATATTGCAAGCGGAGTCCCTAGTTCATGACCGGCGTCTGCCAGGAAGCGTCGCAGCGCATTTATTGATTGTTGAATGGGCCGAACGGCCCATCCGGCAAACTGGGAACCGGCGATTGCCAGCCCGATCAATAGCAATGGTGCCAGTAAGATTGCAATCTCTATGTAGTTCGCAATTGCCGTATCACGTTGACGCGTTGTTACCTGCACTTGCAGGTAGGCGCCGTCAATTTTTAGTCGTTCACAGGGCAAGGGCATGGCGCTGTTACGATATCGCTGTCCGTCCGCGCTTGTGACTTCGTTGCTGTTTTTTGCCAGTTGCGGCACACCCTTTGCACCAATGAACTGCAAGAGATTTCCGTCCTTGTCGTATACTTGTAAGCTGACGGCCTGGTGGAATGCCCGGTGGAACACAGCTGAATTCATATGCAAGACCGGCTTGCCGTCAGTGCAGGTTATATGCGCAATTGTCTCTGCTTGAAGTGACGAAATTTCTTCGTCCAGGACTGCATTCATGCGAAGCCAGAAAGCCAAAATGCCGCAAGCGCTTGTAACTAAGTAGACCAAACTTGTAATGACAATAAAGATGATAGTGAAGCGCAGTCTTACTCCACCCAGCATCACTTAGCCTCTAAGCGATAACCGCTGCCGCGAATTGTAGAGATCAAAGACTGGTCAGCGGTTTTCCGTCTTAAATTCTTGATGTAAGTACGAATTGATTCTGCTGAAATCATGCTGTCGGAATCCCAGACCCGCGCTATTAATGCCTCGGCATCAAAGACCTGATTTGGATGTCGCATGAAGAATTCGAGCAAGCTGAATTCTCGCGGCTCCAGATGAATTTCGATGCCGTCTTTGCTGAGCTTTCTGGCTACCGGGTCGAGCTCAAGATTTGAAACGCGCAGTATATTGTCACTTCTCTGAGGAGCGACTCGGCGCAGAACTGCTCTGATTCTGGCTGATAACTCCCGCAACCCAAATGGCTTTACGATATAGTCATCGGCTCCGCAATCCAGACCTTGCTCCTTATCTGATTCTGTTGATCTGGCCGTCAACATGATGACTGGATTCTTGCCGCCTTTTGCTCTGTAAGATTTGCAGAGATCAATACCGCTCACGCCTGGAAGCATCCAGTCTAAAAGAATCACGTCGTAGTCGTATGCATGTAAAGCCGCAAGCGTGGCTCTGCCGTCGGCAAAGGTTTCGACGAGGTAATTCTCCCGCCTGAGCCACTCGGCAATTTGCCTGGCCAGGTCAGTTTCATCTTCTGCTAAGAGTATTTTGCTCAATGATACTCTCCTGCATACAGGTGATAGCCTTATCGTTCGTAGCGGGAACGGTATGTATCAATTGTCATTTGCCTGGAGCTGAGAAGCACTCAGACCGACACGGTTGATTGGCGCTTGCCCATAGGCACGTAGGGGCGCTCGCCGGAGCCTGTGTAAATTTGTCGCGGGCGCGAAATCTTCTGGTCCGGATCGAGCATCATTTCTTCCCACTGCGCCAACCAGCCAGGCATTCGACCGAGTGCAAACAAAACAGTGAAGAAATCCGTGGGGTAACCCATGGCCTGATAGATTAACCCGGAATAGAAGTCGACATTAGGATAAAGCTTGCGGCTAATAAAGTAATCATCTTCCAGCGCTATGCGCTCTAGTTCGAGCGCAATGTCGAGCTTGGGATTGAGGCCTGTTTGTTCGAATACTTCATCAGCAATTTTCTTGATTAGCTTAGCGCGCGGGTCGTAAGATTTATACACGCGATGGCCAAAACCCATGAGGCGCCCTTCGCCTGCTTTGACTTGTTTGATGAAGTTGGGAATATTTTTGACGGAACCAATTTCATCAAGCATTCTCAACACCGCTTCATTGGCGCCGCCATGCAGTGGGCCGTACAAAGCTGCGATACCTGCCGAAACCGCCGAAAACAAATCAACGTGTGAAGAGCCCACAGCGCGAATCGCATTGGTCGAGCAGTTCTGTTCGTGGTCGGCATGAAGAATGAAGAGCACTTCCAGTGCACGCTGCAGTACTTTGTTAGGCTTGTGGCGCCCGCCGATGCTGAAAGTCATGTTGACAAAATTGCCTATGTAGTCAAGATCGTTGTCAGGAAATACAAGTGGCAGCCCGCGCGACATGCGGAAAGCAAATGCGGCTATGGTAGGTGCCTTTGCCAGGAGGCGGACACGTTGCAGGTAGCGGTTTTTTGCGTCGCCAATGTTCTTGGCGTCTGGATAAAAAGTAGATAAAGCACTGACTGCGCCGAGTAACATGCCCATCGGGTGCGCGTCATAGCGGAAGCCCTCAAGGAACTTGGTGATATTTGTATGCACATAGGTATGATAGGTGAGCTCTTCGGTCCAGTGCTTCAGTTGATCTTGATTAGGCAACTCGCCCTGGTTGAGCAAATAAGCCACTTCCAGGAAAGTCGACTGCTCGGCAAGCTGCTCGATCGGGTAACCTCGATAGCGCAAAATGCCTTTATCTCCGTCGATGTATGTGATAGAGCTGCGGCAGGCGGCTGTCGCCAGAAAGGCAGGATCGTAAGTCATTAGACCGAAATCATCAGCGTCAACTTTGATCTTCCTGAGGTCATTAGCGCGGATTGTGTTGTCATGAATTGGGACTTCGTAACTTTGCCCGGTCCGATTGTCTTTAATGGTGAGAGTGTTGTTAGTCACAGCATTTTCCCTGGTGGTCGAGTGGGCAGAGTATATCAGTTCTTGCGTTCCGATTTCAGCCTTTCATATAGTTAGTGCGGGGGTTCCTGTGATTTTTTTCAGTTAGAGACGGCCGGTCAAGTATTCAATCGATTGTTTGATCTAGAGCGCAGCTCTGGCGACTAACTGCTGCTGTATCTTCTGTGGTGTCAGGGCCGAGACCAGGCAAGCGACGCTCGCCTCAGGTTTGCAAGTATCACCGCATGTAAAGCAATCCCAGAACACGACACCACTTTCGGGATAAGTGTGCAAGCTGGCGTGGCTTTCGGCAA
Organism: uncultured Candidatus Obscuribacterales bacterium; assembly: GCA_964615655.1. Lineage (GTDB taxonomy): Bacteria > Cyanobacteriota > Vampirovibrionia > Obscuribacterales > Obscuribacteraceae > JAIEPM01. The sequence goes on along the minus strand of CAZTQO010000005.1, from coordinate 221,051 downwards.
GCATTGCCAGTACCGTTACGCCCTGGGGCGAGAATTTTTGCGAGACTACTCTCAGGACTGTAGCGCGAGTTGCTTTTGCTGCTTGCTCTGTGAGATCTCGCAGAAACTGCTCATTGTTTAAGAGCTCCGCAGAACAGCCTGATAGTGTAAGCAGGAGATGCAAGCCCTCGGCTTCGTGAACTACAGCTTCGGTACCTAGCACCAGTTGTGGTGTCAAGGACTCCGGCGTCAATTGATCTGCTTCCAGCGCTTCAGAAGCAATTTCAGGAGCAATTTCAGTAGCAGTTTCAGTAGCTATTTCGCTTGGCATTTTAGTTCCCAATTCAGTTCCCAATTCAGTAGCCATTTTAGTTCCCAATTTAGTTCCCAATTCAGTTCCCAATTTAGCTGCCATTTTAGTTCCCGTCCCTGCATAGCATAGCAGGCTGCAGCTCGTTCATTGCTCGAATAACTGCACCCGCCAGTTGACTTATGAAGTAAAAGTCAAGGGTGCCTACCAGATCAATCGCTTCGCCGTTGAACTGTCGTTTAAAGCGAGAAAATCCGGCATAGGAGCTCTCCGGAGCAGCATTCCCGTCGTAGCCCCAGAAGTCATAGATTCTTGCTCCTGAATTTTTTGCGGCATTGATAGCTGCCCATTGCAATAAGTAACCACCCATGAAGTTCCGTTTCACATTTGTGGTGCCACCGTACAAATAAGTAGATCTCTCACCGAAGCTTAGCATCAGCAAGGCTCCGAGCACGTCATCTTCATGCTCAGCAAAAAACACTTTTAGCATTCCGCTCGGGCAGAGTGAATCGAGTAAAGTGATGAAAAACGAAAACGGCTCGATACTAAAACCGTCTCGCAGGGAAACAGTTTGCATTACGCTATAGAACTCTCGTGCGGCCGAAGGAGTGTTTTCCTCTCGGATTGTGACTTGCTTGCGTTGGGCGAGTCGTATATTATACCTGCCTTTTGGCTTCATCTGGTTCAGCAGCTCTTCCGGTTCTGGACTTAAGTCCAGATAAATAGTCTTTTTCTCGGTTAAGTCCAGCGGAGCTGCAGCAAAACCTTGCAAAAGATCTGGCTTTGGCTTACTGAGTCGGGGGGCAATACGGAGAGCCATTATTCCCAGTTCTTCTGCAATAGCTTCCACATGCTCACGCAGAAGCTCGAGGCCCTGTGTTGCAAGTCGACAGTTGTCCCAGGGCAAAACCGGACCGTCGGGTGCAGCCAGAAAACCTGCGCCCTTGCAATTGGGAGCTGCATAAAATACCGATCCACCCACGAGCTTATTATCCATGAACAAGCCCATGTGTAAAACAGTAAATCCCATGGAACGTTTGAAACGAGCCCAATAGCTGCTTTGCATAAATCCGGAGTTTGGATTAGTGATAACAAGTTCTTCCCATTGGGCTCCCAGTGACGAAGCAGGATCGAGCTCGCCCAAATTCTTGAGGTAAATGTTCATCTTCATCTTATCCCTTTGGTGCAAATGATGCCTATGGCAGGAACGGGGCAAACAGTTCCTGCCGGCTTATGAATTCGCTGGCACTTGTTTGGATCAGGGCACCAGCACATACTTTCCATCTACCTTTCTGTAGCGCTTGCCGTTGAGCCACCAATAACCGTTGTTCCAGGTATAGTTATAGCCACCTACGACATCAACTCCGTTTACGCCGACGCGACCGTCTCTGCGTGCACCGTCTCTGCGTGCACCGTCTTTCCTTGCACCGTCATGATGCCCGGCAGCAGCATGATGTCCTGCATCATGTGCTCCCTTGGCATAAACAGAGTCGGGATACATCAAATTGCCAATCACTACAACAACAGCGATGATTGCCAGAGAGTTCAAACCCAACTCAAAGAGACGCTCGCGGTTTCCGGCAAAATCCACAAGTTTTTGCTTCAACACTGTGAGTTCTTCCACGAACTTTCCAGGTAGCTCTGTTGCCCGCGCCAGTAGCTCTGAAATTAAAGCTCCAAGATCGATCGGAGCAATAAAGGAAGCCGGCGCAGCAAGGAAATCATTTAACATTTCGCGGGTTTGAAAACGGTTCAGTGCAGGCATGAGCTCAAAAACCTTTTCAAACAGCTGTTCTTTGCTTTCAGGGTCATTGTGCAATTCAGTGAGAGGCTGATGCAGTTCCTGCGGAACTAAAAATGAATCTGACTGCGTGGGTGCTTCCAGTGCAGCAAGGTCGATTGAAAGAGTGTCGATAAGTGCCGTGGAGTCAATATTCTTAACAGGATTCGGGTTGTTAAGATAATGAACCAGGATGTCGCTATCTCTTCTGCCGCCGAAAGCTGTACTCTGTTGCTCAAATACTGATTGAGGAAGGTAGAACATCTTGCGTACTTGTTCAAGGTCTTTTAATTCCTGGCGTGGTTCTGCCAGTCTGAGCTGCTCTGAGACTTCGCTTTTGCTGATAAGCTTTGCTGATCCGATGATGAAGCCCCAGTCGTCGCCGTAACCGCGCTCGCAAAAGGAAGGCAGAATAATTCTGTATGGTCGGGGATTAAGATTTCCTGCCAGCATGCTGTTGAAAATGGAGAGGTAAGCTTTCGGTGTACCGGAGGGTGAAGCTGTGTTGACAGCGATAATTCCTTGGTCTGTAAGTAATTGCCTCAATTCAGTGTAGAACTCTACACAATGAACTTGTGCGCTTTCGGTATCATGGGGTGAAGTGAAGTCGCTTACAATAAGATCGTATTTGCTGCCAAGATCAAGGGCTCGTTTCACGAAGGCTCTGGCGTCCTCAACATGAGTCTGGACGCGTTGATCGCTGAGGCTGTCGTTATTAAATTTTGCGATCTGATTTCGGGCCAGATCAAGTATTTTTTCATCAAAATCAACCAGATCAACGCTTGCAACCCGTGCTGACTTGAGAATTTCTCGGGCAGCAAGCCCGTCTCCGCCACCTATAATCAAACATCTGAGGGCTTGGTCAGTTCTGGCTTCAGCAATTGCAAGTGCCGGCAGAGCCAGGCACTCGTGGTATATAAACTCGTCTTTGCTGTCAAATTGCAAATCCCCATCAATATAAAGAGCAACTGTACCGTCAGCTTTTTCCTCTAAAATTATCGACATGTTTTCCCCCAGCTCCGATTAACCGATAAAGGGCCTGCAATCCTTAGCAAGACTGCCAGCAACCTGCTTGATTCAGCGATGTGCTATTAAAGTTACACTCTAAAGCTAGACTCTAAAAACGCTACACTCGCATCGTACATGAGCTACATTACACCCAGGCAAACGAGCTTGCATTAGAAAGATTGCTTGGCAACCATTATGGCTGCCGGTCTCTCTAGCTTTCGACTTAGTTGTACAAGAGCCTCTCGCTGGTTCTTGCGATTCTCAAGCAAGGTCGGCATTTTCAAAACTGAGAGCGATTATTTCCAGAATCCCTTGTGTGGCTCTACGAGCTCTGCCTCCAATTCCGGGAACGGGCCATCTACCTTAATTGCCTTCTTGCCGGCTTCAAATACTTTTCTGCAAGGTAGATTCATGGTTGGGTTCATATTGCTAGCGCCGGTGAATCATTAGTTCCCGGCTCATAGCGTTTGATTTCTCACTAGCAGCTATTTTCACGGGGCTTGCAATTGCTTCGTTCGATAAATTCTCGTCAATCGTTGTGTCAGCAAACGAGGGCGTTAAAGAAAGGCAGGCGGCAAATAGTAGTTCAAAGCTCCGAAGCAATTGTCTTCCTGTTTTAGTCATATCGGAGGCCCCCTGGTTCTATTTGGAAGAGTATGACTGCTTTGCAAGCTCTCAGGCACAAAGATTTCCCAGCCAGGCTATCAAAAGTCGTTAAAAGTCAGGAGAAAATTCCTATTACTCTCCAATGATCTTCATTGCAGAAATGCAGTCAATTCCTTGATTTTTAAATCCACCCTGTAATTGCTTCATGCTCCGCAAATCAGGTTTGGGCTGGAGCAAGTTCAGATCTTTAAAATTCCTGTCTGCTCTCTTTTTTCTTCTTTTGCTTTTCATCTTCCGGTCCTCGGCTTACCTTAGGCTCGATTGCTGCTGGTGGTTCGACTCCCCTATTTTTGCATCTGGTTTCTGGGGGAATTGTGAGGACTCATTACATTGATTCACACGCTCAGTCCGTTTCGATTATTTGCTTTGCTAATTGAGGCTGCAGCAGGTCGGCAACGAAGCGGTGCCCATGCCTGGTAAAGTGCAGAACGTAAAAAAGCTCCTCAAGTTTTTTCTTTTCACTTCTTGTGGCGGCGGTATGGCAGTCGATAAAGTCAACACCTTGTTCCGCGCAGTTCTTTTTTACGAATTGCAGTTCGTCTGTGTAACTTACATTGAAGAGCGGCGGTCTGGCGCCTGGAATTGGCAGGAGATCCGAACGTCCGGGCAAGGCTGCAAGCAGCAGCCTGGAGCCGGCACTGGCGCAGTCTTGGTTCATTCGTTCAAGCAATGCAGCAAATGTTTGATCGAGAGTCTTCAAATAGTGCAGTCTCTGAGGCGAGTTGTCATGCACGGCAGCCGGAACTACTGGTTTGTCGGAAACAAGTCTGAGCGCGGTTTTCGAATCTGCTTTGTCCTCAAAAAATTTGATTTTGAATGACTGCCCGCCGGTACCCGGATCTGCAAACGCTGCCAGTCCGCGGGAGGGTTTAGTGAAGAGTGCAGAAGCTCCTTCAACGAGTGGATTATGCAGAGCCAGCCTGGGTTTGTTCTGAGAGAAAAATCCCCAGATGCGACTGTGCTGTTTCAGCCAATCCAGATTCAGAAAAAACTTCGACCAGGGCCTGCGCGCTTCATTCATTATCGGGGCACTGCTGATTTCCAGAGGAGTGTTATTTTCTTTGATCGCATATGGTCGTAAACCGACCTGATTCGTGCCCTTCGGTGCCCAGGTTTCAAGCGTCTCTGCCATATCACGAGTGTTATAGCACAAGACGACCATGTCGGGTTTGTATTTCAGGACTCGCTGATTGAGGAAAAGATATTCTTGCACAGTCGAGTAGCCGAAAATTCCAAAGTTTATAACTTCGACAGGACGTCCTGTTTGCTCAGTCAGGCGCTTTTCAAGCATCTTACCGAAAGTATTCTCCAGCGGCTCTTGTAGACCCTCGGTCAGCGAGTCACCTATAAGAGCGATGCGATATGTTCCAGAAGGCTTCGCAAGCGAAACACCCTGCTCTCTAAGACCATCCGGACCCAGGTAACTTTGAGCGTAGCCCTCGCGCCTCCAGGTGACACGCTTGTTCTGGCGATGCTTGAAGCCAAGTTTGGAATCCCACAAACTGATTTCTTCTTCGCCGATGCCTGCAAGATACAGGGCAGTTTCAACCACTGCAATTGCACCAAGCTGAAAAGCGACAAGCGCAGCAGCTATGGCGGCCCATTTTTTAATTCCATCGGGAGCAGATCCTGACGCATGCTGGGTGGCGTCCTTAGTTGACTTCGTCGCTGTACTTACGCTCATATCAGCACCTAGAATTGGAAGTATACAAACGGTACTGCTGCTGTCGGAGTAGCTGCAAGCATTAAGATCGTAGCGGCTGTCCATGCCGAAATTCGCATTGGTAGAGCCAGTATTGAACGCTCAAGAAACTCGGCAAGCAGCCGGCTGAAAGGAGTTTTTTTCATGAAGCACCAGAAGGCGAAGTAGATGCTCAAGAAAACAAGTACGCCGGATTTGAATAACGGACCGGCAAGTGTAGATTCGCCAGTGAAGTTGAAGTAAGCAGAAAGAATGGTGAAGGCATGTGTCATATCCGGTGCACGGAAGACGACAAAAGTCAGAGTGATGAAGGTCATGGTCATGAAGATTCCCAGGCAGCGATTGAGACCGCTGGCAACTTTATCTTCAGCAGCAAATAGAGTTTGCCATTCTCTCTGGATAATCAATCCCAGCCCTTGTAAGCAACCGAAGATGATATAGTGCCAGCTGGCGCCGTGCCATAGTCCGCAAGCAAACATCGTAATGAAAAGATTGCGCCAGGTGCCGAGTTTGCCCTGCTTCGATCCGCCCAGCGGAATGTAAATATAATCCCGCAACCAGGATGAAAGAGAGATGTGCCAGCGGCGCCAGAACTCGGCCAGGTTCTGCGAAAGATAGGGAAGCTGGAAGTTCTCAGGCAGTCGAATTCCGAGCAACAAAGAGGAACCGCGACCTATGTCGGTGTAGCCGGAGAAATCGCAGTAAACTTGAATCACAAATCCGATCGAAGCAATCAAAGCATCGCCTGATGAGACTCCCGGCGTTGCCGTGAAAATGGGAAAGATAACTGAGCCGATTGGATCGGCAATTGCTATTTTCTTGAAGAGTCCCTGCACAATGAGCCCGATTGCCTCGTAAAAGCGGCTCAGATTCAGGGGCTCAGGAGTTCTTAATTTTTGAGCAAAATCTTGATAGCGCTTAATCGGTCCGGCAATTTGAGATGGGAAGTAAGATGCAAATGCCGCAAACTCCCAAAATGAGCTGATTGGCTTGTTGCCTTTGTAAATATCAACCAGGTAGTGAATGAATTCGAAGACGAAAAATGAAATTCCAAGTGGTAAGAGAACATCGATGACAGGCGCATCCCAGCATGGAATCATATGTCCTATAGCTAGGTTTTTGCGAAGCGAATCCAGGCTGCAAGCAAGATTCTCCAGGAAGAAGCCGGCATATTTGTAGTAACAAAGACAACCCAGATTCATCAAGACTCCGAGTCCGAGCAGCACTTTGCTGAATACGGACTTTGAAGGAGCGCCGGCAATGCCCTGACCCAGTCCCCAGCTGGCTGCACTCAGAGCCAGCAGTAATAATCCGTAGGCAGGCAGCCAGCTCATGTAGAAGAAAAAACTGGAAAAAACAACAAGCAGAAGCCGCCCGAAGCCATGCAATTTCCAGTAAAGGAAGACGACGACCGGGAGGAACAGCAAATACTCAAGACTGCTGAAAATCATTGGGCGGGCAGGTCCATGTCACTCATACACAGTGTAGACCATGGTTGAATCTCTGGCGTGAAGGAACTCTCAGGCATTGCTGGGAGCGCTTTGCCGGAAAATTGCAGTATGACAGGGACACATGACTTCCGAAACGAACTCAGGCAAGCCGTTTAAGATAAATCAAATCTCAAGTTCGAGATTTCCGTTTCTTGCAGCACTTTCTTTGTTTCAAATGCCTTTAATCTGGTGAATATAGTTCTGCTCGAAAATCAAGTCGCCACAGAGCTCTATAGAGTATAAAGCCTGATTTGTAGCCGATTTCCTGAGAATGCGCTGTTGTATAATGTCTGTTTGCTAAAAACGGAAATCAGCCATGGATCAGCTTTTTGCCCGATTAAGTCAGTTCTGGGAAATAGTGTTGAATGCCTGGGAGCACGGCTTCATGGGCGTTGACGTGGGTAGGGTTTTGTTGAGCATTCTTATATTTGTTGTCTTTTTAGGACTGAGACAGCTTTTCTCAAGAATTGTCATAGCTGCTTTGCAGCGATTTGCAGAAAAGAGCCACTGGACTTTTGACGACCAGATTGTTCAAGCACTCCAAAGTCCGCTGCGCTTTTTGCCTGTTTCGCTCGGCATTTTCTTTGCTCTGGAAGAGATGCAGTTGAACGGCAAACTCGATATGTTTGCCGGCAAGATCATACTTTCGCTGGTAACCTTCAATCTTTTCTGGGCTCTTGTAAATCTTGTGGAGCCAATGAGTTTTCTGCTGAAAAAGCTGGAGAAAATCTTCACGCCTGTGATGCTACAGTGGCTTATTAAAGGAATAAGAACAGCGCTAACGCTTATTGGTTGCGCTGCCGTATTGGAGACCTGGGGAATAAGAGTAGGTCCGTTTATTGCAGGTATGGGGCTTTTTGGCGTGGCTGTTGCACTCGGTGCCCAGGATATGTTTAAGAATCTAATTGCCGGGCTTTTAGTTATAGCAGAAAAGCGTTTTCATCCAGGTGACTGGATTAAAGTAGATGGCATTGTGGAAGGAACCGTGGAGGAAATCGGATTTCGCTCTACTATGATCAGGCGCTTTGATAAGGCACCTGTTTATGTGCCCAACTCGCAACTGGCAGACAATGCGGTCACCAATTTCAGTGCGATGACACACAGGCGAATCTATTGGAAGATTGGTGTCTTATACAATACCAGCATCAGCCAATTAAGAAGAATTCGCGACTCGATTGAAAGTTATATATTTAGCAACGACGATTTTGCCGGAGCTGGTGAAGTCTCGACGTTTGTGAGAATTGACTCGTTCAACGATTCTTCAATCGATATCATGCTTTACTGCTTTACTAAAACCACAAACTGGGGCGAGTGGCTTAAAGTAAAAGAAGATCTTGCTTACAAAGTAAAAGAGATTGTCGAGGCAGCCGGTAGTGGGTTTGCCTTTCCCAGCCGGACCGTGTATCTAGAAACTGCTTGCGATGTGCTTGATAAGCTCGATAAGCCCGAAACCTTTGTGCCGCCTGATGCACGAGAACTCGCTTCAAGTAGCGCCAGCTTGCGGACCTGAGTGTTGATGCTTGTCCCATATATTTGGAGCATGGCTCGGAAGCAAACACCAGATTAAGTCTTATTTTATGCGGCTGCCGAAAAATCGCTTCTTGTTCTTAATTATCATTCCCTGAACACGTTTTTCGCTTGCATCGAGTGTTGCTGAAATATCAAATGGGCTTTTCGTTCTTTGTCCGGTATCAACAACCCTGCCTGCGTTCATATTCATCAGTGAGCCGTTATCACCTACAATTTTTGTGATTTTGATAAGTTTCCATCCTTGCAATTTGATGCGATTAGCTTTCCTTGTGCCGTTAAAAACCGCCGGTGTGTCACCCTCTCTCTGTCCCATTACCCGAACCTTGAATGAAGTGGGGCTGTCCTCAACTACGGTAACGGCGTACTTTCTGCTTCCCATCGTGCCGCCGAAGTTTACCTGCACTATCCACTTTGAGTTAAGTAGCGAGTCATTGCCGATTGATATTGCTCTGTTCACACTTAGCGGATTTAGCCGCTTGTCTCCGGCAAACATCGCTTTGAACCTGACCAATCGTTCGCCTGGACCTTTTAAAGGCGGCAGATCGAATCCAATACCGCCGCTGCTATCAACAGATCTTCCATTGATTTCATGCTCAATCTCGGCTTCCTTTGCCTCACCCTTGTACACAGAGGCTTTGAGTATCAGATCGTATTTCCCAGGATTATGACGGTCATATTGCTTGTCGATGCGACTGCTCTTCAAGCTTACCTTACAGTCCACCGGAATTGCTTTTCCTTCGGCGGCTTTTGCAGGCAGTTGCGGCTTGATTTCAATAACAGGTACGTCGTATCCTTTTAAAGCCGGTATTATCAATTGACTTTTTTGGGGATATTTTTCAATCAGATCCTTTTCGAAATTCAACCACTGGCGTGCGGTTTCCATAATTGCTAAATTGCGAGCTTTTGCATGAAGGGTTCGTCCATCAGGCAGTTTGACTGAGCCTTCCGGCTGGTTTTGATCATCCTTGTTCAGCTCGTAGTGCAGGCACTGGTATTTTTTATCGAGTACATAGTTCATGCAGTTCGAAAAAGTTGGATTGCTTTCTCTTGCTTTCCATTGAGAGTCGGTGTGAAAATTAAGATTGCTACCTTGAGCCGCATAGTGCTCCTTGATCTTTTTTACACTTGTGGCACGCGAACGGGTTGACTCATTGTCACTGTAACCGTTCCAATAGAAATAGCCTGTTTTCAATCCTGCCGGCAGCGCCTCCCAGTCTACAGGCTGATCTTGCTTGTTGCTTGCGGATTGCATCTCTGCAAAATTTGAATGAGAATAAAAGTCCTGTATGGTATGAAGCCCTTCACCAAAAGTGTAGAGAGTATTTTTTATATTCATTTTTTGCTCAGCAGAGCCATAGTGTTTGTAAGTATTGAAGCTGTTTTTAACGGCCTCGGAAAAACGGTCTTTGAAGTAAGCAATCGATTGATTTATCAAGCAGTCGTCAAAATGGTGAGTGGGAGAATCTGTAAACTTTTTGCTGCTTACTGCGTCCTGGCTGTCTGCCCCTTCGATTACAAACTTCAGGCTGGCTTCCTGAAACCCGTATTGTTTGAGGGCGCTGCGGATAATGGCCTCATGTATTGCCTCGTATATGTAGCCGGATTTGAATGCCAGGCTCGCTGGTATAAACATGAAGGTAAATAGCGCAGCCAGGCTCAGTACGCAAAGAAATTGCTTTTTGCATCTGCGTGCTGTTTGCTCGACTTTGCTACTCTTATTCTTTTGTCTATGTTTGTTGAGCCTGACAAATTCATAGTTCATGAGCTGCATCTGATTCCCTCTATACAGGAGCTCAAACTGAATTTTAACATTGAGAGAAATTGATCTTGTCTTCGAATTAATGCAAGCGCAACAGAATAAGGCGAAACACAATCGAATACACGACTGCGTTTCGCCGCTATTTTATTTGCCCCAATTATTATTCGTTCAGCTTGTTTTGCCGCTTGTTTTGCCGGCTTGTTGACGCGATATGTTATGCGAGCTGTTTGGCTAGCTTGCTTTTTTCAACTGATTCTCTTCGGGGCTAATCGGTGTCAGAGTATCCTTGCCGTTTTTGTCAGGTTTGACACCCACTGAATCCCAGGCAGCCTGTAGCTTTTCGACAAGTTCAGCTTTGCCGAGAGCTTTTGCTGCCTCTACTGTTTCATAGGCAAATGAAGCAAAGTTCGGGTTGCTGCCTGCGTTCTTACGGGCCGTATACCAGATTTGACCGGGGTCTTCCCATGCGTTTCCACCCACAGCAATTGCAAAGTTTGCAAATGCACGGTTAGGAATACCTGAGTTATAGTGCACTCCTCCATTGTCACCATACATTTTCTTGTAGTCTTTCATATGGGCCGGTTGAGGATCTTTGCCGACTTTGGGATCATCATATGCGGTGCCGGGATTCAACATATCGCGCAATGCCCGACCTTTGACGTTCTCCTTCCAGATACCGTCACCCACCAGCCAATCAGCCTGGTCTGCAGTTTGATTTTTCGAATATTGCTGAATCAGCTCCCCGAAAACATCAGAGAAACTTTCGTTGAGTGCACCTGATTGACCATAGTAGCGAGTGCCTGCTTCTTTTTCGGTGACACCATGTGTGATTTCATGACCTGCTACATCTAAGAGCATGAAGGTCTTAAACGGGCTATTTGGTCCGGGGCGGCCGTAGGTCATCTGGGATCCGTTCCAGAAAGCATTTTCGTAGTTTGTGCCGTAATTGACTGTAGAGACAAACTTCATGCCTTTTCCATCTATGGAATCACGGTTATGCTCTTTTTGGTAGAAATCACGGACGAAGCCTGTGAAGTCAAAAGCATTATCTACTTCCACGTTACCTGTTGGGCCCTCGCCCTCAAAACGGGCCTTTGTGCCGGGCAGCGATCTCTTTCCTTGTGCATCATAGGTTTCGCGAAGTCCGGCAGCATTTGTTTCAACTGCAGGCCGGATAAAGGATCCATTTGATTGCAAATTTTCGGCGTCTTTTGCGGCTTGGGCAAATGCTGCGTTTCCGGTGCGCTGTGCCAGCTCGTCAAGCATGAACGGTGGAACGATGCTGTAACCATCCGGCTTAATTCCTTGCATTGGTTCTCTGGCAGTCGCGTTCTCTTTGACCATGGCCAGAGACTTGCCGCGATCTGCATCGAGCTCATTATAAAGAGCCTGCTTTTCTTGATCTGCATGCTCGCCAGATAAGCCTTTTTCTTCTTTTGCGTCCTGCTTATTATTCGGATCAATTTCCATATTAGTTTTTAGAACCTCTTGAGTCACTTCGGCTAAGCAGTTTTATTCTGTTTTTGTCCGGAGTATAAATCCGTACTGTTGCGTGAATATTTTGTGTAGAAACAGTCGAGAAGACCTGAAACACAGCCCTCAGAAGCATAGATTATGTCTGTTACATCTTAGCGCCGGCTCATATTAAGCAGTGAACTGAGCCGAAAACGATGCTAATCGGAACTTGCTAGATTCTTTGAATTCACGGGAACTATAAACCAGAAGCTGCTGCCGGAACCCATTTCCGAATCGACTCCGATTTCACCTCCGTGCTGTTCAACGATTGCCTGGCTAATAGCAAGCCCCAGCCCGGTGCCGCCTCGTTCTGTCGCGTCACTGCTTTCAACCTGCACAAAGCGATCAAAAATCTTTTGTTTTAGCTGCTCGGGAATACCCCGTCCTTGATCGCTTATGGAGAATTTCACTTTCTTTTCGTTTATTTCTTGAGCGGAGACGGTAATTGTGCCATTTTCCGGTGAATACTTGATTGCATTTGAAAGTAGATTTATGAAAACCTGAGAGAGTCGATCCCGGTCTGCAGTAATAGTTAGATTTGAATCTACCTTGCTTGTGTCAATTTTTATTTGCTTTGCCTCAGCAAGTTCTGCCGCGCCTGATTTTGCGTTATCAATCAGCTCAGCAACGTTAAGTTCCGATAAATCCAGTATGAACTTTCCTGCTTCCATTTTCTCAATATCAAGAAGGTCATTGATGAGGCGAACCAGCCGGTCTGACTCTTCTTGTGCATATTTCAGCCTGTTTTTTCCTTTTTCGGAAAAGTCTCCATAGATCCCGGTTCCAAAAACCTCAAGGGCGGCAGAGATAGATAAGAGTGGTGTTCGGAGTTCATGGCTTACAATCGAAACAAGTTCTCGCTTAAAAAGCTCGAGCTCCATAAGACGATTGCCGGTTTCAAAAAGAACCCGGTCGAGAAGGGCGATTTCATCGTGACCTGCAAGTGCAGGTTGTAGTATATCTCGTTTTGCAAGCCGCTCGGTGTTCTGCATTATGTGTCGAAGCCGTCGGCTTATGCTGCGCATGAGGAAAAATGCAATCAAAATTGATATGGCCACGCTTACAATGATAGAAGCGATGAGTGTCATTTTGAGACTATCGATCATTCGGGCACGCTGCCGGCCAGCCTGCTGGCTGAGCAGTCTTTCCCTGTTCATCCCTCTTTCCAGGTAGGTTTCTAGTTTCAAAAACTTTACTGAATTGGTGTGGACAGGATCGTTCATCAAGGATTTAGCCGTTTCCCAGAGTGTAATGGCGCTTGGTTGTGCTCCGATCTTGTCTTCGGTAAATTCTTCTGGAGTACGAGGCTCTAAGTGTAATCCATACATGTTGTATACGAATTTGCGATAAGAAAAATCCAGTTTGTCGAACGCATTCTTGCTCTCATGCGTCTGTGCTTCATGCGCGATCATTGCCGAAATTTGTTTGAGAATCTGCTTTGCGTTAGTCAGATCTTTTATTTGATCAGCGTGGCCTTTTGCATGGCCAATGGCAATGTCCAAAAATTCACAAGCGCGTTTTTCTTCTTTTTCCCAGGCGTGCGAGTAGGAACTAATAGGTAAATAGACCTCGACCTGCACCTTCTCGAGCGCAGCTGCTATGCAGTCTGTTGCCCTGTTCAATGAGTTCTGTACTTTTATAGACTGCTCCTCTTGCTCAATCTGCTTTAAGAGTCCGTTGAGCATGTTGTTGAAGACCAGAGCAACCCCAATTTGAAAAACAAGTGGCAAAGCAATAATGAGCAAACCCTGGTGTAGAATGCGAAACTTACCGGCTTTGAGATTCTCCGGAGCGATGTTTTCGACTGTTTTTAGTGCCAAACCATTGCTCCGGTCGGAGCCTGCCGTAAGCGAATTCTGGCCTGCATTTCTTCCTTGAGGAAGCTTAAACCAGAACGTGCTTCCTTGTCCCAGCTCCGAGTCTACACCGATCTCTCCGCCATGTTGCTCTACGATAGAGCGTGAGATTGCAAGACCAAGCCCTGTTCCTTTCTTGCTTGTGCGATCAGCTGCGTCCACCTGCTTGAAGGGCTCGAATATATTTTTGCGGAATGATTCTGGAATACCTTTTCCCTGGTCGCTTATTCTGCATTCGAAAAATCCGTCTTTTAACTGAGCTTCTAGACTAACAGATCCATTTGGCGGTGAAAATTTCAGGGCATTTGAAAGCAAGTTTACAATCACCTGGACAAGACGATTGCGATCAGCAAATAAGTCGCCACCGGAGCTTTTTAGCTTAACTTCGATGCCTGATTTCTCCGACAATTCCCTGACTGTGTCCACTGCCTCTGCCAGTAGTTTGTCCACTTCGATTCTCACAGGACTCATTTCGAGTTCGAGCCTGTCGAGATAAAGCAGTTCTGCAACCAGTCCCATGAGTCTCTTAACACTGGTGTAGGTGCGATTAACTTTGTCTTTTGCTTTTTCAGTCAGCTCACCGTATATACCAGCGCCGAAATTTGATAAGAAGCTGGCAACCGAACTGAGCGGGCTCTTGAGTTCATGACTTACGACCCCTATCATTTCCTTTTTGAATCGTTCAAGTTCACGGATTTCACTTGCGGATTTGTACAATAATTGATCAAGTTCCGCAATTTCGTCATTGCCTTTGAAAGGCGTATTTAATGCCGTTCCCCGAGAGAGGCTGAGTGCGTTATTTACTATAACTAAGAGCCGATTTGTAATATTCAGGCAAAAGAAAATCGCAAGCAGGATTGATGTCAATATTCCGGCACTGACTCCTGTGTAAAGAATGAATCTCAGCGATTCAAGCGACTTCATCGAAGCTTTCGATTGCTCTCGGCTCATTACTTGCAGGTTTTTCAGCAAGGGAGTCATTGCAATGTGGCGGCGAACAATTGTGTTGTATGTTTCATTGAGTGGCGGAATCTTCAGCGAACGCTCGTTCTTTAGAAGCTTTCGCAAATGTTTATCTTCGGCAACTGCGGTTTTTTGTTTTGAAAGATAATACTTTTTCCAGCTGGGATTTTGGGTTGCCATATACATCTGTTTGCCCGCCATTCCACAGTAACCGGCAGTCATAGTGCTTAGATGGCTGACCATGGCATCTTTCAATAGAAATTCACGGTCTAATAGTTTGCTGCTCTCGAGAAGGCCTGAAAAAAGCAGCGAAATAAAGCCGATCCCAAAGATGAGCGGTACGGCAACCAGAATCAGTCCTTTGTGCAATATCCTGATTTTCAGCATCATTCTAAGTTTTGCCACGTTATCTATGCTTGCTAACGCTGCTGCAGGAGCCTGAACTTCTTCGTTTCTTCTGTAATTTCGGTCATCAGTGCCGCTTGCTCGGGTTTTAAACCCAGCTTTACACCCTTTGCCGATTGAAGGTCACTTAGCACATATTTCTTTTCACGCTGATCAAAGCAAAAGCGTTCCCAGAGCGACATATCTGGAGGATCACCGGCAGGGTACATGCAATAGCTTATCGGATATCGCGAAAAAAATAGATTTGAACGCAACAAATGAGCCGGTGAACTCACAATGACTGCGGATTTCAGTCCTTTCTCTTTCATCAATTGGTATGAAAAAAAGGCATTTTGGGCCGTATTATGCGCATTAGACTCAAGAATCATGCAATCTGCGGGCACTCCTTGCGATTTGGCCAGATCCGCCATTAGTTCTGCTTCCACGAATTTGGTATGGGCGGCGGCACCTGTAAATAGGATAAACGGTGCGATGCCGTCTTTAAAAAGTTTGACACCGGTAGCTACTCTTTCTCGCATCATTGAACCTGGTGTGCCGTCTTTATTTGCCGATGCTCCAAGTACTATGATCAGATCAGAGCGCTTCAGCTGCCAGGTTTGAGCCGGCAAATTTGCAAGAAAATATGGCATTGTGTTATATGCGACTGCGTATATTATTGCAAGTACTAAAAAAGCAAGGAGAAAAGTCCGTGTTTTATGCATCATGCTCAACTGCAGCTCCTGCCCGAACTTCTGCACCCAGAACTAAAAGAGCCATGAAAGAAGAGCCTATCATTAAGGTCAACAGGATCTGAGAGTTGTCGTGCAGTTGCTTGAGGTCCTTTTGTAATTGCGTGGCTCTGCTTATGAGATCCTGGAAATTCCTGGCTTGGGGTCCTTCTTTTAGTGACTCAAGAGTTTTGATTGTGTTGAGAAGCTCTTTATGATCCGTGGGCAAAAACGGCGTTCCGAAATGGGGCAGTGCCGGAGCTTCGGGCAATGAAGCTGGCTTCGGAGCTGGCAAAATTGGAGGATGCGGAGCTGGCAAATTTGCTGGATGAACCTCAGGCAGACCAGGTGTTGGCAGCTCTTGACCCGGCAACGGCGGTCCGGGAAAAGTGGGGCCTGGTCCAGGTCCGGGCAATGGAAAGCCAGGTCTGTTTCCGGATCTGAGTTCGGGTCCGGATCCTGGAAGAGAAGGACGGGGTAATTCTAAGTTTTTTAGATGCGGAAGCTTCGGAGCGCCTGGAAGCTGGGGAGCTTTAAGTTTGAATCGTTTTAGATGTTCTAAACTTGTTTCTGCTTTTAATTGAATTTCCCTGAGACCGCTGCCGCCCGGCTGCAAAAATGACGGCAAGCTTGATATAAAGCCGGCCTTTGCAACTTGAATATCCTGCCAGATTGCCAGGCATTGCTGAATTTGTGGAGTGAGGATGGCTGCATAAAAAACTGCAAGTAGTAAGCAAAGTAAACCCGGAAGCAGCTTTAAAAGAGCCTTTGGCATCCGATGCCTGTTTAGAAACAAGCTTGTAAGTTCTCCTGCAGCAAGTAGAAAGGCTGCAGGTACGGAAGCCAGCCCCCATGAAAGTAAAATTGTTCCGTTCAACGGCTGGAGGCTATCCGGAGCTAGTTTGTAGTAGTCGGCAGCGCCGTCGATAGAAGTAATGAGCATGGCTGTAAATAGGGAAGCACCAAATAAAAGAGCCAGCGAAAACACTCTAAGGTAAGCTGCAATCCATGAAAGAGTACTTTGCATCAATTCAATAGCCTCAGATAAATAGCCTCAGGGCTAAACTGAAGTATTTTACATCATTGTATTTGAGCAGCTCGGATCGTCTACGAGCTCTTATCTGAATATGCGCATTTTGTCGTAATAGTTTTGATGGTATTCTTCTGCGGCATAAAACTTAGCTGCCGGTTCGAGCAGTGTTTTTGTTTCTCGGCTAGACTCGCCAAGCACATCGATCAATACCTTCTGCGCAATTTGCTTTTGGCTTTGATCGTGATAAAAAATAGCTGCGCGATACTGCGAGCAGTCATCTGAAAAATTTCGCCTCGGTCTGAACTTTTCCAGGTATTCTCTCAATAAGTTCTCATAAGAGATTTTTTCGGGATCAAAGATTACCCTCACAGCCTCAGCGTGGCCGGTTCTGCCTGTGCAGACCGTTTCATAGCTTGGGTCAACTACGGTTCCACCCGTGTAACCTGAGCTTGCGTCAATTACTCCTACTATCTGTTGAAGCTCCGCCTCAACACCCCAGAATCATCCGGCTGCAAGAGTCGCAAGATGGAATGGACCCGGGTCGGGCAGCCTGGCTGGATGTCGGTCTTTGAAAAAAGTCATGCTTAAATGCTCAGCTCAGTAGTATTTACTAAATAATAGCGCCATAGTTTCTCGAAAGTTCCAATATCAGAGCATGGGAGAAACCACACTGGACACGAGCACATTTCTCTGAAAGCCAGGCTGGTTAAGGCATTGTGGGAAGCTCTCCTTGGCAGCCATGTCATGAAAATTTCATCAATTGCCCCTACTCTATGACTGTGGCGACTATCAGATTTCAGAATCAAAGACAACTTGGGGGTCTTTAGACTCGATTGCTTTTGCTTTCGAGCTATACAGACTCCGGGGCATTAGAGTGGGACGAGTTGATGGTTCAGGAACTAGACAGGTCGAAAGACAACGACGATCAAGAAAAGCAGGCACTTAAAGGTAGCAGCGAGGCTGAGGCTGTCAGGGCAGAAGATATCTGGCCGGCAAGCAGGCAAGAGGCAAGCAGTCAGCTCTCTATTTTGAGCCGCCTTTTAATTCAGAACAAAGATCAAGGCAGCCTGAACTTGCCGAAGCTGTTATTGCTTTCTGACACTGGCGAGCCTGTTGAGCGCCGGGCAGATACCCAGGACAATCTGAAAGCAGCCGAGGCTTTAAGAGAGCAAGTTAACTTAAATGGTTCACGCCTGCTTTTAAATAAAGACAATAGTATTGCAAGCCTTATACGAAAAGATGGCTCGGTTGTCGAAATTAAGTATGACAAGAGCGGCCAGCAGACTGAAATTATCGACTGCAATAAAGACGGTAAGTCAAGGACTGTCTGGACGCAAAATGCAAAGCAAATGTGGGAGTCGAATACTCAGATCAAAGACGGAAACGGGAACTGGGTCTCCGACGGCAAGCAGGCAAGAGAGTATCGTGATATTTCAATTACCCAGCAGGGATTGACGGTAAGCCGGGATCTGGTCGGCTTTATGACTGTTACCGCTGCCGACGGCAACAGGCTTGCAGACGGAGCAAGATATACTTTCGACGAGAAGGGACGCATTGATTCGATCAGCTACATGCCCGGTGAAAACCGCAATCTCAGGTTTCACTATGACGCAAACGATAAGATTGACAGAGTAGAGTTTCGCGATGCTGATGGCAAGCTGCAACAAACAAAGACCCGCACGGCAGACGGTGAGTGGCGGGTCACAAATGCTAACGGTACTACAGGCGGTGTCTGGAAGGGAGATATCGAGCTTGCGCCGGACGCTAAGTTCAAGCAAAGAGATGAAAAGGATCGCGCTGCGGACCAGTGGCAGGTAATTGCTCCATTCGAGACTTATACGGAAAAAATCAGTCCGGACGGCAAGTATATAAACAGAGTCTACAGCGATAAATCTGTTGATCTGGAAAGAACCGAAGACGGCGAAGAAAGAATCACAAAATTTACCAGAGGCACTGAGTCACGAGAGTTTCGATATGATGCTGACGGCAAGGTTTCGGAGCTGATTGAAAAAACGACTCGCGGCACCGAGTCACTTAAAACCGATGGCATGAAAGTGCAAATATGGCCCTCAGGAGATGTGATAGTCAAAAAGCCTGACGGCGCTGCCATTTTTAAGAAGTACAATTTTGGCTCTCAAGAATGGGATGGAGACGGAAACCTGCTTAAGGTAGTGACTCCAGAAGGCAAGTCACGTTCATTCGACTTTGACATAGTAAATAATCAGAAGCAGCTTGTAAGAATCACCGACATCAGTGTGGACAAGACAGGCAAGCAGGAAAGCGAAGTCTGGACGCCAAGAAGAAATGCCGACGGCAGCATTATTAGCGGCCAGTTCGTCAAAACCGGAGCCGGCGGCAAAGAAGAGGTTGTAGGCGATCTCAAGCTCAAATCAAACGGTGACTTCAGTTATAAGACCAGTGACGGCCGGGAGCGCACATCAAGAATCGGGTCGGATCAGAGCCGCGAAGGCGGCTTCTCATCAACGGTTGATGATGCGCGCATTCGCTTGAAAGCAGCCTTAGACGGAGAACTCGATAGCGGGCGCAAGCTCAGGCTTGAGAAGCTGATGGACGAAATGGAAAAACGTGCCAAGGACGCAATCGAGCGGCAAACAATTGCCGGTAACGACCAGTCTCGAACAAGTCAAAAATGGGAAACTAAGCTCGCCAGAACCTATGATTATCTGGCCGAAATGATGGAGCAGAATCCGTCCACAGCTGTTTATGACCGGGCAACAAGAGCCAGGCTCGTAGAGAACTTCATATGGATAGCAGCAGACACGACAAGAGGCGCGCAGGATGTAGGCAACTGCTGGCAGATGAGCGGCAGGAATCTGACCGGAATGCAGAACAATCCTGATGCGATGGCTCGCATATTGAAAGATGTTAGCCTGACAGGATCGTTTACTGCCTTGCACGGCGGCATAAAAGCAAAAACCTCTCTTGATCGACGCAGAGGTGACCTCAATGCTGCAAGAAAATTCACGATTCCTCAAAATCTCCTTAAGTTGGACCGGGTCAATGCCGGCTGGTCTCTGGACAAGCCTGACGACAGTTACTGGCAGGGTGGAATCGGCACGATGCCGAGCACCCCGGTAGGCTACATTCTGGACAATGTGATTGGATACATGGGTGGGCGCAAGAGCCACTCAGCTCTGGATGGTGGGCTCTGGGAGAGTTTCGCCTCGCCGTCTAGCCGCACCAGGGAAGGATGGTATTACGGAATCAACGAACTAATGTATATGGCCACAGGTGAGAGAACTAATAAGCCTATAAGAATATCTTCAAACAGTGTCGGCGAAGGCGATATAAGAAATCTGACCGACAAGCGTTTGCAGAAGCAGTTGCTCGAACACGGGGGTGCTCTTCTTGTAGGTCCGGGTCACATGTTTGCAGTCAAACTTGTAAAGAGCAGCGGCGAGTGGCAGATTGTCACGGATAACCAGTGGGGCAAGGGTGGAGATCAAGTGATTGGAAAGGTCACAGACCTGCGTAACTGGACGGTTCAGCGTACAAGAACCAGATATAAGTCCAGTTCTGTGGTCTGATCACTAGTTTGACTCTAACAGTCATAGTCAAGGAGCAGGCATAGGCAGCTCGAATTTCTTTACAGGCGAATAGTCAAATCATTGACTTTTAGAGCTCGAGCTTTAGAAGTCGTGATTTATACCCACTGGACCAAGGCATATTAGGTAATGGGCATACCATAAACAGGCATTCTTCTGGGCAGAATGAACGGGCAGGCAGGAAAAACAGAACATGATGTCATTAACTACTACAGAATCAATAGAGCGGCTTCTAGAGGCTTATGGACGGTATAGTGCCGGCCAGCCGGTTCCCAAGGAAATCCAGCAAATTAAAGCTGAGCTGGAATTGACGATCCGTCAGAATTCAATGATAAGAGAAAAGTGTTTGCTTGTTGAAGCAAGTGTCGGTGTAGGACAGCTTGCTGAGATTCCATGGCTTGCCATTATGGATGCCAGGGAAACCGGGACCGTCCAGAGAGGAGTGTCCATTGTTTTCCTCTTCCGGAAAGATATGGGCGGGTTTTATTTGTGCCTGTGCTGTGGAAGCGCTGAATATAGAGAGCTGCCGAACGGAAGCACTCTTCTTGGTGAAAAAGCCAGACAGGTCAGGCTGTTTTGCGAGAAACTCAAAAACAGGGGCTTCACTCTCGGCAAAAACATTGACCTTCGTTCTGACGGCGAGCTTGCACTTGCTTTTAAGCAGGGTACTGCGGTTTGCAAGTTCTATGAGCGCAACAAATTGCCCAGTTCCGATGGCCTGTTTGAAGATCTCAGGGAATTGATTGAGGTATATTCCAATTATGTCGACAATCAAATTCAGCTTGCCAGCTCTCCCAGAACATCAATTTCGACGGTGCAGACCGAAGACAGACCCGCATGGATTTTTCAAATTGATCCAAATGTATTCGATATAAACAGCGCTCTGCGTGTTCGGCCTGAAGTTGAGTGCGTCGTATCGAAGAATGCTGATCAGTTAGCCGTCGGTCACCAGGTTTATTTGTGGCGAATGGGAGCCGACAATGGGCTGATTGCCTCAGCAACGATCACCGGCGAGGTGGAACTACGAAAGCCGCTGAACACCAATCTGATGTTTTATAAACAAGCCGAATATGCAGACAACATGCACAGACGGATAATGATTAAGACTGAAAAGGTTTTTGAAAGACCTATAACACTGGATGCATTTCTTGCTGATCCGGTATTGAAAGATGTGGTTGCAAGACCTGGCAATAGCGGTAACTTCAGGCTCAGCCCTGCTGAACATCAGATAATCGAAAGCATGTGGCGTGCTGCATCACCGGAACTTGCAGCTCCGCAAATACAGGAATCAAGGCCTGTGCGCTCCGGTGATTATGTGGCGCCACCTCTTGAAGAGATCATACATAGAATTAAAAGCGCAGGAATCAGGCTGGATGAGCGGCTCATTCGTCGATACCACCTGGCGCTTCATTCACGTGGCTTTGTAATTCTTGCGGGTATGAGCGGTACCGGCAAAACCTGGCTAGCCCAGGCGTATGCAGATGCGGTAGCTGCTACTTATGAGCTTGTTTGTGTTGCACCAAACTGGAATTCCAATGAGCATTTGCTGGGCCGCGTGAGCCCATTCAAGAGCAATGAATATATTGATACTTCTTTCAGCACGTTCTTGCGGAGGGCTTCGGATGCGTATCTCAATGCAACTGAAGTAGGATTAAATGCCAAACCCTTTCATGTGGTGCTCGATGAAATGAATCTGGCTCGTGTGGAATATTATTTTGCTATCTTTCTTTCGAAAATGGAGGAACGCTCCAGGGCCGGAGTTGCAAGTTTGAGACTGGGCCAGGACGAAGTTTTGCTAACCCCGAATCTTTTCTTCATAGGCACGGTGAATATCGATGAAACAACCCATGGTTTTTCGGACAAAGTCTTTGACCGTGCCCAGCTGATCGAGCTGGAAGCAACCGAAGATCTCATCGAAGAGCACATTGGCGACAGACCCTATGGTGAGCAGCTAATGACGATCTGGCGCATACTCCAGTTTGTAGCACCATTTTCATTTAGAGTCATTGACGACATAATTGCATATGTAGACCATGCAGAGCTCGTATCAGCTTCATGGCTTGATGCTTTTGACGAACAGGTTACCCAAAAAATTCTGCCGAAGATGAGAGGTAAAGATCCTGGCGCTCAAGAAGCACTTCGAAAACTTGCAGATTATTGCGAAGGCAAACTTCCATTTACTTATAGAAAGACCCAGGCAATGATCGCTGCTCTTGAAAAGAACGGCGATATTTCTTTCTTTACTTGATACTGAAACACGGTTTGCTTCCGGGCTTGAAAAGATCGCAAACGAGGCGTCTTTGCCTTCGAAAAGCAAGATACTTGCTGGATGTCACGAGGAGCCTTGCCTTTGGTTTCGGCGTTCAGAACTTCGACAGACTTTTGGTGTATATTTTGGTCAATCTGGTCAATTTTGATGAAGCGGTAAGCAGTTAGGGAACTCATGCGGCCACAAAAAAAACTAAAACACAATTGCATCTCATTTACTTTGGCAATGCCCATGCTCCTACAAATTCTACTGGGCATCTTCGGGTGTCAGAGAGACGTATTTGCTCAGGATGGATCCGAAGCTAAAAGGGAAGAAGCTAAGAAGGCAGTGAATTTTAAGCTAGGTAATTTAACTGAAAGCAGCAGCATTCCCGGCACTTTCGGACCATTCAGCTCAAGATCAGCAGGAGTTGGTATATACCGTGGGCGACTCAAAGTAGAGCCGGATGATCTCAAAGATAATAAGTTTCTGGTAGTAAGAACACAGAACGACAAAGATCACAAGTTCGGCTGGATCAGATGTTTTGTCGGCAACCAGCTGGTCGCAAATGAGTCCTCCATAAAAGAGAATCGAATTGTTCAGGATGTCACCAGATTTCTCAAACCGACTGATTCGGTTGTGACAGTTATGGGGTCAGCTTATCCAGGAACAATCATGGATTTTTACGTGGTTCCGAAGGACACCGTAGTAAAGGTACTGCAAGGAGAATCCCTGGGCAACATTGTTTATTCCAGCGGTGCTCTGAAAGCAAGCGGGAAAAATCCGGAGCATTGGGAGCTATATTACGATCTGCCAGATAAGGATGAAAGAAGCCCCACTCGCCTGGTTCTTACGGTTAAAGCTGTAAATCCTTCATCGAAGCCATATAGTTGGATAAGGGTTAATCTCAACGGCAGCCCGATTTTGAGCGAACAGAACTTTCTGGCTGGTGAAGCAAGCCTAGATGTTTCACATGGCTTGAAAAAAGGAAGAAACAAAATTGATTTGCAAGTTGCGTCTGCACCTGATTCTGTCTTTGCTTGTTTTGTTAGCAGGCTCAGTAGCATAGCTTCAAGTAAGAATGCAGTTGCAAGTGTTAAAGCAGTCCCAACGGCGACAAGTAAAATATCAGTTACCCGCATGAATATTTCAAAGCCGCTTAAGGCCGGTGACTTGATCGAGATCAGTGGCAAAGGATTTCAAACTGCAGCAGGCGAATGCCGCATTTATTTTGACGATAAGTATTGCACGCCTAAGAAGACAAGCGACAGTTCTTTAGAGGTGGAAATCCCTGGAACACTTGGATCCGGACAATACAATGTTTTTGTATGCGTAGGAAATGATCGTTGCCAGGCCGGTAGTCTGACTGTTATGGGGGTGCCGAAACTGCAGGGAAGCTATCCGGCTGGGTTGAAATCGGGAAAAGAGCTTGAAATCAAAGGCGAGAATTTCAGCGAAAATCGTGATGAAGTGAGCGTGCAGCTAGCAGGACAGGCTTTGAGAATTCTCAGTAGCAGCAAACAACATATAGTTGTACTGCTTCCTGAATTATCACCACAAACAAGCGAATTGAGCTTGAAAGTATCGGTGGCCGGCATTCCGGCAAGCAACGAACTTAAGCTGAGAGTAGAGAATTGATCCGGGGGCGAAGTTAAATGGTTGGAAAAACCTTGAAAGCAGTTTCAGTTGTCTTGCTATCTTGCGCTCTGAGCAGCTTTTATGTGCAAAGTGCCGAAACGAAGAACAAGAACAAACAGGACGGCAGGAGTGCAGTTTCGTTGCCTTCAGACTTCGAAGAGGATCGAAGTTTTAAGTTCGATGAGGACAAGTGGCGAAGGCTGACAGACCAGGGAATCAGTGCCATGAACAAGAAACGTTATAAGTCTGCAGAATCTTGTTTCCAGGCAGCTGTACGTGAATCTTCCAAGGCTCCTTGTATGTCGACTTTCATGATTGACTCACTAGTGCATGAAGCTGAGGTTTGCAAGTTGAGCGGGCGGTCTGACGAATCAAAGGATTATTTTGAGCAGGCGTTGCAGCTTGTTGGCATGCTGCAGGCCGATAAGTGTCCGCTCTGCGAATCCGCAGAAGACTCAATACCTGTTATTTACGGGCCCCATTCTGAAGAGCTTGATGAGTGGGTAAAAAACAAAGCTGCGCAACTGGGTGATTTCAAAGATGTGACTAAAAAAGGCAGAAAAAGTCGTCCGGCCTGGTATTGCAAAACGTGTGATACAGCCTACTGATGTTGTAGTCTTGGAGGCGTACTGCCTCTTCCTGCATCTGTTTTAGCGCCTCAGCTGCAGCTGTTGTGCTCTAGAAATGGAAATTAAGATCCTTTATTCGGGAGGGAGCAATTTCGGGGCTGGCAATGCGTCTTTGTTGCAATTTTATAAGTGCATCCCTCAATTTACATGCCCGTTCTTCAAGATCTCTTGATTCTGTTTTTCTTTTCATATGACCGAGCACCTGTGCTCGAAAATGCAAGCAATATGCGTATTCCATCGTTTCCATGCCGTCTCTTTTTTTCAGGAGTTCGGCTTTTTTCTTGAAGAGATTTTGCAGGTGATTGAGCTTTCCTGCGCTGTCTGCTTTTTCTATTTCCTTATCCAGATGCTTTATATGCAGATTGATGCTATCTTTTCTGGCGGAGGCTTTCAAAGCATTATGGCTTTTTATATTATTGCTCTTTGGATTAATCTGCAGCCTTTTCCTCTCCCGCTGCAGTTGCTGAGTGTATTCATTTTCAATCTGATTCGCTTGATCGCTTTTGCCCATTTTTCTCAATAAAACAGCCAGATTAACCGCAGTGGTTTTTTTGTGGTCGGGGTAGTTTGCAGCAGCAAGCGCCCGTACAAAAAGCTTCTCTGACTCTTCATAGTTTTCCTGCCGCATTTGCTCTATGGCCTGCTTATTAAGGGTTTTCCAGTCTTGCGTCTCAAATGCCCCGGCGTCTATAGAAGCTCAATAGACAGATGCAAGTCAGAATAAGCGGTGAAGGCAGAAGCATATTATTAAAGTATCCGATTCTTGCTACAACTATTTTGATTCATCATTGTTTCTAAAGTTCCCGCTTCTTAACGGAATATACACAAAAGCTACCGGAGTTTTTCCCCTGCAGCAGCCTAGAATCGCAAGGGTGGAGCTATATATAGTATGAAAAAAGAACTATCTTCCTTTCTCCTGTTGGCAGCGATTCTCAGCAATATGGCGACTGCCGGCTCAGCTGAGCCCGGACTCAGGACAAAGGAGCTTGTGCAGCATATTCAGGAAGCACACGAGCAGGCTGCCTGTCTCCAGGGCGAGAAGAAACTCAGAATTGCCGGACTCAACGTTGTTGTTTGGGAACCGGACATATTGAAATCAGCTTTTCCAGTACGGCAGCCTCTGGTGATCTTTTCTCATGGTTTTAGAGGCTACAATGCTCAAACCCGCTTCTTGATGAAAGCATTTGCAGATGCAGGCTATCTGGTAATTGCACCAAATCATAAAGATGCAATCAAGTATGGTCTTGCCAAAAGGCAGCTGAGTTTTTCCAAAATTAGCAGCTGGAGTGCAGATACCTACAAAGATCGCGAAGAAGACATAAGAAGACTTGTTAATGCTCTGCATATGGATCCGACATGGAATTCGAGAATTGATTGGACAAAGCTTGCACTGGCAGGTCATTCGCTTGGTGGCTACACGGTGCTGGGTCTGGCCGGAGCCTGGCCAAGCTGGAAACTGCCTGGAGTAAGAGCCGTAATTGCACTTTCTCCTTATACAAATCCTTTCATAATGAGACATACTCTGGACAATATCGATGTTCCGGTGATGTATCAGAGCGGAACTCGCGACAGCTGGATCAAACCATTTGTCAAAAATGAAAATGGTGCATTCGGTAAAACGCCATCTCCGGCAGTCTATGTAGAGTTCAAGCATGCAAACCACTTTGCCTGGTCCAACTTCAACAGAGACTCGAGACAGAAAGACCTGATTTCTCACTATTGCGTCCAGTTTTTGAATAAATATGTGCTTGCCGAAATTAACGCCAGGCCGGAAGAAAAACTTGCAGGCGTAACGGCACTGCAAGCAAAGTAAGCAGGATAGCTCTGCTCTGCGGCTTATTTTAAGACTTTCGCTCCTAATTAATGGCTCTTATATGTAGAGAGCCTTGTTCAAATGATCTGTTCGGGGGGAGAGCCGAGTTTTGAACTGAACGGGATTTAGTTATGAGCAAAAAAAATTTTCAAATTCTGGTTTTGCTGGCCGGGCTGCTGGCTTGCAGCAGCAGTCAATTC
This sequence comes from uncultured Candidatus Obscuribacterales bacterium, assembly GCA_964615655.1. Classification (GTDB taxonomy): domain Bacteria; phylum Cyanobacteriota; class Vampirovibrionia; order Obscuribacterales; family Obscuribacteraceae; genus JAIEPM01. The sequence continues at coordinate 194,254 of CAZTQO010000005.1, read as the reverse complement.
GTGTTGTCTGCAGAATTCAGGCAGTCTGAAGTGAATGAATGTATTCAGATGCTGCATTCAGAGTCTTCTCAGGAACGGGGTGCTGCCGGTGAGAAGCTCAGCGAAATGGGACCGGAAGCAAAGACCGCCGTTTCGGCACTCATAGAAGTACTTTGCCTTGATCCTGTCATGTCGGTGCGGGGAGAGGCTGCCAAAGCTCTGGGCAGTATAGGTCCGGATGCAGCCAATGCCGTTCCTGCATTGATTGAATTCGTGAAAAATAGAGATGGAGGCATCGAGCGGGCTTATGCTGCAACAGCTCTTGGACATATAGGAGCCCGGAGCCAGATCGCTGTACCCGTACTTATAGATATTATCGAAAACGATGAACAGCCCGTAGTGCGCCAGCTATCGGCACGCGCACTTGGAGATCTTGGAAAAAACGCCAGCTCCGCCCTGCCTGTTTTGATTCAGGCTATTAAGAAAGGCGATAAAGATCTCAGAGATGCTGCTTGCGATGCTCTCTGTAATATTCCCGCCTTAGCTGCGAATTTGCCTGCGCTTACAGAAATGCTTTCAGATGAAATCAAACAGGCAAGGGTTGCGGCGGCAAAGTCACTGGCCGGTGCCGGGAGCGATGCTGCAGTTGCAGTGCCGGAGTTGATCAAACTGCTTGATGACCGTGATGCAAGTGTGCGTCTGGCATCTGTGCAGGCACTAGGTGCAATCGGCAAGTCTGCAAGATCCGCATTATCTCCTTTAAAGGCACATGCAAAGGACGAGGCTCTTAAATCTGAGGTGGAAAAGGCAATTGCCGGCATAAAAGCTGCCAGATGAACAGGCCCAATAGCTCAGATTATTTTGGCTTCCAGAGCCAACTCTTAGCTCAGATCCTGCAGTTTTAGGATCTCGGATGTTTCTGAACGCAGTTTGCGGCAAAGGGCAGGATCATCAATCAAGGACTTGCCGTAAGATGGAATTATTTCTCTTAATTTGTTTGCCCAACCGTTTTGCATCTCGTCTTTAAAGCAGCGTCCAATCAAATCCAACATGATCCAGACTGCAACAGATGCGCCCGGTGACGCACCTAGCAGTGCTGCAAGCGAGCCGTCTTGAGAATTCACAATTTCTGTGCCGAACTGCAGGATGCCGCCATGCTTTGCATCTTTCTTGACGATTTGTACTCGTTGGCCTGCAACTGCAAGTTGCCAGTCTTTTTCTTGCGCATTTGGGAAGAACTTCAGTAAAGCATCAAATCTTTCTTGCTGAGATTCAAGTACCTGTCCAATCAAGTATTCCGTAAGTGCGATGTTGTCCTTGCCGACAGCCATGAGTGGCAATATGTTTTCCGGGTCAATTGAGTTGAAGAGATCAAGTAGTGATCCGTGTTTTAAAAACTTGGTTGAAAAGCCGGCATAAGGTCCGAAAAGCAAGGATACTTTTCCATCGATATGTCGTGAATCTAAATGTGGCACAGACATGGGGGGTGAGCCCACCGCTGCTTTTCCGTATACTTTTGCATTGTGTCGATCTGAAAGCTCTTTTCGATCACAACGAAGCCAGATACCGCTGACTGGAAATCCGGCATATCCACTTGCTTCTGGAATATCTGATTTCTGAAGCAAAGGAAGTGCACCGCCACCGGCGCCGAGGAAAACAAAGCGAGCCGTAAGATGATGTTGCTCGTTATATCGCTCGTCTTTTATATGAATCTTCCAGTGATTGCCTTCGCGCTTGAGATCTTGTACGCGCTGGTGAAAGAAAATGTTGAAGCCTGCTTTGCCTTTCAGCGAGTTTATCAAGGCTTCGGTTAATGCACCGTAGTTGAGATCAGTGCCGCTTGCCATACGGGTAGCGGCAACTTTCTCCGAAGCCTTGCGTCCTTCCATCACCAGTGGAATCCAGTCTTCTATTTCCTTTCTATCGTCGGAGAATTCCATGCCTTTGTAACAGTGATGTGCCGAAAGCGTCTGCCAGCGTTTTTTCAAATATGCGACGTCGGCTTCTCCGCGCACAAAGCTAAAATGCGGCACCGGGTAAATGAAGCTGCGCGGGTCTTTAATTGCTCCCTTCTTTACCAGATAAGCCCAGAACTGGCGCGAAAGATCGAACTCAGTGTTAATTTTCAAGGCTTTGGAAACATCGATGCTACCGTCCGGTTTTTCAGGAGTGTAGTTTAGTTCGCAAAGTGCCGCATGTCCTGTACCTGCATTGTTCCAGGCATTTGAGCTTTCTTCGGCGGGTCTTGCCAGCATTTCGAAGATATGTACTTTCAAATCAGGATTCAGTTCTTTCAACATTACTGCAAGTGTTGCACTCATAATACCGGCGCCAATCAGCACAACGTCGACATGTCCTGCAAAGCTCGAACTATTCATTCTGTTTTCACTCCAATCAAGCCCGGTTTAGTTCAGGTCCGGATTATTTTAACGCGTCAAAGCGATTTAATCTAAGGGTCTCAGAAAAAAGCTCCGATTTCCTGCAAATCAAGAAAATAGAAGCTCAGGTCTAGGGTTTTGCCTGTGTCAAAATGCGGCTGCCCGCGGGAAAATATTAGCAGTACCGGACCCTGAGCATCTCAGGAAGAAAGTGAATCAAAGGCTTGGTATTAGCCGCTTTGCCAGGGTGCCTGGGAAAAATTGCAGAGTCTGCGCGGGTAGCACACAGCGCAATCCTCTTAACTATAAAAGTTCAATCGGGACCAGTCACATAAAGTCCCGGATTTCTCACGGAGTAAAAATGAACCATAAAAGAAATGTAGAAAACTTTCTTGCAGGCAAAGAGTTTTCAATTCCAGTCAATCAATTAAATAGTTTCTACGCATCCCTTCTAGAGACAATCGAAAAAATGGGTCTTTCGGTTGTAGAAAAAGTTCCGGACCCAATCCTTTTTGTTTCAGCTCTTATTGACATAGGCAGAGAATCAGTGCTTTCGAGATCTGAAAATCATCTGGCAGAACGGTCCTTGAAATTCGCTTTAAGAATAACAAGGAAAGTGGCGCCAGCTGCAGATGAGATCAAGACAGAGAACCTCAGATTGCTTGCAATAATTCTTTGCAGGCTGTGCAAATTCGAGGAAGCGCAGCGATGCGACATCGAAGCGGTTCTCTGTGCCAGGCGCGCAGGACTCACTCCTTAATTAATGCGCTTGTTTAGTGTATGGGAGGGGGCGCTTGCCCCCTTCTTCACTATGCTTCAGAGGCGCTTTCACATAAACATGCGGTCTCAATCATTAGAAAGACCAGCTTAAGGAAGGTATACAATGAATAATTCAATCAACTACGAAGCTTGTTACCAGATGCTTGGAATTGAATTTGGTCTTTGCTTCAAAGAAGTAAACAAAGCCTGGCGCCGCTTGTCAATGCAAAGTCATCCGGATAAACACCACGCTAACTTGCATAGCTACAATCAAGCGCTCGAAAAACAAAAGCAGATCAATCATGCGCGCGATCTTCTCAAAAAGTGGTTCGAACTGAATCCCGGAATAACTCCACCGAGATCCTGCGTGCAGAGCGAGAAGCAAAGCAAGCAAAAAGAGGGCAGAAAACAGGCTGAAAAGAAAAGCAAAAACGAAAGACATAGCCAGAACGAAAAGGAACGCCAAAATCACAGGCAAGCATTTATGCCTCCAGCTTTCAGCCCTTCGTTAATTCAAGTGCTTATAAAGGAAATCGACAGGCTTCTCCAGAACAAAGATAAAATGCGAGATCTAAGTTTTGCTTCAATCCTTGCATTTCTGGTTTCAGTAATTGCGCCGCTTTATGCTTATGCAGGTGCAGTAAATTTCTTCTTTCCGGAGTTCAGTGGTCACTATCCAGCCTGGCTTGCAGCGGCTCTTTTTTTGTGTGGAATACTGAGTACAGGCTGGCTTTTAGCATGGTATTTCTGCGAGTCTGAACTGATCAAGATTCAAGAAAGAAGATTCCGTTTTGATTCAGCACTCAAGTCTGCTGAAACGGAAGTGTTGATCAATGCAATTTTGTTGAAGTATGCTGTGGGTAGCTTCTGGACCGTTAACAAGTCAAATGCAACAAGGAGCGCCGAACTCTGCTTTGAAGAGGTCATTTTTGCAGAAATCAAAAGCAAAAGAACTATTGAACTCATATATCAGCTTAACGAATTCGGCCATGGTTCTAAGTTGGAACTGGTTCTAAGAGTTAAGTCTCCATTTCACTCTTTTTTCAGCAAAAATCTAATAGATGAGATTCTTGCTGATTTGAAGTCGCTTGAAAACAATCGTTTCTGAAAATAATCCTGAAAAAGCAGTTCAAGATTAGGCTAGATTAGAAATCCAGCAAAAAGGGGAAAATGCAGCTAGGTCTGATGCGCTCATTTTGAGCTCAAATCCTGGAGAAGCTCAGTGGTTGAGCAGCCGGCTCCTTACCGGTTTGGCGCGGGTTCAAATCCTGCCTCCAGGTATTAAATCATAAAGCTATGACGGAAGATGAAAAGGCACGTGTAAATCCAGCTTATGCGCTTGCTCAGTTTTTGAAGGCTCTGTCGGGAAAAAGCCCCCAGTCGTCCAAAAAAATGGAGGAGTGGATGCAGGTTTTGATGGGCTTACTCAGTGGCAATCTCGATATCGGCAGCCGTACTCCAATAAGGGATATGCCGCCCTGGGTTACGCTGGAAGTTATACATGGCGGATTTGCAAGCGGTGGGCTGGCGGCATCAGGAAACTGGAAGCCACACGAAATTGAAAAGCTGCAAGCTCTGCGTTCTTCGGCCGGTCTTTCAAAAGACGATCTCGATCTGGTGTTGAAGGCAAAAGACCGCAGTTCTTTGAACATGTTTTACCTGAGTGATAACGGCAGTGCCGAACTTAGAGAAATGCTTGAAAGCGGATGCTATCGCATTCGTATAGCAGAGGAAGGCGCCCTGTTGATAGCGAACTGGCTAGAGCGTGAGAATCAGAATGAGCAAGCAGAGAAGTTGATTGAACTGTTACTGCCTTTTTTTTCTAAATTACGTTTTTATCCTGAGCCGCATCAACTGGCATTGCGCAGATCTTCTGCAGGTGTTTATTTGCATACTGTGGCAGACGTAGTCAGGAGCTTGCGTGCAAAGCGTCCTCAGAGGGCTGTTCTTTGCATGAAAGAATCAATTGAGATCTGGGCGCCGCTTTATGATAAATGCGTGAGACTCTTTCTTGAAACGATTGACGGCGAGCCTCCACGTTTCAAGAAAGATAGCCAGGGCTCTTTAATCAAAGGCGAAAATATGCAGCCCCTGTTAAGCGGGGGCTGGCCGTTGAAACATTTTCGTGATGGATGGAAAGACCGGGCGCGTGAATTGCTTCATGAGTATGAAAACGCGCGTGCTGAGCATAATTTATCTAATAAACCTGAAAAGCCGAAGGAGAACTTTGCGCGTTTGCGAGAGGCACTGAGAAAAGTGCTTGAACATGAACTTGAAAATGAGTCGAAGTCTCCGACGTCCCCGAAGTCTTTAAGCAGTCGTGAGCTGGGAATGCTCCGCAGAATTCTTGCTGCATATGATCATAAGTACGGTGATCCGGACGGCGAGCGTCTCAATAGTTTGCGCAAAGGGCAGAGAGCGCTTGCCGGGCAGGCTTTGCATCATGAGCTTGCTTATCGACTTGCAGATAGATTGGAAATGCTGCCGCCTGATGAAGGTGTGCCTGATCTTAATGAGTATCTTGCGCCGCTTGATGGAAATCTAGCTTTGCCTGCTTCCATAATCAAAAAAGCAAGACGTTGTTGGGAAGTGCCACTTGCTGAGCTCGTTAACGCTAACATAATACAATCCGGCGAGATGTTGGCTTCGGTTCTCCCCTTGCTTTCTGCACGTATTAAATTTGCCGCAGTTGAGGATTCCGACCTGGCTCGCGTATGCGAGTCGGTATATCGAGCTTTCAGGCAGCGACGTTCACTGCTTCTCTTAAATCTGGAGAGCCAGGTAAAGTTTGAGGAACTTCCCTGGATAAGAGCAGTTGAGCCGTGGACGGCCAGTTTCAAGAACTCGTCAATACCTGCTTTCCAGGCTTTGAAGCGGACGAGCTGTCTTGCACTAGGATCGTTTCCGCAGACGATCACTCCAAACAGGCTGGTCAAGGAATTAAGGGCGCTTGCAAAGTCTGCTGCTTTGAAGATCCCTCTTGTGGATGAGCTTGCAGCTGATATTTTTATGGGAGCATTCAGTCTCAATTTCTTGCATGCAGCCTGGGATGCGGGGCGCTTCTTGCAGGGGAGTCTCTATGAAAGGTATTACGGTATCAATTACCAGGAGCTAGTTGCGATTAAGCAGCCGGAGAAGGAAAAAACCTCTACAGAGTTCTACAGTATATGCAGAGCACGAGCTGCTATTGATACGAAGAACTCATGGTCCGTTGCGGCTAACGGCACCGTGATAGAACAGGCACAAATTCTGACTACACATAATCTTGCCAGTCTGTTCAGCGCTCTGGATTTGAAAGCCGAGTTAGAGTCCGACTTGCTGCAGATGGCAGAAACTTGCTTTAAGTATATTTGCTGGCGGCAGCAGTTGAAATTGACTGGGCGTGCCCAGTTGAAAGCGCTAAAGATTTCAGCATATGCATGGAGACAGATGATCTTTTTTCTTTCTTTAGTCGAAGAATCAAAGCAATCGCAATTTATCGATTTTTGCAATCTTTTCATAAGCGAGCAAACAGGTGAGTTTCGCCAGCGCTTTGAGCCGGTTTTGAAAGGGCTTGAACTCGTCTTTGCAGGTGGCGAATTCGAAAGCAGCGGTGTGCATGCCTCAGGCGCTCGCCGTTTTTTGGGTTGGACGATAGGCAAACACTGGTTCTTTGCAAACAGGACTCAGAGCGGATAAAGTCGATGAATTTCTTCCCACACAGGCTGTTTAATTGAAAGATTTCTGAAATCAGATCTTGTACCAGCCGGGAAATGCTTTTCTAAATTTTTCCTGTAAAGGCGACATAGCTCCTGCTTCCTTAATCGCACTGGCTTCGGGGGCAGTTTTTGCTACTTTTTCCAATCCGGGTAAAAAGTCCTGTTTTCCAGCGTCACCAAATTTGGGTAGCTCTGTTTTTAATTTTGAGAAGATGCCACCTTCATTTCCGCCGCCTGCTTTCCCAAGTAGTTTAGCTATTTTTCCTCGTCCCAGGAACAACGCGGTTCCTACACCAAGCGCGGTCTGGATTGGATGGTCTTTAATGTAAGAAAGCGGTCCCGATTTGTTTTCTTGTGCTTCTTCAGGATTTTGTTCAGGCAATGGTGGCGGAACGTTGCTGCTGTCCATAGATGGATAAGTATCGGGATAAGTGTTGCTGCCATCCGGCATGGTGTTGCTGTCGGTTCCCGGCATTGTACTGCCGTCGAGTCCAGGTAACGTACTG